>JBAQCQ010000020.1:0-60204 GCA_049294275.1 Bacteroidales bacterium
GTAAGGACTTTTTGTTCTCAATTTTAAATACCCTTCTTGAGCCATTTATTCTGGCCAGGTTGAACCTGGTGATCGAAAGGATGGAATTACAGGCAAGAAAATAAAAGACTTATTCACCAAACCCTAACATAGTCAGGCATCCTGTAACTGTTTCTCCGGGAATAATATATGTTATCGGTGTTGTTGAAATTAAAGAAAGCAACAGGGAATGTAATCGGCCTGCCCGTACTGTAGTCGAAAACTGTTGTGAAATTAAACCTTCGTGTCAGCTTCAGGTTGGCAACAAAATTCACGTCATGAGGCCGGTCGTAATCAGCCGGGAACCAGGCACCCCCGTTTATTTTTTCTCTTAGGTACTCCCCGTCAGCCCTCAGCAGAGCCCTTGACCAGGTATAACTTAGCCATCCGGTCAGCGCCCCGGACTGCTTCCTGACCATCAGTTCAATACCGTAAGCCTTTCCATTACTGTTAATGATATCTGTTTCAAGATGTTCATTCATTATGAGGATGGCACCTCCCTTGTAGTTAAGGATATTCGCGAGTTTTTTATAATAGGCTTCAAACGATGTCTCAATATCATTCCCGGGGAGGTTGTAATAGAAACCCAGCGACAACTGGTCACAACTCTCCGGTCTTATATAATTGTCACTAATTTTCCAAATATCTGTTGGCGATATTGAAGTTGTATTTGATATCATATGGATGTACTGATACACCCTCTGAACACCCAGTTTCACCGATGACTGGTTTGAAAGGACATATCTCGATGAAAGCCTTAATTCGAGCCGGGGATAAAAATCCACTATCGCGCCGCGGTCATAACTGACAGTATCAGTAATATTTTCCGGCAGTCTTTCAGTATCCTCACTATACCTGAACCCGGTACCCGGGCCGAACGATGTGAAAAGTGTCCCGCGAATACCCCCTGAAACAGACAGAAGCGGAGTTATCTCGAATTCGTCACTGATATAAAGCGAAGGCTCAACTGCCTGTTCTATCTCCAGTTTTTTCGAAATGACCGTTGAATAATCCCCGAACGGTTTCCTCTCGCCGGGCTGCAGTGAATAGAAGATTGCGTCAGCGCCGTACTCTATTTTATGTTTATCAGGAGTTTCACAGAGAAAGTCAGCCCTTAAAATCCTCTGGCCCAGTTTGTAATCAAGAGTGTTGTACCTGGTCGAATCGCCGTAGGTTGCAACCTGGTACCTGTAGTTGCTGACAATGGCATAGAAACTGGCAGAATGATTTGCTCTGAATTTGTGGTTCCATTTTAATGTTGATGCAAAGTTTCCATACCTGAAGGCAGTCTCCGTGTAATAGTCGAACTTATCCCTGCTCAGATAACCCGAAAGGTAAAAGGAATTCTTTTCATTCAGGTTATGGCTTACTGAACCCTGTAAATCATAAAAGCCGGCACGGCTGTTATTGATCCTGTAATCCTTAAGCAATCCCAGGAGCCAGTCGGAATATGTTGTCCGGACGCCAATTATAAAGGTAGTCTTATCCCCTTGCAGCGGGCCTTCAGCAAGTAGTCTTCCCGCAACCGGGCTGATCCCTCCGCTCACCTTTATCCTTTCGCTGTTACCTTCGGCAGGGTTGATCAGCATGATTGACGACAGTCTGCCCCCGTATTTTGAAGGCATCCCGCTTTTATATATTGTAACATCAGTGATGAGATCAGGATTAAAAGCTGAAAAGAAACCAAACAGGTGAGAGGTATTCAGGATGGGGGCATTATTTAAGTAAACAAGGTTCTGATCAGTGCTTCCGCCGCGGACATTGAACCCGGCAGATGCTTCTCCAACCGTCTGAATGCCGGGTAACAGTAATGAGCTCTTTAGTATGTCAACCTCTCCCAGTCCCATTGGCATCTGCTTAAGCATCTTCACATTGATCTGTTCAATACCCGACCTGATTTCCCTGATATTGTCACGGCTGCCGGTAATTACCACTGCATCGATCATGTTCTGGTCATCAGACAATCCGATATCAAGCACCCCGTCAGAATAGATGATCACATTCCGCCTTGTTGTCTTCATTCCGATCATCCTGAACTCAATCTGATGCTGTCCTTTTGGCAGGGTAATGGAATAATTGCCGGCATTGTCCGACATTGTGCCTGTCCTGAGCTTTCCGTCATAGACAATTGCGCCGCTGACAGGCTCACCGTCAGAGTTGCTGATAATCTTTCCGGACAGTACTGCACTTGTGCCCCTGTCTGCTGCTGACTTATGACCTATCCGGAAGATCCGGTATTCGTCACTTACGACACTTTCTTTTTCGTTTGCCGGGGGCAGCGAATACTTTAAAGTGTCATCCCCTGCATAACCCCTCTTCAGGTACGCCAGATAGGCTTCTGCAAAATTTGTCTTTACAGTCCGGCCCTCCGACACGATTACCCTGTTGTCATCTGTAATAAAATATGACAGTCCTGCCCCGGCTAATGTTTTTTCAATGAATTCCTTAAACGGGACATTGCGGGAATCGACCGAAACTGTAAGAGTGTCAGCCAGTTTGTCAGAACAATAGAACCTGGCTTCGACAAGATTCTCCAGTGTATCAATAAGTTCACGAAAAATGATCCGGTCAAAATGGAGGGTAATATTGCTCTCCTGCCCGCTTGAATTAGCGGCTGCTGCAATAAGCGCCAAAGAGAGCCACAGCTTTCTCATAATATCAGATGATGCATGCTTAAAGACTTTCATAATACTTTAAGACATCATTGATTTGTCTTTTGTCTGCCTTTGGGATCCTGATTTTTTTCTGGCGAAGGAAATGGCTTATCTCTTCAGACCTGTCGCCAAATAAACTGATGAACTGTTTTCTGGAGGTTATCATTGAAAAACCGTTGCCGATCCTTATATAGCTGACAGGAGCATATGTGTATTCTTCAGTCTTGCTATAAGAGATATAAGATGTTGAAACATGCCTGATAATGAATCGCGTGGACAAATCACGCACAACCTCATAAAAACCCTCCTGCAGATTGAAAGTCGTTTCCGGGTCTTTCCCAAAGTATCTGAATGACATTGTATCAAGCCGGAAGTACAGATCAAACCGACTGATATTGTTGCTGTTAAGTGCAACAAAACGCACCTTGCTGTCATATATAAGGCTGTCGTCAGTATAAATTACCTCACCAGTGAAGGTATCGTAATGCAATACAATATTATCATATGTTCTACCGTGGATTGTCAGTGAGGCTGTCCGGTCTTCACCAGCTCTGAGAACAGGTGTAGTACGGGAACGCAAATAATAAGGATGGTAACCCTTACCGTCAATGAAATCCCTCGGGGTGTCCGTTTTTCTGAGATAAAAGCCGAGTACCCGCTCCCTCTGAGAATTTCCGATAGTGTCACCTGATCCATTTCCCGAATTACCCGGATAAGCGATTCGCTGTTGTCCATATCCAGACACTGAAACCAGAAGGAGAGCCAGGAATAATAAACTTCTTCTCATACGGTACAAAACGGTGTCCTGCAGCTTCATAACAAAGGCATTTTCTTAAAAACCTGTTTCTTCCCAATGTAATTACAATCAAAGTTAGCGAGATTTATTTGCAGGCCGGCATTTTTCCTGTAATTTTACTGTCATCATTGACAATCAATTACGCATGTCTGAAGTAGTAAATTGTTCAGGTTTGTTTGTTTTGCCCCGGGCATGAAGAAACCAGATAAATCATCTGTTATTCAATGAGAAGGCACACGGGAAAATGGGCGCTGTTTGCCGGAGTTCTGATAATGGCAGGAACTCATTACCGGTGTATTGATCCGTTTATTCCCAGGGTGGAGGACTTTACGTCACTGCTTGTGGTTGATGCCCTTATCACCGATGAGAATGCCACATATTACTGCACTCTTTCGCGGACCACGGCAAGTCTTGATGAAACCCCGGAAAGAGTACCAGGTGCGACAGTGACCGTAAAGGATGATCTCGGTGCGAGTTTCCTGTTCAGTGAAGAATTTCCCGGTGTCTATAAATCTGACAGCCTCTCATTCAGGGCTTCACAGGGAAGATCATATACCCTGCATATCAGTAAAGGTGAAGAGCACTATGAGTCTGATCCGGTCACCATGCAAGAAGTTCCTGCAATAGACAGTCTCTACTATGGCAAAGACAAGAAAACCCTTGATGACGGAATTCTCCATGAAGGATTAAGGATTTATTTAGACTCAGAAAAACCGGCCAGGGGGACCTATCTTCGCTGGACTTATGAAGAGTGGTGGAAAATCCGGGTTCCTTTCAATAAATTATTTGATTATATAGATGAAAATAACATAGTTCCGGTAACAGAGCCTGGCAACATCAGATGCTGGAGAAATAATTTTTCAGATGAGATAATTTTGGGATCAGCAGAAGCAGATGCGAGCAGCAGATTTGAAAAGCATCCGTTGCTGTTTATTGCCTCTGACGATGCTGACCGGCTGATGATTCAATATTACATTAAGGTCAAACAGTATTCCATATCAAAAAGTGAATATGAATTTCGGGATTACCTGAAACAGATAAACGCATCCGGAGGTGATATCTTTGACAGGCAGCCCTTTCAGATCTACGGTAACCTTCATAACCCTGCCAGGCCCGGAGAGCAGGTGCTTGGATATTTCCAGGTGTCTGCGGTCAGGGAGGCTTCGATCTATATTACACGCCGTGAAGTGGATTCACTCGAGCTCCGGCAATTTGATTATGGCTGTGACATTCTGTTTTTAAGTCCTTCAGATGATTTCCCCAATAAACCGTCAAAGCCGGTGACCTTCAACCAACTCTATAATATAGTCGTTGATGCGGGATATATTTTTATTGACTGGCTTCCTGATGAGTCCGGTTTTTTGAGACAGCTTATTTTTGTCAAGGACTATTGCGCTGACTGCACTGTAACCGGTAATCCCAACAAGCCTGATTTCTGGATTGATATGGAATGACCTTTAAGTATATGAAAGGATTCCTCCGAAATATCAGATCATCGCCGATTGCCAGGTTTCCCGTATCTGCCGTCTTCATATGTGCATTAATATCTGAATCATTTTCCCAAACTTCAGATTCACACACGGTTACATTAAACAGCAATTACTTCAGTGAGGAACTCTATATTACCACGGACCGCGATATCTATATTTCCGGAGAACTGGTATACCTCAAGGTATTTTGTTCTGACAGACTTACTCAACGTCCGTCTGATTTCAGCAAGGTTGCCTACGTCAGTCTCCTTGATCATTCAGCCAATCCTGTTTCTCAGGTAAAGATCTGGATGAACGGTTCATCAGGGTCAGGAGAATTATTAATTCCTGATACATTGAGAACCGGCAACTATTATATCAGTTCCTGCACACACTGGATGCGGAATTTTTCGCCTGATCTTTTTGCGTGCAGGAAGATCTCTGTCATCAATCCGTTTATAAATATTGAGCATATCAGGGTACCTCCCCGTGAGCACGTCCCGGATACAACACTCGCTGTTTCTGTAAATACTGTCAGTGAAGCGGCAGTTGACGGGAGGCCTGAATCTGATAAAATATTGTTGCCGGTATTCAACGTGAATGTGGACAAGTCTGTCTTCAGACCGAGGGAGAAAGTCGGGATTCAGATCACAACTGAGGATCCTGAAGGTGACCCGGTAGAGAGTGATCTTATGGTTACGGTTGTCAAATCGTTTACGCATGACAGGACCGGTCAGACCAGTCTCTGCAGCTTCATTTCACCTGCCGGGCAGGCAGCAGGCCCCTCCGGCAGAGAACCGCTGTACCTTCCTGAACCTGAGGGGCATCTTATCAGCGGGGTTATATACAACACGGTCACAGGAGAACCTCTTGCCAGGGAGAATATGGTACTGTCCTTGGTTGGCAAGAGTGCTCTCTGCAGATTCACCAAGACTGATGAAAATGGCGTTTTTAACTTTATAATCAGGGAATTGGGAAGACATGAGATAGTCATCCAGCCTTTACGTCGTGATCTGCCCGACTATTATATTGAGCTGAACGACCCTTTCCCCCAGGTGTATAACAGGTATGAGCCTCCACATTTTTTCATTGATACGGCAAGACTTTCGGAACTAAACGAAGCAATTGTCAGCATGCAGGTTCAGGCGATATACAAGCCCCTGATGACTCCTGCCACTAATGCCAGCAAACAAAGCAGAGCTCCGGATTTTTATGGTGAACCTGATTATTCAGTTCGGCTTGCCGACTTTATTGAACTGAAATCCGTAAGGGAGATAGCCAGGGAACTCGTTCAGGTTATCGGAATCTCGTCGGCTGACGGTAAAAGCAGCATCAGGATGAATTACAAATCGCCTGACGGCACGTACCTGGAAACACCCCTGGTACTTGTTGACGGAGTGCCGGCCTATGACCATGATGCTGTTCTTAATCTGTCTCCGGATGAAATAGAGAAGATAAATGTGCTCAACAACAGGTACTACATTTCAGATATATCGCTGGGAGGGATCATAGATATAAAAACTGTTAAGGGCAACGTTAGCGTTACTGAAAACGGACTGCATGTTTTAAGACAGGAATTTGAAGCACCTTTCTCCGGAACGTCGTTTTATTCTCCTGAATACCTGTCTGTTAAACAGAGAGAGAGCCGAATTCCCGACTATAGAAACACCCTTTACTGGAATCCTGACATAAAAACAGACAGGTACGGCAAAGCAGTCGCTGAGTTTTATACCTCAGATGAACCCGGTGACTACCTGGTATTCATCGAGGGGTTTACAGCCGGTGGTTTGAAAGGCAGTGCCTTCACAATTATTTCAGTAACAGACAGGTAATCTGTCCGGAATCAGGAAGAACCACTGTCACATACAGTATTATTCAAAAAACGGTACACCTGGTACTGCATACTTCTTCATTGCCTCCTGGTTGATATCTACACCAATCCCTGGTTTATTTGAAACCGTCACAAAACTGTCCTTCACCCAGTCACTTTCATCATAGATCACAATCTCCTTGAACATAGGTGTGGTATGGAAGTATGACTGCCACTCCATGATCATGAAGTTGGGCACCGAAGCGCACACGTGAGCACATGCCATTGCACCCAGGAATGAAGCAACCATATGCGGGGCAAAAGGAATGTAATACAGGTTTGCCAGGTTGGCAATGCGCTGACCTTCCCCAAGCCCTCCGCATTTCTGCATGTCAGGCATTACGATATCCACCCCGCCGATTTCGAGAAGCCTCCTGAACCCATAAGCCAGGTATATATTTTCACCGGCACTGATAGGCGTTGTGGTTTCTTCAGTTATCCTCCTGTAGGCATCAACATTCTCTGCGGGAACAGGCTCTTCAAGCCATGTCAGGTTCAGGGGCTCCACCTTCTTTGCCACCGCCTGGGCGGCCACATAATCATATCGTCCGTGCATATCAACGCAGATATCTATTTTAGGACCTACCGCCTCCCTTACTGCTGCGAGCTGGTCATACATTCTCTGAACCTCCCCGGGACTGGTTGTCCAGTTGTACCGGTCGTATTTGTCCGGATCGCTGACGTAATCAAGGTCAAATTTCAATGCGTTGAAATTGTAATTTTTAACGGCATCAAGTGCAGAGTCGGCAAAGTCCTTTGGTGTCGGGAACCTGTTCCTGTAGAGCGCCGTGTCGCTGTAGACCCTTATCTTATCGCGGAATTTTCCGCCGAGCAACTGATATACCGGGACTCCCAGTGCTTTGCCTGCAAGATCCCACAGTGCCGTCTCAAATGCAGAAAGGACGGCAACATACATTCCTGATTGTGCTCCTCCGAAAAAGCCTGCCCTCCTGATCTCCTCAAAGATCCTGTGGATATTGAGCGGATTCTGACCTTTAAGCCTTCTCGCTATATTCTGAACCAGGTGATAGGTTCCCTGTATGGCATCCACTCCCTCGCCGCACCCATAGATATCCTGGTTGCTGTAAATTTTCACAAAGAGACTGCCGCGGATATAGGCGCACTTAATGTCTGTGATCTTAAGGTCAGCGGGGGCGGATGATTTTTGTGCCTGGTCCACAGCCTTCTCAAGGCCATTTCCATAAACAGCCATAGGGGCAACTGCAGCAGCAGCAGCAACAGAGGCTGCTTTGCCTAAAAAAGCTCTTCTTGAATTTGTATTTTTCATTGTTACTGTTTTTGATGGTGAGTTACTTTGGCTCTCAAGTCTTATTTTTTTGTTCATGATATTATACAGGAAGTAATTATCTCGGGAAACCACCGCCCTTGAACTCAGGCTTGTCAGTCATTGTAAAAGATGCTTTGTCTCCGTCAACATTGAGTACCATGAATTGAGGATTGTCTTTGGTATAGGGAGTCCAGATGCCTTCCACGCTGCCGTCAGGATTGCCATATTTGGCAAAATTGGTCCAGAAATCGACAATCCTGCTGCTGAGCTCCTCGTCGCCCGCTGTGAAAGGACGCCAGCTATGCCTCAGGGAATGGAACACATACCACAGATCTGCTGAATGGAAGGCTCCGCTGGTATCTCCCGGCAGGGGCCGGGCAAAGAGATACGCATATGCCGGCTTGTCGCTCTGATCTGCACGCAGCGCACAGAAATCCCCGACAGGTTTCGTCATATCGACCATATCATTTGCCGTAAATCCGATCATATAGGGTATGTCTGCAATTCCGCCGGCACGTGCAACGGTGCTGAAGGTGCCGGTCATGAGATAATTGTCTATGACTGGGCCCCACATCACCCTTTTGCCTGTTGCAGCTGCGTAATCATCTGACATCTTCAGCAGTGTATCGAATGGAAGAGCACGCATCTCATCAAGGGTGACCTTATTGAAGAAGTCCATCATATTCTTGTTGGCCAGCTGAGCTGTATCAAGTGCGATACCCGGTCTGATATCGCTGAGTCCGCCTCCACTCATGATTATTGCCTGGCTTATCAGATCCTTTGACAATGGTGAAGCGCACAGTGACTGTACACTGCCGGCGCCGGCACTCTGGCCGAAGATGGTTATATTGTCAGGGTCGCCACCGAACTGCGATATGTTGTTATGAATCCATTTCAGCGCTGCCACCTGATCAAGCAGGCCATAGTTGCCTGAGACACCATTGGTGCTTTCTGCAGACAGCAGGGGGTGTGAGAAGAAACCCATTACTCCGAGGCGATAGGTAACCTGTACCAGGATCACACCGCGCGAAGCATAGTCCTCACCACCATCCATTTCCGGCTCATAGGAAAAACCTTCACGATATCCGCCACCGTGTATCCACATTGCCACCGGCAGCTTCTTCCCTGTTTTTCCGGCAGCCGGAGTCCAGATGTTAAGATAAAGGCAGTCCTCGGTAAACGGAACAGAACCGCTGGCCCGCCATTCCCTTCCGTAAAAACTCTGGGGATCCCATGTTACCTGCGATGCGGCATCACCATACTTATCCGCTACCTTTACACCCTCCCAGGGTATGACCGGCCGGGGTTCCTTCCAGCGCAGGTCGCTCACCGGTGGCGCTGCAAAGGGAATACCTTTGTAAGCTATCACACCTTCAGTTGGTGTCTGAACGCCGGTCACCTGTCCGCCTTCAATTTTCAGAACGGGATTTGAATCACTGCATGAAGCTAATACCAGTGTCCCAAAGAACATAAGAATAAAAGAGAATCTTTTCATGATTTTGTCAGGGTTTTATTATTCTTAAAATGGAATATTGATCTGCAAAAGGAGCCTGCTCATACAAAAACAAAAAGATACATGATATCTCCGGACAACGCTACCCGCATTCGCATGCCGTGTACCGACGCAGAATGTGCTCTTATCATTGTTGTCAAATAACATATATCCGACTTTGGTTTTCTTTTAATTATATCATATTTTAACAGCTTAATAAAATTTGCAGAAACCGCCTTATCATATTTATTTTCTCATGAATATAGCATGCCTGGTTGTATCTCCTTTCAAAGATGGACAATCTTTAATATAAATTAACTTAATCCTGCCTGATCATGTACAAAAGGACATTCAAAACATTAATTCTGCTTGCAAGCCTGACAATGATTGCCGGCGCTTCATGCAGCAGGGAATCGGTCAGCACCGCTAAACCCGGGACTTTTACCGTCTCCATTACCGATAAGCCTTTAACATTCTGCAACCCGATCTCTTTATCCGTTGATTCGGAGAGGGCACGCAGGGCAGGTGAACCCGTTGTAGTGATCTATAAGGATGATTATTATCTTTTTATAACAGGAGGAAGGGGATACTGGTATTCCGGAAATTTCAGAGACTGGACCTATGTAAGCGTCCCCGATTTCCCGGGAGGATGTCCTTCGGTAGCCACCGACGGTGAAACTCTGTATGCATCAGGCGATAAAGGACTGCATGATGTGTTCAGCAGCACTGACCCGAAGAACGGAGTCTGGACAAAGGTCGGAACTTATCAGCGTGATTATGGTGATGCGGATATGTTTATCGATGATGACGGCAGGTTCTATATGTACTGGGGATGGTCGCAGGTGTTGCCATTCCAGGTGGTGGAACTCGATCCGCAGAACGGATTCAGGGAGAAAGGAGAACCTGTGGTCTGTTTCTTTGGCGATTACGAATCCTATGGTTTTGAGAGGAGGAGAAAAGAGGACGTAATATTTCCCTTCTTCAGCCACAGGCAATATTTCCCGGAAGAGTCGCCATGGATTGAAGGTCCCTGGATGATCAGGCACAATGGTAAATACTATCTGCAGTATGCTGCGATCGGCCTTGAATTCTCAACTTATTCCCATGGAGTTTACATGGCAGACAGTCCTCTCGGTCCGTTTAAATACTCTGAACATAATCCGCTGACATTCAAAACGACCGGATTCATGCTGGGTGCCGGCCATGGCAGCACTTTCCACGATAAAAACGGGAACCTGTGGACTATCGCAATGGTGCCTTCATTCTACGGCGGAAGGGGCGGCAGCGATCTCGCCCTTTTCCCGACAGCCGTAGATGCTGACGGCATAATGCACTCCAACACTGCCTTCGGTGACTATCCGCAGTATCTTCCAGGGGTCAGGGAAAACCCTGTAGATGATAACTTTACCGGATGGATGCTCCTTTCCAGTAAGAAATATGCGGAAGCATCCACCTCCCTGGACGGTTTTCCCGTTTCAAATGCTGTTGATGAAAGCTTCCTTACACACTGGAGCGCTGCTACAGGTGACCCCGGTGAATTCATGAAGATAGACCTTGGCAGTGAATGTGAGTTATATGCAATACAGATCAATTTTGACCAGCATGATGCACGCCTTCCCTTCAGGATGGGGCCGGGCATGGGGCCGGGCGTGGCACCGGGCATGGCACCGGGGCAGAACAGGCCTGTGGCTATGAGTACCGAAACCCCGCGTTATCAGTCCTATACGCTGGAGATTTCAGGTGACAACAAGAGCTGGACTATGCTGATTGACAAGAGCAATAATACCACCGATAACAGGCACGATTACACTGAACTCGGTGAACCGGTAAAAGCCAGGTACCTTAAGCTGACAAACATGTTCACTCCTGACAGCGGGAAATTTGCAGTCAAGGATCTGAGGGTGTTCGGCAATCCGGGAACAGCCAAATTCAGCAAGGTTAATGATGTATATGTCGTGCGAAGTCAGGAGGACCGGCGTGATGCCACAATCCTCTGGGATCAGGCCATGGGGGCAGACGGCTATGTGGTTCGTTACGGTATCGAGCCTGACAAGCTCTACAACAACTATATGGTTTATGATGCAAACAGCATAACAATACACAGCCTGAACAAGACCCCGGAGTATTATTTCAGGGTCGAGGCATTTGACAGCGGAACCGATTATTTCAGGGAAAGAACAGAACAGACAATGGGCAGGGGCGCAGAGATAGAGCTTGCCATGGGCAGGCAGATGCTCGGGAGAAAGATGATAAAGGAGGGCCTGAATGAATATGTCTTTGACAGCATTGTGCCGGGTGAGTATACGCTGAGGCACACCTTCGGCCCGGTACTCTGGCGAGGGGAGCTGACAAACGCGGAACTGATCGGTTCAGAAGACAGGGCAACTGTGACAGACACCCTGTCACCGCTTGGTGTCGGTACAAAAGTGACCGGACAAATGGAAATGAGGGTCATCCCGGGCACGGAAACCGGAAAGCTCATTGTGACACTAAGATACGCTGAACAATAACCGACCAGTATATCTCATATCCGGTTATCAACTCCTGGTCTTTCGCAGAGACTCACCCCGGAGTTCTATCCGGTGTGCATCATGTACGATGCGATCGAGTATGGCATCGGCCACGGTTTTCTCTCCGATTACTTCATGCCGGCAGTTAACCGGCAGCTGTGATGTTATTATCATAGAGGCTCTTTAGTGGCGGTCTTCTACTATTTCCATCAGGGCCGGGCGGTTGGCGCTGTCAATGGGCAGAAGTCCGGAGTCATCTATAATAAGCAACTCCTGACGCTCTATCTTTGATATTTCTTTCAGATAGGATCCGTCAGCCTTTCCCATCTTAAACCTGGAGAAGAGCTTTCCGGGATTGGCATAGCAGACCTTAAAGCCGAGGGTACAGACCTGATGCCTGATGGCTGTGGCAATGTAACTTTTACCTATCCCGGTGCTGCCAGTAATGATAATGTTCTCATGTTTGCTGATGAAGCTACACTCGGCAAAGCGCAGCAGTTGTCCGGGGTCCTGGTTGCGGTCAGCTGAGCAAGGGATATCGGCAGTGATCTCTGCGTAAGTGATCATGTCATATTTGTTCTCAAGGATGGATTTAATGGCTCCATAGGAGTAGTTTTCATATTCAATGGCCCTGCGACATACATTGATAAGTCGTTCTCTGCCGACCTTGCGCTCAAAGCCAAGAACACCCTGACAGGCCTTGTATGCCTGCTCGGGATGTGACTTACTGTCCATCAGTCCTGTTATGAACACCTTCACTGACAGATCAACAGACTCTCCCCACTTGATAAATCTATCCGGGTTCCACTCGGTGAGATACCTGTGTGTGCTTGCCAGGTGGTCGGGGTTTGTTGTGTAGCCATAGGCCTTGCGGTCTCGCCGGTGAGTGGCTATCAGAACATAGTTGTAAAAGATCTCCACCTGGGTGGCGGAGTACATGACCTTGAACATAGTTTCTGCCTGGTGATACCACGGCGCTTGAGTTCTTTCTCAATAACAGGGAACATCGCCTCAAGGGTTTTATACTTGTCATCTGGTTCTGGCTTCAGGCTCTCGCCGTGGAGCAGTACAAAAGCAACAGGTTCGAAGAGAACTTCTTCAGGTACGATCCGGAGATCAGTCAGAACAACCGGGATACTGCTGCCAGCGATTTCTCCGACAGATGGAAGCAGACGGTTGAGGATGCTGCCACCTGCGGGCAGAAATATGTTGTCACTCCCTGGTTCGGGGAGAGTATAAGAAGGAATTATGACGATTTCATGGCCTTCATGGATGTGTTCAATAAGTGCGGTGAGCTGTGCAATAAACGGGGGATGAAGTTCGGGTACCGCAACTACGACTTTGAATTCAGCGAGAAATTCAGCGGTGAGAGCCTTTTTGACATCATGATGCGGAGCATAGATCCGGGTCTTGTTGTGGTGCAGCTGGATACAGGAAACCTATATAACGGAGGCGCTATCGCAAGGGATGTTGCAGATCGCTATTCCGGCAGGTTTGAATTCGTCCACCTCAAGGATGTTAACAGGACAGGTGAAGAAAGTCGATTTGGGAGCACCATTATCGGTGAAGGGGTGGCTGGTGTCAGGGAAGTGCTTAAAATGATAGAAAACACCGGTGGAGCACTGGTAATAATCATTGAGCAGGAGGCATACCAGGGAAAGACTCCGATGGAGTGTGCGCGGCTGAATCCTGAGATTATGAAAAACCGGGGTTACATGCAAGCATTAAGAAACAGCGAGTCACTTCCTTCGGGCCCCGGCATCGGCATCGTATCCGGCATCAATGAGTGGAGATTAACCATCATGCATTCCGGGATCTTTATTAAATCTTTGCAACTATCGCGGGGATTTTAACAAACTCTTTATAAAAGCAGGCCCACCTTTGTATGCGGAGGAGCCTGCTCTTCCTGCATTAATAAAGTAACTTTGGATATTGAAAAGCGGTACGTCATGAAAGACACCGGCCGGACACTGAGCATTCCGTTTAAAACAAGATTCTACCAGTATGTGCTGGTTGTACTGATCATCGGACTGACAACCCTGATCTGCAGCCCCCTTTCAAATCCTCAGAGCTATCATATCGTTTCATTCATTCTGCTCTTTGTAGTTGCCATGCTGGCTGTTTTCATGGGTATTGGTCCAGTTCTGCTGGCATCGACATTAAGCGCAATCTCATGGAACTACTTTTTTATACCGCCTTTCCATACTTTTCATATTGAGAAGACTGAAGACAGGCTGATGTTTATCTCCTTTTTCATCATTGCTCTTCTGAACGGGATCCTGACAAACAGGATCCGCAGGCAGGAGAGGCTTGTAAGGGACAGGGAAAGCCAGACTAATGCGCTGTTTCAGCTAACCGAGGAGCTTTCCAAGGCAAACGGAATTGAGAAGGTGCTGGAAGTAGCGAGGAATGACTTTAAAAATCATTTTAATGCAGACTCCTGGTACATTCTTCAGGATGGCAACAACCGGCTCGAATTGAACCCGCGCCCCCGGGATGAGAAAGATCTGCCGGTAATTGAGAAGCATATTGTTGAGCATGTGTTCACAAAATCCGAACGGGCAGGCCGGTACACGGATGTATTCAGTGAGGCAGGTCTGACCTACCATCCGTTAACCGGAACCAGGCTTAATCCGGGGGTGATAGTCTTCAGGATTGATGAAGCGGCCTACAGTAACAGGGTTGCTTTCCGGGACACCTGTTTCACCCAGATCTCAAACGCCCTTGAACGCGAGTTTTTGGGAGAACTGGCAGTAAAGGCCCGCATCCTGAATGAGTCGGACAAATTGTACAACACCCTGTTCAACCTGATCTCCCATGAATTCAGGATACCAATCGCAACAATCATGGGCGCCTCCGATACATTGCTGATTTCACAGACAACGGAAAAAAACAGGGAAGAATTATACAATGAGATCTTCAAGGCGTCGGCCAGGCTTAACCACCTGATTGAAAACCTTCTGAACATGTCACGGCTTGAAAGCGGAAAGATATCGCTGCGGCTTGACTGGTGTGATGTGAACGACCTTGTCAACAAGGTATCTCAAAACCTGAAACAGGAGCTTGAACAGTTTAATCTTGTTACGGTAATTCCGGACGATATGCCATTGGTCAAAATAGACTTCGGACTGATGGAACATGTCCTTTACAACCTTCTGCTGAACTCGTGCCAGTACTCTTCAGGTTCAATGGAGATAAAGCTGGAAGCTTCACATGACAACGGGAATTTCATCCTGGTTGTCTCAGACAGCGGCCCCGGATTTCCCCCTGAAGCTTTGCCCAATGTGTTTGATAAGTTTTTCAGGGTGGATGGAACGAAATCGGGAGGTTTAGGATTGGGACTGTCAATTGTCAGAGGTCTGGTTGAATCTCATAACGGGACGGTCCGTGTCGGGAACGGAATCAATGGCGGGGCTGTATTTACAATTGCCATACCTTCGGATATTCCTGATATGGAAGAACTAAAACTTGTGGAATGAAAGAGAACAGGAAAATTCTGATCATTGATGATGAGGTCCAGATACGCAGGCTTCTTGAGATCTCGCTGTCAACATACGAGTTTACCACCTTTTTTGCGGAGAATGGCAAGCAGGGACTTTTAGCAGCAGCAACTCATCATCCTGAGTTAATTCTCCTTGATCTCGGATTGCCTGATATGGATGGACTGGAGTTGCTGGTCAGGCTCAGGGAATGGTATACCAAACCAATTATCATCCTGTCTGTCCGCAATTCGGAGGCAGACATTGTCAGCGCTCTCGATAAGGGAGCAAATGACTATCTGACAAAGCCATTCAGAAGCGGAGAGCTTATTGCCAGGATCCGTGCGGCAATAAGATCAGGTGAGGAGTGGAAGGATACACCGTCACTGGAATTCGGTGACCTCAGTATTGATATGATCAGCCATGTAGTCCGGAAAAACGGGGAGATAGTAAAACTTACCACAACCGAGTTTTCATTGCTGACACTGCTGGCTAAAAACAGCGGACGTGTGCTCACCCATCAGTTCATTCTGAAGGAGGTATGGGGGTACGGTTACCTGGAGCAGACCCAGTACCTGCGGGTTTTTATAGCCCAGCTCAGGAAAAAGTTAGAAGACAATCCCGCAAATCCCGTTCTCCTGGTAACAGAATCCGGCATCGGATACAGGTTTGGTAACTGATCATTAAAAATCCGTTCTCAAAGTCCATGCCTGGGGGTAAAATGGCCGGGGGTACTCCCGACTGATCACCGGGTTCTTTACAAAATCTTTATATATGCCTGATTAATCTTTACTTTATGCTTATGGTTTATGCCTGAATTTTGTGCCGTACAAGAGTATGGCATAAAATGAGGCTGATTAATCCGCTGAATATATCAAGAATTCTAAGCACGATCCTCCTGATTGAAGCCGGGTCCTTCCTGATCTGTCTTCCGGTGGCTTACATTTACAGGGAACCTTTATATCCGTTTTTGTTGTCGTCTGCCGTAACCGGGCTTGTTTCCATTTTCCTGCGCCTCATCTCCAGGAATGCGGATCCCCGGCAGATCAGCAACAGGGATACTTTCCTGATTGTTTCCATCGCATGGGTGCTCTTTTCACTTGCCGGCAGTATGCCATATATTGTCAGCGGAACCATCCCTTCAGCTATCAGCGCATTTTTTGAATCGACATCAGGTTTTACAACAACCGGCGCATCAATACTGACGGATGTTGAGAGTCTGCCTTATTCCATTCTTTTCTGGAGAAGCCTGACTCACTGGATCGGGGGCATCGGGATAATAGTGCTGGTGATACTGATACTACCGTCACTCAAGGTTACGGGATACCATCTCTTCAGCCTTGAGTCGTCGCTGAAGGAGAAAATCCATCCCAGAGCGAAAGGCATCGTCTACCGTATCCTAATCATTTATTTGGGACTTACCCTTTTTCAGGTCATATTCCTCCTGATTGGGAAGATGAATTTATTCGATAGTCTTTGCCATTCTTTTGGGACAGTTTCCACCGGAGGATTTTCGACAAGGAATTCAAGCCTGGGAGGGTTTTCACCTTTCATTCAGTATGTGACAGGAGTGTTCATGATACTCGGTGCAACCAGTTATGTTGTTTTTTACCATACACTGACCCGGAATTTTACAAGAGTACGCAGGAATGAGGAATTCCGTATTTATCTTATTGCTCTTGCAGTGGCAGTTGTTTTTGTTTCTGCCATACTCTTCCTTAAAACTGACAGGGGGCTGGAGCTGTCATTCAGGGATGCCTTTTTCCAGGTATCGTCCCAGATAACCTGCACCGGATTTGCTACTACAGATTATATGGCATTTCCATCTGTAGCCTTGTTCTTTATCTTTTTGGTCATGTTCAGCGGGGGATCCACGGGCTCAACCTCCGGGGGAATAAAGATCGCAAGGCATATTATTGCAATGAAAAACCTTAGGAACACTTTCATTAAAATCCAGCATCCGAATGCAGTAATCCCAATAAAACTTAACGGAAACATTGTCCCTGAAGGAGTCGTAAACCAGATGACGGCATTTATATTTCTGTACCTTCTTATGTTTATTGCGGGAAGCCTGGCCATGCAGTTATCGGGCATACCGGTAATTGAATCTTTAGGGGCAAGCGCATCGTCTCTTGCCAACATCGGACCCGGACTTGGTGCCTCAGGCAACATGAGCAATTTTGCCCATTTCAATGGTTTCGCCAAGGCTGTTATGATGCTGCTGATGATTCTCGGCCGACTGGAGCTCTTCACCTTTATCACAATTTTCACCCGGTCATTCAGGAGAAACTAAAGGTCATGTTATTTCCGGACGGCAAGTGTCACCTGTTACATTTCTGGTGGTGAACCTTCTCCCTGCAAGTGATTTTATTATCCCTCAGAATATCTGATGTCGGGAATCCTCCGGATCGGAAGATAGTTTTATTTTTGTTGTCAGGAAAACCTAATGCATAGTTACAACCTGACATGAAAAAGAACTATATGAATCCATACCTGGCAGGAGTGCTGCTTGGTGCAGTCCTGCTGACGGCAATGGTTGTTTCAGGACGCGGCCTGGGAGCCAGCGGCGGGGTCAAGTACTGCGTTGTTTCAATTGTGGGTGCGGTCAGCCCGGGCCATGTCGAAAAGTCGGATTACTATTCGAAATATTTTGAGGGCGGTAAAAAACCGCTGACCAACTGGCTGACACTGGAGATATTCGGGGTGGTTGCCGGGGGATTTCTGTCAGGAGCCGTTTCGGGCAGGCTGAAGCTTAAGGTTGAAAAGTCACCGAAGATTTCCGTGACCAGGAGGCTGATATTTGCATTTCTCGGAGGTGCGCTGTTCGTTTATGGCGGACAGCTCGCCAGGGGCTGCACCAGCGGTGCGGCACTTTCAGGGATGGCAGTGCTCTCGGTTGCAGGGTTCGTCACAATGATCACCATTTTCGGCTCTGCCTATCTGTTTGCATGGTTTTTCAGGAAGAACTGGATATGACAGTCGTAAGTCCGTAAAGTAGATAGTCCAAGGTCTGAAGGTCTAAAGTTTATAAAGTCAGAAATCGGTAATCGAGAACAGGCAATCGAAAATTTAAGGTAAGGAATAATAACTCAGAACAAACAAACCAACCAATATGGCACCACTATCATCATTATATGCATTTCCCGAATGGTTAAATATGCTGACGGCATTCCTGATCGGGACGGGTTTCGGTTTTGCACTTGAACAGGCGGGCTTTTCATCAAGCCGCAAGCTTGCCGGCATGTTTTACGGCTATGACACCACTGTGCTGAAAGTATTTTTCACCGCCGCAATAGTGGCCCTGATAGGGTCACAGTTCCTGAGTTACTTCGGGATACTCAACCTGAACCAGGTTTATGTAAACGAGTTTTATGTCACAGCCTCCATAGTGGGAGGGGTAATCATGGGAGCCGGGTTCATCATGGGCGGATTCTGTCCGGGAACAGGAATCTGTGCAATGTCAATCGGCAAGATTGATGCGATGGTTTTTGTTGCCGGAGGCTTCACGGGTGCTTTCCTCTTCACGGAAAGCTGGCCTGTAATAGAAGGACTGGCCAATGCTCAGTTCAGGGGCCCGGTGAAGATCAACGAGGTGATGGGTATTTCACCGGGACTGTTCACCCTTCTTCTGACAGTTGCTGCCGCTGCCATGTTCTGGCTGGCCGAGATGGCTGAAAGGAGATTTGCACGCCCGGAAATAACAAATGATATATAAACTTAAGCTATGAAGATCCGCAAAGAATTCTCAGCATTACTGGTATTGCTTAGCCTTATCCTTGCCTTGCTGCCTTTGACCGCGAACCGCTCTTTCACCGAAAAGCCGGATGCTCTCCTCACTGAGGTGCTTGATGAGACAACCAGTGTCACTCCTGACCAGGTGGCTGACCTGATAGTAAGGGAGGATCCAGCCTTCCTGCTTATAGACCTGAGACCTGCCGGAGAATTCAGGAATCAGACCATCCCGGGAGCGGTCAATGTGCCTTACGCTGAGTTCATCAAATCAGACCCGGAAAAATGGCTTGGAAACAAAGATATCCGAGCAATCTTCTATTCCACCGGAGACCTTGAAGCTGACTTTGCCCTGGTTTTTGCACGGGGACTGGGGTATCCAAACAGTTTTGTAATGGCCGGAGGCATCAATGAATGGATCAGCACGGTAACTAATACAAAGTTTACAGGTGAAAGGATAACGGCCAGGGAAAATGCCCTGTTCGAGACGCGGAGGCGTGCTGGCGAGTTGTTTACAGAACTCAACAGTCTGCCCGACAGCCTTAAAATGAAGTACCTGGAATCAAAGAAATTTTCTGCGAAGAAGCTCGACGGCGGATGCGAATGATCAGATAACTAAAAACGAACCGAGATGAAATTACTGAGACGAAACTGGCTCATCCTGGCAATCCTGCTGCTGGTGGTAGCATTGGTGCTGATAAGGTCTTTCAGCCGGAGCAGCTTCAGGTATGATGCTTCCAGGTGGGCAGCTCCGTCGGCTGACGGGTCGAACCTGGTCAGCACAGATAAGATAGCAGGGGCTGGTGATCAGGTCCTCATGATCACTCTCGGGAATACAGCTGCGGTTCCCGGAGAGTCTAAGGGCACGACCGTTTTGATCCCCCCGGCAGAGATACTCGAAAAGGAAAACCTGAAACTGATCCGTAAAAACAAGGGACCGGTTCTGCTTTATTCCGATGACGGATCAGTCACTGCCAGGGTATGGATGGTGCTCAGTGAGATGGGGATCAGGAATGTCTATATTCTCCGGGATCAGGGAGCAGCGTCGCCCTGAAAACAAAATTCCGGCCTGACGGGAAGCCAGGCCGGAATTTAACAGTCGTAGGATATTCCAGGTTATTTCACCACTGGAAAATCGTTTGATTCGGCAAGTGTGAAAGGCAGCCATGAGAGGGTGCTTCTTTCCTTCACCATCATGTCATGCATGAAACTGTTGTTCCCATACCTGAGTGTGCGGGCATCGTAACCGAACAACCTCAGGAATGCCGTGGCAAAGGCTGAGTTGTGGCCTGTGCCGCAATAGATTACAACAGTCCGGTCCGGAGGGATGGTTGCCATCATGTCAGGAAAACCCAGGGTCGATTCAGGTTTATACCTTACAGCGCCGGGTATGTGTCCGGCGTCATATTTGTCTTTGCGTTCAAGGTTGATGACGAAGTATTTCGCGGGATCGCTGAAGATCTCATCAACCGATACCAGGATATGTGCAGTTCCCTCCTCAAAGAGTTTTCTGAATCTCGCATCAGCTATCTCTTTCCCGGTTGCCAGACCCGTGGCAAGGTCAGGCATTGCCCCCGGGGCCGGGATCTCATGGGTAACAGTATCAAGCCGGCTTTCGTATTTGCCTGATGAACCTTTGAGCCATCCCTCCTCAGCAAAGGTCTTGTTCCACCCGCCCATTCCCCAGCGCATGGCATAGACATTGCCGTATCCCATCATCCTCAGGAGGGCGGTTGTATAACTTGATGCCTGGCCATCCTCACAAACAAGGATAATCTTGTCATATTCGAACGGTTTTATGCCGGTTTCAAAGTATTCCGGAAGTTCACTGAAGCTTTTGTTCACGGCTCCTTTGATACGACCCTTTGCATAAAGTTCCTGCGGCCTGAGGTCAATCACCAGGTTGTTCTTACCCAGTTCTTCGTAGACTATTGAAGTCTTTATCAGGCTGGGGAACTGCTGGCTGTTGACGTAATCGCCGCTCGCCTCAAGCTCCTTCAGCAGGAGAAGTGTCTCCTGTCCCGGCGCCGGCGCCGGGGCGACAGCAGTCTCCTTTACGGGTTCGGTTTTCTTGTCGCTTTTCTTCCCTGTACAGCCTGCGGCAAAGGTCGTGAGCAGGACCAGGATAAAAGCATATGAACTTATTCTCTCTTTCATGGTAAGTCCGGGTATGAGGTTACTGTGCAACGGCCACCCTGTCCCTGTCATACCTGAGTGTCTCCGTGCGGTTGCCCTTCTCGTCATATTTATATTCAGTGATTGCCACACCGTTTGCAGGATTATTGATTATGTTCCTGTCCTTGTCCATGTTCCTTACTTCAGTCACTGCGCCATACTTATCATAAGAATACTGTGTCACAGGAACGCTCTTGCCTCCGACGTATTCATTATCCTGGTCAAAGAGAGCTGTTTCAAGCACATAGCCGTTCTCGTCATATTTGCTTACCCTGCGTGACCATCCCCAGTAGAGATTTGACATCTGTCCGGTGACATTGTACACGGAGAAACTAAGCACGTCGCCGAATTCATTAGGTTCGAACTCGAAGTATGACACCCCTATGTCACCGCAGTTCTCAGCCGTACAGTTGTAGAGTGTATCGCCCATGTAGTTGGCCATATCCATTACATAACCCTTGTCGTTATAGGTGAATCTGAGCTCATAAAAGGGGCAGAAGGGGTTCATGACTGTCTCCTCGCCGGCAAGGTTATATCTTTTCTCCTGGAGTTTGCCGTCGGGGAGGATTTTCCAGACATAGTAGTTGATCTTATTGCGGTTTTCAACCGGTTGTCCGTCCTTTCCAAAGAACTTAAGTCCGGTTCTGACACCCTTGTCATCAAGGGTATATTCAGCGGTGAAGACACCGCCTGATTCAATTTGCTGGCCGTTCTCGTCAAAGAAGCGTTTGATCTGTTTGTTATCGGAATATTCGTAAGTAATTTTTGCTGCACCGCCGAGCGAGCCGTATGAAAGAGGTTCGTCTCCCCTTACAAATTCCACCGACAGGAGGTGGCTGTTATCATCATAGATGAATTTATAACAGTTGACATCCTTTGCCTCTGCAGGGGTCAGTTCCCTTGATCCCCTTTCAGTGTCCCAAGGGGTCTCACTGAAGAGGAGGTTCCTGTAGTATACGGTTCCGGTGTTTGCTGATTTCTTTGCCGGGGTCTGGTTGCAGGCTGCAATGCCGGCAATGATAAGGGCTGAAACGCCCAGAAGAAGTGTGTTTTTTTTCAGGTTCATAATTTCGGGTGTTTGATGTTTATTATTTAATGCAATATAATGTTTCCCATTTCAAACCGGAAACCAGCCGGTTTGTTCAATTGTTTTCTTCACGCAAATATATATTATTAAAACAGAAAGTCCCCCGGGCAAGGCCACGGGGACTATGAATTGAAGATAATGATTTGCTTTTTGTAACAGAACCGGTTTATTTATCGCTTGTCATCGTGAAGGTCCATAGTTCGACTGCCTGGTATTCATCATAGACAAGGCTGGCAAGGAAGTATCCGTTGGCAAGTACTGTTCCGTTTACAACGGCACTGCTTACCGTTATCTCTTCTGCATTCGTTGCCGCGAGAAGTGGCAGGGTTCCTGCCTCCGGCTCCTCCCTGCATCCGGTCAGTACTGCAAATCCGTCAAGAAAAAGAACCAAACCTTCGGAGACTGTTTTTGTCTTTATGACTTTTATAAATTAAGTTCATAAATCAGATAAAATGAGGTTATATTCTGATAAAACTGAAAGTCCGGTATTCTGAAATTAATTTAGAGACAGACAACTTTAGATTTAGTTCACGGGCATCAACCTAAAATGATAAAAAAATATCCTGATAAGGTGAAATGCCCAGTAACCTGAACAGAATAAAGGCAATCCTTATATTCCACGACTGTCTGATTGCCGCCCTCCATAATCTGCAGCACGGTTTTTGAGACAAATAATTTGCAGGTAAATTTTTATTTTTGATATTTGAACCGGGATAATCGGCCTCCGGGTTTCAGAGATGGCAATCATTTAGCTGCCAGAAAGGAACTACGGGTTATTATCAGTAACGACAAATGTGTATATCATGAACATAAAACCCATACTATTTACTACTGTTTTGGTTTGCGCAATGCTCACTGTCGATGCTCCGGTAGCTTCGGCCCAGGGGAGCGGCAACAAGACTCTACCTCATTTTCTCTTCCCTGAATTCCGGGAGGGGGTGGTGATCATGAAGGCTGACAAGCCCTTTTCAACCAGGCTGAACTACAATATGCTGGAGCAAAGAATGGTAACCGAATTCAACGGTGCATACAGGTATTCAAAGGACCCGGCACTTATTGACTCCGTGCTGATAGAAAACAGGGTGTTTGCCCCGGTGGATGGCAAATTCTATGAGGTCATTTCACGGGGAAGGTTCACCTTCATGGTTCAGCATCGCGCCACACTCATTGTGGCGGGAAACGATGTGGGGTACGGGGTAAAGTCGCAGTCGACGGGACCCACACAGTACAAAAGGTTCGAGATGAACAGCTACTGGGGGGATGTGGCATATCTTGAAATCCCGGCCGAAGGTGAGGTGAAAGTCGCACCTGTTTTCTGGGTGAGCCAGGGAACCGTCCCTGAGAAATTCAGCAATGCCAGGCAGCTTATGAAGATTATGCCCGGATACGAACCTGTTATAAGGGAGTACATGGAGAAGGAAGAAGTGAATTTCAAATCTGCCGAAGATCTGGCAAAGCTGGGAGATTATCTGAATAAGTTTGCCGGGGAGAACTGAGACGACTATTTAATAAGTACTGCAGGCTGTTTTGTCCAGGCACCGGTTATCTCTGCGACATACATCTTGTGCAGGCCTCCTTTGGTGCTGTAATGAGTCTTCAGCGGCTCATCGTCGAGAAAAGCATCTCTCGTCAGCTGGTCTGCGTATATCTTACGGCACTCGAGCACCAGTCGCGCCTCTGTGAAGGCCGGGTAACCCCGGTCAGTGAAACAGGGAGTGAGTCCCGTCTCTGCCACCTTGTCGCATTTCCTGCCGCTCTTTGTTCCGCACAGGTTGAGTGCATCACGGTATTTTTCATCAAAAAATGTCAGTGTGAATCCTTCGGTCTCTTCCATGAAACCGTAAGTGTAGCGTTCCGGCCGGACAAATACAAATACCATGTTTCTGTTCCACAGGTAGCCCATCCCGCCCCAGTTTGCGGTCATGGTGTTAAATTTCTCCCTGGTGCCGGCAGTCACAAGCATCCAGTCTGTGGCTATGAGCCTGATGAGATTATCCTTCAATGCCGAAGGCTTCACCTCCCTGAATTCCTTTGTCATGATACTATATACTATGTTCTTGCCGGCTAATTTAGCATTTGTTGAAAACAAGTACATAATTTATTTCGGAGAGCAGGAGTGTGATTGCCTTCAGGGCCGTAACAGAGACGGTTCAGGGAAGAGGACGCTTCAACTGACCGAAGAAATAACCTCGAACCGGGGAGCATTATTGATCGTCTTTTTTACTAGGCACAGTTCTGCTGCATTGATGACGGCAGAACTGTATTTTTCCGGGAAGCCGGCCGGAAGCTGGATGTCGAGTTTAATAAGTGACGGGACCCTCTTATCCGGGTCAAACTCAACCGACTGGATGATTTTGATGCCTTCAGCCGGTATTCCCCGCTGGTCGCAGAACGATTTGACATAGATCCCCGCGCAGGTTCCTATTGATGCAAGAAACAGTTCAAAGGGCTCGGGTGCGGTTCCCCCTCCGCCGTTCCTGACTGACTGGTCAGTCTTTATAGTCTTCCCGTTTATATGAGCGGTGACCACTTTGCCGCCGTCAATTGTTACTTCCATGTTCGCCATATGCTGTACTGCTAATTGTTCTGAAATGTATTAATTTAATGAGTTTTACCTTTCACGGAAAGCAGGAAAGTGAGCCGTGTCATTATGCAGGCTTTATCGCCGTTATGAGAAACACCTCAAACTTTTTAATGCTGTTATCCGAAACTGACTTATCAATGGCAAAAACCTTCCGATGGCTTAATCCCGCGAACCCTTGCTTCTCCAGCAGAGCCGCCAGTGATAACGGGTCAAAGCCCCTGTGACCGTGAAATCCATCACCGTGAAATGATCCGTCCTCGCTGTAAAGGTCGGCAATTGCAAGGAAACCTCCAGGATTGAGCAGGTCATGGAACTTTTTAATAATGGTGGCAATATCTCCGACATGATGGAGTACCATCAGGGTATAGATGAGATCAAAAGGACCTGCTGCAATGTCTTCATGTTCGAGGTCAGCCCTGATGACTTTCATATTCGCGGTTTTTGCCGTCATCAGCTTTTCATTCAGCACCTTCACCATACCTTCCGAGTTGTCAATGAGGGTTATCTCCCTGAGATGGTCCTTCAGCTTGAAGCTGAGCAGACCGGTTCCGGCCCCGAACTCCATTGCAGTCATGCCCTGGTTCAGCGGTATCTGTTTAATGATTTCAGCCGCAATAGTTTCGGCGCGCTCCCGGTGCATGGCACTCTTATCCCACTCTGCAGCCTTTATATCAAACTCATTCATAAATTGTATCCTTTATTATTGTACAGTACCCCTGACAACGGAAACTGGCCGGACAATGTTCAGCAATTCCGCTGACAAATGTAATACTCTGATCAAAACGGTTGCACATTTGTTATATCATGTCAGAACAGAAGCACGTTTGTAATAATGGTCAGAATAAAGGCAACGTGATTGCTGTGGTGACAAATGCTGACACCTCATGCAGGTCAACGCCCCGGTCACCCGGTCGCCCCGTCGCCCCGGTCACACTGGCTGCCCGGTCAAAGCAATGCATTCAAAAAAAAATAGTATATTTACCCTTTACTGACCTATGCAAATTAAATAAATAGCGGATTGAAACTGTATATCCAGAATATGGTCTGCGTCCGTTGCAAAATGGTTGTGAAATCCGAGCTTGAAAACCTCGGGCTGTCCTACACTTCTATCGAACTTGGTGAAGCAGAGATAACATCTGACATAACATCCGACCAGCGCGAAAAACTCGCCGCAGCCCTTAAAGAGACCGGGCTTGAGCTGATGGAAGACAAAAGGAACATCCTGGTAGAAAGAATAAAGACTACCATTATTGAGCTGGTTCACTTCACAGACGATCAGATAAAGGTCAATCTCTCCGACCACCTGAGCCAGAAACTCAATCACAACTACACATACCTCGCAAATCTTTTCTCTGAAGTCAAGGGGATGACTATAGAAAAGTATTACCTGTCGCACAAAATTGAAAAGGTAAAGGAGCTGCTTGCATATGGTGAGCTAAATCTCACCGAAATAGCATGGAAGTTACATTACAGCAGCGTTGCACACCTGTCGAACCAGTTCAGAAAGATGACCGGGCTTACCCCGACTCAGTTTAAAAACCTTAAGGGCAGGAAGCCCCAGTCGCTGGAAAACATGTGAATTATGTAACTTTCTAATGGAAATTTGTAAAGGTTCTCTCATTAAAGCATTCCAACTTTGTCAATTAGCTTGAAACCACTTTAGGTCGTCTTTGCATGGGAGCGGTTGAAAATTAAGCTATTGAAACGGATTGTCCTCATCTTTAGCCGACGTCAGTGTATGCTAATGACAGTATGAAAGTCAGCATTAATTTATAGCAGCGGCCCATTTAAATTAACAGTAACAGTGCACTGTCAGAGGTTTATATAATTGAAAGTCAATGAGAAGAACAGAACATTCTTTATCACATGCAAGTCTTCGGAAGTCCCGCACCGGAATTCAGGGTTTTGATGAAATAACCGCCGGCGGGTTACCTGCCGGCAGACCAACCCTTGTCTGCGGCGGTGCAGGATGCGGAAAGACGCTTTTCGGTATTGAGTTCCTTGTCCGTGGCGCTACACTGTACAATGAACCGGGTGTGTTTGTGTCATTTGAGGAGACCAATGAAGAATTAATGAAGAATGTTGAATCTCTGGGATTTAATCTGGCGGATCTTATTGAGCATAAAAAAATTGCGCTTGACCACGTACATTTAGAGAGAAGTGAGATAGAAGAGACTGGGGAATATGACCTGGAGGGGCTGTTCATAAGACTTGGTTATGCCATTGACTCCATTGGGGCAAAACGTGTGGTATTGGACACCATTGAGTCTCTGTTTGCCGGCCTGCCTAATCAGCTGATTTTAAGGGCTGAATTGCGGCGGTTGTTCCGCTGGTTAAAAGAGAAAGGCGTGACCGCAATTATTACGGGTGAGCGCGGAGATGAGACACTAACAAGGCAGGGTCTGGAGGAATATGTTTCAGACTGCGTCATCGTACTTGACCACCGTGTCAACGAACAGACATCAACACGTCGGTTAAGAGTTGTAAAATACCGCGGTTCATTGCACGGGACCAATGAGTATCCTTTTCTTATTGATGAAACCGGTTTTTCAGTTTTGCCAATAACCTCCCTGGGATTGGAGCATATAGTATCAAACAAGAGAATCTCGAGCGGGATAACCGAACTTGACAAGATGCTCGAAGGGAAAGGATATTTTCGCGGAAGCACCGTACTTGTTTCAGGTACAGCAGGAGTTGGAAAAACAAGTGTGGCAGCCCACTTTGCAGAAGCAGCATGCAAACGTGGCGAACGGGTTCTCTATTTCTGTTTCGAGGAGTCACCCAGCCAGATGATGCGCAATATGCGCTCCATCGGGATAAAATTAGCACCATGGGTGCAGAAAGGGCTTCTCCAATTCCAGGCTACCAGGCCAACATTTTACGGATTGGAAATGCACCTGGCAGTAACTCACAAGGCTGTCAGTGCCTTCAAGCCTGATATAGTCATTATGGACCCGATAAATACATTCATTCTGGGAGACAAAGAGAACGAAGTAAAAACGATGCTTATGCGTATCGTCGATTTCCTTAAGGGAAACCAGATTACAGCATTGTTTACCAGCCTGACTTCGTCCGAAAGTGCACTGGAGAGTTCTGACGTGGGCATCTCATCACTGATAGATACCTGGTTGCTGCTTCGCGACATAGAACTGAACGGCGAACGCAACAGGGGAATGTATGTGCTTAAATCAAGGGGAATGGCAAATTCCAACCAGATCCGCGAATTCATCCTGACTGATAACGGTGTAAGACTGCGGGAGGTTTATATCGGTGCCAGCGGAGTCCTGACCGGGTCAGCCCGTGTTGCACAGGAGGCGCATGAAAATGCGGGACTATTAAGGCGAAAGCAGGATATTGAACACAGAAAGCGTGAACTGGAACGAAAACGAAAAGTAATGCAATCGCGTGTTGCATCACTGCATGCTGAGTTTAAGTCGGAAGAATCCGAAGCTCTTAAAAATATAGAGACGGAGCAGGACTCTATTAACCTGCAGGAAAGGGATAAAATAGAAATGGCGGTAAGCAGACAGTCATTCATAGAAAAGAAAAAAAAACACACTAAACTATAGACCCGATGAAGCCAATAAATGAAAAATCAGATCTAAAGAGTATAAAGCGAAAACATCCTGAGACAATTGATGATAAGTGGGTGTTGCGATTATATGTCGCAGGTCAGTCGCCCAAGGCTCTTACCGCTTTTGCCAATCTGAAAAAAATTTGTGAAGAGCAGCTGCAAGGAAAATACTCAATTGAGGTAATTGACCTTTTGATAAACCCGCAACTGGGTAATGAGGACCAGATCCTCGCTTTGCCCACACTGGTCAGAAAATTGCCGGTACCGGTTCGTAAGATTATAGGTGACCTTTCAGATACCGAACGGGTTCTTGTCGGACTGGATCTGCTCCATGTTGACTGATTTTTCAATCCGTGACTTCCGCGATACCATCATGAAAAAGAAAAAAGAAGAAACAGGAGGAACTACGGCAGCGTTTGACCAGGCTATGTCCGGATTGCATAAAGACAAATATATTTTGAGGTTATTCATTACCGGCACAACACCCAGGTCAGTCCTTGCCCTTACAAACCTAAAGAAGATTTGCGAAGAGTATCTTGAAGGCCAGTATGACCTGCAGGTGATAGACCTTTACCAGAACCCGGGCCTGGCAATGGAAGAACAGATAATTGCAGCCCCTACACTGATTAAAAAACTGCCTCTTCCGTTCCGCCGGATTATAGGCGATATGTCAGATATTGAAAAAGTGCTTATGGGTCTGGAGATCAAGAAGATATAAATCAGATGCGGGACATATGAAATTAAACGAATCAAATTTAGCTTTAATAAGTCAATGACCAGAACAAGAGAACAACTCATAATTGAGAATGAGGAATTACAATCGCGCCTCACGGAAACTGAAGTGGCCCTTGCAGCAATCAGGGGCGGAGAAGTAGATGCGATTATCGTCCCCGGCAGGAATGGAGAGCAGGTCTATTCCATCAGTTCCGCGGAAACACCGTATCGCACTTTCATTGAAGAAATGGATGAGGGCGCAGTCACACTCTCAGGAGATGGGCTGGTTATTTATTGTAACCAGAGATTCTCGGAGCTGGTAAACGAGCCTACTGAACGAGTGATTGGTTCCTACTTTAATCGCTTCATTATTCCGGTTGACAGACCCAGATTCGATAAATTACTTGCCCGAAAGGCACGCAATATCAATAATGTACTGACAATATCCCTGGTCAATTCACTACACCTGAAACTATCCTTTCACCTGTTGCCTGCCTATCTCCAGGGTGATCATTGCATACTTGTCGCAACTGACGTAACGGAAATAAAGAGAGAGGAAAAGAAGCTCCTTGAGTTATCAAAGCTGCTGGAGCAAAAATTAGGTGTAATAGAACAATTGCGCATGCGTCTGATTGAAAAAAAAATCGATACAGATGTTGAGATAAAAAAACTGAAGAGTACAAACACGAAGCTGGTTCAGGAAATAGCCAAACATAAACAGAATGAAGCAGATCTGAAACTTAAACTAAAGCATAGGAAGAAGACCCCTTGAATTGTCATGAAAGGACTACCGGCCATAATCCTTGCATTTTTTATTCTTAACGGGTGCGCTGTAATGAGGGTTCCGGATTTTGCCAGGGTTCCTGAGAAGCCCGGCACATACCCTCGGTTTACTTCAGGGGATTCCCTTATCGGGATGCTTGATGAAGACCGGGCAGGGTATGATGTATTCTTCTATGATCTTGATCTGATGCTCGATCCTGCTCGTAAGGAACTGGGTGGCACTGTTGACATTCATTTCAAGGCAGTTTCAGATCTCAGTGAATTACGCATTGACCTGTACGAGAAACTCCGGATCACCGGCATGAAACTTTCGGGAGAAGAGGTCCCCTGGGCGCGCAATGAGAGGGCGGTGAATGTTACACTCCCTGGTCCGCTAAAGCCAGGTCACGATTATATTCTGACTTTACAATATTGGGGCAAACCAACCCGTGCGAAAAATCCACCCTGGGGAGGTGGCTTCGTGTGGAGAAAAGACGATGATGGAAATCCATGGACAGGAGTGGCATGCGAAACCGAGGGGGCCAGCCTCTGGTTCCCCTGCAAGGACCACCTCTCAGACGAACCGGACAGCGTCAGGTTAAGTATGACAGTCCCGGCCGGCCTGACTGTCGTTTCAAATGGAATCAGGCAGAGTCATACTTCAGTAAAGGAGAAAGAGAGGTATACCTGGTTAACCAGGTATCCGGTCAATATCTACAACATAACCTTCTATGCCGGTAAATATGAGCATTTCAGTGATACAGTCCTGACCCCGTATGGCATCATTAACCTTGATTATTATGTACTGTCTCAGAACCTCGCAAGGGCGAAAAATCACTTTCTGCAGGTGAAGGATATTATCAATCTCTATTCCGGGCTATACGGACCATATCCCTGGATGAAGGAAGGGTTCAAACTTGTAGAGTCGCCGTTTGAAGGAATGGAGCATCAGACTGCAATTGCATACGGGAGTGGTTTCTCGAACCGGGCATGGCTTGGGGGTGATTACGTCATAGTGCATGAGGCTGCGCACGAATGGTGGGGCAATGCAGTATCAGTCAGCGACTTCAGTGATATCTGGCTGCATGAAGGGTTTGCAACCTATTCCGAAATTCTCTTCGCTGAACAAACACTTGGATATGAGAACTCGCTGTTGTATGCAAGGTACAATATTGCTGCTTCGATAAAGAACAGATTTCCTGTTGCAGGCCCTGCCGGTGTCAGTTACTGGAACTCAGGCGACAACGATGTTTACAACAAGGGAGCCATGATACTCCATACGATTCGCAACATTGTGAACGACAGCACTCTCTTTTTTGATATCCTGAAGACATTTTACTCTGAGCACGCGGCTGCATCACATGTCACAACTGAGGATTTCATAAGTGTGGTTGAGCGTAAAACCGGAAAGAACTGGCGGGATTTCTTTGAGGTTTACCTGTACCGGCGCGAGGTTCCTGTCCTGCACTGGTATTATAGTCCTGCGGTCATCGAAGGAGCTTCAGGCCCGCCTGCCTCTAACGGTGGTCCGGTCATTGCAGCAAAATGGACAGGTGTGCCGGAGGCTTTCAGCATGCCCGTAGACCTGTATTGCAGGGAAAACGGTGTGACGGTCAGGATCGTGGTGACGACAACTCCTTCACTGTTTTATGATGAGAGGCTGATTAATTGCAGAAAACTGACCTGTAACAGGAGGCTGTCATATTTTGACGCAGTTACAGGCATAAGTGTCATGGAAGAAGCCGGAGCAGCCGGAACCGGAGTAAAATAGCAAACCCTCCTGACAGTCATTGCTTTGATTATCTGAAGCATCAGATAATGTGTGAATTATGTAACTTTTATGTGTAATCATGTAACGGCTGGAAGTGTCTGGCACTGTAAATTTGCCTGTGATCCCTTGCTGATCAGGTCAACAGGGCAACTGATGCATTTTCTTCCAAGTATACTAACTTAAATCAAGTAAAATGAAAAAGTTTTTTTTCTGCCTGATGGCAACAGTGATGGCACTGACATTTATCCCGCTTGAATTAAACGCCAAACCGAAAGTAACTCCCCCTCCGGTTGCTGAACCAAGTCCGGTGACTCCTGCAGAAGCAACCAGGGCAAACGAACTGCTGCTCAGATTAGACGAAATCAGGAATTCCGACAAGTCAGATCTGAAAGCATCTGAAAAGAAGGAACTACGAAATGAAGTCAAATCTATAAACAGCGAGCTCAGATCAATAGGGAACGGTGTTTACATTTCAGGTGCTGCCTTACTTATCATTATCATATTACTTATCATCCTTCTTTAATAAACTAAGATTTAAGTGTCATGAAAGATTTACTGTACATTATTGCGGTCATACTTGTAATTGCATGGGCAATAGGTTTTTTCGGGTTTAGCGCAGGCGGCATAATTCATGTGCTTCTTGTCATTGCCGTCATTGCAATTCTCGTCAGGGTTATCCAGGGGAGACGAATCCTCTGAGCCTGCCTATATAAATAACTTAGGTCGCTCCGGGATATCCAATTGTCATTGTATCTGCCTGAAAACCAAACAGATCAGTTATAGGCAGTGCGAAGCCGGATATCCGGAGCAGGCTTTAAAATTAAGATTGAATGGATAGAGAAACCACAATTCCGGGATCATCTGTTGCGGGAGAACCGATGCCCGATGCTTCTGCCACACTAAAGCAGGATCTTCCGGGTTTGATACGCAACATGAAACTGAGCAACGCATGGTCAAAGGGCGACCTCAACGCAATGATCCTGGTTAAGAATCCCGAAAAGAACGTTGTGTTGGTCGCGCTGCATGAAGGAACAGAGATTGTATCCTACCAGTCAAATGATTCCATCACCTTCAGGATTATTGAAGGGAAGATGGAGTTCGTTACGCAGAAAAAATCGGCCGCTCTCGGCATAGGCCAGGTACTTACGCTCAATGATAAGGTAAAGTACCGGCTGACCGCCAGTGAAGAAACTGTTCTGCTTATGTCAATCGCAAAGGATTCTGACAGGAGTGCATCGGGCAGACTGGACAGGATTGAGGCACCGTGCGATTTCTGGAGGTAGGTGTGACGCAGGATTCCATGAACACCCGGTTATCACTTAAAAACTAACCTGATGTGAGCATCAGGTAAAAATATACAGAAATGAAATCATACAACAATCGTCCCAGGCTGAAATTACAAAACTATAGGATTAAACTTTTAATGGAGGCTATGGTCATTGCCACCGCTGCTGTTTTTCTTATGGTATTACTTTCCTGACCGTGACCCTGGTGCGGATTTGAATTTTCAGGCTGGCATTAGGGGCATAATTGAAATTTATTGTAAAATTATATACGCATGAAAAAAGCTGGAATCGTTATTTTAATCATCGGATTGGCATTGACAATTTTTACAACTGTCACATTCTTTACAAGAGAGAAAATTGTTGATATGGGAGAAATCCAGATCTCTGCGAACAAGCGCCATAATCTTAACTGGTCACCGTTTATCGGGATTGCCGTAATGGCGGTTGGGGGAGTCTTAATACTGGTTCCATCCAAAAGGTAGGCTGAGCCTGGTTCCGGTCATTAAGAAAAAAGGTCCGGACTGCAGTTTCTTATGCAGTCCGGGCTTTTTGTGCACGGAAATATGTCAGCCCGTTCAACACTGTCATATCCATAACTTTGAACCCGTAATCCTGCAGTAATGATGAAACACTGCTCCTCGACATCCAGGAATTGGTTCTTGAATCAAGAATGCTGTACAACCTGTTAATAAATGGAACGGGCGAGACTATCGCGTTTTCAATATCATCAAAATAGTCGCCTTCAGAAAAGGCTGAAGAACTGTTGTTCAACTTATACCTGGCAATTTCCATATTGTCAATGAAACGCCCCAGCAGGTTGCTTTCCCGGGGCATGATCCGGTAACATGAGCGTAAAAAGTCCATTACCTTCCTTATTTTATTCAGTTCTGTAAGCGTTACAAGGGTTCTCGCCCTTTTCATCTCTTCGGCATCAAAAAAGAAGTGCTGCCTGAATGACAGTACTACCATTCCCTTCTCCTGGGCAAGACCGAGCCTGCTGACGTAGTCAAGGAATGCCTGTCCGCCTTCAGCGGTAAGGGTGTCAATTACGGTACCGGCAACCGACAGGTTTACCGACCTGCCATGCATGCTTTTGATTATCTTTGCGTAAGAGAGAGTCTCTGTTCTTTCAACCAGGGAAAAATTTTTCATCAAAGCAGTATTTTGGATAGATTTTGTAATGTAAAGTTGCGCACCAATCGGTCAGAAAGCGTTACACTTTTCATTATTTGATTTACATGATTCATACATTGGAATAATGGACAGCAGTACGCCAGTCCGGGGCATAAAAAAAAAGGGCTATCCCCTCGCCGGGACAACCCTTTGCAGTATAAACTTTTTGCTAAAAACGGTATCCCAACGAGAGACCGTACCCTGTATTCTTGTATGCAGTCTGATCATCAGAGATCCAGGGATACTCCGGGTTGATTTTCAGCAGTCCAAGCTGGGCATTCAGCTGCACGAATGCGCCCATTGAAAATTCATATCCGAAAAAAATATTTGCCCCTGCATCAAAAGGCCTGTAATATGCGTTATTTACCAGATCGGTCCAGTTTTCAACAGAATTTTTAAACTTCACCGGTCGCTCTATTGAGATTGAACTGAGCTGAGTGGTTTCCTTGCCTGTGATCCCGTAGGCTATATAGGGTCCGAACCCGAGCAGAATATGCCCGTTGCCAAGCTGTGGCCTGAAGAGCAGGTTCAGGGGAAGTTCGACGTAAGAGAGCCTGGTGGTGGTTGTGTAATCTCCTGAGGCCTTAGCCGGTGGGCTATAGAATTCGTTATTTGATCCCTTCAGGGAAAAAAGAAGCCCTGGCTGAAAATAGAAGTCAGCTGCTATGGGTATATTGACGCTCACTCCGGCATGAAATCCGGTCAGGAGCCCATTTTCAAGTTTGGTCCCGTTGCTGCTCTTCCCGTTGATATTCTGGAAATTTACTCCGCCCAGGATGCCAAAGCCAATCTGAGCCTGCACTGCCAAGGATGACAGTATAATGATCGCTGATAATGTAAGATGTTTTATTCTCATTTTCATTTATTGTTAGGTTTATCAATTTGTTTTTTAGTCTGCCGTAAACTATTGGCCAGCTGTTTTTGCGGCCTCGGCTTTCATCTTCTCATTGGCGGTGATAAGGAACTCCACCCTGCGGTTCGCGGTTCTCCCGTCTGCCGTACCGTTTTCATATTTAGGAATTGTTTCGCCATAACCTTTGATATTCAGACGGCTGGCTGCCGTGCCCTGGCCCACGAGGTAACCTGACACTGCTCCGGCACGCCTTTCTGACAATGCCTGATTGTAAGCAAGACTGCCCTTGCTGTCGGTATGACCCTGTATTTCTATATCCGTGTCAGGATAGGCGTCAAGCACCTTAACAAGCTTATCAAGACTTGTCCTTGCATCGCCTGACAGAGTCGATTCGTCAAATCCGAAAAGGACATTACTGTTAAATTCCACAACTATGCCTTCCCCGACGCGTTCCACCCTGGCATCAGGAACAGTCTTCTTTATTTCCTCTGCCTGTTTGTCCATCTGGTTGCCAATTAAAGCGCCTGCGGCTCCGCCTGCCGTTGCACCGATGATTGCGCCCAGTGCAGTATTGCCCGAGGCTCTTCCGATGACGGCCCCCATGGCGCCCCCGGCAGCGGTCCCGGCAACTGCACCTTTCCGGGTCTTGTTCCATGATGCGCAACCCGATAAAATCATAACCATACTGACGATCATGATCAAACTTATTATTAAAGATCTCATATTTAATTATTTAGTTGTTTATGTAATCTCAATTGAAATAATTACTGATATTTTCCGAAAGGTAGGGATGCAGGAGAGGGTCAGCGTTACACAACTTTATCAATGAGTTACATGATTCACACCCTGTGAGGTTGCAGATGTGTGAATTGTGTAATTTTTTCCGGCAGTTATGTAACCGGGGACGGAGTGCCGGGGACTATCTTTGAATTTAACCAATACTAAAATGCTATGCCATTACTTACAGTTTTGATCATCCTGATAGTTGCAGGTGTCCTTTTATGGCTCGTCAACAATTACATTCCCATGGACCGGAAAATAAAAACAATCCTTAATGTTGTCGTTGTGATTGTTGTGATCATCTGGCTTCTTAAATTATTCGGGGTATTCGGATACCTGGAGAATATCCAGGTTTAGATGTGCCCGGGACATAAACCCGCTGGTACATAAATTATTGAAACAAAGAATATTGCATAAATGAAAAAAATAATCATTGTGTTTCTTGGCATCGGTCTTCTGACCGGATGCGCGTTAAATCTTTTAACCGGGCGCAAACAGCTGAATCTGGTAAAGGAATCTGAAGTGCAGTTGATGGCAAAGGACCAATATAGTATCTTCCTTTCGGAGAATAAGGTATTGAACTCCGCAACCAGTCGCGATGCTGCAACCGTAGACCGGGTAGGGGCCCGTATTTCAAATGCGATAACAAAGTATTTTGAAACAAGGGGAGAGTCCTCTCTTCTTGAAGGTTACAAGTGGGAATTCAATACCATTGAGAGCAAGGATATTAATGCCTGGTGCATGCCGGGAGGCAAGGTAGTAGTTTATACCGGCCTATTGCCGGTGACCAAGAATGAAGCAGCACTTGCAATTGTGATGGGCCATGAGATAGCTCACTCGGTTGCCAGGCACGGCAACGAGAGGATGAGCCAGGCCATGGTTCAGCAGCTTGGGGGCATGGCACTGGAAATTGCATTGGCACAGAAGCCTCAGGAAACGCGCGATCTGTTTATGATGACATATGGAATAGGGAGCACAGTGGGAGCCGTATTGCCCTGGTCAAGACAACAGGAGACTGAAGCTGACCAATATGGTCTTATTTTCTCAGCCATAGCAGGATATGACCCTCGCGAGGCATTGCCTTTCTGGAAAAGGATGGCCGAAGCGGGCGGAGGAAGCCCTCCGGAATTTCTCAGTACACACCCTTCTGATGCGACAAGACTGAGGAAGCTGGAACAGTTCATGCCGGAAGCGCTGAAGTTCTACAATGCCGCGAAATAAATACACTATTGTGACCCTGTTGAAACACTTATGAGAATTGGTGGTAAAACAGCTGCCACGGAATGCCCTGAATGGTATTTTATTCTTTATTTTTGTGTGACATTCAGTTGTAAATGACCCGGTTTCAAAACAAGCCATGGCAACGGTAACCAGTAAAGTAAAGTCCAAAGCCTCAACTGCCGGGAAAGTTCCCGGGAAGGGTACTGAAAAATTTCCGATAGTTGGCATCGGTGCCTCGGCCGGCGGGTTGGAGGCACTTGAACAATTTCTTGGTAATGTGCCTGAGAACAGCGGGATGGCCTTCATTGTCATCCAGCATCTTGATCCGACGCAAAAGGGGATGCTGCCCGAACTGCTGCAACGGATCACCCCCATGAAGGTGTACCAGGCAGCCGACCGGATGGCAGTCAAGGTAAATACCGTCTACGTTATCCCGCCCAATAAAAGCATGTCAATACTGAACGGGGTCCTTCACCTGTTCGAGCCGGTTGAAACAAGAGGCATGCGCCTCCCGATTGACTTTTTCCTTCGCTCCCTGGCAGATGACAGACGCGACCTCAGCATCGGTATCATTCTTTCAGGAATGGGTTCGGACGGCAGTGCAGGCCTGCGTGCAATAAAGGAGAAGAACGGCATCGTGGTTGTGCAGGATCCGGCGGATGCGAAGTTCGACAGTATGCCGCGCAGCGCCATAGAGATAGTGCTTGTGGATATTATAGCAGCGGCCAGAGAGCTTCCGGGCAGACTAATGGAATTCCTGAAGCATATCCCTGCAGTAAGATCAGAACTGAACGCCGAGGTAAAAGACAAGAGTTCCCTCGATAAAATAATTATTCTTTTGCGGACCTATACCGGGAACGACTTCTCGCTGTATAAGAAAAATACCCTGTATCGCAGGATTGAAAGACGCATGACGGTGCATAAGATTGACAAAATCGTCACTTATGTGCACTTTCTCCAGGGAAATCCAAAAGAGGTGGAAATTCTTTTCAAGGAGCTTCTGATAGGGGTGACCAGTTTTTTCCGGGATCCGGCTGTCTGGGTCAGAATGAAGGAAGCTCTTTTACCGGGAATTCTATCAACAATCCAGCCAGGTACGGTTTTAAGAGCATGGGTCACTGGTTGTTCAACGGGAGAAGAGGCATATTCACTGGCAATTGCATTCAGGGAGGCGCTTGAAAAGGTGAACCAGCACGGAAGTCCCTCATTGCAGATTTTTGCAACAGACATTGATCCTGATGCGATAGACATTGCACGGAGAGGGATTTATCCGGCAAATATTGCAGCGGATATTTCACCTGACCGCCTTAACCGCTATTTCATTTCAACTGATGAAGGTTACCGGATAAAAAACGAAATCAGGGAGATGGTTGTGTTTGCTCAGCATAATCTTATCCTGCATCCTCCGTTTACCAGGATTGACATATTATCATGCCGCAATCTGCTGATATATATGGACCCTGAGCTGCAGAAGAAACTTATAGGATTGTTCTACTACAGCATCAATCCTGACGGAATACTTCTGCTCGGCAGCTCCGAGACCCCCGGCAACCAGAACCATCTCTTTGCGCTGGTTGACAGTAAGCTGAGGATTTACAGGCGAACACGCACGAACCATCTGCCTGAATACTTTGATTTTCCCTCATCATTTTCAAGGTCCAAATCATCAGTGACCACAAACCTGCTTCCGGATACCAGGGATATGAGTATTCAGGTCCTGGCCGACCATCTTTTGCTTGATTACTATTCGCCTGCAGGTGTGCTGGTGAATGAGTTTGGCGATGTGATCTACATCCACGGGCACACGGGAAAATACCTTGAACCTGCTGCAGGCAAGGCAAACATGAACATCTTTGCAATGCTGCGTGAGGGACTCAGGAATGAGTTCCTTCATGCCTTCCGCAAGGCTGTAGCAAATAAAGAGACTGTCATAGTGCACAACCTCCGGGTAACCTCCAACGGCATTTCCCAGACTGTAAACATCGACATTAAATGGATAGATAAGCCGGAACTCCTCTACGGCACTTTAATGGTCATCTTTGCCGAGGTGAAAGAGGTTGCTTCCCCGAAGGCAGTTTCAGGCAACAAGGGGCATTCCGGGGACTCAACGAGGGAGAAGGAACTGGAGTCTGAATTGCTGCGGATGCGCGAGGTGATGCAGAATTCTCTCGAGGAGGTCCAGACATCTCAGGAGGAGCTGCGGTCAACCAATGAGGAACTCCAGTCGACCAATGAAGAGCTGCAGTCGACAAATGAGGAGCTTACAACGTCAAAGGAAGAGATGCAGAGCCTGAACGAGGAGCTTCAGACGGTCAATGCTGAATTGCAGGCCAAGGTAGATGATTACTCCAGGGTTAATAATGACATGAAGAACCTGCTTAACAGCACTGAAATTGCAACCCTGTTTCTCGACAAGGACCTCAATATCCGTCGGTTTACCCACCAGGCCACAAAGATTTTTAAACTCATAAAAAGCGATGTCGGCCGTCCCTTTACCGACCAGGCATCAGACCTTAATTACCCGGAACTGGCCGACGATGCACGTGAGGTGTTAAGGACTCTCGTTTTTATCCAGAAGGAGGTTCCGGCCTGTGACGGTCGCTGGTTCCTGGTACGCATCATGCCCTATCGCACCTTCGATGACAGAATTGACGGACTTGTAATAACGTTTTTCGATATATCCGGACATAAAAAAACCGAACATAAACTGCTTGAAAGCGAAAAGAGAAACAGGATTCTTCTGGGAGCCAGCTCTGAAGTCATAATAGTCCTGGCAGCTGACGGTTCAGTAATGGATCTCAGTCCTGAAGCAGAATCATTTTTCGGGAAGAGCCGTGAGGAGTGTTTAAATAAAGATTTTATCGGGACGTTTGTTCCTGAAAAAAACCGCAAGGCTGCTGAAACTGATATTAAAGCCTTGCTCAGCAAGGGTTTGAACGGCAGAATAAAAATCACAGTACTTTCGGCAAGAGAAGAGATGAAGGTTGTGGATTTTTTTGTAAACTTATCGTTGAATAAATTGAACAGGGCAGAAGGGATGATATTGTCAACTAATATTCAGAAGGTCCATGAGTAAGAAGGAAGATAATCTCACAGAAAGGCAGCTCCTCCGAATTAAGGCAGAAGAACAGCTGAAGAGTAACCGGAAGAAGTTCACCTCAGATTCCCGGGAATCTGATGCGAAGAAGCTTCTACATGAACTTCAGGTCCATCAGATAGAGCTGGAGATGCAGAATGAAGAGCTCCGGCAGGCCAATGCCACTGCGGAGGAGGCTCTCAGGCGTTATACTATGTTGTATGACTTTGCTCCGATGGGCTACTTTATACTTGACGGTGACGGCAGCATTGCGGACCTTAATTTCACCGGTGCCGAAATCCTGGGAGAAAAGCGTTTCAGCCTGATCAACAGTAACTTTAAAGTCTTTCTCTCCGAAAAGTCTAAACCTGTATTCAATTCATTCTTTAAAAAAGTTTTTTCCGGCAATTCCAGGGAATCATGTGAACTGGTGCTCAGCTGCAATGACAAGCCCCTGTGCCGTGTCTATGCCGAAGGTGTGGTTACAGGAGATGACAGGCAGTGTCTTCTTTCATTAATCGATATCTCAGGATTCCAGAAGTGATTATAATCAGGCAGCAGGCAGTAGGCAGTAGGCAATAGTGAAGTCTTCAGTCCTCAGTCAGCAGTCATTTCAGGCAGTAGGGGGCCGAGCGTTAACAAATGATCCGCGGGCTGGCGGATCGGGACGGCAGTCAATCAATAGGATACTTTTGTGCGGATCTCCTTGTTCCTGTCACGTGTTTGCTTCCATTTTCTGTCGCTGGGTCTCTTCTCTTTGTGTCACGCGTTTTCTTCCCGTTACTGTTTCTGTAAATTGTTTTTCCTCGTTTCTCAGATGTGAATTATATAATTCTTTGCCGGAATTATGTAACGGTTCTTTTGAAAGAAAACAGAAACTTTGGTGATACAAAGTCAACAGGCACCACGATGCAAATTGGCTTCTTGTTATCACATAAATACCAATGCTATGACAGCAAAAATTTTTACAGTTTCTCTCTTCATAATGATTGCATTATGGTTCACCTCATGTTCCAACAAGGCATTTTTTCTTCAGTCGTCAGTTCTGCCGGCAGCTACAGGATATGTAGAAATATCCAAAGATAAAAGCGAGAACTATATCATTAAGATTGAATTAAAGAATTTTGCCGGGGCAGACAGACTTGATCCGACAACCCTGACATATGTGGTTTGGATGGTAACAGCCCAAGATGCGGCAGTAAATATAGGCCGGATAAGTACCAATAATTCGCTTAAAGCATCATTTGAGACGATAAGTTCATTCAGACCGGTCAAGATATTTATTACAGCCGAAGAGCAGGAGAATGCCAGGTATCCGGGTTCAATGGTGGTCATGACCACTGACAGGTTTTAACCAGGCGGGTAAGGGGTTCATTCAATTAAGGCCGCTATTCAGGTATGCCAATTTTCAAAGATCAAATAGAGGGAAATGAAATCAAGAGTACAGTACAGATCCGGATCATTTGACTGGAATATCGTAAGGGAGGCATTGAGGCGTGCATTGCCTTCGGGTAAAAAGCAGCCAGGCAGCAATGGCCGGTTGATGCAAAACCGTGAAGTTGAAATTACGGTTTTGATTAATGATATTTTTGGCGGCAAAATATTGAGAACACACAACAACAGAGGCTGGCATTTGTATAACCGGATTAACGGAGAACGCGTTGATCTTGCAGGCCAGGTGGAAAACACCACATCCGTCGACTCCGTCTGCGAAAAGAGCTCTGATGCCGGGGTGGAGACCTCCGGTTATTTTGAACAGAATGATTACTCAACATTCTTCCTGAGGTTTGTAACAGCATTTGAGGAAGCGGCAGGCTTCGGCAGGTACCAGACCGCATGAACGGTGCAATGATTACGTAACCAGTTTTGCTATATCATTCTTAACCAGCGTATCGATCATTGTTCCAAAATCCTTAACCTGCCTGGCATACTTATCAAGATCCTTTATCCGGAGGTCAGCAGGTTTCCCCGGATAACCTGCAACAGCGCTGCAGATCTCTCCTGTATTTTCATGGAGTCTCACCTTGCCTTTCATCTTTGCGTACGGTTTTTTAATGCCGGATCTTTTTTATAGATTTAAATTGCGAAATTGCGGATGCCGCCGGCAGACGAAACCGGGGATCTCAGAAGACAAAATGCCATGAAAAAAATCATTCTCTCCATCAGTTTATTAAGTCTATTCATCATGACAGATGCACAGTCATTCAACACCTTTCCCGTCACCACGCAGAAGCCGCCGCTGCACGGCAGGCACTGGATGGCTGTCACGGGCAAGCCACTGGCAGCCACCGCCGGGGCCATGATCTTCGACCGCGGCGGCAATGCCGTCGATGCCGCCTGCGCGATGCTGGCTGCCACCTGCACAATGTGGGACGTACTCAGCTGGGGAGGTGAGACGCAGGCGCTCATCTATAATCCGGTCACGAAGAAGGTCATTGCCATAAATGCCCTGGGCGTAGCACCCACCGGCGCCACCGCCGATTTCTATAAATCGAAAGGCTACAGATACCCTCCGGAGTACGGACCACTGGCAGCAGTCACACCCGGAACCCCCGGGGGATTGCTGGTGATGCTTGCCGAGTACGGCACCATGAGCCTTAAGGAGGTGCTGGCGCCCGCCATGCAGATGGCCGAAGGCTATCCTATTGAGGCACAGACGGCCAATTCGATTGAGAGGAATAAGAACCGGATAAAGGAGTGGCCTTACTCGGCAAAGGTATTCCTTCCGCATGCCGGGGCAGAGCGCGAGGCTCCCTCGGCAGGAGAGATATTTGTCCAGAAGGACCTGCTGGCAACACTTTCAAAACTGGTCGAGGCCGAACAGCAGGCCCTTAAGAAGAAGAAATCAAGGAAGGAGTCGATTTACGCTGCCTATGACCGATTCTACAAAGGCGACATAGGTGCTGAGTTCTCAAGGGGTTGCCGGGAGCAGGGAGGACTGATTACAACCGAAGACCTGGCGAAGTGGCAGGTGAAGATCGAGGAACCTCTGATGACTGAATACAGGGGTATCGAGGTTTACAAACTCCGGGAATGGACACAGGGGCCGGTGATGCTTCAGACACTTAATATCCTTGAAAACTTTGACCTGAAGGAGATGGGATACAACTCCGTCAGGTACATCCACACTCTCTACCAGGCGATGAACCTGGCCTATGCCGACAGGGACTTCTACTACGGTGACCCGGCCTTCCCTCCGGAAGAGCCGATCAGGGGTCTCCTCTCGAAGGAGTATGCCCTCGAACGTGCAAAGCTTATCAATCCTGACCACAATGACCCTGCTGTTCGTCCCGGTGATCCCTGGCCGTTTGAGGGCAGGTCAAATCCCTTTGTCACCCTGCTCAATTCATGGCAGGCAGATGCGCGGAATATATACCCCGCTGACGATCCGCAGCAGTATGAACGGTTCCTGGGAACCTTCCGGTCAGGCACAACATCAATCGAGGCTGCCGATGCTGAGGGATGGGTTGTCTCGGTAACGCCCAGCGGCGGATGGATCCCGGCATGCATTGCCGGCAACACGGGCATGGGTATGAGTCAGCGGATGCAGAGCTTTGTGCTCGATGAGAAGGAGAATCCGTTCAATGTGGTTGAGCCTGGCAAAAGGCCCCGTGTGACGCTGACGCCATCGCTGGCAATGAAGGATGGCAAGCCCTGGCTCGCCTTTGGCAAACAGGGTGGCGACGAGCAGGATCAGCTCCTGCTACAGTTCTTCCTGAACATAGCCGAATTCGGGATGACAGTCCAGGAGGCATGCGAGGCCCCGTCGTTCAAGACACTGCAGATGTATTCGAGTTTCGGAGATCATGAAAAGGTGGCCGGAGGACTGGTTCTCAACAACAGCATGCCGGCATGGGTAAGAAAAGAGCTGGCAGCCATGGGATACCGCCTCTCGTTCCAGGAGCGCACCTCCGGCCCGGTGAACGCCATCGGGTTTGATCAGCTTCACGGAACCTTCTGGGGCGGATCAAGCAATTTCGGAGAGGACTACGGTATCGGGTGGTGAACACAAGTTGTAAAGTCGAAAGTCCGTAAAGTCCATAAAGTCTGAGGGATTTGCGATTTGCGATTTGCGAATTTTGATTAAACCGACAATCGAAAATCTGAAATCGAAAATCCCTCTACTGCCTATTGCCTACTGCCTATTGCCTATTTCTCCAACATGATTGCTATCTTTGTGCCTTCGTACCGGTTTTCAGATGGCTAAGAACGAAAGAAGGAAAGGGAAATGGCGTGACAGGTTCCGGTTCGCCATATTCAATGACACCTCCTACGAGGAGGTATGGCGCATACGCCTTTCCAGGTCGAATGCACTGCTGGCAGCAGCGATGCTTTTGCTGCTTATATTAGGCATAAACACCTCGCTGATCGCCTTCACCAATCTGCGTGAGTTCATTCCGGGCTACCCCGATGTGGCCATGCGGAGAAACATCCTGATGAATGCCATTCTGCTTGACTCCCTGGAGCGTGAGCTGGACATCAGGGACAAGTACTTCCGCGACCTCAATGACGTCATCTCCGGCAGGCAGCCCATGAGCCAGGTGGCGCGCAGGGACTCCACCCGTGACTACAGTAACATAACGTTCAACAGATCTTCTGAAGACTCGGTTTTCAGGTCACAGGTTGAACAGGAGGAGAAGTACAGCCTCGCCTCAGGCACGAAAACGTCCGCACGAGGAACCAGCCTTGCCAACATCCACTTGTTCCCTCCGGTGAAAGGCATTGTGTCGAGTAATTTTGACCTGCGCACAAGGCACTATGCCATCGACATAGTGACCCAGCCCAAGGCGGTTGTATCATCGACTCTTGATGGGACAGTGATAATGACAGGATGGACCATGGAGACCGGTTTTGTGATGATGATCCAGCACAGCAACAACATTGTCTCAGTATACAAGCACAACGCCAGGCTCCTCAAGGAGATGGGCGACAGGGTATGGGCAGGTGAGGCCGTCTCCATCGTGGGTGACTCCGGGGAGCTTTACACCTCGGGCCCGCATCTCCATTTTGAACTGTGGCATAACGGGGAACCTCTTGACCCGGCACAATACATATTCCTCTGATACCAGGCCGGCAGATGCATAAACGACTCGCAATCCTCGGTTCAACCGGATCGATCGGCACCCAGACCCTCGGTATAGTGGCCGGTTACCCGGAGCTGTTCACTGTTGCAGTGCTGGCAGCAGGCAGCAATGCGGAGCTGCTCATGGAACAGGCGAAGCTATTCAGGCCTGAGCGGGTTGTCATTGGCAACGAGGCCTTTTACAGTGTGCTCAGGGATGGCCTTGCCGGCCTGGGTATTGAAGTTCTTGCCGGGAGACAGGCGTTTGAAGAGGTGGCATCATCAGAGGGAATTGATACCGTTGTTGCCGCCATGGTGGGTTTTGCGGGACTGAGGTCAACAGCGGCGGCGGTCAGGGCAGGCCTTGAGGTGGCACTGGCCAACAAGGAGACCCTTGTTGTGGCCGGGGAGATGATAACCCGCACTGCAGCAGATACCGGCAGTATACTTGTTCCGGTCGACTCGGAACACTCGGCAATAACGCAGTGCCTCAGTGGCGAACCGAAGGAGTCGGTTGAGAGAATTATCCTTACTGCATCAGGAGGGCCGTTCCGCAACACTCCAGTTGAGAGGCTGGCAAAAGTCACCCCGCTGGAGGCGCTGCGCCACCCCAACTGGAGCATGGGCAGCAAAATCACAATCGACTCGGCCACGCTGATGAACAAGGGTCTCGAGGTGATAGAGGCCCACTGGCTTTTCGGAACACCCGCGGACCGGATTGATGTGCTTATACATCCTCAGTCAATTATACACTCAATGGTGCAGTTCACCGACGGATCGGTCAAGGCACAGCTTGGGGTCCCTGACATGAGACTGCCGATAATATACGCGCTGACATACCCCGACCGGGTCATCACTGAGCTCCCGAGGCCGTCACTGTCAGAAATCGGATCACTCACCTTTGAAGAGCCTGATACGGAGCGCTTCCGCTGCCTTCCGCTTGCACGTGAGGCCCTTAAGAGTGGAGGAAACATCCCCTGCGCCCTTAACGCCGCCAACGAGGCGGCCGTAGCAGCATTCCTGAAGGAAAAAATAGGATTCAATGACATCGCGGGAACGGTGGAACATGTCATGGAAAAAACGAAATACAACAATGAAGCATCCATGGAAGTTTACGAGGAGACCGACCTGAGAAGCAGGAGTCTCGCCATGGAGTACATAAGCAAAATAAATAGAAAATGACTGTTCTTATAAAGATATTGCAGCTGTTGCTGTCACTTTCAATCCTGGTAATAGTCCATGAATTCGGACACTTTCTTTTTGCCCGCCTCTTCAAGACCAGGGTGGAGAAGTTCTATCTCTTCTTCGACTGGCCCTGGGCGATCTTCAAAAAGAAGTGGGGGGAGACGGAGTACGGCATCGGAATGATTCCGCTGGGCGGGTACGTGAAGATTTCGGGGATGATTGACGAATCGATGGACAAGGAACAGATGAAGCAGCCGCCCCAACCCCATGAATTCAGATCGAAGAAGTCGTGGCAGCGCCTCATGATAATGCTTGGCGGTGTTTTTTTCAACTTCATCTTTGCGCTGCTGATTTATATCGGAACACTGAGTGTATGGGGTGAGACCTACCTGGCCGCCTCAAATGTAAAGTACGGTATTCTCACTGACTCAACCGGTTATGCCATGGGCCTCCGCAACGGCGACAAGATCATCTCTGTTGACGGGGTGCCGGTTGATAACTTCTATGCCATTGTGCCTGATATCCTTCTGAACGATCGTCAGGAGATAACCGTTGACAGGCAGGGTACAACAGTAGATATCCCGATCAACCGCGAATACGTACCCCTGCTGCTGAAAAATCCTGACATCATTGATGCCCGGATACCTTTCGGGCCATTCGTCGTCACCGGTTTTTCCGATGACTCACCTGCCAGGAATGCAGGGATCGCAATGGGAGATGAGATTATTGCACTTGACAGCATTCCGTTTGGATGGTACGATGAATTCCAGGTGTACATGGCTGCTCACAAGGGAGAGCCTCTTACAGTCACCGTGAGGCGTGAGAATGAACTTGTGGATTTCAGTGTCAGAACAACGGAGGCAGGTATACTTGGTGTTATGAGGGATGTGTCCAACATTCTGGAGATGAGCACAAAACACTACAACTTTGCCCAGGCCATACCGGCAGGAATCTCAAAAGGATGGAAGATAACCGGGGACTATCTCAAGCAATTCAAACTTATTTTCTCGAAGGACACCAAGGCGTATGAATCACTTGGCGGATTCATTACAATTGGGAGCATCTTCCCTGGTAAATGGAACTGGCAGTCGTTCTGGAACCTGACTGCATTCCTGTCGCTCATACTTGCCGTAATGAACATCCTGCCTATTCCCGCGCTTGACGGAGGACATGTCATGTTCCTTATTTATGAGGTCGTCACCGGGAGGAAACCAAGTGACAAGTTCCTCGAGAATGCCCAGATAGCAGGCATGGTAATCCTGCTGGCGCTTCTGATCTTCGCCAACGGGAATGACATACTCAAACTTATCAGAAAATGATTATTCATCATGGATGCAGTTCCTGTTATGAAAGAATTTGTACATTTGCATAAACAAATACTCTGAGAAATGGGAAAGATCGGACCTCTTGAAATTATCCTGATACTGTTGGTAGTGGTTTTATTGTTCGGCGGTCGCAAGATACCAGAGCTGATGAAGGGCATTGGACAGGGGCTTAAGGAGTTTAGGAAAGCCAAGGAGACTGACGGTGCTGAAAGCAAGAAGGGCGTCGGAGAAGATAACTAGCATCAGCATATCTTGATTTCGGGCCTGCATGTGAGTGCAGGCTTTTTATTTCAGATACGGTACAATATGAGAAATCCGGCATTCTTCCTTATGCTCGCAATGGTCGTGATCTCCTCCTGCGGCGACTCATCACTGACGCGGACTCTTCCCAACATCACCGGCACGACCGGTGAGGTGCTGGTTGTCATGGACAAGGTTCTGTGGAACGGCCGCACGGGTGCTGCTGTAAGGGAGCAGGTGTCTCCTTTCCTTATAGGATTGCCCCAGCCTGAGCCGGCTTTCAGCATCGTGCAGGTCAATCCTGACGGTTTCCGTGACATTTTTCTTTCTCACAGGAACATCCTGATTGTAAAAACTGCGGCGGATACCAGTGAAGCCAGGGTCGATTATGTAAGGAACAGATGGGCGGAGACGCAGCTTGTCATCACTGTCACCGGATCCGATTCAGCGGCAGTGGCTGATTGCATCAGGAAGAACGGTGAGGCGATCAGGCAGAGTTTCAATGATTCAGAGCGTGAGCGGCTGACATCATGGCTGACGAAATCAGCAGGGAAGGAGAGGAGCGTCCTCATTTCCGGAGCAAAAAAATGGGAGCTTGTAAAGCCGGCCGGATACAAGCCCGATTTCAATCGTGAGGGCATCATGATGATCTCTGCGGAGACCCCCTCGACCACGCAATCAATAATTGTATCCGTCACTGAACGTATGACATCGCGCATAGGGTGCATCGAGCTTGCCAATCTGACCGAGAAGGTCACTTCGGCTGAGGTTAAGGGCCCTGACGGCGGATCATTCATGGTAATCGAGAAGCAGATACCTGTCAGCTGCCGGTCATTCAGGCGTCATGGCACCGACTACATAGAGATGCGCGGGTTATGGACCCTTGAAGGGGGATTCATGGGCGGACCGTTCATCTCATATGCCTTCATCGACGAAGAGACATCGCGCGCTGTTGTGGTGACAGGCTTCGTCTATGCTCCACGGGATGAGAAGAGGGAATTGCTGCGCCAGGTGGAGGCGCTGATGTACACTCTCAGAGAGGCCTCCTGATCAACCGTCAGCTGCCTGGCATCAGCTGCCGGGCTCCAGGCTGCCGGATCATACTTGCCCGGGATCCAGGCTGCCGGATCATACTTGCCGGGCTCCAGGCTGCCGGATCATCCTTTGCCGGGTTCACCTACTGGCATATAACGCTGATCCCTTCTCACGGGGATGAAACCTGCCTCTCTTATTATCTGTTTCAAAGTCTCCGGGTCAACCCTGAATGGGTTTCCTGCTGCACTGACCACATTCTCTTCGATCATGACCGATCCCAGGTCATTTGCTCCGCCGTGGAGTGAGATCATTGCTGTCTCTTTTCCCACGGTGAGGATTGACGACTGCAGGTTGGGGATATTGTCGAGCATCAGCCTGCTGACGGCTACCAGCCTGAGATATTCCGTAGCCGTTACCCTGCTGCGAATGCCATCCTTTTCCGCAAGTTTTGTTCCGCGGTCCATGAAGGGCCACGGTATGAAGGTCACAAACCCGTCATGTCCTTCAGGTTTTGCATCCTGCAGTTTGCGCAGGAGCTCGAGGTGTTCAATCCGCTCCTCCACCGTCTCGGCATGGCCGAACATCATTGTGGCTGAGGTGGGCAGGTTAAGCCGGTGTGCCTCCCTCATCACCCCCAGCCACTCCGCGGTGGTTGCCTTGGCGGGGGAGACGATCCGCCTCACCCTGTCTGACAGTATCTCCGCCCCGGCACCGGGGAGGGAATCGAGTCCTGCATCACGGAGAGCGGTGAGTATATCGCGGTAGCTCATCCTCTCGGCGCGTGCCAGCCAGGCTACCTCCGGAGGACCGAGGGCATGGAGCCTGATGCCGGGCCACCTGGCCTTGAGCCTCCTGAAGAGACCGGTGTAGAAATCAAGCCCGAGCGATGGGTTCATTCCGCCCTGGAGCAGCAGCTGGTCGCCACCGAGGGCTATCAGCTCGCTTATCTTGCGGTCATACTCCTCATCGGTGGTGACATAGGCGTCATCACTCCCCGATGTGCGGCAGAAGTTACAGAAACGGCACTGTGAGAAACAGATGTTTGTTATATTCACGTTGCGGTCTATCATCCAGCCCACCCCGTTACCCGGATGCATCCTCCGGCGGACTCCGTCGGCAAGGTACATAAGCATGGCAAGAGGTGCTTCCTCCCAGAGGGTGAGCGCCTCCCCGGCAGTGATCCGTTCACCCCTGTCAGCTTTGCTGTACAAATGTTCTGTGTTACCCATTTTATGACCACCTGCGCATCGTCGCAGGAGACTGCAAAGGTAATACTTTATGGCTAAATCATTCAATTATTTCATTAACTTTACCTCGCTGAACAGCACTCTGCTTTTCACCAGACACGAAATACGATGGAACGAAAACCTATAATTGCAGGCATAACGCAGGGCGACATCAACGGTATCGGTTATGAGATTATCATCAAGGCTCTTACCGATTCCTCGATCACCGATCTGTGCGTGCCGGTTGTCTACGGATCGCCCAAGGTGGCGGCATACCACCGCAAGGTGCTCAATATCACCAATTTCAACTTCAACAGTATCAGGACGGTCACTGAAGCGCAAAACAAAAAGGTCAACCTGGTCAACTGCCTCAGCGACGAGGTGCGTGTCGAGCTTGGCAAATCCACACCGGAAGGAGGGCAGGCTTCTCTTGCAGCACTCGAGAGCGCTGTCGCTGACCTTGCCGGCGGAAAGATTGATGTGCTGGTGACAGCGCCAATCGACAAGCACAACATCCAGTCGGACAAATTCCGTTTCACCGGGCATACTGATTACCTGAAGGCGAAGTTTAATGCCTCCGAGGTGCTGATGCTGATGATCTGCGACTGCATGAAGATAGGATTTGCCACCGAACATCTTCCTTTGAAGGATGTCCCCGGGGCCATCACGGTGCCGCATCTCCTGGGCAAGCTCAGGCTGCTGAACCGGTCGTTGCTGCAGGACTTTGCCATTCGAGGTCCCCGCATGGCAGTTCTGAGTCTGAATCCGCATGCCGGTGACGGCGGCCTGCTTGGCACAGAGGAGTCTGATATCATAATCCCTGCAATCACCAAAGCCAACGAGGAGGGCATCCTGGCCTTCGGCCCCTATTCATCTGACGGATTCTTCGGGTCAGGAGCCTTCAGCCGCTTTGATGCGGTGCTGGCCATGTACCATGACCAGGGTATGGGCGCCTTCAAGGCTCTCGCCTTTGATACCGGCGTCAATTTCACTGCCGGCCTGCCGGTGATAAGGACCTCACCGGTTCACGGTACTGCCTTTGACATAACCGGAAAGAACGAAGCCTCGGGCAACTCGATGAGACAGGCCATCTATGCTGCCTGCGACATATACCGCAACAGGCAGCTGTATGACGAGATGGCACGCAATCCCCTTCAGCCGCAGAAGGTAGAGATACATTCCGACCGCGATCATGTTGATGAGCTTCCTCCTGAACCTGAAAACGACGACCACGCAATATGATTGATTTTATAACCGGCACCATAACTGTGCTCAACCCGGCATACGTGGTGGTGGAATGCGGCGGGATCGGGTACAACATCAATATCTCCCTTAACACCTATTCGGTACTTGACAGGGCAGCCACATGCAAGATCCTGATACACGAATCTATCCGTGAGGATGCCCATCTTCTGTTCGGTTTTGCCACTGAAGATGAGCGCGATCTGTTCAGGAAACTAATTTCCGTTTCAGGGGTCGGCGCAGGCACCGCCCGAATGATGCTATCATCTGTAAGGCCGGGTGATCTCAGGGAGGCAATCATCAACGGAGATGTGGGCATTCTGAAGGCTGTCAAGGGCATAGGATTGAAGACAGCTCAGAGGATCATTGTCGACCTGAAAGACAAAATAGGAAAACACGTCGGTTCCGGCGAAATAATTGCATTTTCCGACAATACTGCACGTGAAGAATCGTTATCTGCTTTAGTGATGCTTGGATTTGCCAGGAACAGCGCCTCGAATGCAGTTGACCGCCTCCTGAAGGAGGACAGAAAACTTCCTGTGGAAGAGATAGTGAGGAGGGCGCTGAAACTGTTATAAAACAGGAGTGCCGGATTGCAGTTTTCATTACAAAATAGGGGTCTGCGGATCAGGGTGGGGCTTTTTGTAGTCCTGACCCTGATTTCTGTGTCTCTTGGAGCCCAGACAAGCAGCGGTGAATCCCTCCTGAAACTTAACGCCGATCCTGCATACCCCTGGGAAGCAAAGAAATCATCTCCACTCTTCCTGCAGAATCCCTCCAGCATTTCAACAAGGGTTGTGTATGACGGACGCAACAACCAGTACATAATCTACCAGAAGATAGGCGGGCTCGACTATCGCAGGCCCATCTACATGAGTCCTGACGAGTACCGCAGGTACGAGTTTGAACAGGCCATGCGTGATTACTGGGATGCCAGCCTGCGCGGCGATGCCACCGGATACAGATCGTCGCTCATCCCCCAGATAGAGGTGGGCGGAGAGACCTTTGACAGGATCTTCGGCAGCAACGTCATCAACATCGTGCCACAGGGATCGGCAGAACTCATCTTCGGGATCAATATCTCACACACGGAGAACCCCACCCTGTCGGAGCGTCTGCGTACCATTCCCACCTTCGATTTCCAGGAAAAGATCCAGATGAATGTCACCGGCACCATCGGGGATAAAATGCAACTGGGCATCAACTACAATACGGAAGCCATGTTTGAGTTCGAGAACCGTACCAAGCTCGAATACTCAGGCAAGGAAGACGAGATCATAAAAAAAATTGAGGCGGGAGATGTGACGCTGCCACTGAACGGCACACTCATCACCGGCAGCTACAGTCTCTTCGGCCTCAAGACTGAACTGCAGTTCGGGAAGCTGACCATGACCACAGTCTTCTCGCAGCAGAAGGGTGAATCATCGGTTGTTGAGGTTAAGGGCGGAGCCCAGATCAGCGACTATGAGATCACAGCCGACAACTACGAAGCCAACCGGCACTTCTTCCTCTCTCAGCACTTCAGGGACAACTTTGACGTGGCGCTTGCCAACCTTCCGATAGTGAGCACGGGGCTGAACATTGAGAAGATCGAGGTCTGGATAACCAACAAGACCAGCCGCTTTGAGGATGTGAGCAACCGGAACATCGTCGCCTTCCTTGACCTTGCAGAGAACCAGGCGAACATCTTCAATCCTGTTCCTGCATTCCAGGGCATACCCGGTGCCCCTGTCAATCCCGCCAATAGCAGCAACGGACTTTACCGGGAGCTGAATACAACCTACAGCGGCGTCAGGAACATCGACCAGGTGGCTGACGCCTTTGCGCCTCTTTATCCCGGTTTCAACATCGGACGCGACTACGAAAAGATAGAGAATGCCCGCAAATTGACCGAACGCGAGTACACCGTAAACAGCCAGCTCGGATATATCTCGCTGAACGTGGCGCTGAACAATGATGAGGTCCTGGCCGTGGCATATGAGTATACATTCAACGGGGAGGTGTTCAAGGTAGGAGAGTTTTCAACCGACGGTATCACTGCCCCCGACGCACTTATACTCAAGCTTATAAAGGGAACCAACCTGACGCCGCAGATTCCTTCGTGGAAACTGATGATGAAGAACATCTACAACGTAGGATCGGGAAGGATCGATGCGAAAAACTTCGAGGTTAACATCCTTTTCCAGGATGACAGGAGCGGTAACTCCCTCAATTACCTGCCGGGTACGCCTCTCGACGGAAAGGTGCTGCTCCAGGCGCTTGGACTTGATCAGCTCAATTCGCAGCTTGACAGGCAGCCTGACGGCCTTTTTGACTTCGTCGACGGGATAACGGTGATGGCTGAAAAGGGACGTATAATCTTCCCGGTGCTGGAGCCCTTCGGACGACACCTGCTGAAATACATCACAGATCCCGAACAGATTAGGAAATACGTCTTCACCGAACTCTATGACTCAACGCAGACGGTGGCCAGGCAGATGGCCGAGAAGAACAAGTATCTTCTCAGCGGCCAGTTCACCTCAGCCTCCGGGTCGGAGATACGGCTCAATGTGGCAAATATCCCGCAGGGATCCGTCAAGGTCACTGCCGGAGGCGTGACCCTTACCGAGAATGTTGATTATACCGTTGACTACAACATGGGGTCAGTCAAGATCATCAATTCAGCTCTGATAGAGTCACAGACGCCGGTCCAGGTTTCACTTGAAAGCAACCAGTTCTTCGGGCTCCAGACAAAGAGCCTTATCGGAACCCATCTGAACTACAGGTTCTCTGAAAGGTTCAACCTGGGAGGGACGGTCCTTCGGCTTACTGAGAGGCCCTATACCCAGAAGGTCACCTATGGCGATGACCCCATCTCAAACACAATCTACGGATTTGATGCATCGTACCGCGCTGACTCCAAGTTCCTGACAAATGCAATAGACTGGCTTCCGCTCATCGAGACCAATGCGCCATCTTCAATCAGTTTCTTCGGAGAGTTTGCGCACCTGGTCCCGGGCCACAGCAGGGCAATTACCTCTGAAGGGGCGGTATATATCGATGACTTTGAGGCCAGTGAGATTTCGCTTGACCTCCGTGCGTTCAATGCCTGGTCGATGGCCAGCGTGCCCCAGGGGCAGGATCATTTCTTCCCCGAAGCGAAACTGAGCAAGGATATCAGGTCAGGGTTCAACAGAGCCCGCCTGGCCTGGTATGTCATCGATCCGCTGTTCCTTCGCAACGGGTCCACAACGCCTGGCTATATAAGAGCCAACCCCGACCTGCAGTCGAGCCATTACGTCAGGGAAATTTATGAGACGGAGATCTTCCCTTACAAGGAGTCTGCGAGCGGCATACCAACCAACATTTCAGTCCTGAACGTTGCATTCTACCCCTTCGAAAGGGGGCCCTACAACTTCAACGTTCTGCCTGACGGCTACTCTGCCGGGCTGGGTGCAGACGGCCTTCTTAACTCTCCCCGCACCCGATGGGGAGGTATGATGAGAGAGTTGCTCACCAACGACTTTGAGTCGGCAAACATTCAGTATATTAAGTTCTGGGTCATGGATCCATTCGCCGAGAGTCCGGGACATGAGGGCGGTGATCTTTATTTCAACCTCGGCAACATCTCCGAGGATATCCTGCGCGATTCGCGCAAGCAGTTTGAAAACGGCCTCCCGACGTCACCCCTGGTTGTGAATGTCGATACAACCGTCTGGGGCCGGGTACCCACTGTGCAGGCTGTGGTACAGGCATTTGACAATAAAATCGAGTCCCGCCGGTACCAGGATGTCGGGCTGGACGGTCTTGGCAACGAGGACGAACAGTCATTCTTTGACAACTACCTCCAGGCTGTAGGAGTGGTGGTGAGCCCCGAGGTGCTTGATAAGATCTTCGAAGACCCCTCAAACGATGACTTCCATTATTTCAGGGGGTCCGACTATGACCTCCTCCAGCTCGGGATACTGGAGAGATACAAGAAATTCAACGGAAGCGACGGCAACTCACCAACATCTGAGATGTCAACGGAACAGTATCCCACCAGCGGTACAACCCTGCCTGACATGGAGGATATAAACCGTGACAACACCCTCAGCGAAACGGAGAGCTATTACCAGTATCACGTGAGCCTGAGGCCTGAAGATATGGTTGTGGGAAGGAACTTCATCGTTGATGAGGTTGAATATACAGCCACTTTTGCCAACGGAGAGAAGTCGCCTGTCAGGTGGTTCCAGTTCAAGATCCCTGTCACCGACTACGAAAGGGTTGTGGGCTCGATACGCGATTTCAAGTCGATAAGGTTCCTCCGCATGTACATGCGCAACTTTGATCAGGAGGTGGTGATGCGTTTTGCCCGCCTGGAGCTTGTCAGGTCAGAATGGCGAAAGTACAATATCGCGTTCTTCGAGGGCGGCGAACGTATAACAATACCTGAGGAAGCCGATGGAACATTCGAGATAAGCTCGGTGAGCATTGAGGAAAATGCCGGTAAGGAACCGGTGAACTATGTCCTGCCTCCGGGTTTTGACCGTGTCATAGACCCTGCCAACCCGCAGCTGCGCCAGCTCAATGAACAATCGATGGTGCTGAGGGTCAGGGACCTGTCTGATGGTGATGCGAGGGCAACCTACAAGAATGTCTCGCTTGACATGCGCCAGTACCGCAGACTGAAGATGGAGGTGCATGCAGAGGCACTCATCGGGCAGCCTCTCCAGGATGACGAGGTCACGGTTTTCATAAGGCTCGGATCAGATTACAAGGGCAACTTCTACGAGTATGAGATTCCCCTGAAGCTCACCCCTTACGGCAGGTACAACAACGACAGTGAGGAACAGAGGGCGGTGGTCTGGCCTGAAGTCAACAGGCTCGATATTGACCTGTCAAAGCTCCTCGAGGCCAAGCAGGCACGTGATGCTGCCATGAGGGAGAGCGGCTCGACACTGAGTGAAGGAGATATTTACTCCATTTTTGTTGACAATGCACGCATCTCTGTCAGCGGCAATCCCAACCTCAGCAATGTCAGGGTTGTGATGGCCGGAGTCAGGAACCCGATAAGGACGCGTAACCCGCAGCGTGATGACGGCGCCCCGAAATCGGCCGAGGTATGGATCAACGAGCTTCGCCTGAGTGATTTCAGGGAGGACGGGGGATGGGCTGCCAATGCCCAGATGCAAGCACGCCTTGCAGACCTCGGTACCCTTAACCTGGTGGGGCAGACCAGCACGCCGGGATGGGGAAGCATTGACAAGAAAGTCAATGAACGCAGCATGGAGCAGGTTATACAGTACGACCTCTCGTCAAATCTTGAGCTGGGAAAAATCTTTCCGGAGAAGGCTGCCATGCGCATACCTGTCTACATGGGATACTCCGAGAACCGTATCAGACCGCTGTATGACCCGCTGGACCCGGACATCAGGCTCGACGAGTCTCTTGATAATGCAGCGGGCAGGGCAGAAAGAGATTCAATCCTTAACCTGGCAGAGGAGTATACCAGGCGCCGTACACTGACTGTCAGCAACGCCGGCACCACCTACCGGGGAGAGAAGCCTCATGCATGGGATCCCGCCAACATCTCAGTCAACTACGCCTTCAATGAACTCTATAATACCGCTACCAAAACGGAGGTGGACCTTGAGAGAATACACAGGGGAGGCATATCTTACGATTTTGACGCGAGACCGAAGAACTTCACCCCCTTCCAGAAGTCGGGCCTCTTCAGGTCTCCTGTATTCAGGCTGATCAAGGACTTCAACATCTACCTGTTCCCGAAGCACATAACGGTGAGGACTGACCTCTACCGGTATTACAATGAGGTCAAGACCAGGAATATAAATAATCCGGGCCTCCTGATCGAACCTGTCTTTACAAAGGACTTCCAGTGGACCCGCTTCTATGACATCAAGTATGACATCACCAAGCAGATGAAGCTTGACTTCACTGCAAGCTCCATTGCACGTATCGATGAGCCGGCAGGAGGGGCTGACAGAAGGCGGTACCCGGATATTTTCGATAATTGGCGTGATTCGGTGATGACCAGCCTGACAGGCCTGGGCCGGACAACGAATTATTACCACCTGCTGAACCTCAACTACAACATACCGGTCAACAAGCTGCCCCTGCTCTCGTGGGTGACCTCCAACGCAAGATACACTGCCAGGTATGACTGGCTTGCCGGGACAATTTTCCCCGATTCGCTGAACATCAGACCGGGCAATATTATCAAGAATTCAAACAACGGGCAGTTCACCGCTCAGGCCAACATGACCAACCTCTACAGCAAGGTGAAGTTCCTTAAGGAGATTGAGGCTTCCACCCAACCGGGTGCCAGACAACGCATGAGCCTGGGTTACGAAGAGGTGACACATTCGAGGAGAGGCATACCTCTCAGGGCCGGCAAGGCAAGGATAATCAACCATAACCTTAAGACGAAGGATGTGACTGTCACCGTCACCGCACCTGACGGTACGACGGTGAACGGGAAGTACGACATTGTCTCCGACATGAGGATAGATTACATTTCGGACACTGATGTCACCAATGCGGCGATTGATATCAAAGGGAGGGTTGAGAAGAAGCCGGGGATGGCCGGCGTCGTTGGCAAATACATGGTAAGATCGCTCATGGCACTGCGAAATGTCTCAGCAACATATACGATAGAGCAGGGTCATATCATGCCCGGTTATCTTCCCGGTACCTCGTTCCTGGGACAGCAGAGCTACGGGGGAATGTCATCGCCGGGATGGCGGTTCCTGATGGGCCTTACCGATGAACGGTTCTTTGACGAGGCTGTCCTGAACGGATGGATCACCACCGACACGCTGCTCAATAACGCCGCAACTTACAGTGAACGCGAACAGATAAACGCCAGGGCCAATATCGAACCCTTCCCGGGTCTGCGTATAGACCTGACCGGAGACCGACGCTATTCACAGACCGTCTCGTCATACCTCAGGGCGAACCGTTACGGCGAGTTCCCTGACAGCACCCGTAACACCCGTCTGACCGGAAACTTTACAATTTCAATCATCTCATGGGGGACTGCCTTTGAGAAGATTCCGAAGTCAGGTGACTATGTGTCGCAGACCTTCGAGCAGTTCCGCACCAACACCGTCATCATCTCGCAGAGAAGAGGCAATGAGCGCAGCCGGGTCGATAACTCGTATGACCCTGATTTTGATCCTGTCACCGGGGAGCAGCTGACCGGACCCTACGCAAGCGGCTACGGCCTGACCTCGGGTGAGGTTCTGGTGCCCGCATTTCTTGCTGCCTACACCAAAAGGAACGCTGACAGGATCTCCTTGTCGCCCTTCCCTTCCGCACTTCATATGATGCCCAACTGGAGGATCAACTTCGAGGGCCTGACCAAGTTCGAGGCGGTAAGGAAGATTTTCAACTCGGTGAGCCTCTCGCACCAGTACAGGTCTACTTACACCATAGGTTCGTTCAACACCAGCCTCTATTATAACCCGGACGAGGACGGGATAAGCAGGATACGCGACCTGAAGTCGAACTTCATACCTAAATATGAGATCAACACGGTAACCATTAACGAGCAGTTCAGTCCTTTCATAAACATAGACCTGGGGTGGAAGAACTCACTCTCGACGAGGATCGAATACCGCAAGTCGCGCACCGTCACACTCAACCTTACCAGCAACCAGGTGGCTGACATAAGGAACGAGGAGATAACCATAGGTGCGGGATACAGGTTTGACGATGTGGCCATCAATCTCCGTTCGCGTACGGGCCAGCGTGCTCTCAAGAGCGACCTCAACCTGAAGCTTGACCTGTCGATCAGGGACAACAAGACGCTGGCCCGCAAGCTGATAGAGGAGGTGAACCAGCCGGTGGCCGGACAGAGGGTCTTCACTGTCGGCTTCACTGCCGACTATGTGCTGAGCGACAGGTTCAACCTGCAGATTTATGCTGACCACTCGATGAATGACCCGTTTGTGGCAAATACCTTCCTTACCTCCAATACCAACTTCGGCTTCAGCCTGAGGTTTACCCTGGTCCAGTGACGGGATCACCACCCGCGGCAGGGTTAAAAATTACCTTTATCAGTGTTTAAATACCAAAAAAGATGTATTTTTGAAATCCTGTAACCTGTAGATCAAAGTCAAACAAATAAAACATCAAGCGATGAATGTTCCTGCAAACCTGAAGTACACCAAGGATCATGAGTGGATTCTTGTCAAAGGCAATGAAGCTGTGGTAGGCATTACCGATTTTGCGCAGCATGAGCTGGGCGACATAGTATTTTTAGAGATCGAGACCGTGGGCGAGAAGCTGGGTCACGGTGAGGTCTTCGGTACGGTGGAGGCCGTCAAGACCGTTTCGGATCTTTTCATGCCTGTCAGCGGCACGGTCACTGAGAAGAATGAGGATCTGGAAACGGCAGCAGAGCTCGTCAACAGTGACCCGTACGGAAAAGGATGGATGATCAAAGTGGCAATTGAAAACCCTTCAGAGCTTGACGAACTGCTTGATGCCGAAGCATACAAAAAGCTTATAGGAGCCTGATTATTAATATAGTAAATATAAAAAAA
>JBAQCQ010000021.1:0-7529 GCA_049294275.1 Bacteroidales bacterium
CCTCCCTGTGGTACGCCCTCCGTTGTCTCTTCGTATTTGCCTTCATTCATCACTCCTGCATTGAGATACTTATGGATCAGCGAGATTACCCGCCCATCCTTAACCTTGCGTGACAGTACCTCTGTCAGTTTGCTATGGCTCACTGTGTCAAAGAACCTCTCGAGGTCAATGTCCACTGCATACTCATAGCCTTCAGTGATGTAGTCCCGGCATTTACGAAGTGCCTGGTGTGCGCTCCGCTTTGGCCTGAAGCCAAAACTCCACGGAGAGAACCCGGGCTCATAGAGCGGGGTGAGCTGTTGCGCTATACTGTGTTGGATAACCCTGTCTACTACAGTAGGGATACCCAACCCTCGACGCTTCCCGTTCTCTTTGGGTATCTCTACCCTCCGGACCGGATTGGGGCGGTATTTGCCCCTTTCAATGGATGTTATCAACTCATCCTTATGACTGACAAGATAGTCTTTCAATGACCCGACATCCATCCTGTCAACACCCCCTGCCCCTTTGTTCCGTCTCACTTGTTTGAAGGCAGCGTTAAGGTTCGGGGGCGATAGGATTTGTTCCAACAATCCATTCCCTGATTGGTGATTGTTGCTGGTGAGGTTGTTTTCAGTTATCCTCATGTAAGTCTGCCCTCCCTCATGTCCTTCGGATGCCGTCCTATCTCCATGCGGGCAGGTCCTTGATCTCTCAAAGATTTTCTGCTCTCTCACTTTCATTTGGTAACATTCATTTACTACTCACTCCTTAAGGTTCGGCCCTTCCCGAGGGGTGTCGTCCCTCAGTACTATGGCTTCGGCTGACTTCTCACGGTAAACCTTCTTTCGACCATGACTCATACTCTGTTTTGTCATGTCCGCGAGATCTCCCCGGGTAAGAACGATAACTTTTATCCCATCTGTCTGCTTCATTTACCTTGGTTGCTCCGGACAGTATCGGACTTCGTTTTGTTTTGCAAACTCATCCACAACCTTAAGCCTTCTATGAAGTTCCTGTTCGTCAGACCGGGACTTTGCCTCCGGCTTCCTTCAGATCCTACCTCACGGTAGGCACCCTTGCCATCAGCTAACGCTTCCCACTGTCAGGGTGCGTTCGGGACTCTCACCCTAAAGTTATCGCCCATGCCGGGCGCACCATGAAGAGGTTGTCCCGAAAGGGGCAGCCTCTTTTTTTTAAATCACTGTTTCCTTCTGCCTGCTCTCCATTGCCTGTTTGATTATCTCCGCTAACTTTACCCGGAACACTCAATCCTGATCCTTGAACCTCAGCATTATCATTCCGGTCTATAACGAAGCCGGGGTCATCATAACAACCCTCGAAAAACTGCGGGTAACGGTGATGCCTGACTTTGTGGAGCATGCCGAGGTGATAATCGTTGACGACTGTTCCACCGATAACTCAGCTGGCCTGGCTGAAGAGATCACTCCCGGGTCATTGGACACAAGGGTGATCAGGCTCCCCGTTAACAGCGGCAAGGGAGCAGCAGTGGCCGCCGGAGTGAGGGCAGCAAAGGGTGACATTATCATCGTTCAGGATGCCGACCTCGAACTTGACCCGTCCGACATACCCGCACTCCTTGCAAAACTGCACAACGATAACCTTGATCTTGTCAGCGGTACCCGATTCAGATCAGGAACGCGCTTTCCCGGTCATGCCCTGCCTGCAACCGCCATTAACAGGCTCTTCTCATCCATCGCCACAAGGCTGACAGGAAGAAAAATCTCCGACCTGACATGCGGATACAAGGTCTTCCGGAAAAATCTCTACGAAAGACTCGGACTGAAAGAGAACCGGTTCGGCTTTGAGACGGAGCTGATGCTCAGGGCTCTGCACGAGAGCGGAACTGCTTTTGGCGAAGCTGATGTGACTTACCGGCCACGCAGAAAAGATGAAGGAAAGAAGATAAAAATCAACGACGGACTGGGCATAATGGCGAAGATCTTCAGGTACGGTCTTGCAGGGAGAAACTGGCTGTCGGCGCTGATCATCGCATTCATTGTCACCTTTATGACAGTCAACATGCTGATTGTGAAGCACTGGAGAGATGAACAGCGAGTCATTGAATGGGATGCCATCTCATATTATGCATACCTCCCGGCTGCATTTATCTATCACGATCTGTCGCTGAGCTTCGCCGACGGGTACGATGGGCCGCATAAACTAATCGTTTGGCCGGAGAGAGGTCCTGAGGGAAAATATGTGATCAAGACCACGATGGGACTTTCACTGATATGGATGCCATTCTTTCTTTCCGGACACGTGGCTGCACTTATCACCGGAGCTGATGCCGGCGGTTATTCGGAGCCTTACAAGTTCTTCCTGCTGGTCTCGGCACTTGTGTTCCTCTGTATCGGACTGATCTTTTTGCGAAGAATTTTGCTGGCACATGCCTCCGACAGAATAACAGCCCTGGTACTTGCATCCTTTGCCTTCGGCACGAACCTCTACTGGTACACCTTGTTCCAGGGAACAATGGCACATGTCTACAGCTTCGCGCTCATCAGTGCATTCGTTTGGTACTCAATGAAATGGCACGAGGCAGGCACGCAAAAAGTGTGGTCTGCCATGAGACTCGGGTTGTTGCTGGGATTGGTATCGCTCATCAGGCCTACGAACATCATAATAATGATTTTCTTCCTTCTCTACGGCATAACCTCGAGGAAAACCCTCCGGCAAAGGATAAAGGATCTTATGTCCGGTTACGGATACCTCCTTCTCATATGCCTGATGATAATAGTTGTCTGGCTGCCGCAGATGATATACTGGAAAGAGATGACAGGGCAATGGCTCTATTTTTCATACGGAAGCGATGAGCGATTTTTCTTTGGCGATCCGGCAATTCTGAAGGGGCTCTTCAGCTGGCGCAAGGGGCTTTTTGTATATACCCCCCTCCTGCTATTCTCTTTTGCAGGGATATTAACCCTCTGGGCCGGACGGTCGCCTCATGCCCTGGCAGTAACGGTCTTTGTGCCGCTGAACATATACTTCATCTTTTCATGGTGGTGCTGGTGGTACGGCGGAGGATTCGGACAGCGGGCCTTTATCGACAGCTACGCACTGATGGCTGTGCCTGTGGCAGCGCTGCTGACGGCAACCCTGGCTGCAGGTAAAAAGTGGGTCATAACGCTGACCTTTTGCGCATTCCTTCTCCTTATGTCAACAGGCATCTTCAACAACCTCCAGTATTACTACGGGGCTATCCACTGGGATTCCATGACAAAGGAGGCTTATCTTGATTCCTTCGGACGGGTCAGGCCTTCTGCGCGGTTTAATGACCTGCTGGAAGCTCCTGACTACGAAAAAGCAAGAGAGGGCGGTGACAGGTAGTATCCTGTCAGTCGCCCTCTCAACCAATTAACACAAAATATTTTATTGGGCTTTATTTATGCTTGAGACGATATAGTCCTTCGGCTTCACTCCTATTATCCGCTCCACCTCTTTGCCATCCTTGAACAGTATCATCGTGGGGATGTTCCTGATCCCGTATTTGGCGGCTATCTGCTGCTGCTCATCCACATTGAGCTTGTAAAGCTTAGCCTTACCATCAGTGGCAACAGCCACTTCATTGAGTATCGGTGCCATCATCTTGCACGGCATGCACCAGTCAGCCCAGAAATCGACCAGTACTACCCCGCTCTTCGTTTTGTTCGTAAAATTCTGCGCAGTAAGATGTTCAATCAGTTCACTGTCTTCCACCGCCGGCGCGTTCTTCATCTTGTTGTATGAACGGATGAACAGCACAGCCAGAACAGCTATCACAACAACTGCAATTATAAGTCCTTTCATTTTCATCTGTATATTAGTTAATTATCATTTGCTTTAAGTGAATGCAAATATTCGGCTGAAGCCAGTGCGGCAACTGTGCCGTCGGCCACGGCCGTGGTGACCTGCCTGTAACGTTTGACGACGGCATCACCGGCTGCATATACTCCTTTAACATTCGTCGACATATCAGTGCCGGTAATGATCTCTCCGCGCTCATTGAGGCTTATGACATCTTTCAGCGATTCCGTGTTCGGTACATAACCGATGAAGATGAATACACCGTCTGTTTTGAAGTCTTTGATTTCGCCTGAAACAAGGTTCCTGATCCTGACCCCATCAATCTTCTCATCACCATAGAATTCATCAATTGTTGATGACATCACGAACCTGATCTTCGGATTCACCTTTGCCTCCTCAACAGCGTAACTGAATGCCTGGAAATGATCAAACTGATGCACAATGGTGACTTTGGTCGCATACTTTGTGAGCGACACTGCCTCTTCAAGGGCAGAATTCCCCCCTCCCACAACCACAATCTCCTTTCCGGTGAAGAAATCACCATCACAGGTGGCGCAGTACGAAATGCCCTTGCCCCTGAAGGTATCCTCTCCCGGAACACCAAGTGTGCGAGAGCGACCTCCGGTTGCAAGGATGACGGCATCAGACGTAAAGGTCTGGCCGTCAGCAGTGCTAATGCTCTTTACGGAACTGTCAAGAGACATTGTGCTTATCTCGCTGTTTCCCATGACAACCGTTCCGAAGGCGGTTGCCTGTTTCTTCATCACCGACCCCAGCATATAACCGTTTATCTTTTCTATGCCGGGGTAGTTGGCTATCTCATGTGTCAGTGTCATCTGTCCCCCGGGAGTGCCCTCGGTCAGCACGAGCGTCTTCACCCTGGCACGGGCGAGGTAGATTGCAGCAGTAAGTCCTGCCGGGCCTCCGCCGAGGATAATGACATCATAATGAGCAGTGCTCTCCATGATCTAAGCTTCAGGCTGGCTAAACTCAGTGTCAAGGATATGCTTCACCTGTGACATATTCTGTATGCTCGAGGTTGCCTTGACCATCTTTCCGTTCTTGTAATAAACAGTATATGGCAGTCCCATGAAACTCCTCGTCATGGGTGTGTTGCGGATTACCTGTGCCTCCGGGTTGTCAAATTCCATGTCGAAGAACCTGACATGACTGTATACCGGCTCCAGTTCTTCCATTACACCGTATACAGGTATGCACATGGGGCCCATCCTGCCGCAGCATACCATTACATTTTCATTCTCTCTGATTGTCTTCTCAAGCTGCGATGCAGTCTCGATGTGTTTGAGATTCGTGTATAACATATTTCTATTTATTTGATTACTAATTTATTTCAGTCAGCAGTCTTTTCAGGCAATAAGCAGTAGGCAGTAGGCAGTATTTTCAAGTGACAGCCCGTAGGGCTTATAATATTGTAGATCAGAGACATGAATGTTAATCTTGGCCGTAGGTCATCAAGTATTGTAAATAATCTTCAATCGAAAATACTTCAGACTTTGCGGACTTTACAGACTTTCAACTTTACAGACTTTCAGACTATTCTTACTTCATGCGTCATCTCAATCCCTGCCTTGCGGTAAACGGCTGACACCCCGCAGTAACGCTCCATCGAGAGACTGATGGATTTTTCTATCTTCTCCATGTCCAGATCTTTTCCCCTGAACTCAAATATTAAATGCATCTTCATGAATGCATTCGGATGCTCGTCTTCAGTATCGCCTTCAACAACCACATTGAAATATTCAATCTCCTGGCGCATCTTCTTCAAAAGCGATATGATATCCATTCCGGTGCATCCTGCCAGGGCTGCGAGCATGAGAGGCTTTGGACGAGGACCACTGTTATCGTCATTCTCGCCGGCCTGATCTATAAAAAAATGGTGTCCGTTGACCTCGGCATCAAACTTCATTCTGCCTTTCCAGGCTGCTTCCACTCTGTGTTTCATTGGTTCTGTAAGATTTTTTGCAAAGGTAAGCTTACCGTAAGTGCCAACTGATGGCATACGAGTCTCATGTGACACCATGAGAATTGAAACAGGTCAACAAAAAAACTGCCGCAGGTCAACTCTCCTTCAAAATCACTTTGATTTATAATAAGGTGACTTATTACATTTCCAAAGCGGTAAATTTTTAAATTTGTCACACATTACCAGGGATGAAAACAATAAGCAACATCGACAAGGGATTTATATGCGATATAACACTCCCGTGTTTCTCCGCTCTGTCAGCGGAAGAGACGGATCTGGTCCGCGAAAGCCGGGTACAGGTTGTCTTCCGCCGCGGCGAGAACCTCACCAAGCAGGGCGCTTTTGCTTCCTATGTTATCTTTATTGTCAGCGGTTACTCGAGGCAGTATATCGAGTGCAGCAACGGCCGCGACTACAGTCTGCGCATCATCACCCCCGGTGAGATGGTCGGACTTTCGGCCGTTTTCAATCGCAATACTTTCAATTACTCGGTTGTGGCAATAACAGAGACAACAGGCTTTCTTATTGAGAAAGAAGCCATTGCGAGACTAGTAAAGAAGAACGGGGCCTTTGCCTTCGCCATCATCAGGCGTTACTGTGAGCATAATGCGGGGCTCTATTCATCACTTGATCACGTGCTTCACCAGCAGACCAACGGGCGGATGGCGAACGTGCTTCTCAGCCTGGCGCCTGAGAACTTCGGCGGTGAGGATCTCTTCAGGCACCTCTCACGCCGTGAGCTGGCCGACTTCGCAGGCATCTCAACCGAAGGGGCGGTAAAGGTTCTTAAAAGCTTTGAAAAGGATGGTCTGATCAGACTGTCAGACAAAAGTATCATCATCCTCGATCAGCCCAGGCTTGAGGAGATCAGCAGGACTGGATAATCGAGTAGGAGGAAAATGAAATAGGTTTCCTCCTATTTCATTTTCCGACCTCTCACACCACCGTACGTCCGCCAGTTGGCGGATACGGCGGTTCCCTAAGATACAACTTTCACCTTAATGAAGTGGTCCGATAAGAAGACGTAGCCAGCAAGTCTAAGACGCTCAGTGGTAATAGTCGTGTCGAGGATATAGCTGCCAGCAATGTGGAGCCTGTGAAGATTTTTGTGTAAACGAGGTAGCTATCCTGGTCTTTGTCCGTTTCCATTGTTTCCAAATAACCATATGTAACCTCCGGCGATACCTCTTATCAACTCTTATCAGCAGCTCCTTCATGTCTGCCAGCTTGAAGTATTGCACACAGCCTTTAATGTACTGGCTCAGTGCTTCCTTCCCCCGGTCATTACCCCATCCGTTACTCCTTGATATCAGCTCTTTAATACGGGCTTTCATCTTTGCAACGCTTTTGGGATGTATCCACAGTCTGCCCTCCCCTTTTACAATATAAAAGGAGTAGCCAGGGAACCTGATGTCCCTGACATGGGCAACCTGACTCTTGTCCCGATTCACTTTCAGGAACAACTTCCCCTCTATAAAGGGGATGATGTTCTGCATAGTGCGCTCGGCACTCCGCCGGCTCCTGCTTAAAATGACCACGTCGTCTGCATAGCGTACATACTTATGTCCCCGTCTATCAAGCTCTTTATCCAACTCATTGAGCATGATGTTGCTCAGAACCGGACTTAACGGACCTCCCTGTGGTACGCCCTCCGTTGTCTCTTCGTATTTGCCTTCATTCATCACTCCTGCATTGAGATACTTATGGATCAGCGAGATTACCCGCCCATCCTTAACCTTGCGTGACAGTACCTCTGTCA
>JBAQCQ010000022.1:0-10274 GCA_049294275.1 Bacteroidales bacterium
CATCTGCTCAGCATCCATTGTTCCCATCTTTTCGAGTATGTTCTCCCTGAATGACGTTGCGGTGGCCTGATCGAAAATTCCCTTTTCCTTAAAGGCCTCAAATGCATCATTGTCGAGCACCGCAGCCCAGGTGTACACATAGTAACCTGCATCATATCCGTCGACCATATGGAGAAAATATGTGCTGCGGTATCTTGGTTCAATTTCTGGTATCAGTCCTATTTTCTTCATGGTCTCCTTTTCGAATGTCTGCACGTCAACACTTACCGGCGACTTCAGGGAGTAGTATGCCATGTCAAGCAGGGATGCCGCCATGATTTCGACGTTGTCAAACCCGGTGTTGAAGTAGCTGCTGTTCTTTACCTTTTCAACCAGCTCCTTTGAGATCACCTCACCTGTTTCATAGTGTTTCGCATACATTGCCAGTACATCGGGATGGGTCGCCCAGTGTTCCATTATCTGTGAAGGAAGCTCCACAATGTCCCATGCCGTATTTGTTGTGCCGTAGGTGTTGTCCGAGAACAGTGCCTGCAGTCCGTGGCCGAATTCATGGAAGAGAGTGAGCACGTCATCCATGCTCAGAAATGCCGGTTTTCCTGCCGCGGGCGGGGTGAAATTGCCCACAATGGTAACGACCGGGGTTATCTCTTTGCCGTCAATCACCCGGTGGTCGCGATAGCCTCCGCACCAGGCTCCCTGACGCTTGCTCTCACGCGGATAGAAATCCATGTAGAGTACTCCCACATGACTTCCGTCAGCCTCCCTGACCTCGAAGGCCTGGGCATCGGGATGAGGCAGGGGGATATTGTCAATACGTGTAAAGGTGATGCCATACAGTTTATTGGATACAGTAAATACACCCTCGCGGACGTTGTCGAGGCTAAAGTATGGCCTGAGTTCTGTATCGTCAAGATCATATTTGACCTTGCGCAGCTTCTCGGCATAATACCACCAGTCGTGCGGCGCCAGTTTAAATCTGCCACCCCCGGCATCAATTATCTTCTGCATCTCATCGCGCTCACGCTGTGCAACCGGCAGCGACCTCTCAAGAAGGTCATTCAGCAGGTTAAGGACATTATCAGGGGTCTTGGCCATCCTTGTCTCAAGGACGATGTCAGCGTGAGTGGCATAGCCGAGAAGCTTTGCCCTGTCTGCCCTCAGCCTGACGATGTCTGCAAGCACCTTGTTGTTGTCAAACTCATTCCCGTTGTTGCCGCGATTCAGATAGGCGTCATACAGTTTTTTGCGAAGGTCGCGGTTATCAGCATACTGAAGGAACGGAAGCATACTGGGCTTCTGAGTGGTAAAAACCCATTTGCCATCCATGCCGTTTGCTTTTGCCATCTCTGCAGCATTGGCAACCACACCCTCCGGCAGTCCCTTCAGGTCAGCCGCATTGTCAATCACAAGCTTGAATCCATTCGTCTCGGCGAGCACGTTCTGACTGAATCTTACTATCAGAACGGACAGCTCCTGATTGAGCTTCTTAAGTTTATCCTGGTCTTCGCCCCGAAGCAGTGCCCCGTTGCGGACAAAACTTTTGTACAGATTTTCAAGCAGGAAACGCTCCTCTTCGGTCAGCTGATCAGAATCCCTGTTTTCATAAACGGTCTTTATCCTCTGAAAGAGAGGGGCATTGAGCAGTATCTCATCACTGAAGGCTGACACCTTCGGAGCAATCTCCATCTGAAGGTTCTCAAGAGTATCATTGGTGTTGGCACTGGTCTGCGAGTAGAAGACATAAGCCACCTTGTTGAGAAGCTGACCGCTACGGTCATACGGAACAATGGTATTGGCAAATGTTGGGGCTTCCTCTTTTGCAGTTATAGCTGCCACTTCAGCCCTGGCAAGAGCTATGCCGGAGTCAATGGCAGGGAGATAATGCTCATTCTTTATCTGGCCAAACGGCGGAACACCAAAGGGAGTCTTCCAGTCAGCAAAGAACGGATTACCCGGCTCCTTCTGCTTTGTGGTGCATGATACGAAGGCCGCCAGCAGTGCGGCCGTCAGGAGTAAAATCTTTTTCATGATATTTTCTTTTATTTGATAATTAGCTCTTTCAATGCGACGGTAAATATAATTTTTTTATTAAAGACTTTCTCTGACAAGACTGCTATAACACTCATCTTAATATGACTTAACCATTACCTTTATGGCCGGTGCCCGTTCATGAAAAAATTTTGTTAATAACTTGTTCATGGTTGAAACAATTCTGTACAATTCAAAGTATAACTATCGTTTTCCGTACTTAACTTTAAAAAGTATTAAAAGCTCAAAACAGTAAGAATATAACTGCGTATGATGAGACCTCTACCCTTAAAGTTTTTTCTGCTCACAATTATCTTCTCAGCCATCACCTGCCAGGCGGCAATTCCTCAGGGACTGCAAAAATCGAAACACAGCATAAAGACTGACAATCAACCGATTGATACGCAGAGGGAGATAACAGTTCCAGTCATTGCCACCGAAACAGGCACTGTTGCACTGAAAGCAGATAAGGTCTCTCCGGCACGCGCGGGGAAGGAACTTCTCACTGAAAACTCCAGGGTTTACCCGGTACCTGCTACAAGTGATCTCACGGTTACAGGTTTGGAAAATGTATCCCTCCTGGAGATCTTTGATGTGATGGGTAACAAAATCATTTCTGAACAATGCGAGGGTATGGATATCAAAACGCTAAATATCAGCCATCTGGCACGTGGCATCTATTTTTTAAGACTCACGACACCTCTGGGTGCCGTGATGAAGAGATTTGTCAAGGAATAATCCACCTTAAATCTCACCTTACGCAAAGACCGCCCCTGCAATCCGGGCGGTTTTTGTTTGGATACCAATCCATAGTCTTCAGGTACCAGCGTGATACCCTTAAGTTAATCTCCTGAAATACGGAACCATTGTCATTCAGATTCCGTTTTACCCGTATTCTTATGGTAATTCTTAATCAGCTTCCCGAATTGTTTGTCACGTCTTCGTTTTTCTGCCAGGGTTATCTGGAAGCGTTCCTGCTCTTTTCTTATTTTCAGGTAGTTTTCGTATGTATTCCTGTCGAGTGAACCGTTTTCCAAAGCTACCAGTACGGCGCATCCTGCTTCGCTGATGTGGCTGCAGTCGGGGAATCTGCACTCTTTTCCCAGGTCAAATATGTCCCCGAAGGTGGCCTTTACTCCCTCCTCAATGTCTGTCATGCCGACCTCCTTCATGCCCGGAGTATCAATAATAATACCTCCGTTATTGAGAATAAAAAGCTCGCGATGCTCAGTCACATGCCTTCCCTTGTTCGTACTGTGGCTGATCCCGCCTGTTCTAAGCACCTCCTTTTGCAGCAGGTTGTTTATCAGTGTCGACTTACCCACTCCTGATGATCCCATCACGCAGCAGGTTCTGCCCTTTGGTATAAGACTAATTATCCGGTCCATGCCATCCCTGGTCATATTGCTGAGCAGAACGCATTTCACCTGCCTTCCCCTGCTCTCAAGTTCGTGCATAGCAGCATTGATTTCCTCCTCTCTGACCAGGTCAGTTTTGCTGAGTACAAGTACCGGTTCTATGCCGGCCGCATGGCAGATTGTCAGGTACCTTTCCAGTCTGTTTACATTGAAATTATTGTTAATTGCCTGAACAATAAAAGCCACGTCAATATTCGTGGCAATAATCTGTATTTCACCGGGTTTGCCGACAGCCTGTCTGGCGAGGACAGATTTTCTCGGGAGAAATCCATGGATGAATGCCTGGCCGGAATCGTAAGCCGTCATGCCAACCCAGTCACCCACAGCCGGAAAATCAGAACGTGACGCAGCAGAGAATCTCAGGTTTCCTGTAACTTCAGCGTCATAGTCTGTTTCTCCGTCAGAAACCACATACCTCTCGCGGTGTTCCTGTGTTACCCTTCCTACCGTGAATTCCTCCGGAACATGCTCCCTGCACCAGGCAACCAGTTCTTCTGTCATTCCAAGATCAGTGATATCCATGTGACCTTAATACAGTTGTTTCGAAACTTTTGTTCAAAGGGTGAAATTATCTTTTTCTCCCCGCAAAAACAAGGCCTGTCCGGATATTCAACCCGCTCATTTCCCCGTTCGTTACATGGGTGTATGATACAAACGTACTTTCATCATCCAGTCCTGTCACAAACCTGTAACTTACTCCCAATGAGAGACGCAGCCTCTCTGTGAGGTTCACTTCAATGTCTGATCCGGGTTCAATCAGGTAAAATCCCTCTCCGTAAATATTCCGGAAATTATCGAAGAGACTCGACTTTTCACTTTCATAATCCTTCGTTGATCCATAGGTCACAAAGACCTGACCGGCGAAATGAACCATTTTGTTTGGCTGGTCGGCATACTGTCCTATCAGGCCGACATGTCCGTAGTTGACCTCCGGGGGGCCGAATTTAACCCCGCCCGCAAGTCCTGCCCTGATTGAACTGTTCATCAGAAGTCCTCCCTGCAGCTCAATAAGTGACCCGAGCTTATCCTGGACTGAGCTGGATTTCAACCCCGGAGACCCCCAGTAACCGGGTTTGGTGTTTTTGCTGAAGAGAGTCTGAACAGGGATCGTATCCTGGCAGCTGGTGTTATCTGGAGAGAGTGCGAGAAGTGCCAGAACCATGATCGGCCAGAGGCCGGATCGAGAGCTTTGGACAGGGCTGTCATAGGATCGATGCAGAACATGGTGCAGGGCTCTGATATCCCTCCCTTCCTGGCTATTGCACAAAGCAGACAGCCTGTACCTTCAGTAATGACTCTCTGACCTGAAGGGTAATCTGTGGCTGATAATGATTATTGTTGATGTCTGTCCGAACCAGCAGGACGCCATGAGCTTTCAGCGCAGTATGATAAACATACGGACTGGCAGGGTCCATGTTTTCGACGAAGGAGAACCCCGGTCAGACGCTTTACTGAGCCGCAGGGAACCGGAGATTCCTGGTCTCCTCGATAAGGGACTTGTCAGCAAGGAGATAGCAGACAGGCTTTTCATCAGTACCAATACTGTCAACAACCACAGGCAGAACATTATCAGGAAGATGGGGCTTTCCAGTACCTCCGAAGCAATAGCCTGTGTGAAAAGGATCGGCCTGGTGTGAACAGCGATTAAACTGGTCATTTCTGTTTTTTCCTGATCTTTTCGGCGGCTTCAAGATATACAGGCAGAGCTGCCGAACCATACCACTGGAATAGCTCAACCTCAAATATCCCTGCAGTCACTGTTGGGTCTCCCTTAAGTAATTCCCTTGCTTCGTCAAGGGTTTTCACATCATAAAGGAAGAGGCCCCGGTATTGCCTGTCGTTCTCGTAAAAGGGGCCGGCAGCTAAAAGCTTCTTTGCCGAGGCGAGTTTTTCCATGTTCGAGAAATGACCTGCGAAGAGGCTGTCGCGCAGTTCCTTATCCTGAATGTCTGCTGGTCCGGACTTGAGTATTACAAGCACATAGGTTTTCATTCCCCGCTCGTCGGCGCCCAATTGCCTTGCAAGAAGTGAATCATATTGAGGACTGCCATTCTGGCTGTATGCCAACAGACCGGTTAACAGGAAAAGGACGAGGGCAAAAGATTGTTTCATTTAACAAATTTTTAACTGTTTGTGAGATATCTTTGAAACAAATTAATTCCAATTAAGTTCCGAATTTAAAAATAAAGTATCATGAAAAGCAGATTTTTTCGCAATGGATTCATCCCGGCCATTATCGCAGGGATGTTATTGCTTGTACCCTGCGGCCTTTCCGGTCAGGGTTCTAAGACAAACTTTACAGGCAGCTGGGCGTATAATGCAGAAAAGAGCAGTACAGGACAGACCCAGGCTACCGGGCAGGGACAACAGCCGGGTGCACCGGGAAGGGGTGGCTTTGGCGGCAGCGACTTTACCGCAACCCAGGAAGAGAACATCCTTACTGTAGAAAGAGCAATGAGAACTCCCGACGGTACAACAAGCGCAGTGACCTCAAAATACACTCTGGACGGGAAGGAGTCAGTTAATACAACACGCATGGGTGACAGCAAATCTGTTGCAACCTGGTCAACCGACGGGAAGAAGCTGACAATTAAAACAACAAGGACTATGAACAGGGGAGGTGAGTCGCGCACTGTAAACTCCGAGGAGGTGTGGAGCCTGACTGATCCGAAAACTCTCACCATTGAGATGACCATGCCTTCCCCTCAGGGAGAAAGAAAGATGACATCGGTTTACACCAAAAAGTAACTATATTTGCACCCGCGGTTCCGCAAGTTGTGACCGTGACCCAGGAGAGATGCCAGAGTGGTCGATTGGGGCGGTCTCGAAAACCGTTGTCCGGGTAACTGGACCGTGGGTTCGAATCCCTCTCTCTCCGCAATAAGCACTGCAGGCCAGGTCCGTTTCTTACGGCCCTGGCTTTTATTTTTATGGTGACAACGAATGAGCCTGCTCATGAGGAGAAAAGCATAAAAATTGAAAGCATGCGCTGCAGCGCATGTCTGCAGTGCTTATTGCAGGTTCCTCGTTAAGGGATCAGCGAAGCTAATCCCACCTAACATTCAGTGCATGAGAGAGTGCTATGATCTGCTGGTTCCTCCTGAAGGGATCAGCGAAGTTAATCCCTCTCCATTTCAAACAATCAGCTCGTTCCAATGTTATATATTTGAATTGAATTATGTCATGACCGATAAGTCGTTTGCCATAGAAGGGATGAACTGCGCATCGTGCGCAGCACATGTCGAAAAAGCCGCTGCAAAGGTGGAGGGCATCTCCTATGCCAGCGTCAACCTTGCAACCGAACGGCTCACTATAAGTTATGATGAGAAAAAAACCTCACCCGGCCGGGTCATTGATGCTGTAACCCGGGCTGGTTACAAAGCCATCGATGACGAAAAGGAACGAAAGGCATCAAGACCGGAGACTCAACACCTGAAGACCAGGCTCATCTGGTCGCTCATTTTCACCATTCCGCTTCTGGCCCTTACAATGTCGGCCATGGCCGGAGCGAAGCTGCCCTCATTCATCTCCCCTGATTCAGGCCCATTAACTTTTGCACTTGTGCAACTGTTACTCACCACACCTGTCATTATCACCGGCCGTAATTTTTACATTGCAGGTACAAAGACCCTTCTCAGGGGAAATCCCGGTATGGATACCCTTGTGGCCATGGGCACAGCTGCCGCTTTTCTTTACAGCGTCTATGCCACCGTACGTATCGCCGGAGGGGAAATACATTCAGTGCACAATCTCTATTATGAGTCAGCAGCGGCAATTATCACACTTATAACGATCGGCCGGTACCTCGAGGCCCGGTCAAAATCTAAGGCCGGAGGTGCCATACGGCAGCTGCTGTCCCTCGCTCCTCCCCTTGCCACGGTGATACGTGACGGCAAGGAGAAGACAGTGCCTGCATCTAAGGTAACAGTAGGAGATATTGTCATTGTCAAGCCCGGAGAGCGGTTCCCCGTCGACGGTGTTGTTACCTCCGGAGAGACATCAGCCGATGAATCGATGCTCACAGGAGAAAGCATCCCTGTAGAAAAGACTGAAGGCTCTGCTGTGACCGGAGGAAGCATCAACGTGCACGGATCTGTAACCTGCAGAGCCACCCGTGTGGGAAGTGCAACCACACTGGCCCAGATAATCAGACTGGTTGAAGAGGCCCAGGGATCAAAGGCACCGATCGCCAGGCTGGCCGACAAAATCTCCGGCATATTCGTTCCTGTCGTCATGGCTCTGGCCCTGCTGGCTGCAACGGGATGGCTGATCGGCACGGGCGACTTCCGGCTCTCCTTCACGGTGCTGATATCAGTGCTGATAATAGCCTGCCCGTGTGCCCTTGGGTTGGCAACCCCTGTAGCCGTAATGGTAGGTACCGGCAGAGGTGCACGCCAGGGGATTCTTATCAAGAGCGGTATGGCACTGGAGACGGCAAGGAAGGCAACTGTAGCAGTGCTCGATAAGACAGGTACGATCACTACCGGGAAACCCGTGGTAACGGACATTATACCGGTCTCATCATCAGACCCCGGAAGATTGCTGGCCCTTGCTGCATCCGCTGAAGCCCGTTCAGAACATCCGGTGGCAAAAGCGGTGAACGAACGTGCAGTTAATGATAATACTGAATTAACCATTCCCGAAAGGTTTACGGCATTGCCCGGTTACGGAGTGGAGGCTTTTTCAAATGGGACTCATATACTTGCAGGCAACAGGCGTCTTATGGAGCAGAGGAAAGTCGATACCTCAGGGTCCGATATGTATGCAGAAGTTCTTGCCGCTAAGGGGAAAACAATACTGTATGTATCCGCAAACGGAACATGCGAGGGAGTGATAGCCGTTGCCGACACCCTCCGTCCCGGATCAGAAGAGGCAATAAAAGAATTAAACCGGATGGGAATCGGGGTGGTGATGATAACAGGCGACGGCGAACAGACTGCCATGCACATCGCCAGGGAAGCTGGGATCGGTAACGTGATTGCCGGAGTGCTGCCGGGAGACAAGGCCGAAGAGATCAGAAAAATCCGCGCCAGGGGAGAGACAGTCATCATGGTCGGCGACGGAATCAATGACGCTCCGGCGCTTGCGACAGCAGACGTCGGCATAGCCATCGGGTCAGGCACTGATGTTGCAATGGAGGCAGCCGACATCGTGCTGATAAAGAACGACCTCCGTGATGTGGTGAAAACCCTGAAACTGAGTCGCTCCACCATACGCAACATAAAGCAGAACCTCTTCTGGGCATTCTTTTATAATATTCTTGGTATCCCTGTAGCCATGGGAGCCCTTCATCTTTTCGGCGGACCGCTGCTTAACCCGATGATAGCCGCCGCCGCAATGAGCTTCAGCTCACTTTCGGTAGTCTGGAATGCACTGAGAATCAAAAATGTGAAGCTTTAGAAAGTTTTTATATTTTTTTTTGCGGAGATCCGTTAAACCTTTTGACTTTGTTTCCATCAGAGTAATTGAAAACAGGAGACAATCAAACAAATCAATAACTAAAAACAATTACTCATGAAAACAAGATTATTTTTTACGGCAGTAGCCTTCGTGGCAATATCAGTGATCGCATCCGCACAGACAACAGGCCAGACCGACAAGCCTGCCGGTCAGGGGAAAGCACAGGGAGCAGCCTGGGTAGATGCCAACAACAACGGAGTATGTGACAACTATGAGAGCGGTGCACGTCAGGGCCGTGGCCAGGGTAACAGTCAGGGCCAGGCTTTGCATAACGGACGCGGCCGGGGCAACGGTCAGGGTATGGCAGCCGGCAGAGGGCAGGCACGCGGTAACGGCCAGGGGCGTTACAACGGCAGAGGACCCGCATTTGTTGATGCCAACAAAGACGGCGTGTGTGACAACCTGACTCCCGTTGAAAAGAAATAAGTATCAGTTCAAAGGTATAGCCCGGCCATAAATCGAGTAGGAGGAAAATGAAATAGGTTTCCTCCTATTTCATTTTCCGACCTCTCACACCACCGTACGTACGGGTCTCGTATACGGCGGTTCCTTAAGAAACAAGCATCACCTTATTGAAGTAGTCCGACAAGAAAACGTAACCAGCTAACCTGAGACGTTCCGTGGTAATGGTTCTGGTGAGGATAAAGCTCCCAGCCGTATGCCAGTAGCTTTTCCTAGTGTTCGCCCACTCATAGGCCTTATGCTTATTTATGCCCAGCTTAACGAGGTTAGTCACCTTGGTCTTTATCCGTTTCCATTGTTTCCAGATGACCATACGTAACCTCCGGCGATACCACTTATCAACCCTTATCAGCAGCATCTTCATGTCTGCCAGCTTGAAGTATTGCACCCAGCCTTTAATGTACTGGCTCAGTGCTTCCTTCCTCCGGTCATTGCCCCAGCCGTTACTCCTTGATGTCAGCTCCTTGATACGGGCTTTCATCTTTGCAACGCTTTTGGGGTGTATCCGCAGTCTGCCCTCCCCCTTTACAATGTAAAAGGAGTAGCCAAGGAACTTGATGCCCCTGACATAAGCAACCCGACTCTTGTCCCGATTCACTTTCAGGAACAGCTTCCCCTCTATAAAGGGGATGATGTTCCGCATAGTGCGCTCGGCACTTCGTCGGCTCCTGCAGAAAATGGCCATGTCGTCCGCGTAGCGTACAAACTTATGCCCCCGTCTCTCAAGCTCTTTGTCCAGATCATTGAGCAGTATATTGCTCAGTACCGGACTTAGGGGCCCTCCCTGTGGTACGCCCTCCGTTGTCTCTTCGTATTTGCCTTCATTCATCACTCCTGCATTGAGATACTTATGGATCAGCGAGATTACCCGCCCATCCTTAACCTTGCGTGACAGTACCTCTGTCA
>JBAQCQ010000023.1:0-10406 GCA_049294275.1 Bacteroidales bacterium
CCAAGAGGCCCGTCATGGCCCGCATCGCCGCCGCCGGCGCCGACAGGCTCATACTGACATCGGACAACCCGCGCAGCGAGGATCCCGACAGCATCATCGACGACATGCAGGCAGGGCTCACTCCTGACGCCATGCCGAAGATGATACGCATCACCGGTCGCGCTGACGCCATCAGGGCAGCAGTGATGCTGGCCACGCCGGGTGATATCATCCTTGTTGCCGGCAAAGGCCATGAGACATACCAGGAGGTTAAGGGTGTGAGAAATCACTTCGATGACAGGGAGGAGTTGCGCAAAGCATTTAAAATGAGTTGATATGTTGTATTATCTCTTCAGATATCTCGATGAACTCGGTGTTCCCGGCGCAGGGGTATTTAACTACCTGTCGTTCAGGTCCGCCGCTGCCGTCATCACCTCCCTCATCATTGCCATGCTCATCGGCAAACGGATTATTTACTTTCTTCAGCGCAGACAGATAGGCGAGACCATCCGGGACCTCGATCTCGAGGGTCAGTACAGGAAACAGGGCACCCCGTCGATGGGAGGCATCATCATCATTGCATCCATTCTTGTGCCGGTGCTCCTCTTCGCCAGGCTCGACAACGTCTATATCATCCTGATGATCATAACCACAATATGGGTGGGTTTCATCGGCTTCACGGATGATTACATCAAGATATTCAAAAAGAACAAGGAGGGGCTTGCCGGCCGCTTCAAGATCATCGGCCAGGTGATCCTGGGGCTGATAGTGGCCCTGACTCTTTATATAAGCGACGATGTTGTGGTAAGGGTCAATGTGAACGCTCCGGCCGGCATAACGGTGGCTTCAGCGGATGATTACGGCGTGTCAGCGGTCTCCGCAGATGTTTACGGCGGGACAGCGTCCTCAACCGATTCCACAGGTGAAATGCAGGGCGGGGAGCTCCTTCCTCAGTCGACCGCCGTCAATATCAAGTCGACCAAGACCACCATCCCATTTGTCAAGGATAACGAGTTCGACTATTCATGGCTGGTACCCTTCGCCAAAGGGAAAACAAAAGTTCTGCTTGGCTGGCTGGTATTCATGGCGATAGTGGTCCTTGTTGTCGTATCGGTCTCCAACGGTGTCAACCTGACCGACGGACTTGACGGACTTGCAACAGGTACAAGCGCAGTCGCCGGCGTCACCCTCGGGATACTGGCATATGTCTCAGGTAACATCATCTATGCCGATTACCTGAACATAATGTACATCCCCAACATAGGCGAGCTGGTGATATTCGCCGCAGCCTTTGCCGGAGCCACGGTCGGCTTCCTCTGGTACAACTCCTTCCCTGCACAGGTATTCATGGGCGACACCGGCAGCCTGACCCTGGGAGGGATCATAGCCGTCTTCGCCATAATAATAAGGAAGGAGCTCCTGATACCCATCCTGTGCGGCATCTTCTTCGTCGAGAGCCTCTCGGTGATGCTGCAGGTGACCTGGTTCAAGAGGACGAAGCGCAGGTACGGGGCAGGCAGGCGCATTTTCCTGATGGCGCCGCTGCACCACCATTACCAGAAGAAGGGATATGCTGAACCCAAGATAGTCACGCGTTTCTGGATCGTCGCAATAATACTGGCGGTGCTAAGCGTGGTGACGCTGAAGATACGATAGGAAATGAACTGAGCAGAGTGCCATTGAAGACATAACTGAGAGAGCACTGAGCGAGGTTACACTGAAGATACGACAGAGAATGAAGAAGAGAATTGTGATACTGGGCGCGGGAGAGAGCGGTGCGGGGTCGGCGGTGCTGGCTCAGAAGCACGGTTTTGACGTGTTCGTCACCGACAGCGGCGCCATCAGGGATAAATATCGCGAGATGCTCGTCGCGCACAACATTGCCTTTGAGGAGGGAAAACATACGCAGGAGTTCATCATGAACGCCACCGAGGTGATAAAGAGTCCCGGCCTGCACGAGGATAACCCACTGGTACTGGCAATAAGGGAAAAGAACATCGCGGTCATCTCGGAGATCGAGTTTGCCGCCCGCTACACTGATGCAGTCAAGATATGCGTGACGGGAAGCAACGGCAAGACTACCACCACCAACATGATATACCACATGATGAAGAAGGCAGGGCTCAATGTGGCCATGACCGGCAATGTGGGCAACAGCTTCGCGCTGGCGGTGGCAGAAGGGGGATATGATTATTATGTCATTGAGCTGAGCAGCTTCCAGCTCGACGGCATGTATGACTTCAAAGCCGAGATAGCCATCATGATGAACATCACTCCCGATCACCTCGACAGGTATGGTCACGAGATGCAGAACTATGTCGACTCCAAGATGCGTGTGATACGCAACCAGACGGCAGCTGATCACTTCATCTGGTGTGCCGATGACCCTGTGACCTCAGCCGAGGTGGCAAAGCGCACCATCGTATCGCAATCACATCCCTTCTCCATAGACCGCTGCGAAGGGATGGCAGCCTGTGTGGGAAACGACCAACTCATTATTGACATAACCCAAAAAACCAGCCTTATGACCATTCACGACCTGGCGTTGAAAGGACGCCACAACACCTACAATTCGATGGCTGCGGCCATTGCCGGGAAGGTGCTCAATATCCGCAAGGAGACTATCCGCGAGAGCCTGGCAGACTTCCAGGGGGTGGAGCACAGGCTTGAGCATGTCATCATGGTGGCAGGTATAAACTTCATCAACGATTCCAAGGCGACCAACGTCAACTCCACCTGGTATGCCCTCGAGTGCATGAAGACGGATGTTGTATGGATAGCGGGGGGGATTGACAAGGGGAATGACTACAGCGAGCTGAACACCGTGGTGAAGGAGAAAGTCAGGGCGATAGTGTGCCTCGGAAAGGATAACTCGAAGATCATCAGCGCATTTGGAGACATGGTGCCGACCATCGTAGAGACCACCTCGATGGAGGAGGCCGTGAAATCGGCCTATTACCTGGCGCACAAGGGAGACACGGTTCTGCTCTCGCCGGCATGCGCCAGCTTCGACCTGTTCAATAACTATGAAGACCGCGGAAGGCAGTTCAAGCTGGCGGTAAGAAACCTGTAGGGAATGGCTGATGTGACGATAAAAAGGTTTTTCAGGGGCGACAGGTACCTTTGGGGGCTGATCGCGCTCTTCATGCTCATCTCGCTGCTGTCAGTCTACAGCTCGTCGGTGAGCGTGGCCTATTCGTCGCATCATGGAAACACATTCTACTTCCTGCGCACACAGTTCATCATGCTGATGCTGGGACTGCTGATCATCGTTGTCACCCACTGGATACCTTATATTAAATATATGCAGTTTGCCGCCATCGGGCTGGTTGTGTCGGTCATACTGCTGGGGATCACGCTGGTAGCAGGGGTAAGTATCAACGAAGCCACGCGCTGGCTCGAGATACCCGTCATAGGGCTGAGGCTGCAGACCTCGGACATAGCCAAGGTGGCGCTGGTGATATACCTGGCGCGCGGACTGACGATCTATCAGCAAGAGCTGAATAACTTCAGAACAGTGACCATGAGGCTGGTTGTTCCCGTGGCCATTGTCTGTGTGCTGATCATGCCCGAGAATCTCTCGACGGCATTCATGATATTCATGATAAGCATGATTATACTGTTCATCGGCAGGGTGCCCTTCAAATTCCTTCTTGCCTATGCGGGCATGGGACTGGCGGGAGTGGTGCTGATGGCGACTGTGCTTCTTATCTTCAGGAAGGATGACAACAGGGTGCAGGTCTGGAAGAACCGCGTTGAGACATATTTCAGCGGAGAGAGCTCTCCCGATGCAGACTACCAGTCGAATCAGGCGAAGATTGCCATCTCCACCGGGAAGCTGTTCGGCAAGCTGCCGGGAGGAAGCACGCAGCGCAACATGCTTCCGCAGTCGAACTCCGACTTCATCTTTGCGATAATAGTTGAGGAGTATGGCCTCTTCGGCGCCATAATAGTGATACTGAGTTACCTGGCGCTGATGTTCCGGGGTATACAGATAGCGCGAAAATGCGATTACGCGTTCCCGGCCCTGATGGTGCTGGGACTTACCGTCATGATAGTGTTCCAGGCCTTCCTGAACATGCTTGTGGCCGTGGGGCTCTTCCCGGTGACGGGACAGACGCTGCCGATGATCAGCTGGGGACGCACCTCGGTGCTTGTCATCAGCTTCTCTCTTGGGGCGATACTGAGCGTATCGAGGGTAATGAACATGCGTGAACGGAAGGAGAAACTTTCCGGGATCGAACAGACAGACGAGATACCTGCATGAGCAGGATAGGAGAAAGAGAAGACGGTGAAAATTCCGGCATTTGCGCTGGAGGGATGGAATAACAAGACAAGAAATTAGCATGAGCGGCGAGGGCAGAGAGATAAGGATCATCATCAGCGGAGGCGGTACCGGTGGGCACCTCTTCCCTGCCATTGCCATAGCCAATGCCCTGCGGCGACTGGAGCCCACGGCACAGATGCTGTTTGTCGGCGCCAGCGGAAGGATGGAGATGCAGAAGGTCCCCGAGGCCGGTTACGAGATTACCGGACTTCCGGTGGCAGGTCTGGTCAGGGGAGGCAGCATCAGGAACATACACGTGGCGTACAGGCTCTTCCGGAGCATGCTCAAAGCGGGGAAGATCATAAAGAGATTCCGGCCTGATGTGGTGGTGGGTGTCGGGGGATATGCCTCGGGCCCGGTGCTGAAGCAGGCGCAGCGCAGAGCCATCCCCACGGTGATACAGGAGCAGAACAGCTATGCCGGTGTGACCAACAAACTGCTGGCAAAGAAGGCTGACATGATCTGCGTGGCTTATGAAGGGATGGAGAAATATTTCCCCGGGGGGAAGATCATGCTGACGGGCAATCCTGTCAGGCAGGCGTATGATAACCTTGAGTCGCTGAAGGCAGAGGCGATGGAGCATTTCAGATTGAAGTCGGGTATGCCGGTGATACTTGTCCTGGGCGGGTCGCTCGGCGCCGGCACGATCAACAGCAGTGTCGGCGGCGGCATAGGCCAGATAGAGGCTTCGGGGGTGCAGATGATCTGGCAGACAGGCAGCCACTGGTATGACCGCATGCGCGATCTGGCTGAAGAGAAGGGTGTGGCCCGCATCGTGGTCACAGGCTTCATAAACCGCATGGACCTGGCCTATGCCGCCGCCGATGTCATCATCTCCCGTGCCGGCGCCGGTACCATCTCCGAGCTGGCACTCGTGGGCAAGCCGGTCATCCTCGTGCCGTCACCCAACGTTGCCGAGGATCACCAGACTCACAACGCCATGGCTCTCGTCAACAGGGAGGCGGCCATACTGGTAAGAGACACTGATGCAGAGAAGGAGCTTATCAGCACTGCACTGGCGCTTGTGAATGATCACGCAGAGCGAAGTAAACTTTCTGAGAACATCCGCAGGCTGGCAATTAAAAACGCAGATGAGGTAATTGCCTGCGAAGTACTGAAACTGGTTAAGAAATGAGGGGACTGACAAACATAGAAGGGATTTATTTTCTCGGGATAGGAGGGATAGGAATGAGCGCCCTGGCACGTTATTTCCTGTCTGAGGGATTTGCCGTCAGCGGTTATGACCGCACCTCCACTGCCCTGACGGAACGACTGGAGGAGGAGGGATGCACCATCGTCTATGAGGATGACACGGACGCTCTCTCAACACTCTTTTCCGATCCCACAGAGCGAAACAGGGTACTGATCGTATACACGCCGGCAATACCTAAGGAGAGCCTTCTGCTCAAATACTTCACAGACAACGGCTACGACATTTACAAAAGATCGGAGATACTGGGTATGATATCCAGCGAAACCGACGCCATCGCTGTTGCCGGCACCCATGGCAAGACAACAGTCAGCACCATGATTGCCCATATCCTTTCCAGCTCCGATATAAAATGTTCGGCCTTTCTCGGTGGCATCTCAAAGAATTATGACACCAACCTGCTCCTGGCCCAAAGCCGTTACACCGTCATGGAAGCTGACGAGTTCGACCGTTCCTTTCTTCACCTCTCGCCCCTGATCTCGGTGGTGACAGCCATCGATCCCGATCACCTCGACATCTACGGCACTGCCGAAGCGATGGTTGAGGCATACGGGGAGTTCTGTCACAGGACACGCAACGGAGGCACGCTTATACTGAATGAAAATATAATCTCCTCGCTGTCGCTGCCCGACGACACCATTGTCTACAGCTACGGCACCGGCATGCAGGCCTCTTTCAGGGCTGCGGGCATAGCCAGGGAAGACGGATGCTACAGGTTTGACCTCATCACCCCGGGTGAAACGGTGAAGGATATCAGGCTGCCGATGCCCGGCATGGTCAATATCCTGAATGCAACGGCGGCAGCCGCAGCGGCATGGTGTGCCGGAGTGGAAGGAGATGACATTCGCAGGGCCCTGCATACATACCAGGGCGTCCGCCGGAGGTTCGATGTCCGCTATGCCGGCAAGGAGATAATTTATGTCGATGACTATGCTCATCACCCCCAGGAGATAAACGCCCTGGTAAGCGCGGTGCGCGACTTCTGGCCGGGGCGGCACATTACAGGTATCTTCCAGCCCCACCTCTACACCCGCACCCGCGACTTCGCCGGGGGTTTCGCGGAAGCTCTCGACAGACTTGATGAAGTCCTGCTGCTGACCCTCTATCCCGCCAGGGAGAAGCCCATCGAGGGAGTCTCCTCTGAGATGATTGCCGGACTGATGAAAAACAAAAATGTAAGGGTGGTAACGAGGGAGGAGCTTCTTCCCGCACTCGCCGGAGTAACAAAAGGACTGCTTCTTACGATTGGCGCGGGAGACATCGACCGCTTCATTGAACCCATAACGGAAATGCTAAGGGAACGCGACGCATGAACCTGCTGATGAAAATAGTGACCATACTGACAGGGTCAGCACTGTTCCTGACGCCACTGTATATCAGCATCCGCGGAAGCGAGGCTGTCTGTGAGGGAGTTGTGATCACCATTGCCGACTCGACGAAGCACCGCTTTGTCACTGAAGATGACATACTGAACGCCCTGAGGGCTACCGGCATACGCGTCACTGGCGAGAAGGTGAGTGAGATTCCTCTCTCAAAGCTTGAATCAAAGGTAAAGTCGTTTAAGGAACTTAAGGTGGCAGAGGTCTATATGTCTGAGGACAGGAAACTGCACGTCTACACCGACCAGCGCGAGCCGGTGATGAGGGTGGTGGCTTCATACGGAGGCGATTTCTTCATTGACCGCGAGGGAGTCATCATGCGCCGGCACAACCTCTATACACCTAACCTCCATATCCTTGAGGTTGACATGGTTTTCAATGCCGAACAGATGACCGGCATGAATATTTACGATTCGGAAAAGACCGAGAATCTGGTTAGGGCCTTTGAACTGGTTAACTATATCCGGGGCCACAGCCTCTGGAACGGGATGATAGATCAGCTTGAGATGACACGCGACGGCAGGGTGACGCTTGTGCCTGACGTGGGCAATCACACCGTCAGGCTGGGCCGGACTGATGACTACAAGGAGAAACTTAACAAGCTACAGGTCTTTTACCGCGAGGCTATGCCTGTGGCCGGATGGGACAGGTACAAGGTGGTGAACATTGAATACAAGGGGCAGGTGGTCTGCCAGAGAAGATAAAAGTTGAACAACCATATATGTGAACTATGAACAGCAAAGATCAGTTAGTAGCAGCCATCGACATCGGCACGACAAAGATCGTGGCCATCGTCGGTCGCAGTGACGGAAACGGGGGCATTGAGATCCTCGGACTTAGCAACACACCATCAACAGGGGTCAAGCGTGGCGTGGTGCTTAACATTGAAGAGACGGTGAACGCCATCAGAACCACCGTCGATGACCTCGAGGAGAGAACGGGCCTTGCCCTGAAGGATGTCTTTGTCGGCATTGCCGGAAGGCACATCAAGAGCAAGATGGCCCGGGGTTACATCACCCGGGACTCGCATGAGACGGAGATCGACATCTCAGACATCCGGCGTCTCACGGCTGACATGTACAAGCTCCCTATCGATGTGGGTGAGGAGATCATACATGTCATTCCTCAGACTTACATCGTCGACAACGAATCCGGGATCAATAATCCGGTCGGAATCTGCGGAAAAAGGCTTGAGGCCAACTTCCACATCGTCATCGGTCAGATCAGCTCAGCCCGCAACACCGAGAGGTGCATCAACAAGGCCGGGATGAACCTGATGAGCCTCGTGCTTGAGCCGCTGGCATCGTCGGAGGCAGTGCTTACAGATGAGGAGAAGGAGGCGGGCGTGGTGCTGGTAGACATAGGAGGAGGCACCACTGATGTCGCCATCTATTATGATAACGTGATCAGGCACACCGCCGTCATACCTTTTGGCGGCAACATGGTCACCGCTGATATCAGGGAGGGATGCTCAATCCTCCAGAAACAGGCAGAGGACCTGAAGGTCAAGTTCGGTTATGCCATAGGAGACATCGCACCTGAGAACAAGGTGGTTTCCATTCCCGGCATCGCCGGCCGCGAGCCCAAGGAGATTTCGTTCAAGAACCTGGCCTATATCATCCAGAGCCGCATGGAGGAGATCCTCGACGCGGTCAACTTCGAGATACAGAACTCAGGCTTTGCCGAGAAGCTCACTGCAGGTGTGGTTATCACCGGCGGCGGCGCGATGCTCAAGAACCTGCCGCAGCTTGTCAAGTACAAGACAGCGATGGATGTGCGCCTGGGTCATCCCAATGTGCATATCTCGGGCAAAGGCCGCGATGAGATCAACCAGCCGATGTATGCCACCAGCGTGGGTCTTATTCTCAAGGGACTGGAATACATTGATGAGAATATGATGGTAATGACCATAGGGGAGAGGAAGCCGGAACCGGCAGTTCATCATGCGCCTCTGCCCCAGCCTCAGCCTGTGAAGGAGCCTGTCGGGGAACCTGAAATGGCCGTGGAAGAAATACAGGAGACAGAAACACACAGAGGTCCGGGTGAGCGGTTTACGGACAGAATAAAGAAACTCTGGATAGATATCATCGATGCCACCGATGAGAAGATCGATGACAAATCATCAAACTAAAAAGACCAAGTCATGTCAGAAGATCTGATGAATTTTGACCTGCCGGTAGAGCGGTCATCAATAATAAAGGTGCTGGGCATAGGGGGTGGCGGCAGCAACGCCGTCAACCACATGTTCCGAAAGGGCATCAAGGATGTGAACTTCGTTGTATGCAACACTGATCAGCAGGCTCTCTTACACAGCCCGGTGCCAACCAGGGTTCAGATAGGAGAGGTGACCACTGAAGGTCTCGGTGCCGGAAGCCAGCCCGAGAGAGGCCGTGCTTCGGCCATCGAGAACATCGATGATGTCATGAACGCACTCTCAGGAAACACCAAGATGGTCTTCATCACCGCGGGCATGGGTGGCGGCACCGGTACCGGAGCCGCTCCCGTCATAGCCCAGGCGTGCAGGGAGGCCGGATACCTTACTGTTGCCGTTGTCACAATACCTTTCAGGTCCGAGCTGAATCAGCGCATCAAGCTGGCTATCAGCGGGATAAATGAACTGAAGAACAAGGTCGATTCCCTCATCGTCATCAACAATGAGAGGCTGAGGGAGATCTATGGCGACGAAGGGGTATCAGCCGCCTTTGCCCGCGCCGACGATGTCCTGGCCAATGCGGTCAGGGGTATTGCCGAGATCATCACATGCACCGGTTACATCAATGTTGACTTCGCCGATGTCGACACCGTGATGAGGAACTCAGGCGTGGCGCTCATGGGTATAGGAACAGCTTCCGGTGAAGATCGCGCAATCAAAGCCATCGAGGCTGCGCTGACCTCGCCGCTGCTCAGCTCCAATGACATCACCGGCGCCCGCAGCATCCTTCTCAATATCAAGTCTGGCACGGCAGCCAACGAGATCACCATGGATGAACTGGGGGAGCTTACTGACTATGTATACGAGGCTATATCCGATGACGCCCTGATAATCAGGGGTTTGTCGACCGAGGAGGAGCTTGGTGATTCGATCAGTGTCACCGTTGTGGCCACCGGCTTCGAGGCCAGCGCTGACCTCGACGGATTCAAGTCAGACAGGCGCAAGGAGGTTGTCAGCCTGGGCGCGCCCCAGCAACCCACTCTCACCGAAGGCGCCGCAGAGGATAACGGGCAGTATGTTGTCCGCCCGGCACGCACAACTGACCGTGGACTCCCCCCCCGCTCAACAGGCATCAACCAGGGGGTGATCGACTTTGAGATTGACGGAGACATAAACATTTCTCCTGCTCCTGCCCGCCCCGCCCCCCCGGCCGCTGACAAGAACGAGGGCACGCTGCGCAAGCTCAAGCATATGCAGAACGTCATCAAGAACGAAGGGCTCTCCACCCGGTCGATGAGTGACAACATCGAAGATTTCGAAGAGGTGCCGGCATATGTCCGCAAGAAGATTGCCATTCAT
>JBAQCQ010000024.1:0-25776 GCA_049294275.1 Bacteroidales bacterium
AGTGTTACATTTCCAACATATTGTATATCAAGGTTTTATCCTAATAATAAGACATGTTTTTATTAACATTGAACGTGTAAGATATTAACAATCAGTGGGTTGATATTTTTTGTCATGTACTAAGTTCGCAATAAACACCATCATCGGCAAGATTTTTACAGGGATATCTCCAGGTAAGCTCAGGATCCTCTATAAGGTCGTCAGCATGCTCGGGTCCCCAGGTGCCTGCGGGATAGCCATAGAGAGGCACATTGTGATCGTTACCCCAGGCGTCAATCACCGGATCAAGAAACTTCCATGCGGCAAGTACTGCATCTGACCTGGTATAGAGTGTTGAATCACCATGCATGCAGTCATAAATGAGCCGTTCATACGCATCTGGGATTCTCTCATCCGCCAGGTCGGCGTAATGAAAGTCCATGTTGACGTTTTTGACTTTGAAACCGGCTCCCGGAATCTTCATTCCGAATTTGAGCAGCATACCTTCATCCGGTTGTATTCTTATTATCAGCTGATTACAACCATCGCAGATGTTTCCTGCCAGGAAAAGGGAGTGGGGCGTAGGCTTGAAGTGGATGACCGCCTCTGTGACGCGTGTCGGCAGCCGCTTGCCGGTCCTGATATAGAATGGGACACCTCCCCATCTCCAGTTGTCAATATGGAATTTAAGAGCGGCGAAGGTCTCGGTCACGGATGAGGGCTTTACATTTTCTTCCTCGCGGTATCCCTTCAGCCACTCTCCCCTGACATGGGCCCCGGTATACTGTCCCCTTATTGAAGCACTGTTTACCTCTTCACCTTTAATCGGCCGGAGAGATTCGAATACTTTAACAAGTTCATTCCTGATTGAATTGGAATCTATTGACGACGGAGGTTCCATTGCAATGAAGCCGACCAGGTGAAGAAGGTGATTCTGCACCATGTCACGCAATGCGCCGGCACGCTCGTAATATGCCCCGCGCATCTCCACCCCGAGACTTTCCGACGAGGTGATCTCAACATGGTGAACATAGTTGCGGTTCCATAAAGGCTCGAAGATCCCGTTAGAGAATCTTGTGACCAGTATGTTCTGAACCGTCTCCTTCCCAAGGTAATGATCAATCCTGTACAGCTGGCTCTCATTCCAGTGTTCAAGAACCGCCCTGTTAAGAGCAACAGCGCTGGCGTAATCATAACCGAAAGGCTTTTCGATTATCATTCTTTTCCAGCCGTCACCCTCATTGTTAAGTCCCTGAAGCGCAAGATTACGCGGTATAATACTGTATAACTCAGGTGGAACGGAGAGATAGAAGAGAGTGTTACCGCGGGAACGGCATACAGGCCTTAAAAACTCCAGCTTGTCAGTAAGCTTGTTATAATGAGCAGTAGCAGACGGATCAAGGTCAATGTAATGGAAAGACGATATAAAATCTGCAAGGATTGCGGCTTCCTTAATGCCCTCCACATTGCCCAGTGCAACGCTTATCTCTTTCCTGTACGCTACATCTGAAATATTGCTCCTGCCGGTTGCCAGTACTGCATAACCCTCCGGCATAAGACCCTGGGTGTGGAGTGCATAAAGAGCCGGGATGATCTTTCTTATAGCCAGGTCGCCCCGGCCCCCGAAAATTACAATTATTTGATTGTCAGGTTTTTTCATTACAAAGATATTGATTTGTGTAACATATCACTTTTTGCTTCCGGTATGCATTGTTATTGCCGGTAAAGGCAGGTGATCCTGCCCTATCCACCTACTCCAAATTTAACAAATATAATCAATGCAAAAATCAGGACCTTCTGTTTAACCAAATAGATATTAAATGAAACCACAATAACTGGATAAAACCTATAATAAACTGATATTCAGCGTATCAGGAAATTCCATTATATCTTGATGTTGATTTATTCAACATATGTATATTTTTTCAACGCTATCGTATGCCTCTAATATATAGCTCATTACATATTTTTATCAATACATGTGTATATTATTTCAGCACTTATCATTCTGAATTTAATTCTGATAAATGTTCTATATCGCTCATTATATTATAGTTACGATAACTGGCATGTTAATTGGACAGGGAGTTTAAACAGAGTGCCAAAAACAACAAATACCTGTATTATGAAACGAGTAACAATCTTAATGTTTTGTCTCCTGCTGCTTCAGACGGGGTTTCTGACAGCCGGTAATGACAAAGATGAACCCCTCAGGAACAGCGTAAACGTGGTCAGTGTGGCAGCTGCTCCGGGAACCGAAGTCCTGACTGCGGTCTGGACAGAAGGATTCAGGCAGGCGAACCCCGGAACAGTTGTGAACATGGTCAGCGAAGACAAAGCCTCAGAAGCTGACATAAGGATTATCACAGGCAGATCACCCGGATTCACTGACGAGTCCTATACATGGAAGATTGTTGTGGGACGCGATGTGCTGGTGCCGGTAATGATTCAGGGAGATCCGATTCAGGCCATTGTTTCAGAGAGGGGAATTTCTCCCTCGGAATTTGCAGCGATTCTCTCTTCTGACGGTAGTCTTACGTGGGGAAAACTACTGGGGACAGAGAGCAGCACTCCTGTTTCGGTCCTGATTCCGGACAACAGTATCACCCTGGATGCCATTTCTGAGTTCGCTTCAATTGAGTCCGGGCTTATTACAGCCCGGAGGTCCTCCTATTCCGGAGGCGTGCCTGCTCTCCTGAAGGGAAAGCCGGGGAGCATAGCATTCTGCCGGCTCGCGGATATTACCGACCAGACCGGACCGGGTTTCATTCCTGGCATCACAATCATACCTGTTGATGGCAACAGTAATGCAAGGTCTGATTATTTTGAGCAATTCTATGCCGACTATAACGGTTTCACCAGGGGAGTTTATATAGGGAAGTATCCGAAGGCACTCTGCAATAACATATATGCCGCATCAGCTGCTGCTCCGGCTGAAGGAGCGCCCTCAGACTTTGTCAGGTACATCCTGGCTGACGGTCAGCGCTCCCTGGCAGGAACAGGATTCACCGCCCTTGCGAGCGGAGAAGGAAACATCAGAAGAGAGGCGCTGGCCACAGCTCAGACAGTTGCCACCGCAGCAGATGCAGGAACACCTGCCTTGAGGGCCTGGCTTTGGATCCTGGCAGTGATTGCGGTGGTATCACTTGTGGCTTTTGCAATCTATCTTTTCACCCGTTCCGGCGTCAAAGAGATTCCCGCATTCGTGAAACCGCAACTGTCAGCTTTCAGCCTCACCTCAGTGGCTGCACCGGCAGGAATTCTGTACGACAGGAGTCATACATGGACCTTTATGGAAAAGAACGGGACTGTCAGAGTTGGCATTGATGATTTCCTGCAGCATGTGACTGGTTCCATAACACGACTCGTGATGAAATTCCCGGGCGAGAAGGTCCGCAAGGGCGAGAAGGTGCTTTCTGTAATTCAGAACGGTAAAAAGCTTGATATCCAGTCGCCTGTAAGCGGAACCATCATATCCCGCAATGAACGACTGAACAATGATACCGGAATTATAAACAGCTCTCCCTTTGATGACGGCTGGATATATGCGATTGAACCCGAAAACTGGGAGAAGGAATCACGCTTCATGATCCTGGCCGGAAAATACGTTGAATACCTGAAGGATGAATTTGCACGGATCCGCGATTTCCTTGCCGTCATGCCTGGTGCCAGTGATGTCAGGTACGCTCAGGTGGTGCTGCAGGACGGAGGTGAGTTCAAGGAGGGACTTCTTGAGGATTTCGGACCAGAAATCTGGGAGGAGTTCCAGAACAGGTTCCTGGATACCCCCCGCTGACAAGATCCGTCGCATTTCCAATTTTGAAAGCCATATTAATCCTAACCTTAACAATAACGATGTTATGAGTATCGACAGACGAGATTTCTTTAAAATCCTGGGAGTCACCGGTGTGTCTCTTGCCTCGGGCAGCCGCCTGAATGCATCTTCATCTGGAGCAGAGAAGAGCGAGTTCCTTGGAATGCTCTATGATTCAACCCGTTGCGCAGGATGCCAGGGATGCGAGTTTGCATGTGCCGAAGCTCACGGACTGACAGCCCCCAGCTTCGAAGATTTACCTGTGCCCGGAACCGTGCGCAAGGCCGATGTGACAAGAAGGACTGTAATCAATGCATACAGCACGAGCAAGGGAGATGTATTCCTTAAGCGGCAGTGCATGCACTGCAATGACCCTGCCTGCACTGCAGCCTGCCTGACAAAAGCCATGCTGAAAAACGACGAGGGTCCGGTCACCTGGCGCGGGAAGAAATGTATGGGATGCCGCTACTGCATGGTCTCCTGTCCATTTGACGTGCCGAAATTCGAATACCACAGTCCCAATCCCAGAATTGAGAAATGCGACATGTGTTTTGACAGGATAAAGGAGGGACAGATGCCCGCCTGCGCAGAACAGTGCCCCACTGAGGCAATCGTCTTCGGAACCAGGCGCGAACTCATCACGGAAGCGCGGAGGAGAATAAACGAAAGTCCCGGTTCGTACTACGATCATATCTACGGAGAGCATGAAGCAGGAGGTACAGGCTATCTGTACCTTTCACCTGTTCCGTTCGAAGAACTGGGCTTCAACACGACACTGCAGAAATCATCCTACCCTGCCCTTACCAAAGGATTTCTTTATGCAGTACCCTCAGTATTTGTTCTCTGGCCTGCCCTCCTGCTTGGACTGCAGCAGGCTACAAAAAACAACCACCATAATGAAGATGACAATGAGTAACGGAAATTATATCACCCCGCAAGCGGTGGGCAGCATCAGCACCTGGAAATTCCTCATGAATGAACTTAAGCCAAAAGGGAAGCTGCTTACCCCGTTTAACATTATATCAGTCCCGATTATACTGACAGGCATTGTCCTGATTGTAATCCGGTTCTGGAAAGGGATCGGCTCAATAACAAACCTTACCCAGGAGGTGCCCTGGGGGTTATGGATAGGATTTGATGTGGTCACCGGCGTTGCCTTTGCCGGAGGCGCCTATGTCATAACCTTTATGGTATACATCCTCAATATGAAAAAATACCATTCGATAGTCAGGGTTACCGTCCTTAACGGGTTTCTTGCCTATCTTTTCTATGCAGGAGCTCTTCTGCTTGACCTCGGGAGACCCTGGAATGTGATCAACCCCATCATCGGAAACAGTTTCGGTACAAGTTCGGTTCTGTTTCTCGTGGCCTGGCATTTCCTGCTCTACATGATTGCCGAACTGATTGAGTTTTCACCGGCAATTGCAGAATGGCTTGGCGCAAAACGTGCCAGGAAGATTCTTTCGGGCATGACCCTGGGCGCTGTCATCTTCGGAATCACACTCTCCACACTCCACCAGTCGGGACTGGGGGCGCTGTTCCTGATGGCAAAGGATAAGATTCACCCCCTCTGGTACTCTGAATTCATTCCCATTATGTTCTTTGTCTCCAGCATTTTCGCAGGTCTGTCGATGGTCATTTTTGAAGGCTCCATAAGCCACAGGGTCTTCTCTGACCAGATCAGCGAAACGAATCACAAGGCTCATAAAAGCATTCTTCACAGTCTGTCAAAGATTTGCGCCGTGGCCATGTTCGCCTATTTTACGCTGCATGTGCTGGTGTTCGTTCATGAAAAACGGTGGAGTCTCCTCGATACCCCGTTTGGCTACTGGTATCTCACTGAAATGCTTGGATTCGTCCTGTTCCCGATGATACTCTTCTTTATGAGCTACAGGAAAAGGAACATCACCCTGATAAAGATTGCATCGGTCATGACAATGATCGGCATTATCATCAACAGGTTGAATATTACCGTCATCGGCTTCAAATGGGACTCCGTAAACCACTATTTCCCGTCATGGATGGAGATCACCGTTACACTTGCCGTAATCTTTACCGAGATATGGATTTTCAGGTGGGTCATCAGACGGATGCCGGTCCTCAGAGAGGCCACGGAGCTGAATGACAAAAACTGATCACCAATCCTCACCAGATAAACAATTATAAAAAACAATCACCATGGATGGATTCTCATACGTTAATTTATTCGATACCAAGGGTATTGAGTATATAATAATCATCGTGTTTCTTCTTGCATTAATTCCGTTCTGGAAACTGCTGAACCGGCCGCTGAAGGTTTCGGCAGCTAAAGGAAGCGAGGCACAACCGCTATTCACTTCGGTAATGAGCGCCCCCCAGGGACTCTATTTCAGCAAAAATCATACATGGGCGTATATGCTTAGATCGGGAGATGCCAGAATTGGCATTGACAGGCTTCTCCTGAACCTCACTGGAGAGGTTCGGGTAAGAGTGTTGAAGGACCCGGGCAGTGTCATAAGAAAGGGAGAAGAACTGTATGAAATTGCCCGGGATGGCAAGCGGCTGACAATAGCATCGCCTCTGTCAGGCCGGGTGACCAGCCTGAACAGCGATCTCCGTGATGACCCGGCAATGCTTCAAGAAGACCCTTACGGCAAGGGATGGATCTGTTCAATCAGACCCGAGAACTGGCTTGCAGAGGTAACCGGCTTCCAATTTGCTGCCGGCGCGAATGCATGGCTGAAAAACGAATTAGCAAGAGTCAGGGATTTTATGGCAGTTGCAACAGGCAGGTTCAGCCCTGAGGCTCAGGCGGTTTACATGCAGGACGGAGGCGAACCCGCAGATTTCTCCCTTGCATCGATGCCTGCAGAGGTATGGAACGAATTCCAGAATGAATTCCTTAAATAATTCAATCATTCAGTCTGAGTCGGATCAGCATGTAAGATATTTTCTTTGTACCTTGTAGAAAATTTACACACTCTTTGTGATCATCTGCCGGGAAGCACCGGCGGATGATCACGAAGAGTTGCCTTACTGGTAAAAACACCCGCAATGACAATAACCGGTGATACAAAGGGTTCCGGCATAAAGTGGCTCAAGAAGCTCTCCGGCTATTTCAGGCTCAGGTCAACCATTTACGGAAGGGTGGTAGGCATCATCACTGTTGCCGGTCTCGTTCTTTTCATTTCATTCAGCATCATCTTCAGGACACTCTATGTTAATTATTTCAACACTGTTCTCGAACAGAACGGGAACAATGTAGGCGCCATCGTAGAGGGTTCTCTCTATAAATCGATGCTCGAGAATGACAAGAGTACTCTTCACAGTACCCTTGACATTATCAATACAATGCCCGCGATCGACGACGTGAACCTTTATGATCAGAACGACAATCTCTCCTACTCCTCCTTCACGGCTGAAGCAGAGTACCACAGCAATCCCGACTGCATCGCATGCCATACAGATATGGCTGAAATGTTCGACCGGAAAGAGAGGAGCTATATGATCATCGACGAAAAGAGCGATTGCAGCATGAATCCCGGTAAGCCCGGACAGAGGCATATGCTCATACGTCGACCCATTCTGAATGAGTTGTCGTGTTACACGGCATCATGCCATGCTCACAGTGAGAATGAGGAGGTGCTTGGTTCCCTTATTATACGGATGCCCCTGAAAGATCTGGATAATGCACTCCGTAAATCATCCGTCGACTTTCTACTGATGGCACTCATTATCACGGCTATTATTGTGGCAATGCTTATCTTCTTCACAAGCAAAAGGATAAAGGATCCGCTGAACAGCATCATTTTGGCAAGTGAGGCCGTTTCGGCAGGCGAAATCAAGACACGGCTGGATATCAGCCCTGACCTTCTGGATGACATGAAGTTGGTCTCCGTGGCATTCAACAACATGCTTGACCACATTGACAGGGCTACCAATGAACTGGAGAACTGGTCGAAACAGCTTGAATATAAAGTGCAGAAAAAGTCTGAGGAGCTGTCCGAAGCTCAGAATGAACTGATAAACGTTGAAAGGATTGCCTCGCTGGGCAAACTTTCGGCATCTGTTGCACATGAGATAAACAATCCCCTGTCGGGAATACTCATCTATACCAAACTTGTCCACAAACAGCTTGAGAACCAGGAGATAACAACAGAAAAAAGGGAGAATATGCTCAGGCAGCTCAAACTCATTGAAACCGAGACAAAGCGTTGCGGTGACATAGTGAAGGGACTGCTTGATTTCTCGCGCAAGGATCAGGATGATTTTGAAGAGAGGCATCTCAATGAGATTCTACAGGGCACCTATGAACTGATGATGCACCATATAAAGATTGCCAACATCACATTCCTGACTGATCTTTCAGCAAAGCATGATATCATCTATTGCAGTCCCAACCAGATCAAGCAGGCCTGCATCGCAATCCTCGTCAATGCATCAGAGGCAGTCTCCGAAAACGGGGAGATTGTCATCCGCACAAAAAACAGCGACCTTAAAACCGTAAGGCTGGAAATCTCAGATAACGGCTCAGGCATCGCCCAGGAAGACATCCCGCACATTTTTGAACCATTCTTTTCAACCAAGCACGAAGCAAGAGGCATTGGGCTTGGCCTGGCCATCGTCCACGGGATAGTGCAGAACCATAACGGAAAGGTTGAGGTTGACTCTGTCGTTGGCAGAGGAACCACGGTATCACTTATTTTCCCGGTAAGAAAACCATAAGCAGGTAAACATGGCAGAAAAGATTTCCATTCTCATTGTAGACGACGAGGAGTCAGTAAGGGACTCCCTTTCCAACTGGTTTATTGAAGACGGATACAGCGTTGATTGTGCCGAAAATGCCAAAAAGGCGCTTCATATGCTTGAGGACAAGGAGTTTGACATCATCCTGGCAGATATCAAGATGCCCGGTATGGACGGGATGGAGATGCACCGGCGTATCAAGGCCCTGAACAGGGACTCCATTGTGATAATCATGACGGCTTTCGCATCCGTTGATACTGCGGTACAGGCGCTGAAAGACGGAGCCTTCGACTATATCACCAAGCCCTTTGACCCGGATGACCTGTCGCACCTGATCCGCAATGCAGCGGCCCAGATCGCGCTCAGATCGGAGAATGAGGTTCTCAGGAGAAGAGTCACAACACTCGAGGACATTGATGACCTGATAGGACAGAGTGAAGCAATCGGCAAAGTACTTAAACAGATCGAAAATGTTGCCCAGTCGAATTCGTCAGTCATAATCACCGGCGAGAGCGGGACGGGAAAGGAGCTTGTAGCCAGGGCAATCCACGCCAACTCCTCCAGAAAGTACTTTCCGCTTGTAAGCGTTCACTGTGGCGCCCTGACCGAAAGCCTGCTCGAGAGCGAACTCTTCGGGCATGAGAAGGGTGCCTTTACGGGAGCCACATTCAACAGGAAAGGCAGGTTTGAAATGGCTGACGGCGGCACTATCTTCCTGGATGAGATTGCCACAATCTCATCAAAGATGCAGGTTGAGCTGCTGAGAGTCCTTGAGACCAAGAGCTTTATCCGCGTAGGCGGCAACAGGGAGATATCATCCGATTTCAGGGTTATCTGCGCCACCAACAGGGATCTGAAAAGTATGGTCAGGAACGGCACATTCCGTGAAGACCTCTATTACAGGCTCAACGTGGTCAACATAACAATACCGCCACTCAGGGAGAGGACTGAAGACATCCCTCTGCTGGTCAACCACTTCATAAAGAAGTACTGCACATCGATGAGCCGTGATATGATAACCATTGAGCCGGCCGCACTCAAACAGCTTGAACAGTTTGAGTTTCCGGGGAATGTCCGTGAACTCGAGAATATGATAGAACGCGCGATTGTAATAGGCAACGGCCGGGAGATCCGGCTTAAGGACCTGCCAATGGGCAAGGAAGCCGCAACCAGTTCGGTGGAGAGCCTTGACGAACTGGAGAAGAGACATATAGAACAGATACTCACCAAATACGGGTGGAACGTATCACGCTCGGCCAGAGCGCTTAATGTTGACAGGGTTACGCTTTACAACAAGATCAGGAAGTATGATCTGAAGCAGAAGGAGTAACTGCCAACGACGGTGCTCATTGAAAGACAACAAAATCATATTGCTTGCCTGCGGACCTTTTGAGAAGGAATTTCTTGGAAAGATCGCTCTTGCGACCGGCAATGAGTTCAGTCGCCCGGTAATCACTGATGAGTGTTTTCTGGATCTTGAGCCCTTCTATAACCCGGGGAGGAGACAATATGACGGCAACAGGCTCCTGCATCAGCTGCCCGAGTGCACCGGGAGGGACTATGAGAAACTGATAGGCCTGTTCAGGGTTGATATTTTCATCCCTATCCTGACATTTATTTTCGGACAGGCCGTGCTGAATGAACAGACGGCTATCGCCTCAGTCTTCCGCCTGAGGAATGAGCTCTACGGCCTGAAGCAGGATGAGGAACTGCTTCTGGAACGGACGATCAAGGAGGTGATACATGAACTTGGACACACATTCGGACTGATACACTGTCACGTTCCGACATGTGTCATGAGGTCAAGCACCTACGTCGAGGACGTAGACCAGAAGGGCAGCAGCCTGTGCCTTAAATGCCGGGCGATGCTTGCAGAGTCACAGAAATAAAAAAGGGCGCCCGTCTTATAGACGAGTCACCCTCTTCAATTTCCTTATTAGGGTATTTTACTTTGCCTTAAAGCCAAACATTATTGCAACACAGCCGCTTGCAGGAAGCTGATCGCGCGTACCAAAGGTTGAGACCTTTACCACAATCTTCAGCTGCTGGCTAGCCTCCAGCTTGAAGTCCCAGATGTTTGTCAGTCCCCCTTCCTTGTTTGAATAGAGCACCTTGCCCGTGGCATCCATAACCGTAAACTCTATCGGTGGCATCCCGTCGGCACCGCAGATGGCCAGACGGTACTCAAGGTCAGAATAGAATGTCTTATATAATTCAGCCTCTTCCCCTTCAACAAGAACGGCGGCATGGTAGTTACCGTCATGGAGATAGACGCCCAGCTCTTTCTTGCAAAGTGACTTTGCAAAACCCTTGCACTGTGCGGCTGCTTCCCCTGAAACCAGCAGGGAAAGGAGCACCGTAACCAGTAATGTCTGTATAAGCTGTCTCATCGGTATCTATTTTACATAAACGTTTCTGATCTCTGCAACCTTATTCTTTATAGTCAGGAAGGTCTCCTGCTTCAATTCCGTTCTTGCCGTGCCGGAGATCTCCGTTACCCCGGTGGTATTGTTATACTGGGCAGATGATGGTGTGGTAGAGCGCTCAATCTTGTCAAACAGCGTCTTCAGTTCCCGGATCGGGCCGATCAGCTCACGGATAGCCGTGTTCTCATTATATGTCTCGAGGAGCCTGATAAGGTCATCAACTGACATCTTCTGGTCAGCTATTGTGCCCACAAGCTTGTTGCCCCTGAAGTTTTTCATATCAACCATGTTAGTCGATATATAGAGCCCTTCAATGAAGCCGCCTGTGATTATTGTTGCGGCTACGGCATGCTGTTCATCATCTTCCAGGTAAGCCTGTGAATTCAGGAATGTCTCCGAAACAATCTCCATGATCACGTCACGGTTATTGATATTCTGCTCAAGTCTCTCGATTGTCGTCTCGTCAATGGCATCTAGGATACCCAGCCCCGTGGCCATGTCTTCTGCAGCCTCCATATAGTTTACCAGCAATGATGTTTCGTCATACATGCTGGCAAAACTGAGGTCACATACGTAGATGCCGAGGTTCAGTGCCATACTCTTGCTTGTGGTGTAGTTGCTCTTGCTTTCAACCGGGTTAAGCAGGGTTGCATCGAACCTTGCCCCTGCTTCCTTGATCAGCTGAGCAACCTCAAGCGGAGTGGGCAGGGCATTGAAAACCTTCTCAGCCGTCTTTATCTGCTCCATCGTCTGCTCATCGGCACTGACGGCCTCACTGCTCTCCTTTTGCCCCTCACCCTTGGTTCTGCCCTTGCACGATGTGGCAACAAGGCAGACTGAAAGTGCTGTCACACCCAGGACCATTGACAGGATTTTAAGCTTACTGTTCATATTGATTATTTTTAGAGTTCACAGGCATATATCTGACCAAATTACCACTTTTTTTATTAATCAAACTGCCCTTAAGTTATTATTAGACATAATTTTGTTCAAAACTTACAAACATGCAAAAGTCTGAAAAAAAGCTGGCTGAACTGAAAAATCTGCTCGTCAACGGAAAGTATAACGAAATACATGACCGGATTAGTATGCTCCGGTCAGAAGAACCTTTTGAAGGGGCTATCAGGTCCCTGGCCCTTTTCTACGACAGGACCGCAGATGAGGGCCTTAAACTCCTCATAACCGCATTCTTCAATGACATGAAAGAGAAATCAGGGAGGGCGGAGATTGTGGAGGCTCTCAATGCTGTCAGCAACCAGTTTTCCAGGGCGATGCTGGCCTCCTCATGCTGGCAGTCGGGACTCGATTATTCGGAGTATGCCGTTGCACTGGCCGATGCATTCATGGCCGGTGATTACATAACATCACTTGAATGCTTCACCGTGCTGGAGACATGTTCGGCTTCGATAAATGACAGGGACCGGGTGGACATTATAACCAGCCTTGAACGGGAAATTCCGGGATATGATATTCAGAAACAAAGACTTGCAGGCGAGCTCATCACCATGCTGAAAGGCTGATTCCGGTGGTCAGTAATGACGGGGCTTAAACTGTAATTGTTATCCGGGTCTAGATATACGAGCTGTAGTGCTTCATGAACTGCGACCTTTCAAACAGCGACGGATTCTCAATATTTTTGTAATTGAGTCTTCCCCTGAAATCGTCTATAGTTCTGAACTCCTTGCCATCCATCCATTTGCGTATTGCTTCGTTAATTTCCGTGACGACCGTGAAGCCGCGCTTGTAGAGAGCAGAGCACACCTGTACTGTCGTTGCGCCGGCCAAAAGGTATTTGATGGCATCCTCTCCCGTATAAACACCGGTTGATGCGGAGATGTCCATCTTAATATCCTGGGCACTGACCATGCCCACCCAGCGGAGAACATAACGCTGCTCGACCGGGTTCGACAACACTGATGCCGGGACCACATTCAGGTTGTTGATGTCAAAATCGGGCTCATAGAAGCGGTTGAACATGACAATGCCGGAAGCACCGTGATTATGCATCTGCCAGGCGAAATTGAGCAGGTTCGAAAAACGCAGGCCGATCTTGACACTGACAGGTATCTGCAATTTCTTTCTGAGGTTGTCGATAACCTTGAAGTATACTGCCTCAGAATCGGTGCTGCTCTGGTGTTTGTCCACCGGAATGAAGAAGATGTTGACCTCCAGCGCACTTGCTCCGGCCTTTTCTATCTCTACCGCAAAATCGATCCAGCCTTTGGGCGAAAAACAGTTGACGCTGGCTATCACCGGGATTTTGACACTCTTGCGGGCCTGTGCCACCAGGTCAAGGTAGCTTTCCACGCTGTTTGTGCGCGTATAATACTGAAGATAGTCGTCAGCCTCAGGGTATGATTCCCTGACTGACAACGAATGAGCCATTGAAACAATCTGTTCCTCAAAGAGCGACTTAAGCACAACAGCACCCGCCCCGGCTGCCTCGGCTTCAATTATGGAATCTACCTTCGATGTGAAATTTGAACTTCCGGCAATAACGGGACTCCTCAGTTCGAGTCCCAGGTAACGTGTGTTAAGTGTCCTCATTTTATTTTTTTATTCGTTCTCCAAAGATAAGTGTTCCAACGCGGATCATGGTGCTGCCCTCCTCCACTGCAATCCTCCAGTCGCCCGACATGCCCATCGAGATCTCCCTGAAATGGCTGCTGCCTGCGAAATGAATCTCCCGCATCTGCCTGAATATCCCGGCAAGAATCCTGAATTCCGACCTCACCCTGGCCATGTCATCAGTAAATGACGCCATTCCCATAACTCCGCATATCCTTGCAGACTTCAGTGAGGAGGCAACCGTTCCCCAGTCAGTCTCAAGGGCCTCACGCGGGCTGAAACCGTATTTTGTTTCCTCCGCCGCAATATGGAACTGCAGGAGGCAGTCGATGCTCTTACCCAGAGCTGTTGCCCCGGCATCAACCGATTTCAGCAGCCTGACGGAATCAACCGATTCTATCACTGATGCGGCAGTGACTGCCTGCTTTACCTTGTTTGACTGGAGGTGGCCTATAAGATGCCATGATATGTCGCCGGGCAGCAGGCTCATTTTTGATGACATCTCCTGAACACGGTTCTCTCCGAAAATCCTGATCCCTGCATTATAGGCCTCCCCGACCTCTTCAGGTGACCGGGTCTTTGTTACGGCAACGACCGTAACCCACGGAGGTAGCTCCTCCAGAAGCCTGCGTATATTCTCGGAAATGCTGCTCATAGCTCCTGATCGCGGCCTCTCAGTCGAGTTTGTGTATAACCAGCCCGCTGCGAAGCTTGGGCTCGAACCAGGTTGTCTTGGGAGGCATGATATTACCGGTGTCAGCTATTGTAATCAGTTGCTTCATAGATACCGGATAGAGTGCAAAGGCCACCTTCATCTCTCCGCTGTCGACCCTTCTCTTCAGCTCGCCGAGGCCTCTTATACCGCCCACAAAGTCGATTCTCTTTGACCTCCTCAGGTCCTGTATGTCAAGCAATGGTTCCAGAACCTTTGAGGTAAGGATGGTAACGTCAAGTACACCTATGGGATCAGAATCATCGTAGGTTCCTTTCTTTGCAGTAAGGCTGTACCAATTCCCGTCAAGATACATTCCGAAGTTATGGAGCCTGCGCGGCCTGAAGGTGGTTTTACCCTTCTCCCTGACATCAAAGGAAATCTTAATCTTTTCAAGGAACTGTTCCGGCGTCATTCCGTTAAGGTCTTTCACCAGGCGGTTGTAGTCGAGTATTTTAAGCTGGTTATCCGGGAAGTGCACTGCAAGAAAGAAGTTGTATTCCTCGTCGCCCCTGTGCAGAGGATTCTTATCCCTCTTCTCCTTTCCCACCAGGGCTGCCGCAGCTGTCCGGTGATGGCCGTCGGCCACATACATGAAGGGTACTTTTTCCAGGAAAAGCTTCTCGATGGCGGCATTTGTGGCGTCATCCCAAACAACCCAGAAACGGTGTCCTATGCCGTCTTCTGACACAAAATCATATTCAGGCTTTTCTTTCCTTGCTATCCTGTCAACGATTTTATCAAGCTCCTTTACGTCAGGGTAAGCGAAAAAGACCGGTTCTATGTTTGCATTATTGGTCCTCACATGCACCATCCTGTCCTCCTCCTTATCAGGCCTGGTGAGCTCGTGCTTCTTAATGACACCCGATAGGTAGTCGTTCACCGCCGCTGCCCCTGCTATGCCGTACTGCGTACGGCCTTTCATCGTCTGTGCATAGATGTAGAAGTGAGGCTTCTGGTCCTGAATGAGCCACCCCCTCTTTTGCCATCCGGTGAAGTTCTCTGCCGCCTTGCGGTAGACCTCTTCGGAATGGACGTCAGTGCCCGGTGGCAGGTCTATCTCGGACCTGGTAATATGCAGCAGAGATTTTTCCCTGCCCCGGGCCATCACGGCCGCCTCCTGCGAATTCATCACATCATAGGGCAGACAGGCGATCTCTGACACCATACCGGCCGGGGGTCTCAGACCCCGGAATGGTTTAACAACAGCCATATTTAAATATAGGTATTTCTATTTGGGTTTATTCACTCTGCAGGTTTCGTCGCCGGTCGCAAAAAATGCAACAATCTGTCTTGCAGCAGCCACACCGGCATTTATGTTTGCCTCTTCAGTCTGCGCTCCCATCTTATTCGGCGTTAATAAAAAGCGGCCCTGGAATTTCGCTGTGAAGAGATCGGCATTATCCGGGGCAATGTCAGAGAGATACTTCAGATCAGTTCTCTTCTCCATCATCGATACAAGCTCAGTCTCATTGATGACCTCCTTGCGTGCAGTATTGACCAGCACGGCCCCCTGTGGCATGAGCGAGAGCAGTTTCTCCCCAATAGAGTTTTTGGTTTTGTCATTGGCCGGTATGTGAAGCGACACATACTGGCACGTGGAATAGAGCTCCTCCAGTGTACTCACGGGAGTTACTCCGGCCTCTGAAATCACCTTCTTATCGACAAACGGATCAAATGCATAACACTTCATGCCGAAGCCTGACGCAATGCGTGCCATGCATCTGCCCACATTGCCGAAGGCATGAAGGCCGAGGCTCTTGCCCAGCAGCTCAGTACCGGTCTTGCCGTCAAATCCGCCACGTGCTGAGTAAACCATCATCCCGAATGCCAGCTCGGCCACAGCGTTGGAATTCTGCCCCGGCGTATTCATTGCCACAATATTGCGGGCAGTGCATGCATTCAGGTCAAGATTGTCATATCCGGCCCCGGCCCTCACCACGATCCTTAACCCGGGCGCGGCAGCAATAACTGCTGCGTCTACAATATCAGATCGCACTATCATGGCATCGGCATTTGCTACTGCCTCGTGCAGCTCCTGAGGAGTCTTGTATTTCTCGAGAAGTGCCAGGGTGTGGCCACCCTTTTCCACAACCTCACGTATCTGGGTGACGGCGACAGGCGCAAACGGTTTGTCTGTTGCTACCAGTATTTTCATGATTTCCTTTTTTAGTATTTGTTACCGAATTCCTTCATACACTCCACAAGGGCCCTGACACTCTCAATGGGCAGGGCATTGTAGAGTGAGGCGCGGAAGCCGCCAACGGAACGGTGTCCTTCAATGCCCACCATGCCTCTTTCCTTTGCAAATGCAGCAAAGTCCTTTTCAAGTTCCTTGTAACTGTCTGACATGACAAAGCATACGTTCATGATCGATCTGTCCACGTGATCCGGAACAGTGGCCATGAACAGCTTGTTTCGCTCTATCTCGTCGTAGAGAAGACCTGCTTTTTCAAGGTTGATCCTGTGCATGGCGCTGACACCACCCTTCTGCTTCAGCCACTCAAGAGTCTTCAGTGCTGCAAAAACAGGCAGTACAGGAGGCGTATTGAACATGGATTCCTTTTCGATGTGAGTCTTGTAGTTCAGCATGGTGGGTATCGGACGGGTCACCTTGCCAAGAACTGAGTCCCTGATGATGACGAAGGTTACACCTGCGGGACCAAGGTTCTTCTGGGCTCCACCGTAGATGATGGCATATTTGGAAACATCAACCGGACGACTGAAAATATCAGATGACATGTCTGCGACAACTGGCACAGTCACATCAGGATCATTCTTCCACTCAGTGCCGAAGATGGTGTTGTTGGTTGTGATGTGAAAATAGTCAGCATCAGAGGGAACAACATAATTCTTCGGAATGTAGTTGAAGTTACGGTCCTTTGATGAAGCAACCTCAATCACCTCACCAAAAAACTTTGCCTCCTTGAGGGCCTTGCCTGCCCATTCTCCGGTGTTTATGTAAGCAGCTTTCTTTTCCAGCAGGTTCATCGGCACCATTGCGAACTGAAGACTGGCGCCTCCTCCGATGAAGATGACCGAATAACCTGACGGGACGTCAAGAAGCTCTTTCACGTGGGCAACTGCGCTGTCCATCACAGCGACAAACTCTTTGCTCCGGTGAGAGACCTCCATGATTGAAAGGCCTGTTCCTGCGAAATCCCTTATCGCTTCAATCACCTTCTCGTTCGTGTACTGAGGCATGATTGAAGGACCTGCGTAAAAATTGTGCTTTTTCATTTCCGATATGTTTATTTTGTTTGGTTTGTCTCTCTCTATTCCTCTTATCCGGATTAACAACGCTTCACGGAGTCCGGTGCACGGTTCAGAGCGTTACCAGCCGGCCATCGCGCAGAACCGGAATTACATCCGTCATATCAAATGTATGACAATATTCAAGACAGTCATCCAGTTGTTTTTCCCTGAGCCTCGATCTCTGGGCAGCCTTTTGGATGTAACCCATCAGGTCTCCTTTTGCTGTTTTCCAAAGGTCCGTGGCGGCATGCACCGAGTCACAGACGGTGGTGAACCTTCCGCCAAGGAGAAGTCTCTCTGCCATGGCTCCGGCACACACTGCATCTTCAAGACTGAAGCGCGTTTTCCATCCCGCGCAGACAATTATCACCTTCCGCGCCTGCCTTTCAAGCCAGTTGCAGAGTGCTGAAAAATTGAGATAAGATCCAATGACCACGTCATGGCACTCCGAAGCCCGTTTCATGATTCCGGTCCCGTTGGTTGTGCTGTAAGCCACACTCATCCCCATCACTTTCTCAGCGGTGAAATTAAACGGTGAGTTTCCGAAGTCGGCAAAATCAAGCACGAAGCCGTCACGTTCGGCGGCCAGGAGGTAGCCTCTGTCCTTCATCTCCCTTGCCTCTTCGACTGTGGCAACGGGGATTATCTCGCTCACTCCGTTGGCAAATGCCGTGCAGATGGAACTGGTAGCCCTGAGCACATCAACCACGACCACCACAGCCTCACTGTCGGCATGCGCTTCAAAAATCGCAGGAGTAAAGCATATTTCCAGTTCCCGTCCTGTCATTATCCGGAATGATGTAAGCCGTTTATCCCTGTTTGTAAAAAGGAAGCGCAACAACCTTCGCCTTCAGATCCCTGCCCCTGACACGTATGAATATTTCGGTGTCATTTTTCCAGAAGCCCTTGTTCAGGTAAGCCATTCCGATACCCTGCTTCAGCATCGGAGACATGGTCCCCGAGGTAACTTCTCCAATTATGTTGCCGGAGGAATCCGCAACCTCATAATGCTGCCTTGGGATTCCCCTGTCAACCATAATGAAGGCTTTGAGGCGCCGCTCTGTCCCCTCCTCCTTCTGCTTCAGCAGCAGATCCCTGTCGATGAAATCCTTGCCGGGCACAAATTTGGTGATCCAGCCCAGCCCTGCTTCAACAGGTGACGTAGTATCGTTAATGTCATTGCCGTAAAGACAGAATCCCATCTCGAGGCGCAGTGTATCCCTGGCACCCAGCCCTACCGGCCTGATGCCAAACTCCTCTCCTGCCCTGAAGACCTCTTCCCAGAGCCGTGGGGCATCCTCGTTCCTGACGTAGATCTCGCACCCTCCTGAGCCCGTGTAACCGGTTGTCGAGAAGATGACATTGTCAATTCCTGCAAATTTCAGCACCTTGAAGGTATAATACTCCATATCTGTCACAGGTTCGTTGGTAAGCTTCTGCATGGCTTTCAGTGCCAGCGGGCCCTGCACTGCGAGCTGAGCTGTCCAATCCGAGGCATTATGCATTGCCTTTCCCGGTCCGGTCTCGATGCCGAACTTCCCGGCATGCCTGACGCACCACTCCCAGTCTTTCTCGATGTTAGCGGCGTTGACTACAAGAAGGTACTTTTCAGCGTTGAGACGGTATATGAGGAGGTCGTCAACAATGCCGCCCCTCCCGTTCGGGAAACAGGTGTACTGAACCTTTCCGTCTGTAAGGGCAGCAACATCATTTGTGGTGATATGCTGAAGAAAATCCATGGCACGCGGACCATTGACCCAGAATTCTCCCATGTGTGAGACATCAAAAACTCCGACCTTTTCGCGTACTGCTATATGCTCATCAGTAATACCGGTATACTCAACTGGCATATTATAGCCGGCAAAAGGGATTAATCTGGCTCCCAGGGCTTCATGGAACTTAAGAAAAGGTGTGTTTTTCATTTCAGAAGGATTTGGATACAAAGCAAAAGTATGATTTTTCGGCTGATAAAAACCTGCGATAAATCATTTTTGGCTGACCCCTTTCGGACTTTAATCATAGTCTGCAGATTTCAATATTCCTATATTTGTACCGTTAATAAACCTGTGCAGATGGAATATACCACATTCAATCCTGATTACCTGGTGAACGTCACCGGGGGTGACATGGCCGTAATGGAAGAGATAGCGGGTATCTTCGTCAGTCAGATCCCGGAATTCCTGTCGGAGATGAAACAGCTTCACGGTGAGGGAAAATATTACGAGCTTGGGCTCCTGGCTCACAAGGCCAAGGGATCCGTGACCGTGATGGGAATGGAGGAAACCTCGAAGATGCTCAAGGACTTCGAGCTTCTGGCAAAGGCCGGTGAACAGAAGGAGAAATATGAAGGCTTCATTGCAATGTTTGAGGAGGATACCAGCAGGGTCATTGAAGAGATGACTGATTATCTAAGCAAAAACAGGTAACCGGGAATGGTACATTCTGAAAGAGTTGACGGGGTTGAAGTCATCAGCTTCACCACGGACAGGATAAACGCTCTCAACGTTGATGAAATCAGGCCGTCCATTCTGCGCCTTTTTGATCTGCCGTACACAAAGGTGGTGCTCGATCTTGGAGGAGTCGACCTTCTTGACAGTACGGCCTTTGCAATGATACTCCACTCGCTGCGGGTGGCACGGTCCAATTACTGCACCATAAGACTGTGCGGTCTGACGCCACGCGCAATGGAACTCTTCGAGCTTCTTCAGCTTCAAACCGCTCTCGATATCTACCCTGACCGTAACAGCTGCGTTGAGAGCTTCAGGCGCAGCAGCCCGTACTAGACACCTCCGCGATCATCACCGGTCCGGTGCCGGGCACCAGCAGGGAGCAAGCCACAACCTGCATCAGGCATTCGTTATCACCAGCCTCCCTGCCTTGACATCAACTGTAACCATCTTTTCCCTGTCAACGGTGCCTGCAATGATCTCCCGCGAGAGTTCATTAACTATCTCCTTCTGAATAAGCCGTTTTACAGGCCTTGCCCCGAACAGCGGGTCAAATCCCCTGTCAGCAAGCCATGCCACAGCCCTGTCGGTGATCTCACTCCTGACACCTCTTTCCTCCAGCATCTGTGACACCCTGCCGAACTGCATCCTGACTATTTCCCTTATCTGTCCGATCGTCAGTGGCCTGAACATTACGATCTCATCCACACGGTTGACGAACTCGGGCCTCAGGGTGCTCCGGAGCATTGTCACCAGTTCCTCCCTTAGCTTTTCCGCCTTCTCATCCGACAGGTTGCCGTCGCTCTCCTCTATACTTTCCCTGATAAGCGACGACCCCAGGTTCGAGGTCATAATGACGATTGTATTTCGGAAATTGACCGTCCGGCCCTTGTTGTCGGTCAGCCTGCCATCATCAAGGAGCTGGAGCAGAATATTGAACACATCTGGGTTCGCCTTCTCTATCTCATCAAGCAGCACGACAGAGTATGGTTTATGCCTTATAGCCTCAGTCAGCTGCCCACCCTCATCATAGCCTACATATCCGGGAGGAGCACCGATAAGCCTGGAGACACTGTGCCGTTCCTGGTATTCGGTCATGTCAATGCGGGTCATCAGGTTCTCATTGTTGAACAGGTATTCCGCCAGAGCGCGGGCCAGCTCGGTCTTGCCGACACCGGTCGTGCCCATGAAGATGAATGATCCCACCGGACGTTTCTCATCCTGGAGGCCTGCCCTTGACCTGCGTACGGCGTCGGATACGGCTGCTATGGCTTCGTCCTGTCCCACAACCCTTCTGTGCAGTTCCTCCTCCAGCCTCAGAAGCTTTTCCTTCTCACTCTCCAGCATGCGTGACACAGGTATGCCTGTCCAGCGTGAGACGATCCCGGCAATATCATCCGACCGTACATCATCGCGCACCATCGATCCTGCATTCCGCTGCTCCTCTATCTCCCTGTTCAGGGCTGCGATCTCCTTCTCATTCTCAATGAGCCTCCCATAGCGTATTTCAGCCACCCTGCCGTAATCTCCGCTTCTCTCAGCCCTCTCGGCACCGAACCTTAGCTCCTCTGCCTCCTGCTTCTTTTTCTGCAGCTTCTCCACGAGTTCCTTCTCCGAACGCCAGCGTGCCTTAAGGGAATCCCTGCCGGCGGAGAGATCGGCTATCTCGCGTGAGAGTTCCTTCTCCTTGGCCGTGTCACCGTCACGGCGTACCGCCTCTCGCTCTATCTCGAGCTGTCTTATCTGCCTATCGGCGGTATCGATCTCCTCCGGCACCGAGTTCATCTCGAGCCTGAGCCGCGCAGCTGCCTCATCAATAAGGTCGATGGCCTTGTCAGGCAGGAACCTGTCCGTTATGTACCGGTACGAGAGATCGACGGCAGAGATGATGGCTTCATCCCTGATAATCACCTTGTGGTGTGTTTCATACTTCTCCCTGAGCCCGCGCAGGATCGATATCGCATCAGCCCTGTCCGGCTCGTCTATTCGTACAACCTGGAAACGGCGTTCCAGTGCCTTGTCAGTCTCAAAGTACTTCTGGTATTCATTATGCGTGGTTGCCCCTATCGCACGCAGTTCACCCCTGGCAAGAGCAGGCTTGAGTATGTTGGCTGCATCCATGGCCCCATCACCCTTGCCGGCTCCTACGAGCGTATGTATCTCATCAATGAAAAGGATGACATCACCGTCTGATGCAATAACCTCATTGACAACCGATTTCAGCCTCTCTTCAAATTCTCCCTTGTATTTTGCACCGGCAATCAGGGCGCCCATATCGAGCGAATATATCCTCTTCTGCGTAAGGTCTTCCGGCACGTCACCCCTGACTATCCTGTGCGCCAGTCCTTCCGCGATCGCAGTCTTGCCCACACCGGGTTCACCGACAAGTATCGGGTTGTTCTTCGTACGCCTTGAGAGGATCTGAAGAACACGCCTTATCTCTTCATCCCTGCCGATCACAGGGTCAAGCTTGCCCGCCATGGCCCTCTCGTTCAGGTCTATGGCATAGCGGTTCAGCGAGTCATATGTCACCTCGGACCTCATTGCCTTCTGCGCCGATTCCTGGGCCTTATTTGTGAAATTCTCCAGATTCATTTTATTCCTTTTTCAACAAAATCATCAATTTTTTTGCCACAGGTTTTATCACCGGTATTTCATGCCATTATGACAGATGCAGGATAATATAGGACACCACGCTTCGTTATAATAAATTCAGACACTGTAATACAAGGATGTAAATCCTCTCCGGGATGAATGAGAAGATACTTAATACCCTGATGCATCTCTTTGCAATCATTGCCCCTGCACAGGGCAATGAGTCGGACAGACGCAGGGTGGTTGAGGCTTTCCTCAGACCGCAGCTTAACCAGGAGGGTGTTGATGCCTATCTGAAGATTTTCGATGCCTATTATGCCGAAGCTCAGCAGAGGCTGAAGAAGGGTAATGAAGCCCGCAGGAACGCGGCTATCTCCGTAAGAATAATAAAGATCTGTTTTGATATCGGGGCTCAGCTGACCCTGAACCAGAAAATAATTGTGCTTGTGCAGCTGCTCGAATACTGCCGCTCCGACGGTGCAAAGGTGAGCAACACGGAACTGGAATTCATCATCACTGCTGCGGAGGGATTCAATATTAATCCTGACGATTACCAGCTCATACAGCAGTTTGTGATGTCAGACCGGTCAGAAGTGCTTGAATCGTCCCAGGTGCTTGTCATAGACAATGACCGGAGAGCCAGTTACGAGAAGACACATCACATTGTAAATGACACACTGAGAGGACAGGTGAGGGTACTGAACCTGCCTCAGGCTGACATGCTTTTCGTCAGGTCATTCGGGACCGGTGTACTGCTCCTAAGCGGTCAGCTCAGGCATGAGGACAAGGTCTATCTCTTCGAACGCGGAGCGTCACTCAAGTTCATGAGCAGCAAGCCCATCTACTACTCCGAGGTGATAAGGCAGTTCCTTGACGAGAGTGTGCTGGCTTCAAGGGTGGTATACAAGGTCAGCGATCTTGAGTACAAGTTCAAGAGCGGACAGGTGGGACTGCACCGCATGAGCTTTGCTGAAGAGTCTGGAAGACTGGTGGGTATCATGGGCGCCTCCGGGGCAGGCAAATCAACCCTGCTGAGTGTCCTTAACGGCACATACAGGCCGGATGCCGGGGAGGTGCTTATTAACGGAATCAACATACACAAGGAACCGGAGAAGGTCAGGGGACTGATCGGGTATGTCTCCCAGGATGACCTCCTTATTGAGGAGTTGACCGTCTTCGAGAACCTTCTCTATAATGCACGTCTCTGTTTCGGCAACCTCCGCGATGATGAGATCAACCTCAGGGTTGAAAATATGCTGCACAGCCTCGGCCTCTATGACATCAAGGATATGAGGGTGGGCACTCCGCTCAACAAGAAGATCTCAGGAGGACAGCGTAAAAGGCTGAACATCTCCCTGGAACTTATCAGGGAGCCGTCGATACTCTTCCTTGATGAACCCACCTCGGGCTTATCGTCACTCGATTCAGAGAACATACTCGACCTCCTGAACGACCTGAAACTGAAAGGAAAGCTGATATTCGTGGTCATTCACCAGCCCTCTTCTGACATCTTCAAGATGTTCGACAGGCTGATCTTCCTCGATACCGGGGGATACATGATCTACTACGGGATCCCTGTCGGGTCAATAGGCTACTTCAAGGACAGGATGCAACTCCCGAAATACAATGACAGCGAGTGCCATGCCTGCGGGAATGTCAATCCCGAACAGATCTTCAGCATTGTTGAATCCAAAGTGCTCGATGAATTCGGTCGTCCGACTTCCACGCGCAAGGTCTCTCCCGCGGAGTGGGGCGCCTACTACAAATCACGCAGGGATGAGTCGCCACCGCCGCCGGGTCCGGGCAACGGGATCCCCGAGATTACCCTTAAGACCCCGGGCAAACTGAAGCAGTTCGCGGTGTTTGTCACCCGCGACATTCTTGCCAAACTATCTGATACCCAATATCTTGTTATAACACTCCTTGAGGCGCCTGTGCTGGCCCTCTTCCTCGCATTTATCATACGGTATTTCGACGAGAGTGTAAGCCAGCCATCATATACTCTGCTCCAGAACAGCAATCTTCCGGTGTATATCTTCATGTCGGTGATAGTTGCTATTTTCATGGGACTGACAGTCAGCGCCGAGGAGATCATCAAAGACCGAAAGATTCTTAAGCGGGAGGCATTTCTCAACCTGAGCTGGAACAGCTACCTTATCTCGAAGATTAGCGTGCAGTTCATGATCTCCGCAATCCAGGCTGCCACATTCGTAGCCGTGGGCAACTCCATCTTCAGCATCAGGGGAATGTGGCTCGAATACTGGCTGGTGCTATTCAGCTGCTGGGCTACATCCAACATGATGGGTCTCCTGATCTCTGACAGCTTCAAGACAGTGGTTACCATCTATATCCTCATTCCCTTCCTTGTAATACCCCAGATCGTATTAAGCGGAATCATAGTAAAGTATGACAAGCTCAATCCTAATATCTCATCGCCGGTGTCAATCCCGGTTTACGGTGAGATAATAGCAGCGCGCTGGGGTTATGAAGCGCTGGCAGTCGACCAGTTCATAAACAACAGGTTTGAGAAGAAGTTCTTCGGCTACGATAAGGTCATAAGCATTGCAAAATTCAAGAAAGACATCTGGTACAATGAGATGAAGAGCGTCATCTCGAGACTGGAGAGCAATATTGACTGGGAGAGGCTTGATGATACCGACAGGCAGGACATGACGCTGATTTATAACGAAATTGAAGAGGAGCTTGGATTCACTCCGGCAGTGCCCTTTGACCTCAGCCTGATCAGACCCGCGGTAATAACACGGGAGAGCACGGAGGCGGCCCGCGATTATATCGACCGGGTAAGGAGATATTACATCGAAGTATCAAAGAATGCCGTTGAAGCTCGCGATCAGAGCATCATGACATATGAGCGTGCCGACAGGGATGGTTTCATCAGGATGAAGAAGCAGTATACCAATGAATCGCTGGAGGAGTTCGTCAGGAATGACAATGAAAAGAACAAGATCAAGCGTTACAGAAACCGGCTGTATCAGAACTATGACCAGATCTTTTTAGACCCTGTGAATCCTCTCGTTAAAGCGCATTTCTACGCTCCACGGAAGCAGTTGTTCGGGGTATTTGCCAGCACACTGGCAGTGAACACAGCCGTCATCTGGTTCATGACCCTTATCCTGTATGTGTTACTCTATTTCAGGGTGTTGCACCGTATCCTGGAATCTTCTGACAAGATCAGGAAGATCATGCGCGACAGGCGGCAGCGGGAACGTTAAGCCCTGCGGGGATATTAATAAC
>JBAQCQ010000025.1:0-1670 GCA_049294275.1 Bacteroidales bacterium
CCTGCAGCCAACGCGGGGATCGGTAGCACGCCCATGACCAGGATGAGCGCTGGTGCGAGCGCAACCGCCATCCGATGAAGCAGCCGATTCATTTCGTGACCTCCAACTCGTCAATGCGTAGCCGCTGGCCTTCCTGGGAGACCAGGGCCGGCACTTGGTGGATGCCGAAGCGCCGGGTCAGCAACCCCTGCTGGTCGTAATAGACGGGGATACGCCAGGATTTCATGAGGTCGAGGTAGGAGCCTCCCGTCAGGATCGGTTTAACGCGTCCCTGATAGGCGGCCAGCAGTTCCCGCGCCCGACCCACTTGGCGACCGTCACGCGCATCAAAGAAGAGCAGGTGCTTGGACAGCGATACGATCTCCAGCGGGTTCTTGCGCGTGCCTGCGGGAAACAGCAGTCGGCCCTGGGCGTCCAGGATGTTGTGGTCCAGTGTGAAGCTCGGGTCCATGTAGAAAGTCCGCGCAGTGTGTGTGGCCCGGATACCTGCGACAGGCTGCGGGTGGGTGACAGCCTCCACGCCGCGCGCCTTGGCTTCCTCCTCCAGGCGTTTGAGTTCACCGGTACGCTCTTTCTCGCGCAGGCGTTGCTCGATCATCTTGAGCAGGTGCGGTTCGCTGATCTCGTAGGTGGGGCCGATGACGCCGAGGTCAGTGGCGTAGGCCCAGGACGCGCTGGTTAGCAGGGCAAGACCTGTCAGCAGAATGTAGAAAACAGGGCGTGGGCTCATCGCGCCCCCTTGTCCGGGCAGCGCAATTGCTGGACCCAGTGATCGCGTGCGGTGGCGTCTTTCAGATGGCTGGCACGGATCAAACCCATCAGCACGGGGTCTCCCTCACCCTGCGTCATGGCTCGGCGCAGTTCGACCGTGCTTAGGGTGCGCCCGCAACGCTGATGAAAGGCGGCCAGATAGGTTTTTGTACCTTCTTCAGCGGCGGGCGCGATCTGCTGCAACAGGCCCAGGTAGTCGGCAAGGGGCATGTCGTTGGTGCTCTGTAGGCTGCCACGTGCCGGGCTGGTTTGCGCTTGTGTTGACGAATGGGCAATGAGGGTCAGGGCCGCGACGAGCGCAAGCGTCAGAGAGAGTTTCTGAACAGGGAGTGGCATGGTTTCTCCTCAGAACAGGGGGGTCACGGTGGCGATCACCTGGTCCGCGCGCACCAGGCCGCTGATGCGGTAGCGTGAGTCAAAGGAATCGGGCCCCGTGCCCTGCACGTAGTAGTGCCCCGGTGGAATGACGGTGGCGGTGATCGGCTCCAGGGGCCGCCGATCAAACGCCTGGGACTTGGCGAGGCCAACGACCTCACCATTGACTGCGACCGCACGGTCTTCCACCGTCACCACGTCGCCGGGTAGTCCACGCACTTGTTTGAAGAAGGGTTGGCCGCGCAGTCCGGGGTAGCTGGCTTGTGCTTCCCCGGCGAAGGAAAATACGATGTAGTCGCCACGTTCCAGCCGGTGAGGACCGTAGTGGACCAGCGCAGCGCGGTAGGGCAGACTGCCCGTCCAGTTGAACAGCACCGGCAGGTGCGGTGTCGGGTCAATGTAGAGCCGGGTGTAAGCCAGGCCCCAGATCAGGGCTACCGGCAGGTACAGGTACCAGCGCCGACGCACATGACGCAGGAATTCCGCCGTGTGGCACCGCAGACCCGACCACCTGCTCGCAACAG
>JBAQCQ010000026.1:0-11224 GCA_049294275.1 Bacteroidales bacterium
GCGCGCAGCGAGGCAGTTTCCGCCGGACAGCAGCGCTCGGCCACGCTCACGGAAGCCTTCACGCGCGGTGTCAGTAAGCTGCGCTCTACGCGCAGCAGCACGGGTACCGCGTCCAGCAGCTTCGAGCAACTGGGCGAAAGCCTCAACAACCTGGATCAGATCGCGCAAAGCGTGTCGCAGCGCACCGGACTGTCGCAGTCCCAGGTCGCCCACATCGCCTTTGGTGCCAGTGGATCGCTGGGCCTCTCAACACCCGCCGCAAGTGCGAAAATTCAGGGCAGCGCCGGGAAGAACTACCAGTCTGGCATTCTGAGCGATGAGCAGAAAGTGCTCAACACCATGAGCACAGAGCAGCTCGCCGCATTCAAGCAGTTCGGCGACCGGGTCTCGCGGGACAGCAGTGTCATGAATGTGATCGCCTCCGACAGCAAGGAGGGACGCGACATATCTTCACGCCTGGCCACGGCAACCTCACAGGCGGAACGTGCCGAGGCAGTTTTCGCCCAGCGTCAAGGTCTGGCCGAACGCATGAGTGCGGCGCACGAGCGTGGTGAGACCCTGTCGATCGACATAGCCCAGGATCCGCACAATTTGGACATGTTCATGCGCTACGCCGAACAGTATGGCGGCACCAGTGCGGCGGCGCACACGATGATGGGATCGGAATTGGCGCGGCAGGGGTTGCGGCCGACACGGGTGTTTTCGGATGGGACAGCCCTGCCCACCTCGTTTGGAAGTATCCGTGAGGCCTACGAGCAGGAACGTGCAGAGGCTAAATTTGCACCGAACTTGGACACGGCCCGGCAGGCCAACGACGCACACGTGGCGAAACAGAGGACCAATGCTGCGCCGGGTAAGACCCCCACCGCAAGGCCATCACCGGTCAGGGCGGAGATTCAGCGCGCTCACGAACACCTTCAAGGCCAGACGGCAGGAGCCATTGGCAATTTCGATGCGAAGGCCGAGATCGTCAAAACGCCCGATGGCACGATCAAGTCCAGAAAGTCGCTGCTCGCGCAGACCGGCAAGCAGGTAGCTGGCGATGCCGACATCACACTGGACGCTGCCAAAGACGCGGTGAAAAACTTGCTCAAACGCGACAAGTAATCACGACTCGTGACTGTAGGGGTCGTTGTCGTCGGGGTGAGGCAGCCCAGGCGCTGCCGTCAGCCTTCCCCGGTCCAGCCAGTGATTGCGAGCTTGTTCGTCTTGTACAGCCATAAGTCCATCTGTCTCGTTGAATTGGACGTGGGACCGCCTGCGGCGAAGACCAATTCCTGCGAGTGAACCGCCGATGGCCACACCTGCTACGGCACCGATACTGCCCAGGACGATCTTGAGGCCGGCGCTTTCGTTGATCGCGACTAGCACGCCCACCGCAGAGCCAAGCAAGATGAAAATGAAAAAAATGGTTTTACGCATAAGGGACCTCCTGAAAACTCAGGGTACGCGCCATTTTTCGTTATTCAACTGAGCACCCTTTTGAAGGGTCCGAGTAGTTGAATTTGCCACCCCAAAAGCGCTTGAAATTCGGAATTTTTCGGTGTCCATCCGCCTGTTCAGGCCAGAGCCATACTCTGTCCGTCCGGAACCGTTTTTACACCCAAGCATCCTCGTTCACCAAAACGGTCGAAGGTCTGGCGCCTTGGCGCGGAAAAATCATCGTGTCATATGGAGCAGTCACAGTGGACGCGGTGGCAACCACCCAGGCATTGATGCGGGCGGTCTATTTCACATCCAGTTGCCGCCGGTTGAAACTAGTCGCGCGGACAGTCGAGTTTCGACACCCCCGATTTGGCCGCCAATCTTTCTTTGATTGATCCGCCTCGCAGCCACAGCGAGACACTGCCAAAGCCACGTTTCCCTCACGGGCTAAACACCGCGATCGCCCCCAACAGAGCCAGGGACTCCCCATGCATCTCTGAGCGTATACGCCAACAATCATTGCAGAGCCGCAGGGTGCAGATCGCGCCGTCTGGAACCCCTGGTCCAACCAAGCGGTAGTCTCGCACTGGATCATCCCCGCAAACGGAGCAAACCGCATCGTTACCAGACTGCTGCAGGATCAAACGCGTATGAGCCGCCTGCTGTGGATTCCAAGCGGCCAAGGCAGCGAACCATTCATCCGTATGGGGAGTCAACAGGACTACGGGATTTCTCGCAGGCAAACCGTCCAAGCCATCGCGGCAAAGCCACTGAGCAGCAGTCTGCCTGCGGCTCAGGTGCAACTCGACCAACTTTTCATACAAAGCCTTGAGCCGGCGAAAGGTCTCCAGCGGATATTCTTCCGCAAGCAAGGAATACCCCGCTCGGTTGACCTCGAAACGCACAAGTCCTTCTTCATCGTCGCCCAGCAAATTCTCACAGTATTGCCGCTTCGCGGCATCTGGGCCTGGCTTGTCAAGCATCGCCTGCAGGTCGTACTGCCAGATATTTTTGTCGCGCTCGGCGACCCAGACCGTCAAGTAACCCGATCTCTCGGAAAGGTCTGTGAAATAGGCGTCATCGCCGGGCATCGCCTGCAAGTGATGATCGATGTCGTTCACGTCTTCAATGCGCACATTCTTGGCCCGCGCGCCAGACAACAGCGCATTGGTCGCATCCCGCATGCTCTGCGGGGTGTCATGAATGCCATCCCAGCGCTTTATTTCCTCATTGCTGACCTGTTGAACGGCGTCTTGCACAGCGACCAGCCGCGTGCTGCTCTTGAGCTGTTCCGGCGCGCAATAGTTTGGATTGGCTACCAGCTCCACGCCCGCGCTGGCATACGCCTGCGCTACAAGACGGGAGCAAAACTGCCTCCGACTGGGAGATCTCGCGCCGCCCAACACCGACCGAGCCGCCTCGACTTTTGAGTACTGCGTGCCGATCCGGCCCCTAACATAGTTCAAGATTCGCCGAGACTGGGCCTCGTTCAGCCCTTCGGCCAATCGGAGTACGTGCACAGCACATTCGTCTTCCCAGAAGAGGCGCTGCGTATTTCGCGAATGCACGCCGTCACCCGTCGCGTCGATGACGGAATGCGACTCGACGTAGACGAGCGCATGCGAGATATCACTACCAGTCACCTTGCGAATGCCTTTACTCAACAAGTCGGTGGTTGTCGTCAAGATGATGTCGCCAACCTGGAGCGCAGATTCATTCAGCTTTTTCATAGCAATCATCCAGTAGCCAGCGCAGCGGGACGCCGCGCAAAGTTCGACTCATTCGCCGTCATCGCGTTGGATCTCTTTGGAATTCGGTGAAATCGTACCATCCCGCCCTGTCATATCCTCATCTCCGACATCGCTGCCGTCACAGATTCCTTCTAACAAAGGGTACTTGATGGGCCGCCATCAAGGCGGCGCATCGGTCGGCAAAGTTGGTCGGCACGGCCAGCGCGCTCAGATGTTGCGCCCGCGTGATGCCGACATAGATCACGCGTTTGGCCTCGGCATCGATCCGATTTTCCCACGATTCGAACAGCGCTTCGCTGTGGTTCTTTGGTGCTCGATTAGGGGGAATCACGACGCAAACAGATCCGTACTCGCGACCCTTCGCCTCGTGAATCTTGGCACATGCCAGCCCGAGCTCGACAGGCGCTTGTAAATGACTCGACCACTTCCCGTTAGGTGGCTTTCGGAAGAACGCTCGCATCGTCACCCCAGGCTGAAGTGACAGGCCGAGCAGTTGCGCCTGCGCATGTAAGGTGTCGATCCAGGCAAGACGATCCGCATCCGCATTACCGCACACCTTGGGAAGATTCATGAGGAGACTTAGCGCCCGTCGACGATGTGCGCGCCGATCCACACCTGTGCGCTCGATGGCTCGCCGAAAATGCTCTCCGTCCTGTCGCAAGCCCATGAGGTCCAACAACAGTGCCTCCACCGCTTGCACGACCGCTTCTCGTGATCGTGCCGTCGCTGCCGGTGACCAAAACTCGGCTACTCTGCGGGCCAGCGACTCAACCCGCGAGCTTCCGTTTGAATCAAATGCGGCCACACTGCTAGTGGCACGCTGCGCGACTTTACCGGAATGTGCTAGGACGATCGCATCGACCGAATTCAAACCAAGTTCAGCGACCCGATCAAGAAAAGCGCGACCGATCGCTGCACTCGGACCGCGACCGCCATAGGAGAGGAGAAAAACGGGATGCGCAACGTTGGCGGTGTCGCCAACGGAGTCGTCTGCGTGGCCCCTATTCCTAAGTGTCGCCGCCAAGCGACAGACAGCAGGACTGCTGCGAAAATTTCCTGTCAACTCGTGATGAGACTCGACAGGGTAGGTGTCCTTGAATTCCAGAATAGTGGCCAGATTTCCGTTACGGAATTCGTAAATTGCCTGGTCCGGATCGCACACGAAGGTGACATGCACTCCGTGGTCCCGCAACCAAGAGAAGATCTGCAAATCGAGTGGATTGCAATCTTGGCCCTCATCCACCATAACCTCATGGAAACGCGCCGCCAGCGCACGCCCTAGTGCTCTGCCCCTTACTGGATCCCGAATCAACTGCAGCGCTTGGACGCGAGCATCGCCTGCACTCAAATAGCCTGCCTGCAGCAAGCCGCGTCGGCGGTGGGATGCAGCCTGCTGATACCTGGCTTGATACTGTTGCACATGGTTTCGAAGTCCGACGTGCCCGATCTTCTCGGGAAGAATCACATTGGTTTCAGGGTCGAACAGATCCAAACTCACCGGATCGCCTTGGAAGGCGAATTGCCCCGATAGCCGAATGCCGACGTTGAGAGTATCCCAACTATCGAGGATGATAGGTCGCGTCGAGCCTGTGGCCGCACAACCAGGCAGCACGACGAAGTGACGAACGAACGCGTCGAGCGTTCCCATGAAGCTTGGGTGCCTCAATAGGGAATCGAGTGCTGCCGCACGACAGCGTTCCCGGAACTCATCGACGGCGGAATTTGTGAAAGACAGCACCGCCATACCGCGTCGCGGCGGCAATGTAGCTGCAATTTTGACCAAGCGCGCGATGATTGTTCGCGTCTTGCCGGCACCGGGGCACGCATGCACGAAGGCACCACCGGCATACGTGGCGAATGCTTCCTGCTCTTCGGTCAGTTCCTGAATGCCGATCATGCGTGCGCGGCGCCTCGGATCGATTCGGCGAGATAGGTCGGCACGACGAACGGCTCGTCTGCGGCAATGCGTGAGGCAATGGCTTGAGCCAGATCGCCCTTGCGGGTTTTCTTAGCTTCGATCAGTTTGAGGAATGCATCGGGACGGTCTTGCGCTGCAACGCCTTCGATTCGATCCGTCCAGTCGCGTCGCGAATTGCGATGCAACCGGAGAAATACGCTCTTCAGGAATGCTTCGTTGCCTGCCCCGAAAATCTCGTGCTCAAGCGTGTGTTGGTTGGTAAACACCGTCAGTGCCTGTGGCGCGCCGTGCGTTGTCGCGAGATTCTCCAGGTCGACCTTCCGATTCCCGAGCACGGTCGGGTCCGCGTCGGTGATCACGATCAATCTGTCGGCAATGCGTGCGTCGCCATGCGGTCGCAGCAACACTTCGACGTACGGACGAAAATCCACACCCTCAATAGGCACGATGACGGTTCCCTTGAACCGTAGCCATCCGTCTGGGTCATCGGCAAGAACGAGCTTTTGCGCCAGCACCGGCAACAGTAATGCCTCGGCGATTCCCTCTACCAAGATAGCTCTGTTGCCAAACAGCAGTGCAGAGCGGGTCACGTCCAGATAGCGGCTGATCTTGTCCAGCGTCTTTGGTTTCAGCCCTAGTTCAGCGATGGGAACGCTGACCGATTCCGAGACTACCACCCCGTTCTCATCGCGCTGCCGCGAGCGCATAACCACCAAGTGCAGCGGGGAGACCCATGCCGTCAAGTTCGGTGAATGGGTTGTCACGACGATTTGAATGCGGCCCTCCGGCTTGCCGACCTCGATGACGCGCGCCGCTGATTGACGTGCCTGCTCCAATAGGAATTCGAGAACCAGCACCTGTAGTTGCGGGTGTAGATGCGCCTCTGGCTCTTCGACGAGAAAGATCGTGAGGTCAGCTTCTTTGGCCTTCGCCAGTTCGACTACAACCGTGGCCATGTAGAGCAGGTTGGAGTACCCGAGGCCAGAGGCTCGTATGTCTTCGGGCACAAGGCCCGTGTCGGCCAATCGGAACCGCAGGTCGCGGGCGACATCAAGCAGCGTGTCCTCTCCAAAGTCCAGCGCTGCTGTCTGAGGACGGACCCCATTGGTCAGCATCCCCAAGGCGGTATCGATTTCCGTGTTCATTATCCCCAAGATGTCGGGCTTATCGTCCGCTCGTCGGACACCAGCCAAGAAGCTAGGCTCCTGATCTTTCGGTAAGAAATGGCGCAGCAACGCCATGACCCGCGTACCGCTACCAGTACCAAGCGCCTGGTGCGCATCGCGCAGCGGCGGCAAGTAGACGTGCCGGATCAGGTCGCTGGAACCGGCCTCGTGCTCATTGGTGTCGAAGCGCCCGGCCCAGACGGTGGTCTTACCGCGTGGTGCACGCTCGGACCGCGATTCGTATCGATAACCGAAAACTGCTTCATCCTGAGTGGGGTCCGGAACCGCCGAAATCAGCAGTCCTTTCAGGGTGTCGCCGAGCCCTCTGAAAACACCTTCGATCTGAAAATTTGGAACGACTGCGTGGCGCCGCACGTCTTCGTCTTCCGGATACCGCTCCCGCCGTCCGCTCAACGGCAAGATGAGTAGCCGGATTGCATCGACGACATTGGACTTGCCTCCATTGTTCTCGCCGACCAGAACGGTCAGGTCGGGTCGGAAGCTCACGGTCACATTGTCACAAGACCGGAAACGCGAAATTGTCAGATTCCCCAAGTGCATGGTGCATCCCTTGTCGGCTCAACAGGCCGAAGTATTCTTTTACAGGCAGTTCTTCGATAACTCTCGATTACATCGAGCCAAACTCTGCCTCTTTTTCTCTGTCGCGATTCACCAAACTGCGAAGATTAGCGTGCAGCAGTCGGTCCACATCCAACGGTGGCATGCCCCAAAGCTCCGCCAGAATTGGAGTCGCTCGCTGCGCATCCCATGGCTTGGCGCTTTGTCCGTCAAGCTGGGCAAACGGGCCGTCTGTTTCCGTCAGAACACGTTCTTTCGGCATTGCACAAACCAAGGCACGAGCTTTTTCAGCCACCAGCATTGCCGGCCCGACGCTGAACCAGCAACCCAACGCGGCCGCACGTTCAAGTTCGCGCTTACTGCCGGAGAACCAGTGCAGTATCGGGATACCCGCTCCTTGAAAGGCTTCCAGCCGATCAAGCACGGCAGCGGTTGCCCGGCGACTATGGATCGACATAACTCTGCCCCCTGCCGATCGGCAAGCCGCCAATATGTGATCAAACACTTCCAACTGCACCTGCCAATGCCGCTTGAACTCCGGGGCACCATCCAGACCGATTTCCCCAACATACATCGCTTCTGGTAAGCAATCATCGAATAAGGCCAGCTCGATCGAACGCAAATGCGCCAACTGAGGGTGGAGCCCCAACGCTGTTCTGATGCGCGAGCCAGGTTCGCTAAGTGCCGACGTCCCTCTCCATGCGCTTGGAGTCGTAGTGACGGATAGAACATACATTCCGCGGGCTGTAATCTCTTGAATCACAGAAGCCGGATCTGGGTAAAGGTCCAGATGAGCGTGAAAATCAATCATCGAACACCCAAGAAAAGCATTAGAGCCTCGATCTCTGCCAGGCCTCGTTCAACTGTGTTTGCAAGCTCTTGTTTGTCAACAACTAAGCTGGAGCTTAAGGTCGAGCCAAGCCAGCGTGCTGTGCCGGCCTCCCGCCGTTCGCCAATGCCGATCAACGCTGATCGAACATCGTCGAATCCGGCATGTTCGTCGTCATCGAGTGCCAAGTTGCCGTATATGTAGTTTGTAAGGTCCTGTCCGTTCCACACGTGGAACGACGCACGACGAACTTGGCACGGTACACATCTTCCGCAATGTTTGTAGCCAAACTGCTTGAAGCGGCCACAGCTCGTGGTCTGGTAAGCATGTGCACTGAGTAACCCCTGATTCAAACAGTCCCGCAGCATTTCGCCTTTGGTCTTGAACCTATAGGGGTTGACGATGCGAACCCTCAATCCTGCCGCGTCGAGCACCTGCTGAAGCAGGGAGAACACGACGGGATGAGTAGTTCGCGTGCTCAGGCTTCCTAGCCTGCCGCCGGTCAAAGGAGGGTTGAGCGCAATGAAGCCGTTCTCGCAGACGTACAGCGTCACCTCCTCACCAGCGTGGTACCGCGCTAGCGTCGTAGCCATGAAAACGCCGTACGCCAGAAAAATGATTGACCGTGCACGCTGAGAGGGTGGATTCTCAGGGTCCGGTACGTCGGCATTGTGATTGGCTTGGAAGTGCCGCAGGCCACCTCCAATCTCAGCTGCAAACGCAACCTGCTTCTCACCATCACCTCGCACCATTTGGCTAACTGCAAGAGGCTTTTTCCCCTGCGCTGCCAGATCAATCGTTCCAATGTAGCTGTCGAGGCCGCCCGATAGCAACACGATGCAATCCTCGCTCGGATGCTCGGGTTGACGATCAGGTTGAGGAAGAATGCCGCCCTCGACAAAGCGCAGCGTCCATCGATCTGTACTTAAGTACGCTAGAAGTTGCTGCATCGCGACAGCATTGGCGTTCCAGAACGGTGCATCAACGACGGATACCGTTAGCTCGAATTCTCTTGTCCACCCGTCTGGGCTTCGTTCTCGATGACCTGCAAGATCAGCAGACACGACGGACAAAGCCAGTGACAGCAGATCCCATGCCCGCGCCGCAGGTGCGACTTTCTCCCGCATGATCGCGTGCTTGAGTGCCGCGCCAACTGATCCGCGCATGGGATCGCCAGAACTACCAAAGAGCACGACATCGAGATCACTCGGTGTGCCGAGAAAGTCGAAATCCGAAAGTGCGCATGTGATCCTCATTCAACATACCCCTCAAAAACTTGGAAGGTCTCGCGAATTGCGCTTTGCACGATCTGTGTGACTCTTCCAGCAACTAAACTTTGCCCGGCTTCTCGCAAATTTCGGAACGAAGCGGACACAGTCTCGCGAACGTACTCCCGAACTTCCTTAAGGCGTCCTAAGCCAATAGCAGCATTTGGTGCTTTCTCTCGAATGGTTCTCCCGATGTCCAGATCAATGCGGCGAAACACATCGGCTGCAACAAACCGTTCGACTGCCAGTTCCCGCTGCTCCTGCTGAAGGTTGAGCAGGTCCGCATTGGGGAACTGGTTCAGAACATCAGCAAGCGCATCCTTGATCGAGGTGCGACTGGCTTCGGCGTCTTGCGTACCGTCCACGGGACGCACTGCCTCCACAACGGCATCCATGACCTCATCTGCGGATCGGCCGGTAGTTAGTGCAGGATCCAGCGGACTTCCAGGCACTGCATACGGGTTGGCTTGCCCACCAGAAAGCGCTGAGTACAACGCCTGCGCCGTTTGAGCTGTGCCACCCATCCTTCGCGTGGCGGTAGCACTTCCTCCGTAGCCTTTCTTGACGTATTGCCCAAGGCCCCTATGCATGGTCGCGCGATCGCCACTTCGTGAATATTCACCAATGTTCCTGTTAGCACCAAGAAATCGACGTGCCGGCGCAATCGGAACAGGCTGTCGTGGCTCCATTCCCAGAGAGGGCGGCGAGCCGTCGTTCGGCGCTCCCTCTGGCGGACCGCCCTCGCCAGTGGCAGCACCCCCAAGAGTCGGGCCAGGCAGGGGAATATCTGGAACCCAAGGAGGCACCATGGGGACGCCCGAGGGCGAACCACTACTTGACTGAGACGTTCCCATTTCCTCTCCTCGCCTTTATTGCATTCTTAACCGGCTTGCTGATGTCTTCATCTTCGTCCCAGACCGCGAATACCCCCTTGGACCAAGGCTCATCAGCAATCTTCGGAACGATACTTGGCTTGATTTGCACCGCAGGACGCTCTTTCAGAAAGCCAGCCAACCGTTGGCTCTGCGGAGGGTCTGAAGCCGCAACCACCATGCATGCGTCCAGGATGGCCGGCGTTCCCCACTCCTGCTCTCGTCTAGCTCGCCCGAGCAGGCGATCCATGATCACGGACATCTCGGGCCGTGCCAGCGCCACGAGGCGGTCCTTGATACTCGCAGCCATGTCAGGGTGTTCAAGAAGCCCCTCCAGCAGATCTGCGGCCTCCGCTGAAAGACGATCCTCGGGGGTGATCAGCGGCGCATGCTCTCGACTGACGTAGAGCGCGCCCCGCAGGTCGCTACCGCCAAGCTGCGGCGGCAGACGCAGCCATTCCGCTATAAACGCATCATCCCAGGGTGCCTTTAATTCAAGCGCTTCGCCAGCGATGGCCTTCTGCTCCCATTGCACAAGAAAGTTGGGCTTGCCATCGTCGCCCTCGGTGACCGACTTGATCAGTTCCGCGTAAGCCTTTGGATCACCGCACCGCTCGAACAACAGCACCTTAGCGAGTTCGGATTCATCCACGCCAACGCCTTGCGCACGCGACATCGCCATACGGATGGAAAGTGCATTCAAGAAGCGTTTAATCAAACGCGGATTGCCAGCAATACCGGTTGCTGTGGTCATCAGGGGAGCGAGTCGATCAGCTGCGTCAAGACGCGCAATCAACTCGTCAGGCAATTTTTCGTGCAAGCTCCGTAGGAACTTTAGGTCCACCCGTTTTCCTTGCCAAGTCTTCCCAAGTTGCGAACACACGCCGACACGCAGACTCTCCTTCGTATCGGCTTCCAGACTACTGTTCTCAATGAACAGCAACATCATGTACGCCCGAACCTCTTGTGTCCCCAATGGGGGAACGCGAATCGGAAACTGAATGAGTTTGTCGAAGTAGTTCGTGACAAGTTCATCTTCGACACCTTGAAAATGTCGTTTGACCGCGTGCTTGATCATCTGATCGTCAGCGGCGATGACGAAAGCAGTATGCTTTAGAAATAGCAGCAACCTGATGGCCTCCAGCGTAGAGATAGTTGTCTCGGGCAAGCATCGATCCAGATCGTCGATGAGCACCACGAGCGTCACACCCATCTCGTCTAGCGCATCTTCGAAGCTCACGCGAAGAGCTTCAATTTCTTTGGGCGGTGATAGCACCCGCTTGGCCTTGATCAACCCGCCTGCGGAGTTGCCGACTTTTTCCGCCGTCGAATCTGCGGAAGCAATGGCATCCTGATCTACCTCCCCGCTAAGCACCGCCTTGCCGACACCCCAAAGCTCGCCGAGCACACCCGTCG
>JBAQCQ010000027.1:0-2847 GCA_049294275.1 Bacteroidales bacterium
CATCTCTTCCCCATTGACCGTCTGGCAGCCATGAGCCTCTCCCTCTGCGAGGAATGCGGTCAGCGGGGGGTTGTAGGTAAGATCGAAAAGCATCTGGCCGTCCCTGAGGCAACTGTAATCTATCGGGGGCATTGAAGCAATATCCGGCGCCATTCCGACAGGGGTTGCATTGACAATAAGTCCCGCCTCGCTGATCACGTCACCGGGCAGATCGTCATATGAATACCCCCCCCTGAGAGGTCTCCTTGAAACCATTACAGGAATGATATTCAGGTCGATGAGGGTATACATCACGCTCCTTGCGGCTCCGCCGGTTCCAAGTACCAGTGCTGTTTCGGGAAGTGTCATGAGGTTTCGAAGCAGCGACTCCCTGAAGGCAGGAGCGTCGGTATTGAAGCCCTGGAGGTATGGCCTGCCGTTCCTTCTCAGAACCCGTACGGTATTGACGGCACCTATTTCTGAGGCGACAGGCTCGATCTCGTCGAGGAAATCAATTACCTGAACCTTGTACGGGATTGTTACATTGAATCCGCAGAGTTCCGGTTCCCGCTCAAGCAGACCGGGCAGTTGCCCTATATCGGAAAGCTCAAATTTGCGGTATGCATGATCAGTGATAGATTCCCTCTCAAATTTTTCAGTGAAGTGTTTCCGGGAGTAGGAATGGCCGAGGGGGTATCCTATGATGCCAAACAGTCTCATCTCATGCTTTCGGGGAGGAAGCTGAAGAAGGTGTCACTCCGCAGACCGAGTCTCAGTGATTCGAGTGCAATGATCTCATTCGGAGCGATGTTACCGAGGTTGACATTAGCCCCGAAGTTTACAATGAACCATGCCTGCTGCTGTTTCAGGGGTGCTTCCCAGAGAACGTTGTTGAAGCCTATCTCCCTGGAGATGGCGTTTATAAGGTCGAGATTCACCGATCCGTCATCGTTGTAAATTCCTATAGTACCCGATTCACGAGCCTCAGCGATGACTTTAACTGAGCCCGCCCCGAGTTCCGCCTTCATCATTTCGACCCACTGGGCCGGGGAAAAGACTATATTCTTCTTCTTCGAGCCAACCTCGGAGATAACCGTGAACTCCTTTGACAGATTCCTGATGTATTCCAGTTTTTCGCTGTGGTCAAATTCATACGAACCGTCGGACACCTCGATCATTTTAATTCCGGAATCCCTGACAAGGTCGACATACTCCCTGAAAAGGCCGCGTATGACAAATGCCTCAAAGAGTGTACCTCCGAAATAAACGGCCATCCCTGCATCATGGTAGGTCTTTATTTTCCTGTCGACATCCGGTGTTATAACTGATGTCCCGAAGCCAAGCTTTACAAAATCGACATATTCACTGCCTACAGATACAAAATCCTCCGCTTCCCGCAGGCTCAATCCCTTATCCATTACCATGGTCAGTCCCTGTTTCCTTGGTTTTGAGGGTCTCTCGGGTATGTGAGTAAGAATCTGTGCTGCTTTTTTCATAGTCAGTTAGTTTTCCTGAACAGGCGTCTCATGGCATTGGTCAATTTCTCCTCGGGAAGTAGCACGGCGTATTCCTCCAGCAACTCGTTGTCAAGCCTGGATGCCCGTATCAGTGCTCTTGCGGCTTCAGTCAGGTTTCCGGTATGGAGGTAGGCCGATGCAAGCAGGAAGTGTATTCCCGGCAGGTCACCGCTTATCCTCCTGACCTTTTTCAGTATCCGGATGGCACCCCTGTAGGATCCGGTCATCATAACCACGATTCCTATCTCAATCCATGCCTCGTCATAGTATCCGTCAAGCATGAGCGTTTCGCGGTAGCACCTAATGGCCTCTTTTATGTTGCCGACCATGACATATGCCTTACCCAGCGAGAACCAGTAGTCGGGATTATGGGCATCAAGCTCTATCGCCTTCTTCAGGGGTGTGATGCTCTCTGCGGGCCTGTTCCTGGTAAGCGACAGAAGGCCGAGGCCGTACCACGGGTCCGGGAAATCGGGGGTGATGTCTATTGCCTCAGTATAGTATTTGCGGGCCATAACTTCATCGCCTGTCTTGTCATAGCACTCTGCGAGGTATGTCAGTCCCTCAAGGCTGTCAGGCTCTTCCTCCACGAATTCGCGGTATAGATCCATTGCTTCGCCGTATTTCTCGAGGTTACTGAGGATGTTAGCCTTGTTAAAGAGGGCAAATGTGTTCTCCGGGTTGATCGCAAGCGCATAATCGTACGCCTCAAGTGATCTGCCGTATTCGCCCGTCTTGTTATAGATTATGCCGAGATTGTACCATGCGCTGTCAGACCATGGCTCCTCTTCGATGTACTGGTTATAAAACTTTATGCTGCTCTGCAGGTCTCCCTTCTTGTCATAGGCATATGCAAGGTCATAGATATGGGCCGGGAAGTCAGGCTCAAGGTCGGCAAGCCTGTGCAGGTACGGTATCATCTCCTCATGGTAGTTGAGGTTCTGAAGTACAGATGTGATGCTGTAAAGGATTGTCTCCTGGTCTTCCGGATCGGATGCCAGCGCCAGGTCGAAGACCTGTCGTGCCCCTCTTATGTCAGCCAGCATTGCCAGGGCAGTGCCCTTGCACAGGTAGATTTCGCAATTACCCGGCTCAATGTTCTCCAGCCGTTTTGTGATGGCAAGCGCTTCGGTTGCCCTCCCCTTCTCAAGCATGACACGTGCTTTCCTGATCAGTATGGGTACCGAATTCGGGTGCAGCTCACAGGCCAGCGAGGTAGCTTCAAAGGCATGCGCCGGATTATTCCCTTCGAGGTAATAATCTATTATCGCCTCAAACTCAATCACATCGAAATAACAGGTTTCTTTATTCTTCCGCATCTTTTCAAACCGGAGAATAACCTCCTCCACCT
>JBAQCQ010000028.1:0-35817 GCA_049294275.1 Bacteroidales bacterium
GGCATACCTGACGGTCTACCTGTGTCAAAGCTATATGACACCTCGGTCAACCACGCCCCGCGTCGCCGCGATGTTCTTACTGTCGACGAGAAGAAGCTGGCCCTGCGCAATGCCCTGAGGTATTTCCCCCAACAACTGCATGGAGTGCTTGCTCCTGAGTTTGCAGCTGAACTGCACGACCGAGGCCGCATCTACATGTACCGCTACAGGCCCTCGTACGAGATGAAGGCCAGGCCTATCGGTGAATATCCGCACAGGTCGGTCCAGGCTGCCGCCATCATGCTGATGATAACCAACAACCTTGACCCCGCCGTTGCACAGCACCCTCATGAGCTGATCACTTACGGCGGCAACGGGGCTGTTTTCCAGAACTGGGCCCAGTACAGGCTAACAATGAGATACCTGTCGGAGATGACCGATGAGCAGACACTGGTGATCTACTCGGGCCATCCGCTCGGGCTCTTTCCGTCGCACAGGGAGGCTCCGCGCGCGGTTGTCACCAATGGTATGGTGATACCCAACTACTCCTCACAGGAGAACTGGGAGAGGTTCAATGCTCTCGGAGTGTCGCAGTACGGACAAATGACCGCAGGATCTTACATGTATATAGGTCCCCAGGGAATAGTCCACGGTACGACCATCACCCTTCTCAACGCCTTGCGACGCCTGAAAGCGGCTGAAGACGGCACAAGAAAGAGCAGGCTCTTTATTTCATCCGGACTTGGAGGAATGTCAGGGGCACAACCCAAGGCCGGCAATATTGCAGGTGTTGTCTCGGTCATTGCCGAGGTCAATCCCAGGGCCATTACCACACGTTATTCACAGGGCTGGGTTGACGAGGTACATGATGACCTCTCCGTCCTGACTGACAGGGTGAGAAGGGCATGTTCCGATGGTGACGCTGTGTCACTGGCATACCACGGCAATGTCGTTGACCTGTGGGAGAGGTTTGCCGAGGAGGGATTATGGGCTGACCTGGGGTCTGACCAGACCTCGCTGCATAATCCCTGGTCAGGAGGGTATTATCCCGCCGGGATCTCTTTTGAAGCAGCCAACATTATGATGGCCGATGACCCTGATACCTTCCGCAGGTTGGTGCAGTCATCCCTCCGCCGCCAGGTTGAGGCTATCAACCTCCACACTGCCCACGGAGCATATTTCTTTGATTACGGTAATGCCTTCCTGCTTGAATCATCCCGTGCAGGAGCAGACATCACGGACGGCCGCGGCGGGTTCCGCTATCCTTCCTATGTAGAGGATATCATGGGTCCGCTCTGCTTCGATTATGGCTTCGGGCCCTTCAGATGGGTCTGCTGCTCAGGAGACCCGGCCGATCTCGCAACCACTGACGCAGTTGCTGCAGGAACTCTCGAGCGGCTGATAAAGGATTCACCGGACGACATCCGGCAGCAGATGTCAGACAATATTCACTGGATCAAGCGTGCGGCAATAAACAGGCTGGTCGTTGGCTCACAGGCCCGCATACTCTATGCTGATGCCAGCGGCAGGGCGCAGATTGCCGAAGCCTTCAACGAAGCCATTGCTGCAGGTGACATCAAAGGCCCCGTTGTGATAGGCCGTGATCACCATGACGTTTCAGGCACCGATTCTCCGTTCAGGGAGACGGCTAATATCTATGACGGTTCACGTTTCACAGCTGACATGGCAGTACAGAACGTTATCGGCGACGCTTTCCGCGGCGCCACCTGGGTCTCGCTGCACAACGGAGGTGGAGTGGGATGGGGCGAGGCGATCAACGGCGGGTTCGGGATGGTTCTTGACGGCACGCCGGAGGCAACGCAACGACTCCGGTCAATGCTTTTCTGGGATGTCAACAACGGCATTGCACGCCGCAGCTGGGCCAGGAACAGCGGAGCGATCTCAGCTATGACAAGGGAGACGGAACGTACTCCCGGACTGGTGGTCACCATGCCGTCGCAGGCTGACGACAGTCTGATAGACTCGGTTATAGGCTAAATATTATCGGGAATAAGATCTGCCAGGAGGCAAACGGCCATGGCAACGATGCCTTCCCCGCGGCCGGTGAATCCCATCTTCTCAGTGGTTGTTGCCTTGACCGCCACTGCATCGGGAGAAATATTGACAATGGCTGCCATGGTGGTTCGCATGGCTGCAATAGAGGGCGCCAGCTTCGGCATCTCGAGACAGACTGTGCTGTCGATGTTCACAACCCTGTAACCCTTCGTGCTGATCATCTCAAACGTTCTTTTGAGCAGTATCTTACTGTCGATGCCCCTGAATTCATCAGAGGTGTCAGGGAAGTGAGTGCCGATATCATTTAGCCCTGCCGCACCAAGCAGAGCATCGCATATCGCATGAATGAGGACATCACCGTCAGAGTGGGCCACGCAACCTTTTGTCGATTTGATGCGTACCCCTCCCAGCCACAACTCACGACCCTCCTCAAGGCGATGAAAGTCGATGCCCTGTCCTATCCTGTGATGCAGAGTCATAATCGGTGACTTACTTCTGGCTGAGACTGCGCAGGGCGGCGAATTCAAATCCCAGCGAGAATCTCAGTGTCCGGGCAAGCGGGTTATTCTGGGTTACCGGAACAAGGTATGAGAAGTCAAGCGAAAAGACGCTCAGCCTGAAACCTGTCCCGACAGTGAAATACTTTTTGTTACCCTTCATCTCAGCCTCATTGAAATACCCGGCCCTCAGTGCAAACTGCTGGTTGTACCAGTATTCAACACCTACCGACTGGGTGAACTCCTTAAGCTCTTCGCTGAATCCTCCGGGGGCGTCATAGAACGACTGGAAGATGGCCACGGGTACCGATACGTTGGGGTCTTTACCGGAGATGATTGTGGTTCCGTCAATGTCGTAAACCGGCGGAGTAGGAACGAGCATCTTGTTCAGGTCAAATGAAAAGGCAATTGCATTGTACCTGTCGAGGTTGACCGAGAAGGTTGTTCCGAGACGCATGTTCATCGGAATGAAATCGGGATCAACATCGGTTGTGTAACTCATTTTTGAACCTATGTTGGAAAAATTAATTCCGGCGGCAATGTTCCCTGTTTTGGATCCCAGTTTAAGGGATGTTGTATAAAAGGCCGAGGCATCTGCTGCGAAAGCGATGCCGGCTTTTGTCTCGGTGGTTCCGACAATCATTCCACCCGTTATGTTCGAATAGATGAACCTCAGTGCCACACCGCCCGACCAGTGTTCGGAAAAAAGGCGGGAATAGGCCGCGTCAACTGAAAACTCGTTGGGATTATAGTTACGCTGGTAGTTGCCGTAGTCATCAGTGAACTGTATCTCGCCAAGCGACGAATACATCAGGCTTGCCGCGAGCACCTGCCTGCTGTCTATCCTGTAGTAACCAGAGAGGTATGCAAGGTTGATATCGGGAACAAGGGCCCTCAGCCACGGTGAATATGACATCCCGAAACCACCGTTGCCGTCAATAAAGGCATACTTGGCAGGGTTCCAGTGCATGCTGAAAAGATCGGCGGATGTTGCGACCCCTGCATCGCCAAGGGCTCCGGCACGTGAGTCAGGCGCGATCGTCAGGAAGGGCACAACAGTCTGAATGACGTTGTAGGGTTGGTCCTCCTGGGCAGCAGCCGGAACAATAAATACGTATAATAGCAATATAATGCCAGCAATCAGCGCCTTGTTTTTCATATCCAGATCTGTTCAAAAATTTGTGCAAATATAAAACAAAAAAAAAGGTGAGTTATTGTGTTGTATCACAAAATGATGATACGCCCCGTGGCAGAGCTTTTTTCACCTCCGGCGGTAACTGCTTCAATACGCCACAGATAGAGGCCCCGGGCCAGCCTGCCACCGTTGCTGTCACAACCGTCCCATGGCATGCCGGCCAGGGTATATCCCGGGTTATTCACCCTCTCCCTCAATACCCGCACGGCTCTCCCTGCATTGTCAAATATTGTGATGGTGATATCCATATCCGTCGCAGGCCTGTTATGTCCCGCAGTGAATTTAGTTCCGTCAGTAACCGGGTTTGGAAAAGCGAGCAGGTTGTCAAGCACTAATTTGCCACTGGTCCCTACGACGAATCTGAGGGTCGCCACCGAGGGGTTGTTAAGGTTGTCCCATGCCCTCAGCGACAGGGTATGCTCTCCCTGTCCGGAAAATACCAGAGGGTAGGCAAGGCTCCCAGAGGTATGTGTCCCTAAGTCAGCCCTGAAGAGGTTGTTAAGCACCACTGCACCTGACATATCATCATCAATCCAGGCAATTATATCATGCCCGATACCGGTACCCGTGGCATTGATGCCTGATTCATCGCTAAGGAGCGCCAGCAACGCAGGTGAGGCATCAGTAATCCCTCCGTCACGGAAGAGGGTGTCATTCATGAACAGCCTTATCTGAGGACCTTCATTGTCATTTATATTAGTTTCAGAAAAGCCTCCGACCACAAAATTCCTGAAGCTGCCGTTAATATCCACGGTTCCGTCCTGTGCATAATAGCTGATTGATCCGTTGCCGAATGAGTAATTTATATCGAGGGTCACGATGAACGAGAATCTGAACCTGCCTCCGGTCACACTTGTTGTTCCCCTGAAGATAATGTTACCGTTGACAGGGTAGCTCATGGGTGACCCGCCATCGTTGGCCAGCGTTACAACATGGCTCTCCTTGTCAAACACCGTTGGCTCAACGGTGCCGTTGAAACCGGTCATCAGGCTGCCTTCGTTATCCTCGATGTGGCCGCTTATTGTAATTGTTGACAGGGCTTTAAGCGTGTCGGTTGTAAGTTCCACTGAGACGCCGTTGATGCTGTCGGTGACTACTTTTCCGTGCACGGGCCAGGCAAGCCTCAGTGCAGGATCACCCAGCAGCAGGAAATTGCGCTTGTTCATTCCCGGTCCCGAGCTGACCTTGGCAAGCCTTATTATGTCGCCCAGCCTCATTGAACGTCCGTCAGCAGCGGTTCTGAATGCATAGTCAAATATATTCCGGTTCAGTGTGTAGTTGGGAGCGGAATAGACCACTCTTGTTGTACTCATGAGGGCTATGCCTCCGCCGTCACGGTTGAGCATCACCATCTCACCGGCCGAGGTCCTCGCTGATATAGCTCCGGTGGCAAGGTTAATATCGACATCATCAAAACGTGAAAACTCGCATGTAGCTGTAATAAAAAGAGGCAGCATGTCTCCATTCTTCCATGAATTAATGTTGTCAGTCCTTATAACCCGCTCATGTGCGAGTCCTGATTCGTTACCATGGCCCACATAGTTCATGATCAATGCTCCTGCAGCCACCCGGTCGTCAACAGCCCTGACGGCATCAGGATACGAATCACCGGTGACCGATGTCACCTGGCGGTATGAATCGAGGTATATCTTCTGAGTGCTGAAAGGAGGTGCTGCCGCAGATGCAGCTGAAGAAAGGCCCTCGGCATCAAGCATGTGAATGTTTGAGTCTTCATCATCGGCAACAATGCAGAGAACATTCCGCCATGATCCCATGGACGAAGGTCCTAGATAAGAACTGATTTTCCGCACCATGATTCCTGCAGAGGCTGTATCTGCTGCAGGCAGCCTGCCTATGCCGATATCAAGGTAGCCGTCAGCCTCACCCTCTCCGTCATCGAGGAGGCCGTAGAAATCATCCGATGTGAATGAGAGGACCCCGACGTGTGAGTTGACTGACTGCCATGTTGGTACAAAAGAGCTGTTCTTTGGCGGCGGGGTCTTGTTCTCATATGATCCGTCGCCGAAGAGCAGGAGGTATTTTAGAGGTGTATCGCTGCTCCTGCTTCTGTCGTATATCATTTTGACAAAGTTTCTGATCGCCGCAGCATCAGGGATTCCGCCGGAAAATTCGTTGTAAACCTGTTCCGTGGTAACAATGATCGATGTTGTACCGTCATCAGCCTGGTGAAGATCTGCAAGTTGCCTGGCATGGCCTGCAAACAAAGGATGGGTAACAATGATCATGTCAGCAGGGGCGAGACCATGAAGGTCCTGGTTAGGAACCGGCACAGCAGACTTTGCCGGCTGCATGGCACCGGCAGGATTAAAGGCCAGGAATTTTCTGAGAGTGTCAGTGGTTACAGTGAAAATGGTGGTTCCTGCTGAGGACGTTGTCCGGATTTCCCTGGGGGCAGCGGGGTCCGAGACATCCCAGACCGCCAGGGAGGATGATCCATCGATTGTAAACCTTGTGACGGCTCCCGAACCTGCCGTCCGGCTGTCACTGATGAAGAGCTGCCTGTCACGGTATACCAGCCTCGCCCTGGCAAAGAAATCGGCATAATCTATGTACCCTGATGCAGCAAGGTTACCTCCGGCCGAGAAGGTGAGGCTGAATGAAGACGATGCCGCTGACGGCAGGCAGGAGTCAACTGTTGCAGTTATTGAGGCATAGGTACCGTTGATGTCTGTCATGTTCACAGGCGTGACAGTCAGTGTCTTCAGCTCTTCTGCTCCCTGCCTGAGGGTGAATGAGGTTCCTGCGTCTGACCGTCCCAGTACCCGTATCGCATACCTGATCTTTTCCGTCAGGATAAGGTCGGTAAAACCAGGACTGATATTATTCTGGATACCAGGCACGACCTGCTGGTACCACTCTCTTCCGGACCTGATCAGGTTTGTCTCTTCACGTTCATGTCTCAGGTTTACGTCAGTGGATGAAGAGGTCCGGTTATAGGGCTGGGCAGGTTCGTTTTCCGTTGTCACCTGAGGCGGTCCCCCTGCCTCTGAGGTAACGAAGTACCATGCCGTGTCGGAGTAATGGTGACGCAGGAACTCATACCCGGCAGCGGCCCTGTTGTACTTCCACCTGTGAGTGCCCTCGGCGTAGAAAAGAAGATAGTCGCCCTCATTGAAAACTCCGTCGCTGCCCTTAACGGCCATTACTGCAATTTTTCTGAGGTCATCGGGAGCACTTCCGTCGGTGTAGAAGGAGAGCTGACCTGCATTGTTACCGTAAAGAACTGCAGTGGAAGGGTTAGCAATGCCCATCTCCCTGATTTTTGAATAATCGAGCCTGTGGATGCCGGGTTCGGTCACAGCTATCTTCATCCACGTCCCCCTGCTGAGAACCGAGGATGAAACGTAATTCTGCGAAGCGGCGTCAAGGGCCGGCATCATCAGAATGACAGCTATGAGCAGGCTTTTTGTTCTCATCACGGCAAAGATAATTAAGTCGGCTATCTTTACCCTCTGAATGATGTTGATCACATAAAATATTAGCGGTCATGAATCGTTGATATCTTTGAAACAGAACAATGAAGCTCAGATACGGAATACTTCTGCACGTATTGCTTTTTGCCATGCTGTCTTTGAACGGCCAGGACACCTGGTACGGGTCAGTGTCAGGGATGCACCTGATGTATAACCCGGCATGGGCCGGGGCGGCAGAATCTCCCGCGGTGAACATCTCAGCTACATCCTTTCTTCCCGGCACCGGTTTCGGACTGAAATCGGTATTTGCTTCCTGTGACGGCTTTTTTAACGGGATTCACGGCGGGGCAGGTGTCTGGATCTCCGATGACATGCTTGGTGACATCATGAATGACCTCAGGGCCGGAGCCTCCTATGCTTATCATTTCCGTGCCGGCAGGGAGTTGTACATCAGTGCCGGATTGACAGCCTCGGTCGTGAACCGTGGAATAAGGACGGGGGCCATCATTCTGCCGGATGATATTGACCCGTTCCGAGGCATCACGGGAGGATCTGCACCCTACACGGCTCCTGCAAACATCACCAGGTTTGACCTTGGTACGGGCATCTCCTTGTCCGCGGGAAGGTGGTACGGTGGCCTGTCAGTCATGCACCTGACGCAGCCTTCGCTCGGCAGTGATCAGCAGGATCACAACAGGCTGAAGCGTCTCTATACACTAAACGCAGGCACGTCATTCACCCCGGCCGGTACCGCCGCGGTTTTGAATCCTTCAGCTGCCTTCCTTGCACAGGGAGGGAGTACTACAGTTTATTTAGGAACCGAACTCCTCTGGAAAGGACTTATGTCGGGACTTTCCCTGTGGCATCTCTCACATGGTTTTACGGCGGCGGAAACATCGCTGGGATGGGATGCGGATGTTGTAAAATTAATATTATCATATAGTTACATTCTTGCAGGAGGTGATTCATTATTCAAAGGCACAGCAATAGTGAAGGCCCGGCTGTTGTTTAGTTTCAATAATGTTGAAAAAAGAAGGGTTACACATATAATAAAGTTACCCCTTTTGTAGTTATTTTGGTGCAGAGTTTTGTAAATGAACAAAATTTATACGATAAAAATTCAATCAAGTAAACCTTATCTGGCTATGTATAAACTCAGAGCTTTACCGGTTTTTACAGTTGTTGCTCTCTTCCTTTTTTCCTGCAAGGGAGGTCAGCAGGATAATGTATCTCCAACGACTGGATGGAGCTACAGGGATCCCAGGTCAAGTGATGTCAATGATCTTGGCTATCCGATCGGGGAGGCCTCAGAACAGCTCACCGGTCCCAACCTTGTTCTGATTGAAGGTGGAACCTTTACGATGGGAAGGGTTGAGCAGGATGTGATGTTCGACTGGAACAACAACCCGCGCAGGGTCACCGTGTCATCATTCTACATGGACGAGACGGAAATATCCAACCTCGATTACCGCGAATACCTCTACTGGCTGAGACGGGTATACAGCGATTATCCGGAGGTACACCGCCGTGCTCTTCCTGACACTCTGGTCTGGAGAAATCCTCTTGCCTTCAATGAACCGTACGTACAGTATTATTTCAGGCACCCCTCCTATAACACTTATCCTGTAGTTGGAGTGAGCTGGCTGCAGGCAAACGACTATTGTGTATGGCGCACTGACCGGGTGAACGAGCAGATCCTTCTGGAAGGCAAGTGGCAGGACGCCAATGTGGAGCAGTCCGGAGCCAATAACTTCAACACCGAATCGTACCTGGCAGGCCAGTATGAGGGTGTTCCCGGGCAGAGGGTTGATGAGTTGCATCCGCGTGTACGTCAGGAGGATGGAATCCTTCTCCCGCGCTATCGTCTCCCGACGGAGGCCGAGTGGGAGTTTGCCGCCTATGGCCTGAGGGGCAACACCTTTGAGGAGAGAATTTATGAAAGGTCAATATACCCGTGGGACGGACACAACGTGCGAAATGCAGCTCCCAAATACAGAGGTGAATTCATGGCCAACTTTGTACGCGGACGCGGTGACATGATGGGTGTTGCAGGTAACCTTAACGATGCCGGTAGTATAACCGTCGACGTAAGGTCTTACTGGCCCAACGATTACGGCCTATACTGCATGGCAGGGAACGTCAACGAGTGGGTGCAGGATGTCTACCGTCCGCTCTCGTCAGAGGATGTTGACATGTTCAACCCGTTCAGGGGCAACGTCTTCACCGACCTGAGGCGCGACGCAAACGGCCAGGTTGTTGAGAAGGACAGGCTGGGCAGGCTCCAGATAGACACCGTCAAACCGGAAGATGTGGCCAACAGGTATAACTATCAGAAATCTGATTACAGGAATTACCTCGACGGCGACGTCATCTCAAGCATCTCTTCAAGCCTCGAGTGGTCAGGCAATTCCGAGCTCCCCCAGACGGAGAGGATGTATGCCCAGAATGAGGTTGACAATGATTATGTCACACTCATCAATGACAAGGCAAGAGTCATAAAGGGCGGTTCATGGAAGGACAGGGCCTACTGGCTCAATCCCTCAACCCGCCGCTACCTTGACCAGGAGGCTTCACGCGATGACCTCGGGTTCAGGTGTGCAATGATCAGGGTCGGAAGTCCGACAGGTTTGAAATAACAATCAGATTAAGTATGATACAAAGCCTCATTATGCGAATAATGGGGCTTCTTTTTGGAAAAAATGGAGACTGAAAGGCTTTACGAGCTATACCGGAGCTCTGCAGGGGTAACCACTGATTCAAGATCGGTGAAGAAAGGGGAGATCTTTTTTGCACTCAGGGGACCCAATCATGACGGGAACAGGCATGCCGCCGCTGCCGTGGAAGCAGGTGCTATTGCTTCCGTAGTCGATGACCGCTCGCTGTCAGGCGAAGGACTTCTGTTCGTTGACGATGTGCTTGAGGCCCTTACAGCGCTTGCTGCCTTCCACCGTAGCAGGCTGACGGTTCCCGTCATTGCTGTCACCGGCAGCAACGGCAAGACAACGACCAAGGAGCTTGTCACCGCCGTCCTGTCGCGCAAAGCCAAAGTGCACAGCACCGCAGGCAATCTCAACAACCATATTGGCGTGCCTCTTACCCTACTCAGCACCCCGGATGATACCGGCTTCCTGGTGGTGGAGATGGGCGCAAACCATTTGGGAGAGATCAAAGCCCTGTGCGAAATAGCGATGCCCACGCACGGACTCATAACAAATATCGGCACCGCACACATTGAAGGGTTCGGCTCATCTGAAAACGTAAAATCGGCCAAGTCGGAGCTCTACAGGTACCTCGGCGCTTTCGGAGGAACTGTCATATACAATGATGATAATCACGTTCTGACCGAACTCGCTCAGCTTGTCAGAAGGAGAGTTCCCTACTCCCTGCCGGGAGGCCACCACCTCATGGTCGCACCTGATGAAAATGGGAGCCTCCTGCTCAATGTAAATGCCATGCTGGATGGGAGGGAGTTTTCCTTTGCAACAGGGCTCTATGGCTCATACAACATTGATAACATACGGGCCGCGATTGCCACCGGACTCCTGTTCGATGTTCCCGTCAGTGAGATCATTGATGCCGTGTCGTCATACCGGCCGTCAAATAACCGGTCACAGGTTGTCGATACGGGTCGCAACACCGTAATCAGAGACGCCTATAACGCCAATCCGTCAAGCATGGAGAAAGCGCTCAGCTCCTTCGCAGAGCTCCGGTCGGAAAAGAAAATGGTGATCCTCGGTGACATGCTTGAGCTGGGAAGCGCCAGTGCCGGGGGCCATGCATCTGTGGTCAGACAGGCATTGAGCCTCGGTGCTGCCGAAGTTGTCCTTATCGGACCGCTTTTAAGGGAGTCAGCCGTCAATTCACCAGCCAGGCTTTTCGCTTCCGCGGACGAGGCGGCTGATTGGCTGAGGAACAAGAAACCTGAGGGATTCACAATCCTTGTGAAAGGTTCCCGTGGGATGATGCTCGAAAAGGTTTATCCGCTACTCTGACTTTCCCCTGAGGGTTATTGACAGGATTTCCGGTCTGGTTCCGATACGCATGCGAGGGCCCCAGATACCGAACCCCGATGAGACTATCACGTTTGTTTTACCGAACTTTTTGTATCCGTGGCTCAGTTCGAACATTCTGTTTGTGATTGCTGTGATTGGCCACATCTGCCCGTTGTGGGTGTGGCCTGACATCTGCACGTCAACCGCCGTTCCGGCAAGAGCTGAAAGATCATAAGGCTGGTGGTCGAGAAGGATGACGGGAGCCCCCGGGTCAGTCTGTGAAAGCAGGCTGTCAAGCGATGCCCGTCCCGGGCCGCCTCCCTGCATCGCTGTCCTGTCGGTACGCCCGACAATCTGCACCCCGTTATCAAGCCGTACCACTTCATCGGAAAGAACCCTGATGCCTTTGCTTTCGATATAAGGAATAGACTTCTTCAGATCACTCATGAACTCATGATTTCCGGTGATGGCATATTTACCGTACGTAAGTTCGGGGAGAGTGAGCCAGGAGAGAAGGTCGTCACGAAGCACCGGGCCTATGCTTCCGTCTATCAGGTCTCCGAGGAAAAGGACAAGATCAGGCTTCTCATCTGCTATCATCTCCGACAGATGTCTCATGCTTCTCTTGCGGATAATGCTGCCGAGGTGTATGTCTGAAACGGCAACAATGTGCATCGGGTCACTGTTGACACCAACCCTCTTGTCAACGGTGAGGTCGTACCGTTTGGTTACGGGGCTCACGGCATTGACAAAACCGGCCACTATCAGAATAAGTGTGGTCGTGATGATACCTGCAAAGAGCCATAGCCTCAACTGCGGCATCGTTGTGCCGGGAATCAGGTGAAATGGTTTCTGAAGCAGCAGCAGGATGTCGGCCGTCAGCCATAACAGGCAGCCGTACAGCATGAAGGCCATCCAGAATCCGCCGATCACGTTAAGGATGTCTGCGAACACGTTTGTATAGTAGTGTTCAAGGAGTTTACCAGTGATGAATGTCGAAGCCAGGACCAGGAAGACAACCGTGTACCAGCCCGTGGGGTATCCCGCACCGGAAAGGGCCCGGCGTCCTTTCATCCAGAGATAAAGGTTGATAAGGAAATAGACCGTGAAGACTATTATAATAAATATTGCCATCTGTTGTTTTCTGGTTAATGCCACCTCAGTTCGGAAAATTTTTTTCTTCTGCATATATAATACGCAAAAAGCAGTGATTTGTTCAACATGGTATGCGGTGTGTGGTACATATCCGGGTGAGGTGTCATGGTACGGAACGTCTTTATAGCCGTACGCTGCCTGCGGAAATGGTTATGTGCTCTCACTACGGCTGCAGCGGCAGAACGGCCCTGGCGGAAGAGGAGCATCACTGCAGCCAGGCCGTCAAGTAACTGCCTGGTGAAGATGGTCCGGCGAAGGTGCCTGGCAGGAAGGTTCTTTGCCATCATTATCAGGCTGTTGCGGAAATTATAATATATCTTTTGCGGTGATCCGTAGCCCAGTGTTCCACCACCCACATGCCAGACGACGGCAAAAGGCACATAACATATTATGAAACCTGCGTTCTGCATCCTCCAGCAGAGGTCTATCTCCTCCATGTGGACAAAGAATGAATCATCAAACCCGTCGCACTGGTCAAAGGCTGAGGCCCTGACAGCCATACATGATCCTGAAGCCCAGAAGATCTCGCGGGTATCATCATACTGACCACGGTCATCTTCCACGGTTTCAAAAATACGGCCACGACAGAAGGGGTAACCGAACCTGTCGATGTAACCTCCGGCTGCTCCGGCGTACTCGAAGGCCGGCGGATTCTCAAACGATCTGATCTTGGGCTGACATGCTCCTACGTTCGGATGCATCTCCATGTAGGTTATCAGCTTGTCTGCCCATCCCTGCTCAACACTGACGTCAGAATTAAGCAGGATATAGTATTCGGCTTCAATCTGCCTGAGTGCCCTGTTATAGCCACCGGCATAGCCGAAATTCTTTTCAAGGGTGATTACCCTTATCCCAGGATGGTGCGCTGACATCCATTCAACGGAATCGTCCTCTGATCCGTTGTCTGCCACGATCACTGCGGTATCATCAGACACGGTATTCCTGACCACATCCGGCAGGAACCTGCTCAGGAATTCCCGGCCATTCCAGTTCAGGATGACAACAGCTGTCCTAATCATTTTTAACGGGCTTTTTGTACTTCCAACGGCGGTGTGACCAGAGCCAGTATTCAGGTTTCGCTCTGATTACTTCTTCCAGCATCTGCGCATACCGTGAGGTTATGTAATCAGGTGTCTCGTCGCTCGGATGTTCAGTTATAACTTTAAAATCAAGTTTGTAATAACCTCTCTTTACTTTGTCAATGTTTATGAAAACCACAGGCATACCATATTTCACTGCCACCTTTTCGGCACCCCTGTAGAACCCGGTCTCCTGGTTAAGGAAGAGGGTCCAGAAGGCATTTTCATCCGGCGGAGGTGTCTGGTCGGCAATGAAGCCTGACATTGTACGCACATTATCCCTGCGGCAGGTGACAAGCTCCCTGAGGATTCTGTGCATCGGGGTTACACTGACTCCGTACCTGGTTCTCAGGTTAAGCAGGAATCTGTCAAAGTATTTATTCTTCAGTGGTTTATAGATGGTTATCACCTTATAGGGAGTAGCCATCTGAAGGGCTGAAAACCATTCCCAGTTATTGTAGTGACTGGATAAGGTGACAATATCCCTGCCTTCCGTGAAGTAATGATCATAGGCTGACAAGGCACCGGCATCAAATCTGCGCTTGATCTCCCGGTGGCTCATGTGAGTGGTTTTAAGTGTCTCAACGAACAGGTCACACAGATGCCGGTAGAACGCCCTGCCTATTTTTCTCAGTTCCCTGGTGCTTTTTTCCGGGAAGGCATTTTCAAGGTTTTTCTCAACCACCCGGCGCCGGTACCTGAATATGTGATACATGAGGGGATGGGTAAGGTCTGAAAAAAGATACAGCACCCTCAGCGGCAGCAGTGTCACCACATAATTAAGAGCGAAGAAGATATAGTATCCTGCTTTTTTCATCATACGGCCGGAGCAATCACTTCACCGTTCATCGAAGCGTCATCGCGCACCGTTGTCAGCCGGACGCTCCTTACAGTACCGGGAAGGTCCTTCCGGAAAGGCGCCAGGACCCTGAGATAGTTGCCCGTCAATCCGGCAACCATGCCTTCAGTGCTTCTCTTTTCAAAAAGAACATCGTGGATTTTGCCGGAGGCATTTCGCATGGATAGCATTCGGCGGCTCTCCGAGAGTTTGATGAGCTGTCTGCTGCGCCGTTCCTTCTCATTTTTGCCCGGTTCGCCGGGCATCTCTGCTGCCGGTGTCCCCGGCCTTGGGGAGAATGAAAAGACATGAAGGTATGAGATGGGAAGGTTCTCCAGGAAATGATATGTTTCCTGATGCTCCTCCTCAGTCTCACCGGGAAAGCCAACTATCACATCCGCTCCGATGCCGGCATCGGGCATCTTATCCCTTATCCTCATCACCCTTTCACGGAACACCTCCCTGCGGTAACGCCTTCGCATCAGTCCCAGGATCCTGTCGCTGCCGCTCTGCAAAGGCATGTGAAGGTGAGGCATGAGCATCTTCTTTGAGGCAATAAGGTCAATTATGCTGTCAGTCAAAAGTTCTGGTTCGATGGATGAGAGTCTCAGTCTTTCAATTCCCTTTACCTGTGTAAGGGAATTAAGCAGTTGTTCCAGCGTTTCACCCGTGCTCTTTCCGAAATCGCCCACGTTGACTCCGGTGAGCACTATCTCCCTTACTCCTGATGCTGCGATGGATCTTGCCTCCTCAACTATCTCGCTGATAAACGGATTGCGGCTTTTGCCTCTTGCCAGCGGCACGGTGCAGTATGAGCAGCGGTAATCACATCCGTCCTGCACCTTGAGGAATGACCTTGTGCGGTCACCGGCAGACCACGAAGAGATGAAGCCTTCGGCTCCGATGTTTTCACATGAGTGTATCTCGGGAGCTGTACGTTTGTCAAGGCTGTCAATGTAGGAAGCCAGGTCAAATTTCTCAAAAGTTCCGAGAACCAGGTCCACACCCTCAATGGCAGCTGCCTCCTCCTGTCTGAGCTGCGCGTAACATCCGACAACGGCGATAAAGGCACCGGGATTGCGGTGAATTATCTTCCTGACTGCCTGCCGGCATTTGCGGTCAGCTGCATCGGTGACGGTGCATGTATTGATCACATGGATGTCAGCATGACTGTCCGGGGACACCCTCTCATACCCCTCCTCCGTGAAGGTCCTGGCAATGGTGGAAGTTTCGGCAAAATTAAGCTTGCATCCCAGTGTGTGAAACGCTACTTTCCTCTTCAAAACTAAACTGTTACTGTTCTGGCTGCAAAAATAGCAAAAAAGCCGGTTTATAGCAGTTTGCTGGCCAGTTCTGCAAGAAAGCTCCTCTCACCCTTGATAAGGTGAACATGTGCAAAGAGATCAAGTCCCTTCATCTTGTCTGAGAGATAGCTCAGGCCGTTTGAACCGGAGTCGAGATAGGGTGAATCTATCTGTTCAATGTCTCCTGTGAAGATCATCTTCGTCCCTTCACCGGCCCTCGTGATGATTGTCTTTACCTCATGCGGGGTCAGATTCTGCGCCTCGTCAACGATGAAGAAGATGTTTGAAAGGCTTCGGCCTCTTATGTAGGCCAGCGGTGTTATGACCAGTTTCTCATCCTTGATCATGTCATTGATGCGAATGAATTCAGGGCTCTGTGCGCTGAACCGGTGCTTGATGACCGTAAGGTTGTCAAAGAGAGGCTGCATGTAGGGATCCATCTTCTCCTTGACATCACCTGGAAGGAAGCCCATGTCGCGGTTTGCCAGCGGCACTATGGGCCGCGCAAGGAATATCTGCTTGTAGCGTTTGTACTGATGCAGCGCAGCCGCCAGCGCCAGCAGGGTTTTGCCTGTGCCTGCCTTGCCGGTAAGAGAGACCAGCTGAATGTCAGGATTGCACAGTGCGTCAAGGGCAAAGGTCTGTTCCGCGTTACGGGGGTCAATGCCGTAGGTCGTCTGTTTGAGGACCCTGACAAGCATTTTCGTAGCCGGGTTATAGTGCGCCAGGGCACTGGAATTGCTGTTGCGCAGTATGAAAAAATGATGCCCCGTCTCCTGGTCCTTCACCTTCAGCTCGGAAGCGGGAACACCGTCCGGCTGCTCGTAGAGCTTGTTGATCAGGGCATGGTCAATGTTTTCGATGATCTTGATGCCCTTGTAAAGGTCATCAAGGTTGGCCACCTTGTCGTTCTGGTAGTCCTCTGACATCACACCGATCGACTTGGCCTTCATCCTCAGGTTGATGTCCTTGGTGATAAGCACCACAGCCTGCTCCTTGTGCTCCTGTGTTATGTGGTCAGCTATTGCCAGTATCCGGTGGTCAGGGGTTTTTTCCGGGAATGATTCCGAGACGCGGTCCGAGAACTGCTTCCCGGTTTCGATGTGAAGCGTGCCCAGCTTTTCTCCAAGGGGGATTGCTCCCGTGAGAAGCTCGTTCCCGGCAATCTTGTCGAGCTCCCTGACGAACTCGCGGGCGTGGAAGTTGATCATGTCGTTTCCCCGCTTGAACTTATCAAGCTCCTCCAGCACCACGATGGGAATGACCACATCGTTCTCCTCAAAATTGTAAATGCATGTGTAGTCATGCAACAACACATTCGTGTCAAGAATGAAAATCTTTTTTTCTTTTTTCTTTTTCGCCATAACAGGATAAGTTTAAGTGGCAGCATCTCCGGCGCAGATTATGCCATGCGCGACAAAGATAACCTCTCCGGAGACGGCCAACGGGTGGTTTTAGTAAATTTGCAAACAACCGGCCATAGGTTATTAACATGACTTACCACGACACAGTAAATTATCTCTACAGCCTTCTCCCTGCATACCACCGCATAGGCAAGGCTGCCTACAAGGGGAATCTTGACAACACTCTTGAGCTTGACAGCTATTTCGGTCACCCGCACAGCAGGTTCCGTACAGTCCATGTTGCCGGTACCAACGGCAAGGGCTCAGTTTCGCACATGATAGCCTCGGTGCTGCAGGAGGCGGGCTTCCGCACTGGTCTCTATACCTCGCCGCACCTGAAGGATTTCCGTGAAAGGATAAAGATAAACGGCCAGATGATCGGGGAGGAGGATGTCATATCGTTTGTCAGGGAGCATGACGGGATCATAAGGAAGGTGCAACCCTCTTTTTTTGAACTGACTGTTGCAATGGCCTTTGATTATTTCGGGAGGATAAATGTGGATGTGGCAGTAATTGAGGTTGGTATGGGGGGCAGGCTTGACTCCACCAACATCATTACTCCCGAACTCTCGGTGATCACCAACATAGGGCATGACCACATGGAGTTCCTGGGAGAGACGCTGGCCGCTGTTGCCGGAGAGAAGGCAGGTATCATCAAGAAGGGGGTACCCGTTGTGATAGGCGAAACACATCCTGAGACGAAAAATGTTTTCCGCGAAAGGGCGGATGCGTTGAACGCCCCTCTGGTCTTTGCTGACAGTATCTTCAGGTGCAGGCTGGGGAGGTTCTATTTGAACACTGCCGTCCGAAGCTACACCGTCACTGATCTGCGTGACGGCATCTCAATGAAAGGCACCACTCCCCTGGGCGGGTTTGCGCAGCAGAAAAACATTCAGACGACTGCTGCTGCCGTTGGTGCACTCTCCGCCTCCTTCGGCCTCGGACGGGAGCATTTTCTGAAGGGTGTGGCTGATGTTGCCATGACCACGGGACTCATGGGCCGCTGGCAGGTGCTGTCGCGGTCGCCGTTGACCGTCTGTGACACCGGACATAACCGGGAAGGGCTGGAGTATGTTGTCAGACAGATCAGGGGAACGCCGAAACATGCCCTGCATATGGTTATCGGGTTCGTGAACGACAAGGATCTGTCATCGGTACTGCCTCTCCTGCCGCGTGACGCGGTTTATTATTTCACGAAGGCCTCAGTACCGAGGGCGCTTGATGAGAAGGTTCTTATGGCGGAGGCGGAGCGTCATGGTCTTTCCGGGTCATGCCATTCAACGGTTGCTGCGGCCGTTGAGGCGGCGCGGGCCGCAGCCGGACCGAAGGACATGATATTCATTGGCGGATCAACGTTTATTGTTGCGGATGCCCTATAGCAGCCAATAGGAGAATTTTCGATTTCAGATTTTCGACTATGTCCGCCCACCGGCGGATTTTCGATTTAATCAATATTCGCAATTCGCAAATTTGAGCCGGCGACGCAGGCGCAGGATCAATCCCGTACACGAAGTGCCGGGACGCAAATCGCAAATCCCTCGGAATTTTGATTTTATGGACTTTTGACCTGCAGACTTATACCGCTTCTATCGTTGACGGCGGCTTGGTTGCAATGTTATATGTCACCGACACCACCCCGGGGACATCTTTGAGAATAGCTGAGGCCATCTCCTCCAGCACCTCGAAAGGCAGTCTTGTAGGGGTGGCTGTACGGGCATCGACACTGTCCCAGCAACGCACCTCTATCTGTCTTCCGAAGTCACGTTTGCCGTCATGCATCCCCGTGACGCGGTCGTCATGCAGGATGGCCATATACTGGAAGGCACCCCTGCCGGAAAGTCTTTTCTCAACGATGGCAGTAGCCCTGCGTACCGTATCAAGCTTCTCCTGTGTCACCTCCCCGATAATGCGTGCTGCCAGGGCTGGCCCGGGGAAGGGAATACGGTTGAACATCTCCTCAGGAAGCCCGAGAGACCTGCCGGTCATCCTCACACCGTCCTTACGGAGCTGTATCAGAGGCTCAAGGATATGATACCCGAAGGTAGCCTGCGGATCAATACCCAGCTGGGCAAAGACGTTGTGCTGCCTCTTGATGCCTGCAACCGTTTCATCAACATCTGTGAGGATGGTTCCCTGCAGCAGGTGTTTTGCTCCGCTCTCCCTTACAATGCGGCCGAAGACCTTCTTGTAGAATGTCTGGGTTATTGCTTCACGCTTCTGCTCCGGGTCACTCAGTCCGCTCAGGGCGTCAAGGAACTCTTTCTGTGCATCAACTATCTCGACTGTCACGCCGAGTTTTTTAAACACGCTGACCACGGCCTCAGGCTCACCCTCACGCATCAGCCCGTTCTGAATGAAGACAGTCCTGAGCCTGTTGCCCAGCGCACGGTGGCCAAGCATCGTAACCACTGATGAGTCAACACCTCCGGAGAGGGCATTTATTGCTGTGCCGTCACCAACAGCGGCTCTTATTTCATTTACCTTTTCATCTATGAACTTACCTGTGTTCAGATCCTGCGCCTTGATTTCATTTATCATTTCTGGTGCTGTTTTGGTTGCCGGATGCAAATATACAAATCACTTCTGAAGCTTTTTTCCTATCTTAATCCCAAAATTCGCCGGCATGAAATTCAGGATTTTGTTAGCGGCTTGTCTTTTCTCTGCTATTATGACAGCTAATGCTCAGGAGAGCAGGAAACTGACTATTCTTCACACGAACGACTTCCACTCCCATCTCCAGGGTTATGCGCCGGAGTCTGCCTATACGCCGGGAGTTGCAGACAATGACCCGACTGTGGGAGGATTCTCACGCATCTCAGCAGTCATATCTGATGTAAAGGCTGAAAACCCCGGATCGACACTTGTGGTCGATGCCGGTGACTGCCTCATGGGCACACTCTTCCACGCCCTTGAGCCGGAAACAGGGTTCCAGCTGCCACTTATGAAAAAGGCCGGATATGATGTGGTTGCCCTGGGCAACCACGACTTTGATTTCGGTCCTGCAGCCTATGCAGAGATAGTGAAAAAATCGAAACTTCGGGGCGAGATACCCGTGCTGCTCCTGGGGAATGGCGTCACTGACCCTGATGATCCGGATGATAATGACTTTGAGGCCCAGGTAAGTGATGGAACCGTCAGACCTTATACTATTATGGAAAGGGACGGCATTAAGATCGGGATATTCTCACTTCTGGGAAAGGATGCTGACGAATCGGCCCCCTATGCCCCTCCTGTGACATTTAACAAGATAATCCCATCTGCAAAGAAGCTTGTCAAAGAGTTGAAGAAGGAAAGTTGCGATGTAATTATATGCCTGTCGCACAGCGGAATAACCAAAGACAAGAAAGGGGCATGGGCAGGAGAGGATGTAAAGCTTGCACAGAAAGTAAAAGGTATTGACCTGATCATAACCGGGCACACCCATGTCCTCCTTAAAGAGCCCCTGGTTATAAAAGGAGTACCGATCGTCGGGGCGGGAGATAACGGAAGATATGTCGGAAGGATTGAGCTTCTTGCAGGCAGCAGAGGTGTGAAACTTGAGAAGTTCGAAGCCATCCACATCGACGACAGGACAAAATCGCTGAGTGAAATACAGGAGGAAATTGTATTGCAACAGGAGAAAGTAAACGATGCAATATTACGGCCTGCCGGAATGACCTATGCGATGCCGGTTGCCATGGCTCCCTTCGCAATGAGTTATGATGAATACGGAGATGCGAAGGGAAGCAATCTGGGTATGCTGGTGGCAGATGCAATCTATGATTATGTAAACAGTGAAGGCCCCGGCACGGACATTGCCATCGTGGCGGCAGGTGTTCTGCGCGATCCGATACAGCCGGGAGTGCAGAGCGTGGCTGATATCTTCAGGGCAATGTCACTGGGATCAGGCGAAGACAATGTGCCGGGCTATTCTCTTGCAAAAATGTGGGTTACGGGAAAAGAACTCAAAAACATTACCGAGATCCTTCTCTTTACATCAGTTTCGTCACCGTCAAATTATCCCTTCTATTCTCGTTTGCGTGTGGAATACGATCCTGAAGGAAGAATTTTCAACAAGGTTCGCAGGATAGAGCTGACAGATCACATGGGAAATGTATCGGAGGTGAATATGTCAAAGGATGATCCCAAACTCTATTCAATTGTGGCCAATTCATATCTGGCCGATAACCTGGGCCTGGTGAAAAAGAAAACGTTTGGACTGATTAAGGTCGAACCAAAGGATAAGGACGGAAACCTGGTCACCGAAATGGATGATTTCGTGATGGACTTTAACGAAGGGCAGCCCGGCATACAGGAGGGCAAGGAATGGCTCGCGCTGGTGAAATATCTTCAGCGGTTCAAACCTGTTGAAGAGGGAGGCCTGCCCGTTATTCCGGACCTGTACCGCAATCCGCCATGTTCGCTGGTCCCGGTAAACAGCCCAAAGTGATAATAAAGGCCAGACATAATCCATTCTTTGACCGCTTCTTCAGCTTCTACTCGCGGAATGGCCTGAAACGGCATTTTCACCGTGTTCTGTTCGACTGCACCGCCGATACCGCAAACCGCCCCGTTCTCCTGATAGGTAACCACTTCAGCTGGTGGGACGGTTTCATTTCATACCGGGTCAACGATCTCTGCCTCCATAAGAAGTTCCATATAATGATGCTCGAGGAGCAGCTTGAAAACCGTCTGTTTCTCAATAAAGCCGGTGCCTTCTCCATAAAAAGAGGATCACGGTCAGTGGTGGAATCGCTTCAGTATGCTTCAGGGCTTCTGCATGAAGGTGAAAACCTGGTTGCAGTATATCCCCAGGGAACAATTGCATCACTACACCGGAGGCCGGTTAGGTTTGAAAAAGGTGTGGAACGGATCATTGCCGGGGCATCAGAAAAACTGATGATCCTTTTTTATGTGGCACTTCCCGACTGGTTTTCAGAGAAGAAGCCTTCTCTGACGGTCAGGGTCATTGAATATGCCGCCAGGGAGCGAAGTGCTTCAGATCTGGAGGAGACCTACAACATGTTTCTTGATGAGTGCATAACCAGGCAGATACCTTCATGATATTAACGATAATCGGGATCCTCATTCTCGGCCTGACATTCCTCCGGTTTATGGTGGCATTGGTGAATATGCTGTCACGGCCGTATCTTCCGGACCCGCGTGGAGAGTACGGAAGACTGCCTTCCCTTTCGGTTCTCATACCCGCAAGAAACGAGGAGCATAACATAGGCACTCTGCTCGGCAGTCTTGCTGTGCTTCCGTATGACGATGCCGAGATCCTCGTATACGATGACGGATCAACTGACGGATCAGCACTGGTGATTAAGGGTTATGCACGTCTGGACAAAAGGGTCAGATATATTCCGGGCTCCGAACTGCCTGAAGGCTGGACGGGCAAGAACCGGGCATGCCATAACCTTGCAGCTGAGGCCAGGGGAGAGTACCTTCTCTTCCTTGACGCTGATGTGATTGCCGGAAATGATCTGCTCCGGAATGCAGTCTCCTGGTCAGTGAAACATAACCTGACGCTCCTTTCCATGTTCCCCGGACAGTTGATGAAAACCAGGGGCGAAAAGATTGTTGTCCCTTTCATGTTCCGGATACTGCTTTCTTTGCTGCCCCTTTTCCTTATTCGGCGCTGCCCATGGCCATCCTTCTCAGCTGCAAACGGACAGATGATGCTCTTCCGGGGTGACGCCTACAGGAAATACCTCTTTCATGAACGTGTAAAGGACCGGATGGCCGAGGATATCGAAATAATGAGGGAGGTAAAGAGGCTGAGGCTGAAGGGCGACACCCTGATTGGCCGCAAGGAGATCAGGTGCCGCATGTACCGCAGCTACAGGGAGGGTGTGAACGGCTTCTCGAGAAATATCTTTTCGATGTTCAGTAACAGTACATTCTTTTTTCTTCTCTATTCACTTACCGGATTGGCGGGCTGGATTGTTTTACTCCTCCTTCCGTGGTATTATCTGGTTACATATCTTCTAATGGTTTTATCTTTGAACGCGATGATAGCAGTGACAAGCGGGCAAAGGGTGAAAAGCAGCCTGAGGCGTCTTTTACCCGGCATCGTGGCATTTTATCATATTTCTTTTCTGGCAGTTACTAGAAGGGTTGCCGGAAGCTACGAATGGAAAGGACGAAAAGTAAAATGAACAGGATAATCTTCTTATTGCTTATAATCACATCCTCACTGCTGTCAGCATCATCACCTCCTCTTGCTGACTGCAGCAGCTGCGCCATCTATAAAAGCTACATCAGCGGCGACATGCAGATGTGGAAGAGGGGGCTGGCACGATTGCAGGAAGAGTACAGTCTGAAGCCCGCAGCATGCACTCTTTTTACAGTGGCCGAGGCCAGGTACGGCTACATCGGTTTTCTTCTGGGTACGGGTGACAAGGAGGCAGCCAGGCCTCTCATAGATGAATTTGAAAAGGACATAGAACAACTTGCAGCCTACCCGGAATACAGGGCTGAAACAGAAGCTTTCAGGGTTTCGCTGCTGGGTTTCCGCATGGGACTGAATCCGGCACGCGCAGTTACCCTGGGTCCGAAAGCGCTTAAACAGCTTCAGACTGCAATGGAAAAAGGCGGAAAGAATGCTGCAGTATGGATAGAAAAGGCCAATTCCGAAGCTCACATGCCTGCACTTGCAGGAGGTTCAAAGGAAAAGGCAGCAGCCTCATTCAGGGAAGCCCTTCGGCTCTTTGAAGCGGACCCCGGATTGTCGGCATGCAACTGGAGATACCTCAACACCATGGTCCTGCTCGGGCAACTGCTTGAAGAAATGGAAGATTACAATGGCGCACGCGAAACATACCTTCAAGCCCTGAAAAGAGAACCCGGTTTCAGGTGGGTGAAGGATGAACTTCTGCCGGCTGTTGATAAAAAACTAAAATGAGCTGAATGTTTCGCGATATAACTGCAGACTCCGGGAACTTCCTCATTGAGCCGGAGAAGGATGAAGTGATTGAACTGACCGTATGACGAAGCGAAAAGCACTCATTGTAGGTACCGGACTCGGTGGACTGGCCACGGCATTGCGTCTGAGCCGACGCGGGTATGAGGTGGAGATGGTCGAGATGTACAAACAGGCAGGAGGAAGGCTGAACCAGCTGACCTCGGCCGGTTTTACATTCGATATGGCTCCCACATTCTTCAGCATGAGCTACCATTTCGATGAGTTTGTGAAGGATGCCGGAATAGAGATGCCTTTCCGCTTTGTGAAGATCGATCCGCTATACCATGTCAACTTCAGGGGCAGCAACAAAAGGTATATTATTTACCGTGATCTTGAACGGCTTGCTGAGCAGTTTGAAGCCACGGAACCCGGGTTCCGTGACAGGATGGAGAGGTTCCTGGCATCGTCCGGCCGTCTGTTTGATGATATCGAAAAGGGTGTGCTGTCAAAGAACTTCAGATCGCTTCCCGACTTCATATTCCAGATGACGAAACTGCCTGTGAGGCACGTACCCAAGATATTGCGTTCGGTATGGGGTGAGATGAGTCGCTACTTTACGTCATACGAGGTCAGGGTGATCTTCTCTCTTGTCTCATTCTTCCTGGGATCAACCCCCTTTGACACTCCGGCTGTTTACACTCTCCTCAGCTACACAGAGATGGTACATGACGGTTACCATAACGTTGAGGGCGGCATGTACCGGATCGTTGAAGGATTGTTACGCGAGGCAGAGAAGGCGGGCATACGGATTCATTACAATGTCACCATAAACGGCTTCGAGCCGGATGGCAGGAGAAACAGGGCATTCACTGACACCACCGGCAGGAGGTGGGAGGCGGATATCTTCGTTGTGAATGCCGATGCTGCAATGTTCCGCGGACGGGTGTTCGGGCGCAGTGCCTTCACGGACGGGAAACTTGACCGCATGCAGTGGACCCTTGCTCCGTTCACCATTTACCTCGGGGTGAAAGGAAGGATGGAGAACATCCACCACCACAACTACTTCCTGGGAGACAATGATTATGAATACTATTCGAAGGGGATCTTCCGCAACAGGGTGTCACTTGAGAAACCCTACTATTATGTGAACGCCAATGCCATCTTCAACCCTCAGAGCGCCCCTGAAGGCTGTGAGAACCTCTTCATTCTTGTTCCGGTGCCGGATCTCAGGTTCAAACCCGACTGGAGTGACAGGGAAAGGATTTCTGATGCAGTCATAAGTGACCTTTCGGAACGCACCGGCCACAATGTTGAGGCAAACCTTATGACAAAAGTGGTCCTTGATCCCGTAGACTGGCAGAACATGTTCGGCCTTTTCCGCGGCAGCGGGCTGGGACTCGGGCACAAGATGACGCAGGTGGGTGGATTCCGGCCGTCGAACAAGGACGAGGTCTTTTCAAATGTATGGTATACCGGCGCCTCAACTGTGCCGGGCACTGGCCTTCCGATGGTTATAATCAGCTCAAAACTAACCGTTCAGAGGATAGATGATGAAGTTGACGCTATATGATAAAATATCCCTGAAATGCAGCAGGGTGATTACAACTGAATACAGCACCTCCTTCTCACTGGGAATAAAGATGCTTGCCCCTTATCACCGGAATGCTGTCTATGCCATCTACGGATTCGTGAGGCTGGCCGATGAGATTGTGGATACCTTTTTCGACCAGCGCCGGAGGGAAATGCTCGACAGGTTCCGGCAGGACACAGCCGGGGCCATTGCATGCCGCACAAGTTCAAACCCAATTCTTCACGGTTTCCAGTGGGCAGTCAATACATATAATATTGACCATGAGTTCATCGATGCATTCCTTCACAGCATGGAGATGGACCTCGATCAGAAAAATCATGATCATAAAAGCTATGGTGAATATATTTACGGCTCGGCCGAGGCGGTGGGGCTTATGTGCCTCAGGGTTTTCTGCCATGATCTCCCCGGCAGCTTTGACCGGCTGAAGGAGCCCGCCAGGAAGCTCGGTTCGGCATTCCAGAAGGTCAACTTCCTCAGGGATATAAGAAGCGACTATATTGACCGGGGAAGGATGTACTTCCCGGGCGTCGATTTCAACAGATTCTCAGTTGAAGACAAAAAGCTTATTGAGGAGGACATCGCGGCCGAATTCAGTGAGGCACTGAAAGGCATCAGGGATCTCGACCGCGGCAGTCGCAGGGGGGTATACCTTGCTTATTCATATTATCTTGCCCTTTTCGGCAAAATCAGAAATACCCCACCGGAGGCAGTGACCGGCAGGCGGTTCAGGATTTCAGACGGAAGAAAGCTGCTGCTGCTTGTGAAGGCTGTTACTTATGATTTGACAGGGTTGATATAGGATGGTGTTCAATGAGTAAAAAGGCAGCAGTAATAGGAGCAGGGGTCGGAGGCATGGCTGCCGCAATCAGGCTGGCTCTGAAAGGGTATGATACTCACCTTTTTGAAACGAATTCTGAACCGGGCGGAAAAATCGGAGAACTGCACCTGAATGGCTGCCGTTTTGACACCGGGCCATCACTCTTCACATTGCCGGAACTGGTAGATGAGCTTTTCACCCTCGCCGGCGAGAATCCCCGTGACCACTTCCGCTATGTCTCGCTGCCCTCCTCATGCAGGTACTTTTATGATGACGGCACCCTGCTGAATGCCTGGACTGACAGGGAACGTTTTGCTTCCGAAGCGGAGAGAGTAACAGGTGAACCACGTGAAAAAGTACTGGCATTCCTGGATGAGTGCGCCGAACTGTATGATCTTACAGCCCCTATTTTCATCTTTTCGCCCTTCTATCAGCTTGAAAACTTCCGTAAGCCGGAGTCGATCAATGTAGCCCGCAACTTCCGCAAGCTGAATGCCTTCTCGACGATGCACGGTGTGATACGAAAGCGCTTCACAAGTGCTAAAATGATACAGCTCTTTGACCGTTATGCCACATATAACGGCTCAAGTCCCTACCGGGCGCCGGGGACCCTGAATGTGATCGCCCACCTCGAACATAACATGGGAGCATACTTCCCCGAAAAAGGGATGAGGGCGATCATCGACGCACTTGCGGGACTTGCCCGGCGCAGCGGAGTGACATTTCATACCGGAGTTAAGGTGCTTTCAGTTGTCAGGGATGGGAAGCGGATTACCGGGATTGAGACCTCCGGGGGGTCAGTGACAGCGCAGGTTGTGGTATCGGACGTTGACGTGATACCGTTTTACAGGGACTTGCTAAAGGAGGAAGGGATGGCACGCCGTCAGGAGAGACAGGAACGAAGTACCTCGGCGCTGATTTTCTACTGGGTCATGAAAAGGAGGTTTGAGCAGCTCGATCTTCATAACATATTCTTCTCGTCCGATTATCCGGCCGAGTTCAAATCACTCCGAAGGGGCGGGGTGAGCAGTGATCCTACTGTCTACCTCTTCGCCTCATCGAGGGTCGTTGTAACGGATGCCCCGGCAGACAGGGACAACTGGTTCGTGATGATCAATGTCCCGTATGACAGGGGGCAGGATTGGGACAGGGTGATCAGCAGGGCCCGTGCGGACATTATTAATAAGGTAAGCAAAAGACTGGGAATTGACATCGGTGATTTAATTGAGGCCGAAAGGATACTTGATCCGCTGCTGATTGAGAGAATGACTGGATCAAATCGCGGGGCCCTTTACGGGAGCAGTTCCAATGGCCGTTTTGCGGCATTCAGGCGCCATCCCAACGTAAAGGGCAGGTATGAGAACCTCTGGTTTACGGGAGGCACGGTACATCCCGGCGGGGGCATACCCCTTTGCCTGGCATCGGCCAGGATTGCTTGTGACATGATACCCCCGGCAGACTGATGGGAGAGGGGAAACGCATCCTGAAATCAACTGAGATCCTGCTCTGGGTTTACGGGGTGGGACTGGCAGGTATGCTTATTCCCTTCACACGCGAACTGTTTAAAATCATCACACCTCTTAACCTGATTTTCGCGGCTGTTTTCCTTTTCTATGGCAAGATGCCCTCGCTTCGCGTTATTATCACCGGTATGATCATTGCCGTAACCTCATTTTTCATTGAGGCGGCAGGTGTCAACACCGGCAGGATATTCGGAGAGTACACCTACGGCAAAGCCCTGGGGCCTGCCCTGCTGAATACACCCGTGATTATCGGACTTAACTGGTTCCTGCTTATTTACTGCACCAATGTGATCAGCAGGCAGATCTGGGATTTAATTCATCAAAAGGTTTCCGGCGGGATGGCTCAAGGGGTCAGATCATTTTTTATAATAACAACCGGTTCATTGCTGATGGTGCTCTATGACCTTTTACTCGAACCGGCAGCCACCAGGCTCGACATGTGGTCATGGGAGGGAGGGATCATACCCCTGAGAAACTACCTTGGATGGCTTGTATTCTCATCCCTGTTTCACATTCTGGTGAGATTGTGCGGTGCAGAAGAGATTAACCGCAAAGCTCTTCCGCTTTTCGCGGTGCAGGTGATTTTCTTTGCCGTGATAGATCTATTCTATACCGTGGTTGCCTGAATTTCAGGAGCAGCAAGGATTCTTACGAAGTGATTTTCAAGATGTCTTCTCATGCCTTCGCGGAACTCGTCAGCGGTTCCTTTTTTCAGCAGTGCCACAAGCTCCTTGTGTGATTTGTACTTCTTGCGCTTGCCCTTCACCTTAAGCAGCCCGATCTTGTAAACATGCTGGAATGCCGGCAAAAGCAGGTTCTGAAACTCCTCAAGCGTGGTGTTGCCGGTCATCTGGTAGAGCTTGCCGTGGAATTTAATCTCATGATCCACATCGAAAAGAATATTGTCGGAGTGATCCGGTTCTATTTCGACAAGTTCCTCGAGCTCCCTGATGTCGCGGTCGGTTTTCCGGGCGAAGATGAAATCAGCCATCCCTACTTCCAGAGCAAGCCGTATTTCAAAGACATCCATCAGTGTTTTATTGTCCAGTATTCTTGGGATAAGCGATTTACCGAGTATTGCTGACAGGTCGGGACTTTTGATGATTGTCCCGCTGTGTTTTTTCGATTCAATCAGACCCATTGTCTTGAGCCTGTTAAGCGATTCCCTTATTACGGTACGGCTAACCCCCATTATTGTTGCCAGTTCAGTCTCCTTGGGTATCGAGTCGCCGGGCTTAAGTTCCTTGTAGAGGAACACTTCAATGAGGCGCATTTCAACTTTGTCTACGAGGGAGCTTGTGTCGATTGCCTTAATCTCGAGCCTTAAGTCCTGATTATCCATTATTTATTGGTACAGAGAAGAAAGTTATACAAAACAAATAAAAAAATATCACAAATTATTTGCAGGTATAATAAATAAATCCTGTTAAGATGTATTATGTACTACAAAAAACATTATAAATTTTCTCTCATAACCTAAACCAATCTCACTCAATGAAAAGAAACGCTTTTTTTAAGCCGGGGATGATAATGCCGGTAATACTGCTTTTTACCGGCAGCATTTTTTTCTGTCCCTTACAATTCTGTACAATTGTTAATAGCGTTGCCCCGTTATTAACTTCGATCGTTAAGACCCAATCCTGAAGTGACCCTTTCACAACATGTTTAACTCCATTATCGGAAATCCAGAACCATACATATATTATTCTACATGCTAAGACGAGCTTTTTTTCTATCTGTGCTTGCTGCTGCTATATTGTCCGGATCCGGCAAAACGGCGCACGCCCAGGGCTGGACCTTCACGACAACCGTATCACATACGGGGCCAGGTCCATGTATCCCGTTCCCGACTCTCCCGCCTATTGTTTATTACACAAAGGAGGCCTGTGAGTATAACCGGCAGAATGAGTTAAACAATAACGGTGATGACTGGTCAGCCTATGGCGACGGCAGCTGCATCCTGGTTATCACCTGCACCCCGTGTGTCGGATCTGACATCGGAGGTGGTCCCTCCGGAGGATCAGGCGGAAGTACCCTCATGGGAAATCCGGGAGATGTCAGCATTACCGGCCTTCTGACGGGGAATGCCCTCTTTTCGCCTCACGATATAAAAGACATTGAGAACTGGATCAACGAGTTCCAGCAAAGGAACAGGTCATTGGGCATGTCGGATGAAGGAATGAATCAGATCACTTCCGGAGATGTTCCGCTGACAGGAAATGCAGGTTTTGACAGGTTTTACACCGAACAGATGCTCAGGTTCCGGAAGCCGGAGCAGGGTGGCACGTTATACCTTAAGGAAGGGCAAAATACAATCGACCCCAATGACCTTAAGAACAGATCGACTGGCTCAGATCAGGCAGCCAGGGGCGTTCCGATGAGCCCTGAGATGCGGTACGGTCAGAAATATGCTGACAGGTCCGCTCTTTTCATGGATTCTGAGAACGGCGCCATTGATGAGAGGCTGAACCTTGACCCGTACATCGATTTCGGACGGTCAGCGGCGGTTTTCGGAGTCGGATTTCTGAAGAAGGGCGCAATCCCTGCCATAGTGATAGTGGATGTACTGGCTGAGGATATCAAACATGGTGTGCAGCTGTTCAGAAATATGTATATGGGTGAAAATGAACCAATACCGGGAACCGGTAAGATCCTGTGGAATACTGCTGAGAATATTGCAACTGATGTGGCCGGTGCCTTTATTGGTGATAAGATGGGTAAGGTAGCCGTAGCTGCGACTGTTAAACATGCAGAGGGAGTGCTGGTCAGCAAGGGGGTGCTTCCGGGAATTGCAAAGATCTCCGAAAAGCCGAAGAATATCGCCGAATCTGTCAGTACCGGAGTCAGTGTGATGACGGGAAGCATAGACCTCGTCGATACATGGGGCGAAACCCAAAAGAAACTTAACAATCCGGGCAAATGATCAAGAGAGATTTCATGAAAACAATTCTTCTTCTTGCGGCTTTTTCCCTCCTTTCTTCCCCGTTTTACTGCGTTCAGGGCCAGAAACAGTTGCAGGGGATCGATTCGCTCAGCTTTGAGGTTATCCTGACAGGAGAAATGCTAAGCGATTCAGACCTGAAGGGAAGATTTATAAACTCCCTGGATATCACTCCGGAGAGGCTTATTCTTCTCTCAACCCCTGACCAGTATTACCTGCTTGGATGGGGAGGCATGGTTCCGCTTGGTAAAAGAATGACCAGGGAAATTCAATCATTTGCCTACACTCCTGACGGATTGCTGATGACTGTTCGGGGGAATGAACTTTGCAGCTTTGACAGCCTTGGAAACCTGTCAGCCATGCTCAGGTTACCGCGTCAGGGCATGGGAGTAAGTGCAGGGCGGGAGGTGATGTATCTGTTTGACCGTAATCCGGGACAGAAGTCATATCCGGTTTATGTTTTGGCTCGTGGCGCCAGGTATTTAAAACTGCTTGAAATCCCCGATCCCGTGACTTCAGTGACTGAGACTGAGGATGCGGTTCTATTTGCAGCCGGAGCCAATCTTTACAGTGTCAATACGTTGTCAAAAGAAATCAGGCTCATTTACAAAGGAGAGGAGAATAATAAAATATTATCCGTGACTTATGACCGGGCTGGTGACATTGCCTATTTCTCGACAACAGATAAAATATTTGCGGCCAGAGATTCGGAATTGGGAATTGTAAGTGAAAAAGCGGGAGGAATTCTCAAATACTTTAACGGTCTCATTGTTTTTGATCCGGCCGCCAGGCTGGTAATCCGGATCCTCGGCCTTGAAAAAGTGCTGGTTCCGCAACCGCAGAACGCCGTTGCACAGGCTAAACCCGGAGTATCGGCGGTGGTTGAATACCAGGCACCCGCACCAGCTTCACAGCAGGCGCCGGCGATACCGGCACAGGATACTCCGTCACGGACAGTGCAGCAACCTCCGGCAACAATGACACAACAACCTCCGGCACCGGCGGCACAGCTGCCACCGGCACCCGCTGCACAGCAATCGCAGGCTCAGCCGACAGTACATGCCTCCAGATCCGGCGATATTGCTACTGTTAAAGTACTTACCAACGAAAGCGTGGCTGATCTGGTCAGGACCGGACTCTCCGATAACATAATCATAAACCTTATCAGGAGGGCAGAGGTCGACTTCATCCTGACAACCGATGATGTCATCAAACTCTCAGGCGGGGGTGTCTCACCTGAAGTAATCATGGAGATGAGGAAGGCCATGAAGCGCCAGGCTTCTGAAAAACCGGGTAAATAACATGAAATCAATTATATCAATGAAAAAGTATATTTCTCTGATTTTGACCGGATTGCTGATGGCAGTCATGACAAATGCACAGGATCCCGAGACGCTGACAAACAACGCCGTTGTTAAAATGTCAAAAGCCAGGCTGTCAGATGAGCTGATTACAGATATGATACGAAACTCGCCGGTCAGGTTTGATTTGAGTTCCGGTGCCATCAGGAACCTGGGGGATGAAGGTGTCACACCGGCGGTGATTCAGGCCATGAAAGACGCAGCTGGAAGGACAGCTGAACCAGGTAAGCCATCCTCTGCATCGGAGAAAAGTGTAATCCCGGTTCCGGCTGAACGGGATCAGGATTTCACGGAAATGTCAGCCTATGAACCCTCGAAAGCCACGGGGACAGTGTCATTGACTGCCCTCAATTACGTCGGTCCGCTTATTGAACTGATAAAATTCAACGAGACTAAGTTCAAGGGTCTCGAGATTACCATTGCTGAATGGGACAAGCAGGTGAGAGGCTATATCTCTGATATAAACAAGGTCAAAGGCCAGATGCTTCAGGTTGAAAATGAGCTCAGAATGATGAAAAATGCTGACACAAAGGCATTCAGCGATGATATCATCTCGCTGAAGGGTAAACTTGAAGCCTACAGGAAAAACTATAAGCAGACGAAGGAGATCATGGTAAAGGGGGGCGCAACAATTGTTAAGAACATTGAAGCAATGAGCAGCGATGCTGCCCGGGATCTCGGTAAAGCCTACTCCGAGGCCAGCCAGCAGGTGAGTTCGGCAAACTCAAATCCCGCATCCGGTGAAAATCCCGTCGCATTCACTTACACCAAAAGAGAGGTAAGTGGCAACTCCATAAGCTATATTGTTTACCTCAATGAAATGCTTGCATGGCACCAGAATGAGATCGAGGCTTTGAACGATCTGATTGATTCATGGAATCCGCGTGTCACGCAAATAATTAACCAGGATGCACAGCTAAGGAGCCAGCTGGAGCCGATCGAAAAAAAGCTCGGAGAACTGAGCTCGAACCAGAAGCTGAACAAGGCGGAAATATCGACTCTGAAAAAGCAGATTTCGGATCTTGAAAAATCCAGGAAGAAGATTGCGGATCAGATGAAGGATGATGCGAAGGATCTTGCCTCAGCCATAAAGCAGATGAGCCAGAAAAATCAGGACGCTTTAAAGGAGAGATTTACCGATATCATGGAGAACATTACATATTCATTCGTCGAAAAACTTAGCATCTAAGCTGCGTATGTATGACAAAGTAATAATAAGGAGAATGCGGAAACACAACTGTGCCTTCCTGATTCTGGCGGTGTTGCTTCTCTCAACGGTGCCAGTAGACGGCCACGGTTATATGATCGGAGAAAAGCCGCCGTCAGATGTCACGGACAAAACCGGGCCCGGCCTGGATGCTGCCAGAGCCTATATAATCGCTGAGGATTTCGGCAATGCTGTCAGAACTTACGCCACCCTCATCCAGAAAGACACATCGGGTGTGCTCCTGAATGCAGAGTATGCATATGCTCTCGCCCTTAACGGTATTTATGATGCTGCCCTCGCGCGTCTTGACCGGATATGGGCATCAAATTCGGGCAGTCCGGATGTAAACTTCTTTGCCGCACAGGTATTTGCCCTGATGGGGTACGAAATGCTTGCGGTTGAGTTTGGCAAGAAGATAGAGGCAGGGAGTATTCCTGCCTGGATATCTTCTGCCGCCACCGGACTGCTCGAGAAGTACAGCGACAGGATGCCGGGAGATAACATGACGGAAGGAGGCGATGTCGTTACTGATTTCCGGCGGGCCAACAGGCTTACGGCGCAGAATTACAACCTGATGTCAATCGCAATGTTTGAGGGAATCATTACAAGATATCCGGATGAGTACCTCCCGTATGTCGGCTCAAGCATTGCCCTGGAAAAGGCGGGAATGTATGAGAAATCGGCACAGGCGGTTGAACAGGCACTTGCCATCATTGGAAACAATCCGGAAAATCAGGAAGCAAGGCAGGCTCTCGAAACAAGGCTTACTGAAATCAAAAGCAAGCCTGTTGCAGGAACAGCCAGCAAAAACACAAGGCTTATCCCGGCAGTCAGTCCCGATGCAAAGGGTAGACGCATGCTGGCCTACGCTGGTGGTATGTTCTCACCTTCATATCTGAGTTTTAATGGAAGATTCGGAACATTCATTTCAGGTGCGGGAAGTATCTCGGCAGACCTTGGAGTGACAAGTAGCGGAGGAGGCACATCACTTAACATCGGAGCCATGAACTTCTTCCGCCAGAAAATCTTTGCCGGCGGATACGGATTTGGTGTCGGTTTAGGCGACGGATCAACGACGTTTAATATAAAAATGTCAGTAGGATTCAGTATTATGAACAAGAAGAATGATGCCAGCTGGGATATTTTCCTCGACGGAAAGCAACCTCTTGGCGCTGAAGGAGCTGCCACAACTGTGGGCATGTCAGTAGGACGAAGTGTTTATTTCGGTTCAAGATGATGAAGCAGATGAAGAGATTACAAACTATAATATTAGTCCTGCTGGTCGGTACCCGGGTTATTTTCGGGCAGGATCAGAATGCAAAGCTCGATTCGTTCAGATCAGATGTTCCTGCAAAATACCTGGCCTATTTTTCTGAATCCGGCCTGGATGAAAATGGACAGCTCAGGCTGACAGCATCGGAAAGTTACACCCGTCTGGCAACAGCGGGCAAAAGGGATATCATGAATATCATGCTGAGATCATGGCAGGAATCGCTCGTGGTTGTGCAATCCGGGTCCGGAAGAGAACTGTGGTCCTGGAGCAGTGAAACAAGTGATGCTCAACTGATCGATTCATGGGATTTAAACCCTGAACCTGTCGCTGCAGCGCCGGCAGCAACACAATCAGACATCGCAAGGCACCCATGGTTCTTTTATATCGGGGGCGCACAGCAGATGGACTCCTTTAAGAACATCAACGGTGCCCTGAATGTACGCGTTGGCTTCTTTCTCTTACTCCACAAGCTTGACCTGGCTATCTCACTGGCTGAGCAGTTGTCAGGTAACCTGGAGGATGAGAGCGCCTCACTTATGACCAGCGTCGGTCTGGCCAGCAAATATTACTTCCCGATGAATAAGCGAAATTTGAGTCCCAACCTTGGTGCTGAGCTGGCAGCAACCCTCCCGTCAGGAAGCAAAATGTCTTTTACCCCTGCCATGCTTGCAGGGGTGAGCTGGTTCGTCGGACCCGGCTGCTTTGATGCAGGGCTCAGGATAGGGAGCAGCTCCATGCTGATGTTCGGTTATACACTAATCCCTAAACTCAGGTCAGGAAAATAAATCTACTATAAATAAAGTTGCATTTTAACAGAGGGCATCAGGAAGGGTAGCCCTTTTTCTTTCTGCAAACAATATTATTCGGAATGAAAATGAATTGACTTCCTCTTTTATGAGGCCTACCTTTGATAAAGGAACAACAGGTAATAACTGTGAAAACCTCCGTGAAAATTGCTCATTGGGTACCAGGGATACTGTGCATCCTGGCAATCCTTTTCATCAGTATGTTTGCTCTCGATTCATTTTCGCCTGAGCGTACCTTCTGGCAGAACCCTGGTGCCCTGCTGATGCACCTGCTGCCGTCGTTTGTGTTAATCGCCCTGCTGATCGTTGCCCGGAAGTGGGAGCTTATCGGCGGGATAATCTTCACTGTTATCGGAATTGCAGCCTCTCCTTTCATCTACAACCTCAACTTTCAGCGCAATCATTCGGTTGGTGCGAGCCTCAGCTCTGTCCTGATCGTCACACTTCCTTTCGTCATTATCGGTATCCTGTTCATCGTAAGTCATTACCTTAAAAGAAAGGCTGTATTTCTGATCAATAA
>JBAQCQ010000029.1:0-4315 GCA_049294275.1 Bacteroidales bacterium
ATGAAGGCACCTGCCGGCAACGACCGGATGCAGGAGATTGCCGGTTATGTCAAAGAAGGCGCGATGGCTTACATCAAACGCCAGTACAGCGTTGTGTTCAAGGTCTTTGTTGTTCTTGTCATTCTGCTTTTTATACTTGCGTACATTGGGGTTCAGAACCCCTTCGTGCCGCTGGCATTCCTGACAGGCGGTTTCTTCTCGGGCCTCTGCGGTTATCTGGGAATGAGAACTGCTACCAACGCATCGTCGAGGACAGCCCAGGGGGCTTCCGTCTCTCTTAACAGAGGGCTGAAGATCGCCTTTCGCAGCGGTGCAGTGATGGGACTGATCGTCGTCGGCTTCGGATTGCTTGACATTGTTATCTGGTTTCTTGTACTGAACAACCTGGTCTTCAGCCCCGAGAATATGCTTGAAGGATGGAAATGGGCGGGTCTGACTTTCGTTCACCCCGGCACCACCGACCATCAGAAGATGATTGAGATCACAGCCACCATGCTTACATTCGGAATGGGCGCCTCGACACAGGCTCTCTTTGCCCGCGTGGGCGGCGGCATCTTCACCAAGGCTGCTGACGTAGGCGCTGACCTGGTTGGCAAGATCGAGGCAGGTATCCCTGAGGATGACCCGCGTAACCCTGCAACCATTGCTGACAACGTTGGTGACAATGTAGGCGACGTGGCCGGTATGGGCGCTGACCTTTACGAATCATATGCGGGATCTATCCTGGCAACGGCAGCTCTCGGAGCAGCACTGCCAATCGTGGCAGCCGGTGATCAGATCAAGGCTGTGATATCACCTATGATAGTAGCTGCCATCGGAATACTCCTGTCAATTGCCGGTGTCTACATGGTACGGACAAAGGAACAGGCCACGCAGAAGAACCTGCTCAATGCACTTCTGCTCGGCACGGGCGGCAGCTCAGCACTTATACTGGTGGCTATTGCAGTTATGGCATTTACCGGGTGGATCACCTGGGGTGTCTTCGGTGCCGTGGTCGCCGGTCTTCTTGCAGGTGTGATAATCGGCCAGTCAACAGAATACTTTACTTCTGATGAGTACAAGCCTACCAAAGGCATTGCTAAACAGACACAGCAGGGTCCGGCAACCACAATCATCGAAGGTATTGCCGTCGGCATGCAGTCGACCTGGATTCCCGTCCTTACCATCTCCATTGCAATAATTGCGGCATACGGGTTTGCAGGCGGATTTCAGGAATTCTCCTGGGGTGTTTATGGTATAGGGTTTGCAGCGGTGGGGATGCTCTCCACCCTGGGTATCACCCTGGCTACTGACGCCTTCGGCCCGATAGCTGACAACGCAGGCGGTAATGCCGAGATGGCACATCTTCCCAAGGAGGTGCGAGAGCGCACTGACGCCCTTGACATGCTGGGCAACACCACCGCAGCCACAGGCAAAGGATTTGCTATCGGTTCAGCGGCACTGACAGCCATGGCCCTGGTGGCAGCTTACATGGAGGAGGTCAAGCTATGGCTCGGACGCCTTGCAGATGATACGGTTGAGGGATACAAGCAGATTGGTGATGTGCTCTTCTACAAGAGCACTGCGCCTTCGGTCATACCTGAGGGAATGACAGCCATTAACGTCAGTACGGCTCATATAAAGGACTTCGTGGGAGCATATGACCTGTCGCTGTTCAATCCGCTGCTTATCGGCGGTATCTTTATCGGAGCCATGATGGCGTTCCTCTTCAGCTCGATGTCAATGAAAGCTGTGGGTCGCGCTGCAGGAAGCATGGTTGACGAGGTAAGGCGCCAGTTCCGTGAAATACCCGGTATCATGGAGGGGACAGGCAAGCCTGACTATGCCAGGTGTGTTGCGATATCAACGAAAGGCGCACAGCGCGAGATGATGCTTCCCTCACTGCTGGCAATAGCTGTCCCCCTGGTAATAGGCCTCACACTGGGTGTTCCGGGTGTCGTGGGCCTGCTGATGGGAGGGATGACCGCCGGGTTCACCCTTGCCAGCATGCTCAACAACTCGGGCGGTGCATGGGATAACGCAAAGAAATTCATTGAGAAGGGCAACTACGGCGGCAAGGGGAGCGAAGCTCACAAGGCTGGCGTGGTGGGTGACACAGTTGGCGATCCTTTTAAGGACACATCGGGCCCCTCGCTCAACATCCTCATAAAGCTTATGTCAATGGTCTCGGTGGTTATGGCCGGTCTGACCGTGACCTGGAGCATAATGGGCTGACAGATTACCGTTTCCTGATAATAAGAGGCTGCCTCGCAAAAATGAGGCAGCCTCATTTTTTCGGAATCCCTTGTATCGGGGGAATTCTTTTTTTTGCTCCTGCTGTCGTCTTTATGGTGAAATGGCTATGAACGGTTTATTTTATCCTTGCCGAATTGTAAAAATCAATTAAATGGTTACTGCTAAAGCGGTATTAAACACTGCCTTTGATTATTCTGCGGGCTGATGATTATATATTACTGCTATAACAGCAATATTTCACCAATTGCCAGGGTTTCTAATATAGAATGTTTATATTTACCGCTATAGAAGCAAATAATGGTCCAGTCGCGGGAGTTAGCAGAAGTTATAAGGTTGCACCGCAAGGCCGCCAGGCTAAGCCGTGTGCAGTTGGCAGAACTTGCCGAAGTAGGTAAGACTGTTATTTACGACGTTGAGAAAGGAAAGGAATCTGTTCAGTTGGATACTCTTAGAAAGATTCTTAAGGTTTTGAATATTAAAATAGTATTAACAAGCCCACTTATGGATAATCTTACGAGAACAGGAAATGAGAAAGGCTAAAGTATATGTAAAGGGAGTCGAAGCAGGAACGTTGACTGAGATCATTCAGGGCAAAGGGTACCTGTTTGAATACCTGAATAGCTACAACGGTCCTGATGTGTCCCAAACAATGCCAATAACCCATAGGGTCTACAGATTTGACCAGTTTCCGCCTTTTTTTGAAGGTTTATTGCCTGAAGGTATCCAGTTGGACGGATTGTTGAAGATAAAGAAAATTGACAAGTATGATTACTTCTCCCAGTTGATGTCGGTCGGAAGTGATATGGTCGGTGCTGTAACAGTAATGGAGGCAGTGGAATGAACCTCTGCCCGATCACATATAAACCGTGTGGAGATAACCGTTACAGTGAGACCGGGCTCAGACAGTTATCACCTGAGTTAACTACACTGAAGGACCTTGAATATACTGCAGGGGAGCAGAGACAGGAGGCATTCTTTCGTGCTTCCGGAATGTCTGTTCAGGGGGTACAACCGAAGTTAAGCGCAAAACTAAATGTTAAGAAATGTAAGCTGGACATTGTTGATACGGGCGGGCGATACATACTTAAACCGCAGCCTCAGTATTTCCCTGAGATGCCACAGAATGAAGATCTGACGATGAGGCTTGCTGATGAGATTGGCCTTGAAGTTCCTTTTCATGGCTTAATCTGGTCAAAGGACAATTCCTTAACTTATTTCATTAAGAGGTTTGACAGAAAGGGGCAGAGTGAAAAAATCCCGGTCGAGGATTTTGCACAACTGGCAGGATTGAGCAGGGAAACGAAATATGATTATAGTATGGAAAAAGTTGTCGGTTTGGTTGACAGGTTCTGCACCTTCCCGGCAGTTGAAAAATTAGTGCTCTTCAAACTTGTCATATTTGGCTATCTTGCAGGTAACGATGATATGCATCTTAAGAACTTCTCTGTTATAACGGAGGATGGCAGAGTCAGGCTTTCACCCTGTTACGACCAGGTAAACACTACCATTGAGTACAAGAAGCCCGACGAAGAAATCGCTTTAACCCTTCGGGGACGTAAAAAGGAACTGACACGTCACATTCTGATTGATTATTTTGGAATGGGAAGGTGTGAATTACCGGCCAAAAGTATTGATAAGGTTCTGGAAGCAATAGTTACTGCAATACCCAGGTGGGAAGAGTTGATAGCCATTAGCTTTTTGTCAGAAGGCATGAAGGATAAATATCTTGAGTTATTGCATACCAGGCTCAGAGGACTAAATATTCAATGACCTCTTCAGGGCAGTGAAATGAATAGATAAATCAGAATAATTATGTCATTTATCCCAGTATTTGAAGATATTGAGGCGGCCATTCAGCTGATCGCGCCGCATGTTCACCGTACTCCTCTTCTGACCTCCGGGCAACTCGATGCCCTCAGCGGGGCTCATCTCTTCTTCAAGTGCGAGAACTTCCAGAAGGTAGGGGCATTCAAGTACAGGGGCGCCACCAATGCTGTCCTTAATCTCACTGATGCGCAGCGCGCCGCCGGCGTGGTGACGCACTCGTCGGGCAATCACGCCGCCGCCCTGGCCCACGCTG
>JBAQCQ010000030.1:0-28499 GCA_049294275.1 Bacteroidales bacterium
GCCGCCGGATGCGACCAGGTAATTACAGTTACATTCACTGCCGTCGACTCTTGCGGTAATACCGGTACCGCTACCGCTACATTCACCGTCGATGATGAGGTAGCTCCGATAATTAATTGTCCTGCAACACCACAAATAAGGATTATTGGCTCTGCCGAAACAAACTATACTGCAGTAGGTACAGAATTCGATTATACAAACCTGAGCGACAACTGCGGTACCCCAACCGCAACCCATAACCTTATACATCCAAGTTCAACTACACTTGATGGTTATATTTTTGGACTGGGTGACACAGAAGTTATTTGGACTGCACTTGATGAATGCGGGAACAGTTCTTCATGTTCATTTACGGTCAGTGTACATTCACCAAACATAGAGATCGAAAAAACGGTAGATTTCACTGAAATAAGTGCTCCCACTCTACTTACCTATACTATTACTGTAACCAACACAGGTAATGTAAGCCTGACCAATGTCGTTCTCACTGATGACCTCGCAGGAACGGCAACCCTTACATCGGGTGACGACGGCAACGGTATACTTGAAGTGGGTGAAGCATGGGTATACACAGCAACTTATGCAGCTACTCAGGTAGATATTGACGCAGGTGATGCTCTGATCAACACAGCTTCTGTCGTCACAACTGAGATTACAACTCCGGTAACCGATGACGCCACAACAACAATCACTGCCACACCGGCAATGACTGTCGTGAAGGTGGTAGATCTGACCAGCATCTCTGCTCCTGCTACTCTTACCTATACAATCACCGTAACCAACACGGGCAATGTAAGCCTGACGGGCGTCGTACTCTCTGATGACCTTGCAGGCGCTGCAACCCTCACATCGGGTGACGACGGCGACGGTATCCTCGAAGTTGGTGAAGCATGGGTATACACAGCAACCTATGCTGCAACCCAGGATGATATTGACGCAGGTGATGCTCTGATCAACACCGCTTCTGTCGTCACAGCTGAGATTACAACTCCAGTTACTGATGATGCCACAACAACAATTACTGCTACACCGGCAATGACTGTTGTGAAGGTGGTGGATCAGGCCAGTATCTCTGCACCGGCTACCCTGACCTATACAATCACCGTAACCAACACAGGCAATGTCAGTCTGACCAATGTTGTCCTCACAGATGACCTCGCAGGCGCTGCTACCCTTACATCAGGTGACGACGGCGACGGTATCCTTGAAGTGGGTGAAACATGGATCTATTCAGCAACATACGTTGCAACTCAGGCGAACATTGATGCAGGTACTGCCCTGGTCAACACAGCTTCAGTAAGAGTCAATCAGATCACTGATCCGGTTACCGATGATGCAGTAACTACAATCACTGCCACGCCGGCAATGACTGTCGAGAAAGTTGTTGACATTGCAAATATCAGCACACCGGCCACCCTGACATATACCATTACCGTAACCAACACTGGTAATGTCAGTCTGACCAATGTTGTCCTCACAGATGACATCGCAGGCGCTGCTACCCTTACATCAGGTGACGACGGCGACGGTATTCTCGAAGTTGGTGAAGCATGGGTATATACTGCAACTTATGAAGCTACCAAGGATGATATTGACGCAGGTGATGCTTTGATCAACACCGCTTCTGTTGTCACAACTGAGATTACAACTCCGGTAACTGATGACGCCACAACAACAATCACTGCCACGCCGGCAATGACAGTAGAGAAAGTAGTTGACATAGCCAATATCAGTGCACCGGCTACCCTGACCTATACGATTACCGTAACCAACACAGGCAATGTCAGTCTGACGGGCGTCGTACTCACAGATGATCTCGCAGGAACGGCAACCCTCACCTCGGGTGACGACGGCGACGGTATCCTCGAAGTGGGTGAAGCGTGGGTATACACTGCAACTTACGCAGCTACCCAGGATGACATTGATGACGGTGATGCTCTGGTCAACACAGCTTCTGTCGTAACAGCTGAGATTACAACTCCGGTAACCGATGATGCGACAACGACAATCACTGCCACACCGGCGATGACTGTCGTGAAGGTGGTGGATCTTCCTGTGATATCTGCTCCTGCTACTCTTACCTATACGATTACCGTAACCAACACCGGTAATGTCAGTCTGACCAACGTCGTACTCAGCGATGACCTCGCAGGTATTGCTATCCTCACCTCGGGTGACGACGGTGATGGTATCCTCGAAGTGGGTGAAGCGTGGGTATACACTGCAACTTACGCAGCTACCCAGGATGATATTGATGACGGTGATGCTCTGGTCAACACAGCTTCTGTCGTCACAACCGAGATTACTACTCCTGTAACTGATGACGCTACAACGACAATCACTGCCACACCGGCAATGACTGTCCAGAAGGTGGTGGATCTTCCCGTGATCTCCGCTCCGGCTACCCTGAGATATACGATTACTGTAACAAATACCGGTAATGTTAGTCTGACCAATGTCGTTCTTACAGATGACCTGGCTGGCACTGCTACACTCACCTCAGGTGACGACGGCGACGGTATCCTTGAAGTGGGTGAAGCGTGGGTCTACACTGCAACTTACGCAGCAACTCAGGATGACATTGATGACGGTGATGCTCTGGTGAACACAGCTTCTGTTGTCACAACGGAGATAACTACTCCGGTGACCGATGACGCCACGACAACAATCACTGCAACACCGGCAATGACTGTTGTGAAGACAGTTGACCTTCCTGTGATCTCTGCCCCGGCTACTCTTACCTATACTATTACTGTAACAAACACCGGTAATGTCAGTCTTACAACTGTCGTCCTCACAGATGATCTTGCAGGAACAGCTACTCTCACCTCGGGTGACGACGGTGACGGCATACTCGAAGTGGGTGAAGCATGGGTATATACTGCAACTTACGCCGCCACCCAGGATGACATTGACGCAGGTGATGACCTGATCAACACTGCTTCGGTCGTCACAACTGAGATTACCACACCGGTAACCGATGACGCAACAACGACAATAACCCGCAATACAGCGATGACTGTCGTGAAGGTGGTGGATCTTCCTGTGATCTCTGCCCCGGCTACCCTGACCTATACAATCACCGTAACCAACACCGGTAATGTCAGTCTGACCAATGTTGTCCTGACCGATGACCTCGCAGGCACTGCTACTCTCACCTCAGGTGACGACGGTGACGGTATCCTTGAAGTTGGTGAAGCGTGGGTCTACACTGCAACTTACGCAGCAACTCAGGATGACATTGATGACGGTGATGCTCTGGTGAACACAGCTTCTGTTGTCACAACTGAGATAACTACTCCGGTGACCGATGACGCCACAACAACAATCACTTCAACACCGGCAATGACTGTTGTGAAGACAGTTGACCTTCCTGTGATCTCTGCCCCGGCTACTCTTACATATACTATTACTGTAACAAACACCGGTAATGTCAGTCTTACAACTGTCGTCCTCACAGATGATCTTGCAGGAACTGCAACCCTCACCTCGGGTGACGACGGTGACGGTATCCTCGAAGTGGGTGAGGCATGGGTTTACACCGCAACTTACGCCGCAACACAGGCGCACATTGATGCAGGTGCGGATCTGGTTAACACAGCTGCCGTGACAACGACCCAGATACCTGTCGCAGTTACCGATGACGCAACAACAACCATTGCAGCTAACCCGGCAATGACAGTTGAGAAGGTCGTTAACCTGACAGAGATCTCTGCTCCGGCTACCCTGACCTACACGATTACCGTAACTAACACCGGTAATGTCAGTCTGACCAATGTAGTCCTGACCGATGACCTCGCAGGTACGGCAACTCGTACCTCGGGCGACGACGGCGACAACATACTTGAAGTGGGTGAAGCATGGATCTATTCAGCAACATACGTTGCAACTCAGGCGAACATTGATGCAGGCACAGCCCTGGTCAACACTGCTTCAGTCAGAGTTACGCAGATCACTGATCCGGTTACTGATAATGCAGTCACTACAATCACAGCAACTCCGGCAATGACAGTCGAGAAAGTAGTAGACATTACAAATATCAGCACACCAACTACCCTGACATACACCATTACCGTTACAAACACAGGTAATGTCACTCTTGCCAATGTCGTCCTCTCCGATGACCTTGCAGGAACCGCCACCCGCCTATCAGGTGATACTGATAATGACAATGTCCTTGACGTTGGCGAGGCATGGGTATACACTGCAACTTACGCAGCAACACAGTCTGACATTGATGCAGGCACAGCCCTGGTCAACACCGCTTCAGTAAGAGTCAACCAGATCACTGAACCGGTTACCGATGACGCCACAACAACGATCACCGCCACACCGGCAATGACAGTAGAGAAAGTAGTTGACATAGCAAATATCAGCGCTCCGACTACCCTGAACTACACCATTACAGTGACCAACACAGGCAATGTAAGTCTGACAGCCGTAGTGGTAGCCGATAACCTGGCCGGAGCCGCCACCCGCATATCAGGTGATACAGACAATGACAATGTCCTTGACGTTGGTGAGGTATGGACATACACCGCCACATACGCCGCCATCCAGGCTGACATCGATGCCGGAACGCCACTGATAAACACAGCTTCCGTAACAGCAACCCAGATACCTGTCGCTGTAACCGACAACGCAATAACAACCGTTACCCAGATATCAACCCTTACAATCGCCAAAACAGTTAACCTTGCAACTGTTTCTGAACCCATAACTCTGAACTACAGCATTGTTGCCGAAAATACCGGCAACACCAGCCTGACCGGAGTGGTACTGACAGATGTGCTGACAGGAGGCGCTACTCTAATCAGTGGCGACACCAACAGCAACAACATCCTTGATGTCGGTGAAACATGGACATACGCCGCTACTTATGCCGTGACACAATCTGACATCGACGCCGGTGCCGCTCTGGTCAACAGGGCTGAAATAAATACAAACCAGACCGACCTGCAGTGGGCCGAAGCCACCACAACAATCAGCCAGCTTGCCGCATGGTCCATGACCAAGGTCGCAACAGAAGAGAACTATGACGCCGCCGGCGACATACTCCACTACACCATAACAATCAACAACGACGGCAACGTATCAATCGGTAGCATCACCGTAACGGATCCGGGGGCAGACGCAGGAAGTATCAGACGCACCGGCGGCGACACCGACAACGACAACAGGCTTGATCCTGACGAAACATGGATATACACTGCAACGCATAGAGTCACACTGGCTGATATCGACGCCGGACACTTCACCAATACCGCAACAGCCACCGGTACCACAGTTGCCAGCGGCACAATAACAACCACAGCTACGGCGGATGTGATCGGGCTGCAGAAACCGCAACTTACCCTCGCAAAAGCTGCCGACAGAACCGAATATACCGCTCCCGGCGAGGTCATCAACTACACCCTCAGAGTGACCAACACGGGTAACGTGACCGTCACAGGCATCACAATGGCTGACCCGAATGCCACAGTGACATGCACCGGAGCGCCGTACACCCTCATCCCCGGCGCCAGCGCAAATTGCACCGCCACCCATACAGTCACGATGGCTGATATTATGTCAGGCACAGTAGTCAACACGGCGGAATCAACAGGGTTCTCACCGACCGCATCCCTTGTTGACACCACCAGCAACACCGTCACCGTGCGCCTGCTTAACCTGCCACCGGTAATAAACTGCCCGGCACCGATCCTGGCCCCGACCAGCGAAACCTCATGCGACATACTGATCAGCACCGGCCTGACAGCAACCTATTCTGACCCGAACAGCAACATCGCAACCGTTACCTGGACGATGACCGGAGCAACAACCGACTCGTCACCGGCAACAGGCATCAACGACCTTACCAACCACACGTTCAGCCTGGGCGTAACCACCGTGACCTACACCGTCACCGATGCACTAGGCCTTTCAGACAACTGCAGCTTCACCGTCACGATTGAAGATAATACACCTCCTATAGCCATCTGCGAAGACATTGAAATCTTTCTTGATCTCGCGACCGGGCGTGCTACAATAACACCGGAAGACATCGACGGTGGCAGCACCGACAACTGCAGAATCGCAACACTGTCGGCAAGCAGAACCGACTTCGACTGCACAGACCTCGGCGCAAACAGTGTGATACTGACTGTGACCGACGGAGCAGGAAACACATCGACATGCACAGCAAACGTCACGGTACGCTATACGGTTGACCCGAACCCGATAGTCACACCTGACAATGATGTCATTTGCAACGGCGAAACAATCAATCTCGCCCTCACAAGCCAGATACCGTCAACCACATGGACATGGACCGTCAACACTCCTGCCGGTATAACCGGAGCATCAGATGACAACAGCGGCCAGCTCACAACCATCAGTCAGACAATATTCAACTCGGCAGACGTGGCCCGCCAGCTGATCTACAACATCACCCCGAGGGTCTACGGAGCATGCGACCTTGAACATATCACCGCCAACGTATGGGTCAACCCGGTACCGGAAATCGATGTCAGCTCGGCAGACACCATCCTCTGTTATGGAGATGCAACCGTCATCAACGTGCGCAACATGAATCCGCAGGTGGAAGGCCAGTGGGTATATGACCTCCAGGTAACAGCCGAACCGGGCGTCACAGGCTTCACAACAGGAGGCAGATATACAATGCCAACCGACCTGACAGAGACCCTTTACAACACATCATCCGAGGACAGGCAGGTGATTTACAGCTTCACACCGCGCATCGTCCCGGCAGACGGCGGCCAGGAGTGCGAGGGCGAAACAGAGACCGTCACCCTGATCGTCCATCCACTCATCACTTACGACGAAGCACTGTCCAACTACAACGGATTCAACATCAGCTGCTTCGGCCTGGCAGACGGCTCGATCAGGCTCACCCCCACTGTAGACCTGGCTCCGTTCACATACAGCTGGAGAGGTCCGAACGGATACTCCACCTCCAACAACACCGGCTATATTTCAGGCCTGCGTGCCGGCGACTACTTCGTGACCATCACCGACAGGTTCGGATGCCACGTGGCAGACACCTTCAACCTCACCGAGCCCGGCAAACTAAGCATGATCCTTGTTCCTTCCCTGAGCAATGACGGTGAATGGAACATCAACTGCTACGGTGCACAGACCGGCTCAATCGAGATAACACCTGTCAACGGCGTCGGATTTGTCGCCTACATCTGGCAGGATGGGTTGTCATTTGAAAACCCGAGAAGAAATCTTGGCGAGGGTACATACGCAATAACGATTATTGACGCCAACAACTGCCGTGCAGACACAACCCAGACGCTGACTGATCCTCCGCAGCTCGAGCTCGCATTCGACGTGGCCCACGCCTACTGTCCTGATATGCCGGATGCAGAGATCAGGCTTACCGTCACAGGCGGCTCCAATCGACCAGAACATCTCTTCCAGTGGTCCAATGGTGCAACCACCCAGGATCTTGAAGGAATTGTCACCGGACAGTATTCGGTTACGGTCACTGACTACAACGAATGCACTGTCACCGGATCAGCACTTGTAAGGCCGAAGAACGAGATATGCCTCATTATTCCGGAGGCCTTCTCACCCAACGGCGACGGCATCAATGACACGTGGGATATAGAATTCTACAACGATAATATTGATCTCCGCACGCTCTATCCGAACATCGAGATAAAGATCTTCAACAGGTGGGGACAGAAGCTCTGGGAGTCACCACCCGGATATCCCGAACCATGGGACGGCAGAAGCAACGGCGTCAAGCTGCCTATCGACTCGTACCATTACACAATAGATCTGGGTAACGGATCACAAATGCTGATCGGTACCATTACGATTGTGTACAGTTCAAGGTAACCACCATGAGTAAATAAAGCAGCCCAGCACCCAGCTGCAGATTTATCCTGGTCTTCAAAGTCATTGATATTCAGATCGAAAACTCAGGCCAGGAGCTCTGTCACCATTGCAAAGGAAGAGCATTCCTCCTGTCATCTGGTTTACAGATCGATAATTCTCTGCCCGGGTCCGGCGGGCGATTAAGGCAAAAGAAGGATAACCCGTCAGTCTTCTGAATAAACTTACGGCAGGTCATTCAGCATCACCATCGAAAAAGGCATCTTAGTCATAAAAGAGCCCCCTTGCATCAAAAATGCCTTGCGCGGACCTTTCACCGGGAGTATATTAGCTTCTGAAAACGACTGCGAAACATTGAAATCAGATTTGATGATTCAGTTGACCGGTCAAAACTAAAAGGCTAATCAGAAACCGTGAAGAGGCTGATCATCATTTTATTTCTTGTATTTGCCGGGATACAGTTATCATTTGCCCAGCAGATGCCTCTCTACAGCCAGTACATGTACAACAGGTTCCTGATAAACCCTGCTGCAGCAGGAAGCGAGGGTTATACGAGTTTCAACATCACGGCACGCGAGCAGTGGGTCGGTTACGCCGGCTCCCCCAGGACCTACTCGCTCAGCTACCAGACAAGGTTCACCAAAAAGGGATATAAACTCAGGAAGAACATTTTTGGCAACACCAGATACCAGGCGAAGACAGAAGGAAGGGCAGGATTTGGACTTGGCATATTCAGCGATCAGAACGGACTTGTTCAGAGGACGGGATTCCATGCAGCCTACTCATACCATATCTGGGTTCAGGATTATACGCAGCTGTCGTTCGGACTGTCAGCTACCGGATATCATTACATCATCAATGCAGACCACGAGAGTTTTAAGGATCCGTCCGAGCCGTGGTTGAACGACAACCTGCGAGATGGGATATTCGTTCCAGATATCAACTTCGGGATGTACCTCCTGAATGACCGGTACACACTTGGATTTTCGGCAGAATCGATGCTGGGAGCGGCAGCAAGGATCGGCGACGGCCGGGTTGATACCCTGAAGGCTTATGACAAGTTTCGCATGTCAAGGCATTATTACGCTTTCGGGTCATACAGTTTCCCCACATTGAAGGATCTTGAGATCGAACCCTCCGTTTTATTAAAGATGTCGGAGCAATTACTTCCCCAGGCTGACATGGCTCTTACTTTTATCTATGACCAGACATTCTGGCTGGGTGCCGGTTACCGTACCGGAGGCTTCTACGGCACCTCAAGCCAGGGAGCTCTGATCGGGATGGTCAGGGTCAGGTGGGGAAACATGTACCTCGGTTATTCATATGATTATACTCTCAGTGAAATCGAAAGCGTGACAAGCGGGTCTCACGAGCTGGTTCTCGCGCTCAAGCTGCAGAGCAGCAGCAAGAAGTACAGGTGGCTGGATAGGTATTAGAGTAGGCAATAGGCAGTTGGCAGTAGGCAATAGTGTGTTGACAGTCCTCAGGAACAATAAAATCTTAAGATTTCTTTCTTTCCAACAGCACTACATTTTCTACATGAAAAGTGTGGGGGAACATGTCAACGGGACGGACACGGATGACGTCATAGCCGGCGGAGAGGATGTTGATGTCGCGGGCCTGGGTGGCGGGATTGCAGCTCACATATACGATCTTCTCCGCACCTGACCGCAGCATCGCGAGGGTGACATCGGTATGCATGCCCGCCCTGGGCGGATCGGTGATGATAATATCCGGCCTGCCTCGCTTAGCAAACAGCTTTTCATTGAAAATATCCTTTATGTCGCCAGCAAAGAATGCTGCATTGTCAATGCCGTTCGCCAGAGCATTCATCCTCGCATCGGCCACAGCCTCCTCTATGTACTCCAGTCCCGTTACTGTTGAAGCGCCCGATGCCAGGTAACAGGCTATCGTACCGGTGCCGGTGTAGAGGTCATAAACATTCTCATCGCCCTTCAGCTGTGCAAACTCCTTAACAACACCGTAAAGCCTTGCCGCCTGGCTGCTGTTGGTCTGGAAGAATGATTTCGGGCCGATCCTGAACCTGAGGCCCTCCATCACTTCGGTTATATACTCGCTGCCGCGAAAATGGATCGGCGTCTGGTCCGAGATGCTGTCGTTCTTCTTGGTATTGATAATATAATAAAGCGACGTTATTTCCGGGAAACGTTCCGAAAGGTGACTCAGCAGCCTCTCCCGCTCTTCAGGGAGTCCGTCGGTTGTCACCAGCACCACCATAACCTCTCCCCCGAGGGTTATCCTGACGAACATGTTCCTGAGGAAACCGCGGTGCCCGCGGAAATCATAAAACGGAAGTCCTTTCTCCAGAGCGTATCTGCGTACCTCGTTACGTATGGAATCGGATGGTTCCGACATCAGGAGACATTCATTGATATCGAGCACCTTGTCATATATTCCGGGGATGTGGAAACCGAGTGCGGGGTTCCGGGACGGGGCAGTCAGGCGGGTGACCGGGACAGGGTCCATGGCGGAGATTGGGCCGGAGTTCGAAGCAGGGGTTGGCGGGGGAGTCAGAGCGAAGCCCGGAGCATGTGCAGGGACAGGTGTCGGGTAGGTTGTCGGGGTGGTACTCTGGTTGGGGACCTGGGCTGGGATCTGGGCTGGTATCTGGGCAAGCGCTGAGGCGGAGTTCGTGACAGAGTCCGTGGCGGTCGTCGCGGCGGCAGCCAGCGATTCTTTTTCAGCAATCCATGATGCCAGCTCCTCGCCGGTCATCCACCTCATCTCGGAAAAAGTGAACTCGAGCTTGTTGCGGTAACCGTATATCTTTTCCGAACCGACAATGGGGTCTATCGCCGGAATCGGGGTATGGCCTATCCGTGTCAGGTTATCGCGCACCTGCTGGGCCTTGTAAAAGAGCTGCCGGTCATATGGCAGATGCTGCCAGCGGCATCCTCCGCACACCCCGAAATGTGAGCAGGGCGGAGTGATCCTTTGTGGTGAGGGCGTAGTGACCGCAATGGCCACACCCTCCATATACCGTTTTTTCTTCTTCGTGACCCTGACATCAATCACATCGCCCGGTATCATCCCCGGCACGAACAGCACCATGTCATCAACCCTGGCGATGGCATTGCCTTCTGACCCGATATCGGTTATGGTGACGCCCCTGAGCGTGGGCAACTGCCTCTTCCTTCCCACCCTCTCCTATCTGAATCCTTTGAAAAACTCAAGTCCGGCCATCACTGCCGGGACAGCCCCGGTCCCATGGTCGAGGCCATTCATTGAAACATACAGGCATGTCAACGGGCTCGATCCGGCCAAAATCATGGCATCATGCATCCGTTCCGAGAGGGCCGGGATAACATAAGTGTCAGCTGTTCCATGGATGAAGAGAATGGGGATGTTGCTGTCCCACCCCTGTATGCTGTTGGCTGTAAGGGCACTGCGGACACTCTGGTACAGCGGGGCGGAAGCATTTCCGGATATATAATCAGGCCTGAAAAGCATATTGATATCTGCGTTCAACTGAGCGTTTATCTGATCCGAGGAATGCAATCCGTCGTAGAGACCAGGTATCAACCCTGCATAAGGATCATTGAAAATATCGGTGAGGGGATTGGCATAGAGAGCATATTCACTGTAGGAGTTTGCTATATAACCCAGGAAGACCGGCATCGGGTATTCGGTCAGTCCCAGGACATACTCATTGAAGTAGTTTAGATCAAATGGTCCCGCTCCGCAACTGGCGGCCTTTACCGTGAAGTCAGAACCGTAGTTCTTCTCCAGGGCTTCCGTGAGAGCCAGTGTTGCCCAGCCTCCCTGCGAGTAACCGATGAGGTAACACTCGTCGGTTACCGTAATGTCCTTGGCCACATCAACATCAAACTCCGCCACTGAATAGAGCATATCGACTATCGACCGGACGGTGGACTCCTTGTGGAGGTACGGATGAGCCATCTGTTTCGATGCACCGAAACCGAGGTAATCGGGAATGATGACTACATAGCCGGTACTGGCTATGTATTCGATCATCTGGTACTGAAGGCCCTGCGGGTCTGCCGTGGGGGCAGCCGAGTGAAGAGTGTTGGTTCCGTTCTGAAATGAGAGAACCGGGTAGGTTCCCGGAACTGAGGGAATGCATATGAGTCCTGAGGCTGTCACCTCTGTTCCCATGAATCCGGTCCTGTAGGTGATCTTGTAAATGTTCACCCCGCTCACCACATCTGCTATGATTTCACTGACCGCAGGGTACTGTGTCCCAACCAGTGTGAGTACCGAGATGATGTTTTCCTTCGTTCTCATCAGCAGCAGCTCGCTCGAGAGGAGGTAGTCGTTATCCGCAAAGGGATCGGGATCGGGGTCCTTACTGCACGACTGCATGAGTAGCAGCGGTGCCAGCAGGAACAGTATTGCAAGTAGTTTCAAATTCTTTTTCATGATTTTCAATTCAGGCTACAATATTAACGTAATTTTCGGAGGTTGAGTATGAATATGATGAAGGCAATAGGCAGTAGAGGGGCGAGCGTTAACAAATGACCCGGTGGGTCATTTGAGCGAAGCAGCCAGAATGCAGGGAGGGAGAGGCAGGAGTGAAGTCTTCAGTCTTCAGTCGGCAATCGGCAATCTTAAGAGGCAGCAGGCAGTAGAGGTTTGAGAGTTAAGAAATGATCCAGCGGATCATTTTAGCGAATGAGCCAGGCTGCAGGGAGGGCAATAGGCAATAGGCAGTAGTGGAGGGGGAATTTGATTATCTTTGCGACTTGAAAATCCGGCCCTATGGTCTCCGTCAATAACGTATCACTTCTTTTCGGCAGTTTCGTCCTTCTCGATGAGGTCTCGTTCCTCATCACCCGGCAGGAGCGCATCGGCCTTACAGGAAGGAACGGAGCCGGAAAATCGACCCTGATGAAGATCATCGCCGGACTGCAGGATCCCACATCCGGATCGGTGGAACGCCCCCGGGAGCTGACAATAGGTTACCTCGAGCAACAGATGAAGGTCTCTGACACCACCACAGTGCTTGAGGAGGCCCTGAAATCATTCACCGAACTCCGGGCCCTGGAACAGGAGATAGCCGACACCACAAGAGAGATCGAGACACGCACCGACTTTGAAAGCGAAAGCTACCATCAGCTGCTCGACAGGATGCACGCCGCCGGCGAACGGCACCAGATACTCGGGGGAAGCGATTATATAGCCGTGACAGGCCAGACCCTCAACGGCCTCGGTTTCAGCGCTTCGGAGTTCAACCGCCCCACCAAGGAGCTCAGCGGCGGATGGCGCATGCGCGTGGAACTGGCAAAGATCCTCCTCCGGAAACCTGACCTGATACTCCTCGACGAGCCCACCAACCACCTCGACATTGAATCGATCATCTGGCTCGAGACCTTCCTCGAGACCTATCCCGGTGCGGTGATCCTCGTATCGCACGACCGCACCTTCCTGGACAATGTCACGCGGCGCACAATTGAGATAAGCCTCGGTAAGATCTATGATTACAGGGTGCCCTACACCAGATACACCGAGCTGCGTAAGGAGAGGCGCGAGCAGCAGACAGCCGCCTTCCGCAACCAGCAGAAGATGATCGACGACGCCGAGAAGTTCATCGAGCGGTTCAGGTACAAACCCACCAAGGCGGTGCAGGTGCAGAGCAAGATCAAACAGCTGAAGAAGCTTGACCGCATAGAGATCGAAGACGAAGATTCCTCGGCGATGAACATCCGCTTCTCCCCTGCCCCGCGCTCCGGGACAGTGGTGGTTGAGGCCGACGAGGCCTCGAAGCGCTACGGTCACCACCTTGTCCTTGATAAGATTTCAATGAAGATTGAAAGAGGCGAAAAGGTAGCTTTCGTCGGACGCAACGGAGAGGGCAAGACAACCCTCTCAAGGATGATACTCGGCCAGGTTGATCACGAGGGAATTGTGAAAAGAGGACACAATGTCTCGACGGGTTACTTCGCCCAGAACCAGGATGAGTTGCTCAATGACGAGCTGACCGTATTCGAGACAGTCGACAGGATAGCAAGAGGCGATATCCGCACACGCCTGCGCGACATCCTGGGGGCATTTCTATTCCACGGCGAGGACATTGACAAGAAAGTTAAAGTGCTCTCCGGCGGCGAGCGGTCGCGACTGGCCATTGTGCAGCTTCTGCTTGAACCGTACAACCTGCTCCTACTCGACGAGCCGACCAACCATCTCGACATTCGTTCGAAGGAGATCCTGAAAAAGGCACTGATTAAATTTGATGGCACATTAATTGTGGTCTCCCATGACAGGGATTTTCTCGACGGGCTGGTGAACAAGGTGTTCGAGTTCCGCAACCGGAAAATCAAAACTCACCTCGGTGGCATCACGGAATTCCTCCGGTCGAGGAAGCTGGAATCGCTGAGGGAGCTGGAGAAGCGTAACCCGACTGCTGTTCAGAAGGGGTCCGCCCGGAAGAGTGCAGTTGAAAAGAGCTCAGGACAGAAGGACTCCGCAGACAGGAGCCTGGCTCAGAAGGGTCCAGGCCGCAAGGAAGCTGACCGGAAGGCAACCGACCAGAAGGCAACCGGTCAAGGTGCAACCGGTCAACCTGCAACAGCACCGGTAACCCCGGCTCCTGAGACGGAAGCCCCGCAGCAGAACAGCAAGATGCGGTACCTCGAGAAGAAGGAGACGGAGCGGGTCTACCGCAGGCTTCAGAGACAGGCAGCTGAGAGCGAGACGGAGATAACAAAGACTGAAGGGGAGATTGCCGCTATGAATACCAGGCTGGCAGCAGGAGATCCGGAAGTTGTGAATGACCCGGCATTCTATGCCGATTATGAGCAGAAAAAACAGAAGCTCGAAGTACTGATGCAGCAGTGGGAAGAGGCGCACAGCGAGCTTGAGGCATTCAAGTCGGAGTATATGAGCACCGATGATGTGTTATAAGCAACGAAGACAGTAAATATGCAGCATTTACGGTATAAAAGCAGCGAAGCCGACAGTAAATATGCAGCATTTACGGTATAAAAGCAGCAATGCCGGTATATAAGCAGCTATGACAGTATATGAGAGAAAATACCCCGTCAACATCTTCAACACTGACCTTACAGGCAGGTTGAGTCCCGGAGCGCTGTTCAACTTCTTCGAGGATATAGCCGGCAGGCATGCACTCGAGCTCGGATGGGGACGTGACAACCTGATGAGCAGCGGCGTTTTCTGGGTTCTCTCCAGGATGGTGGTGAAGGTGGAACAACTTCCCCTGGCGTGGGAAGAGGTGACGCTGCGTACCTGGCCGCGGGGCACCGAAGCCATTTACGCCCTGCGCGACCTTGAGATGTATGATGTATCGGGAAACAGACTTGCAGGCGCCTCATCGTCATGGGTCATAGTCGATTACCATACACGCAGGGCACAGAGGCCGGACAAGGCACTCTCAGACCTTCAAGCCCGATTCCCCCGGGAGAGAGCAACAGAAGCAAATGCCCGCAAAGTCCCCGCCCTTCCGGCCGGTGACCATGAGAAAACCAGGCTGAAGGTCAAGCTTGATGACATCGACGTCAACAGGCATGTGAACAACGCGCGCTACATCCAATGGACCGTCAACTGCTATGACCCTGAGTTCATAAGCACCCACACCCTAGACACCATCGAGGTGAATTACATAGCCGAGGGACACCAGAACGAGATGATCAATATCTTCACGGCACCCTTTGATGAGACCGGAACCTCCTTCATCCACTCGGTCACCAGGGAGAGCGACGGCTCGGAGCTATGCCGGGTGAGGATGAGCTGGAAAAAGAACAGACTGTGAAATCTTTATTAACTTTATGGCATGGTACGGCATCAAACAGATAGGGCAGCTGCAGTCATTTCGATAATGCTGATGGCGGCATTCGCATGGTCATGCGCATCGACACAGCCGGCGGCTGACACGAAGGACATGTCATATATCTACAACCCGGCCCGGAACGTGTTTACTCCTTTCATAAGGGTCTCTGATGAGGGATCCGAGACATCGGTCCTATCTCTCAGCATACGCCGGAGCGAGCTCTATTTCAGCGAGGCCAATCCAGAGGGAGTGCCGATGGCCTCAGTGCTGGTATCGGTGCGGCTGTTCAACAACACCCTCGGCGGAGTCCTTGCCGATACCGCCCGGACGAAATACAGCATCCCGCGTGAGGAAGCAGGCGGCGAGTATGTCTTCCGGATACCTCTGAAAACTTACGAAGGCAGCTCTTATACGGCTGAGATAAAGTTGATTGACATGATCAGGCAGCGAACACTGCAGACCTTCGTCGACTTTGACCGCACCGGCCAGTACAGCAAACTCTACTATACTATCCGTGATCATTTCAGCAAGAACGAACTGTACAGCAATGTCGTGAGAAAGGACCAGTATATTAACGTCCTCAACCCGACACTTCAGCCTGACACCCTCTGGATATTCTATTACAAGCCCATCAAGACCATCCCTCCTTCACCGACTACCATGCTGCCTGAAATCACCCTCGCGCCGGAGCCTGAAGCGATTATTCCGCTGCCTTATTCTGATACACTTCCGATAATGTTTCCCGGGGAAGGGATCTTCCTGCTATCTCCTGACAGCCTCATCCGCGAAGGGCTTATCATCTATAATTTCGGTCCTGATCACCCATCGATGAGCAGTCCCGAAACGATGATACCGCCACTCTCCTACCTTGCAACACCACTGGAGATGGAAGCGATGATGACAGCCGGGAAGCCCAAGCTGGCTCTCGACCAGTTCTGGCTCGACCGTACCGGCAGTATTGAAAGGTCGAAGGAACTAATCAGGATTTACTATAACCGGACATTGTTCGCCAACTACTATTTCAGCTCCTACAAAGCCGGGTGGCTGACTGACAGGGGGATGATCTACATCATGTACGGTCCGCCGGACAAGGTTTATAAAAACTCCGAGGGCGAGAGCTGGGGTTACAGGAAGCCGCCGGTGAAGAGCCGTTGGGGTTCACGTTACAAATTTGAGGATGAGTACCTGTGGTTCAACTTCAGGAAGCAGCAAAATATCTTCTCAGACAATGATTTTGCACTTAACAGGGCCTCCACCCCCATCAGCTACTGGGACATAGCCGTGGCAAGGTGGCGTGAAGGCAAGGTATTCCGTCTCGATAATCCAGAGGAGCTGAAATGATGTACAGCGAAAAAGAATTCATTTTTGGCATGCACCCCGTCATGGAGGCGATCAAGGGTGGCAGGCAGATTGACCGTCTGCTGGTGCGCCAGGGTCTGCGCGGCGACCTTTACCACGAGCTTATGAAGCTGGTGGCGGAGCTGGGGGTGCCATGGCAGGTTGTGCCGGTCGAGAAGCTTGACTACATCACCAAAAAGAACCATCAGGGAGTCATTGCATGGGTTTCGGCGATAGAGTTCCAGAACATTGAAAATATACTTCCCCGGATCTTCGAAGAGGGGAAGGAGCCGCTGGTCATGATGCTCGACAGCATAAGCGATGTACGCAACTTCGGGGCCATTGTGCGTTCGGCGCTCTGCTTCCGTGCCGATGCGGTCATCGTGCCTGAAAAGGGTTCGGCGAGGATCTCACCTGACGCGGTGAAAGCATCGGCAGGTGCGCTCAGCACCTTCCCGGTCTGCAGGGTAAAGAGCCTCGCAAGATGCCTCACTTACCTGAAGGAGTCGGGACTGAAGGCGGTTGCAGCCACTGAAAAAGCCAGGGAAGAGATCAACGCAGCTGACCTCGGCGGACCAATGGTCATCATCCTCGGTTCGGAAGAAAAGGGCATCAGCCGCGAGCTGCTGGCACAGGCCGACAGGCATGTATCGATCCCGATCACCGGCACAATCGGATCACTGAATGTCTCTGTTTCAGCAGGTATACTATTGTATGAGGTGATGAGGCAGAGGGGTGAGTCAGGCAGTAGGCAATAGGCAGTAGGCAACAGTGAGTTTCGACATTAAGAACTCATTACTTGATAATTAAGACAACTAATTGAAATAAAGGCTGTTCCGACGCACTTTGTGGTCGGATTTTGACTCTGACACAGGAGGAAATTCAAACTGCTGGATTTGGATTGTGGACTATATACTGTTGACAGAGGACTATTGCCTATTGCCTACTGCCTATTGCCTCAGAGGACTAACGAGCCTCAGGCTTACTCAATCAGTCCCTTGATCCTGTCATCCAGCTTCCGCTGATCAGCGGTGAATGATGCCAGTCCTGCAAGAGTCAGAAGCGTGTCAGGTGCCAGCTCTCTCTTCATGATCCTCTCCTTCCACGATGCCAGCACCGGTATCTTTCCTTCGGCAGCGATACGCTCATTATCCTCTTTGCTCATCACCGGGAACATGTCTCCAAGTCCTGCCTCATGCGCCCTCCTGACAATTTCTTCTCCAGTTGCAGGAACTTTTACATTGAGTGATCGGCCAAGCTCAATAACACTTTTGGGAACCTCCCAGAACTTCTCTATGCCAAGTCCTGCCGAACCGTCATTCAATGGTACATCATACTGCCTTCCAAGCCTGCTTTCAAACAGTCCGGGCAGCTCCTTACGGCCTGTAGCTGCCACCTTGGGAGGCATGGTGAATACATCTGTTCCGGCAAGCAGCTCAAGCTGGCTGTAACTCCGGAGGCTGGCGGCAATCTGCCTGGTCCTCCAGCTGTTCTCCGCCGACAGGCGTGTGACCCACGACTGTGAGGATAGCACTGCGTTCTCCCCGGCGCCGCTGCCTTCGCCAATCCTGTTGTCTGCAATGAACGCCCCTATCCTTCCGAGGAACACATTAAGGTAGTCAGGCTTTGCCACCAGGGTGACCAGTGCATTCTGCCTGGCGCTGAACTCGAGGGTGAAGTTGATCCTGACCCCCTTCTCACGAAGCCGTCTCGCACCTATCAATCCCTCAGGGGTATATGGCACTTTGACTATGAACTGCTCAGGGCAAAGCTCCCTGTAGCGCAGGCCGTATGAAACGATGGCGTCAATGTCATAAGCGGTGCCGGTATGAAGCTCAACGCTGACCATTCCCCCGAATTTCTTTGCCAGGCGCAGTCCGTGACGTGCATTGACAATAAAGGCGATCTCCATAACCTGCTCATTCACCGGCAGATGCCTGACGAGATCAAGTGCCGATGGGATAAAGTCGTCATAGATACCCTTCTGTATCTCGTTGTTGACAAGTGTGTTGTTTGTTGTAAGTGCGGTCATCTCCGCGGTCCAGTTAGCTTCGGCCTCAGTCATGTCACCGGTATCGAGCCACAGCTCCGTACCTGTGGCACGAAGTGACTGCCAGAAGGGGTCATGCTTCCCCGTGACTGGAGTTTCCTTAATTCCGGATTTAATGAATGTTGCCAGTCTTTCGTTATATGTAACGCTCATATTTATAATTTTTATTTAATCACTTTCTGATTGCCTCAAGGTCATTTCCTGACGGAGCCTGGTAGAGCTTCAGACCGAACTGGCCAGCAACTGCAAAGGCATAATCCAGCACACCCGACTGAACGCTCTCGAAAGGCACCCAGGAGTTGATCCTGCTGAAGCAGTATATTTCCACCGGCATGCCTGCCTCTCCGGGAGGCATGTCGCGTACCATGACCGGCATCTTCGGGTCTATATCCCTGTGGTTGAGAAGGTACTCGGCCATGTAAGCCCTGTATGCGCCCAGGTTTGTGAGTGATGTCAACTCTCCCTTTCTGAGGGCTTCGATCTCAGCGAGATTCTGATCAAGCCATTTTTCCATATGCGGTCTCCTGCTGATCCTGTCAAGGAGCTCCGGGGTTATAAATGATATTGTCCTGACATCGACCCTTAACTCACGCTTGATCCTTCTAACCCCCGATTCCTCCATTCCCTTCCAGTTCTGGAATGACTCAGATATGAGGGCATAGGTAGGAACGGTAAGGATGGTCTTGTCAAAGTTTTCGACCTTGACGGTATGAAGGGTCATGTCAATGACAGTGCCGTCGACGTTCCTCCCGGGGATTGTGATCCAGTCGCCGAGCTTGACCATGTTGTTCCCTGACAGCTGGATGCTTGCCACCAGTCCCAGCAGGGTATCCTTGAACACCACCACAAGCACTGCCATAACAACACCAAGTCCTGTAAAAACGCTGCCTATCGATATTCTGAACAGTATCGATACAATGACCAGTGTTCCGATGAATGCCACCAGAACCTTCACCACCTGCACATAGGGTTTTATCGATCTGCCACGTGCTATCGGCTGCATGAGGTAGACCTGGTGCCATCCTTCGATAAATGCCGTAATTGTAAGGGTGGCATAGATGACGATATACAAGGCAGCCGTTTTATGGATGAAGGTGAGCCAGCCAAGGTTCTCCCTGAGCATCCATGTGGCCAGGTAATATACTACCACACCCGGAACGATCATTGCCAGGCGCCTGAACATGTTTGTCTCCAGGAATTTGTCATCATATGACGATCTTGTTCTCTTTACGATCGATGTGAAGACCTGAATTATGATCACCCTCGTAAAAAGATTGGAGAGCCAGGCCACGAGAAGCACCGCAAGAACAAGAATCAGTGTGCTTACCCATAAGACAGTGCCTGCAGACATCCCAAGGCTGGCAAGGAATTCCCTGACTGTCATGACCGGATCAACTGAACGGAACATATTGTGATACTTTTGGTAACGCCGTGAAATTACTAATATCTTTTATTGTGGCCTCCTGTTTTGTACCTTTACGATATAAAACTGTGAAATTATGAGAGCAATATCGGTTTTTGCACTACTGTTCACGTCGCTTGTGATGTCTGCACAGGTTCTGTTTGATGAACACTTTACCGACCGGACGATGAGGTTTGACTTCATGCTGGCCGGCAACAGCTCATCCACAAAGGTTTATCCCGTCTCATTCAGGGAGGAGCCGTTCTGGGGTGGTTCGCTGACCAATCTTACCGATCCGTTCGGCTACGGCAATTTCAGGTACGAGATCTTTGATGAGGCTACAGGAAAGCTGATCTACTCACGAGGCTTCTGCACACTGTACCAGGAGTGGCAGACCACCGCGGAGGCGAAGAAGATCGAAAGAAGCTTCCATGAGGTGGCCACCTTTCCCTTCCCGAAGAACAAGGTGAACTTCGTCCTGAGCATCCGCGGACGCGACGGACTCTTCACCAGACTTTATGAGACTGTCATTGACCCTGCCAGCTATTTCATCACGCGGGAGAAGCATGACGGTTCACTTGCCACAAGGATATACGGATCAGGCGATCCACATTCCTCCCTTGACCTTGCATTTATTGCTGAAGGATACACGCGCGACGAGATGGATAAGTTCAGGGGTGACGTAAAACGGCTTGCCGATATCCTTTTCCGGGAGGCTCCGTTTGACAAGTACAAGGACCGGATCAACATCTGGGCCGTTGAGGCTCCGTCGCAGGAGTCGGGCACCGATGTGCCTGGCGAGGGTATTTATGTCAACACCGCGCTCAGCGCCAGCTATTATACCTTTGACGTGGACCGTTATCTCACCACTCAGGACATCAGGAAGGTCAATGATTACGCCGCTGCCGCCCCTCACGACCAGATCATCGTGCTAATCAACAGCCCCAGGTATGGAGGCGGCGGAGTCTATAACTACTACAGTGCCGTGACAGCCGATCACAAGTTCACCCCGCAGGTCCTCACCCATGAATTCGGGCACGGTTTTGCAGGACTGGCTGATGAATACTACTCTTCAGAGGTGGCCTATGAGGAGTTCTACCCGGTCAGCGTCGAGCCCTGGGAGCCTAACATCACCACAAGGGTAAATTTTGATGCAAAGTGGAAGAACATGATTGCCAGATCTGTACCTGTTCCCACACCGAATGACAAGAGGTACACGGGAGTCACCGGGCTCTTTGAAGGAGGAGGCTATTCCGCGAAAGGCATCTACCGTCCGTCGTTCGACTGCCGCATGAAGAGCAACGAGGCAGAGACGTTCTGCGAGGTGTGCCAGAACGCCCTGGAGGCTATGATACTCTTCTATCTGAAGTAGTCAGCAGTCTTCAGTCGGCAATCGGCAGTCATTAACTTATTGAATGACTGAAGACTGTGGACTGCCGACTGAGGACTGATTTCCTACTTCTTCTTCTCCCCGCCCGATGTCGGAGGTTTGGCAATCGAGTCGCGCATGCTGGTGTCGGCCTCGATATTTCTCATCCTGTAGTAATCCATGATGCCCAGGTTACCGCTCTTGAAAGCGGAAGCCATTGCGAGAGGTATCTCCACCTCTGCCTCGATGACCTTGGCGCGGGCTTCCTGTGCCTTGGCCTTCATCTCCTGCTCATAGGCAACAGCCATGGCGCGACGCTCCTCGGCCTTGGCCTGGGCGATGTTCTTGTCGGCGTTGGCCTGGTCCATCTGCAGCACGGCACCGATGTTCTTACCGATGTCGATGTCAGCTATATCAATAGAGAGGATCTCGAATGCCGTCCCGGCATCAAGTCCCTTCTCAAGAACAGTCTTGCTGATACGGTCGGGGTTTTCCAGCACCTCCTTGTGGCTGTGCGCCGAACCGATAGATGAAACGATACCTTCACCCACGCGGGCAAGCACCGTCTCTTCGCCTGCACCGCCAACAAGCTGTTTGATGTTTGCCCTGACGGTCACCCTTGCCTTTGCTATCAGCTGAATGCCGTCGCGCGCTACTGCAGTGACAGGCGGCGTGTCAATCACCTTTGGGTTCACAGACATCTGTACGGCCTGGAAGACATCGCGTCCGGCAAGGTCGATTGCAGTAGCCATCTTGAACGAGAGATCTATGTTCGCCTTATTGGCCGATACAAGGGCATGAACCACCTGTGCCACATGTCCCCCGGCAAGGTAATGGGCTTCAAGGTCATCGCGGTTAAGCTTGATCCCTGCCTTGTCAGCCTCGATCATGGCGCCAACGATAATTGATGGCGGAACCTTCCTCCAGCGCATGAATATCAGCTGCAGAAGGCTGATCCGTACCCCTGATACCAGAGCCTGGAACCACAGTCCGATAGGGATGAAATAAAGAAGTATCCAGAGCAGTATTACCGCTCCAGCAATGATAATCACATAAATGCCAAGTCCGCTCATATCTATAATTTATTTATTGGTTTCACAATCAATTTGTTATCTTCAATCCGAAGGACCTCAATCTCCTGTTTTGGGTCTACCATGATGTCAATGGCCTTTGCCTCAAAATATTCGCCGTTGACCAGGACTTTTCCGCCTGGAGCAAGTCGGGTGACGGTCACTCCCTTGTCGCCGGCCTTTACCTTTCCTTCTCCAGCCCCCACGGTATCAACCTTGCCGTCAATTGATGTATTCAGTGCGAACTTCTTCCAGGTGCCTGCCTTAAGCATCATGACAGTAAGCACAATCATCACAAGAAATGTTAGCCCAAGTACCAAAAACCCGGTGCCGGTCCCATAGCTTGCAAATGAAAAGACGATTGCAATGATAATGCAGGCTGCTCCGCCAATCCCTGCGATAGTAACGCCGGGGATGAGCATGAACTCAACGATGAAGAGCAGCAGGCCCAGTATAATCAGAAAAATTATCAGTCCCAGAGACATCTCACTTTATATTATAACCCTCGCGCTTTATTTATTTGTCATCCAGCAGGGGTTTTATATTCTACTGTTAAATAACCACTGTGTCAAGGCTAAGCTCCCTAAGCCTGGCGCTCATACTCTGAAGAGTGTTCATGTCGGCTATTTTGATCACGCATCCGCCTTTGATATGGGTCAGGACAGCGCATTGTTCCGCCTGCAGTTCATCATGTCCGCACACCTCAACAAGTGATTTTATGACATGATCAAAGCTGTTTATGTCGTCATTGACAAGCACAAGAGTTCTTTCACTCTCCTCGCTCCTTCTGCTGCCCTGCGGTCTTGGTGCCTTCTTAGTCATCCTGCAGTCTGTTTATCAGTTCCTTTGCCGCCTCGACCGGGATCTCCTGCAAACCGACGTATGCGGCGACCCTGGCATTACTGTAACCGTTGCGAATCAGCAGCGAGACGTACTCGGCGGCGCTTTCAAATGTAATAAAATTACCAATGAGAAACACCGTTTCGCCGCTGCTGTTTTTGATCATGTTCAGTCCGCGTGCACCTGCCAGCAGTTCCACCTTCTCAATCACCTCAGGCTTAACGGGTTTACTGACACGCATCGCCTCAGCCCGGAATGAGAGTGTCCCGACCGGTGTGGTAGGGTCATAGCCTGTACTGCTTCCTGTTGAAGGTGCCGGCTCTTTCACCGGGAGAGGCTTCAATGACCACTCCCTCTCAAGCAGGCCGGCTCTCTCCATTGAAACCTGTGTTCCGTCCATGAATGCAACGATGAAAGCATCAGTGAATCCAGCACTGCGGGCACCGGGAAGGGCCTGCCTGGCATCCTCCAGCCTCCGGAAGAGACCCGTGTAGTAATAGATGGCATCGCTTCCTGCCCTTTTGCCTCCGAAAACAGGGTACAAACCCCTGAAAAGCGACGGCAGGACCGGGTTCCTGAAGGCTGCGATCTGAACCGTGTATATCAGTCCGGGAGGAATGGTGAATTCAACGGGAACCGGATTTTTTTCGGAGTAGGCAGGGGAGAGTCGCACTTCAAAGTCGGAGAAAAGACGGGCAGGCTGTTCCGCTTCCGGTTTATCAGGGGGAGTCTTGACCGGATCAGAATCTGATGGTGCCTCCAGCGTCATGAAAAGAGAGTCAGCCCTGAACTGCATGGAGGCAGCCCTGGCAGTGTCACCGGTTGCCTGTAAGATTGAGTCTGATTCATGCTGCAACCTTACAGCCTCAGCAAGGAGGAATTCATATTCCGCGGGAAGGTCAGAGGCTGGAGGAAGAGGTGATTTGCTCACTGCAACAGACGGGTCAGGTTTTCCGGCAGCATGGGGAAGCTGCTGTTTCCCAACTGCTGCAGCGGGAATGTGTTTCCCGACATTGACGGGAACTTGCTGTTTTTCTGCTGTTGCAGCTGGCTCAGGCTTTCCGGCAGCCGTTGTTATCCGTGATCCGGCAGCTGCTTCTGTCAATGAAGGCTTCGTTTCCGCTGATGGGACTTTGGATCTTTCTGCTGCTTCAGCAGGGTGAGTTTTTGGGGTACCGGCGACAGCCTCACCGGCCATACTCCCCTGCCCCCTGCTGCACTGATCAATGTAGCTCTGAACTTCATACTCCGCTGCCACTTTCCTTCCTTCCATCCTGGAAAACCTTTCAAAGGCCTCCCTGGCCTCGGTGAAACTGCCGCTCATCTGCAGTGCGCGGCCGTAGTAGAACCAGACATCATCTGGCACGCTCTTTACGTTGACCGAACTGTTGATGGCCGAGCCCAGTAGCGTAACGGCCCGCGGTATGTCGCGTTCCATCTTCACCAGGCAGACGCCGGCATAGTGCTTATAAAGAGGATCCCGTGAAAAGAGAAGAAGAAGACCATTGTAATGCTCCAGCGCAAGCTCATAATTGCCATTGTCCCATGCTGCCCGGGCTTCAATCTTCGAGGGACGCTCAGCTCCATCCTGAGCCATTAACACAGGGAAGGAGAGCATTAAGGCAACGGCTAAGATTGTTACCCTCCTGCAGGCCTCTGTGTTAATAACTCTGAGGCGTAAATTTTCTGTGATAGCCGATAACTTCATACCTTTACCAGTCAAAACAAAAATACGAAAAAGTCATGACTCAGCCCTCAGCGGGCATGCCAGCCCCGCAGTTCGAAGGAACGGACCAGAACGGAAACAAGGTGAAGCTCAGCTCCTTTGCCGGAAAAAAAGTAGTGCTTTATTTTTATCCCAAGGATGATACTCCCGGATGTACTGCGGAGGCATGCAGCCTCAGGGACAATTACGAAGAGCTGCTGAAGCAGGGGTTCGCGGTCCTCGGGGTCAGTCCTGACAGCGAGAAATCGCACAGGGGATTTGCTGCGAAATATAACCTCCCCTTCCCACTCATTTCCGACACTGACAAAAAGATCATGACTGCCTATGGCGCTTATGGTGAAAAGGTTATGTACGGGAAGAAGGTTACAGGTGTGATCCGCACTACCTTTATCATCGACGAGAAAGGGGTAATTGAGAATGTGATTAAAAAGGTCGATACGAAGGAGCACGCCCCGCAGATCTTCAAGCTGTATGGAAATGTCTAACTGCAAATAGAATAGGTAAATGGAAAGAAAAGAAGTAAACAAGGAGAAGCTCAAGGCGCTTGAGGTGACGCTGGGCAAGATCGAAAAGGATTTTGGCCGCGGCACCATCATGAAGCTTGGCGATCACGCCATCGAGAATGTGCAGGTCATCTCAACAGGCTCTATCGGCCTGGATGCTGCGCTGGGAATCGGAGGACTGCCCCGCGGCAGGGTTGTGGAGATCTACGGACCTGAATCATCCGGTAAGACAACCCTGGCCATACACGCCATCGCCGAGGCTCAGAAGGCAGGAGGCATAGCAGCCATCATCGATGCCGAGCACGCTTTCGACAGGTTCTATGCCTCGAAGCTTGGTGTTGACGTGGAGAACCTCCTGATATCACAGCCTGACAACGGCGAGCAGGCACTGGAGATAACCGACCACCTTATCAGGTCGGGAGCCATAGATATTATAGTCATTGACTCTGTCGCGGCGCTTACCCCAAAAGCAGAGATAGAGGGTGAGATGGGTGACTCCAAGATGGGGCTGCAGGCCAGGTTGATGTCACAGGCGCTGCGCAAGCTAACAGCAAACATCAACAAAACAAACACCACATGCATCTTTATCAACCAGCTCCGCGAAAAGATAGGTGTCATGTTCGGCAATCCCGAAACCACCACCGGTGGCAATGCACTTAAGTTCTATGCTTCGATACGGCTTGACATCAGGCGCATGAGCCAGCTCAAGGAGGGTGAGGATGCCGTCGGCAACCGTGTCAAGGTCAAAGTGGTCAAGAACAAGCTGGCTCCTCCTTTCCGGAAGGCTGAGTTTGACATAATGTTCGGCGAAGGCATCTCGCGCACCGGCGAGATTGTCGACCTGGGAACTGAGTTCAACATCATAAAGAAGAGCGGTTCCTGGTTCTCCTACGGCGACACCAAGCTGGCACAGGGACGTGATGCGGTCAAGAAGCTCCTGGAGGACAATCCCGAACTGGCCGAGGAGATAAAGACAAAGATCACTGAACAACTTAGAAAGAAGTGAAGCCTGCACTTCACTTCCAGAAAATTTAATTCTAAACCTATCGTGTGGATGACCGGTGAATTATGCCCGTGGCAGGCATGGTATGCTCCTTTCTCCCAGGCCGGCCGGTGTATACCTGCATTAATCATTTTGTTTCAGTGTATTCCCTTTCATAGTTCTCAAAATGCCCGCAGCCTTTTTTCGTAACAATGCCTCAGAGTTAATGAGTTTTGGTAACAAAATACAAGGCAAGTCAGGCACAACATCAGGAAGGCATTTTGCTGTGCGTCCCAAAATCTTTGCTGTGTGTGCCACAGGCAGAAATTATTTAATGCAGTAAAAGGAAGTGAGCCCCGGGCGGGGCTTAAGGAAAAGCTCAGGTACTACTTTCTTTCAGGGAACAAGAGGCTGAACAGTATGGCTGCTCCAAAGGCAAGCAGGTAGCTTGCAAGTCGTTCCGAGATGCCTGTGGGATCTGCCAGCCATGTCTTCCAGATGATGGCTGACAGTGTGCCTGTGATCAGGGAGGCATATACTCCCGCCCTGGAAAATCTTTTCCAGAAGAGCAGTAGCAACACAGCCGGCCCGAAGGAGGCCCCGATGCCACTCCAGGCGTAGGATACGAGTCCGTAGACCGTGTCTTCCATTGTCATGACCAGGACAAAGGCTACCAGGCCCACCAGCAGGGTAAGGAACTTGTTGAGAAAAAGCAGCCTTCTTTCAGACATGGGTTTGCGCTGCAGGTTTGTCCATATATCCTCTGTGATTGAGGAAGAGACAACTATCAGCTGTGAGGATGCGGTTGACATCATGGCTGACACGGCCCCTGAGAGCAGGATGCCCGCCAGAAGCGGGTTTACCAGGGTCATGACCATGATCGGCATCACTTTTTCCGCATCGGCAGCAATGGCAGCGGCACCATCGCCCATCAATCCTGCCTGTACCATCCTGAAGCCTATGATACCGATGAGAAAGGCTCCGGTGTAGGCGATAAGGGTCCATCCTATAGCTACCACTCTTGCCCTCTTAGTCTCAGCTGGATTGCGCATGGCCATCATCCTGTTCAGCAGCTGCGGCTGTCCGGTGTAACCGAAAGCCCAGCTCAGACCGTTTATAACCATGAGCACCCAGGCTCCTGCTGTCAGGCTTGCAGTTGTCTCCTGCAATGCCACATCGGAATGCATAAGGGCTTCGGCGAAGCCTATACCGTTGGCGGCGGCGATAAAAAGCGCAATTACCGGAAGTACCACGCAGGTTACTATCATCAGGATTGCCTGGAACGAATCGACAGCCACCACCGTGATGAAGCCCCCTAACATCGAGTATAGAGTGACGATGCCCGCACCAATGATCATACCCCAGAAGGGTTCGACCTGAAAGGTGTCGTTGAAGATCTTACCGGCGCCGCTGAACTGAGCAGAGAGATAGAGAACAAAGAAGATGATGATTATCACTGAAGACAGCAGTCCTATTTTCCTTTCGGAGCCGGGGAATGACCTGGAAAAAAGTCCTGACACGGTAAGGGCATCTGTCTTTTCTGTGACCCGTCGTAGGGGCTCAGCCATGAAGATCCACAGGAAGAGGATCCCGGAGACGCACCCTATGG
>JBAQCQ010000031.1:0-18178 GCA_049294275.1 Bacteroidales bacterium
TTATAGGCCGGTGTCACTTTTTAAGTAAATTTGCCGGTGATGCGCAAATGGCTGTCATATATAATCCTGCTTATCACCTCCATCTCCCTCTCAGCCCGGGAGCCCGGTAATCCGGCGGAGACGGACAGCACCTTTAAAAAAGGCTCGCGGCAGTGGACCCTCTCAGCAGACTATACCACCGAGATCCCGGTTCCTCTTGATACTGCCTTCTCACTCTTCCACAGGTACCGCATCACTGATAAAATGTCCGATTTCAATGCCTATACCGGCAACTACGGACTCCCCCTGTACCAGATTAACTTCTTTGACCGTGAATGGAGGCCAGACCGGTTCCTCTATTCATATTACATGCCCTTCATGCACACACCTTCCACCCCTCTCTTCGTGAACACCCACGTACCCTTCACGGAACTTAAGTGGAGCAATGGCGGCGCGCGCAGCAAGTCGGAGCAGACCTTCAGGATAAGGCACTCGCAGAATGTCAACAGGTTCATGAACTTCGGGCTGATTTATGACATTGTTTACAACCTTGGGCAGTACAACTACCAGAAGGCAGTTGACAAGAACTTTCTGCTGCACGCGTCATACAACCGCAATACCTATACCTCATATTTCTCAGCCGGCATCAACAATCATGAGTCGGAGGAGAGCGGCGGAATCGTCAATAAGGATGACCTGAGCAGCTACTCACCTGAAAACCTGCCTTTTGTACTGAACGATCTCAACAGCGCCCAGAGCCGTCTCAAAAACCGTTATATTTTGCTGGTTCAGCGATACTCTCCGGGAGGGAAGCGCGATACCGTCACGGGAGAAGTATTGAAAACAGGGCCAATAACGTTCACATATACAGGATTATATGAATGGAACAAGCGCAGGTATCTCGACAGGTATCCCTCGTCGCCCATGTATGACACTGTGATGATAAACAGGAGCGTGACCGCAGATTCACTGTCGCAGAGCCTTCTTTCAAACACCGTCAGGGTGGATTTTGCAGCAGGGAGCACGGGGCGCTTCAGGTTTGGAGCCGGGGCAGGCGTGAGGAGTGAGATCCGAAGCTTCGGTCAGGTGGTTCCCGGTGACAGTCTTACGAAGCAGGACACGGTAAAAAGGAACATGAATTCCCTTGTTCTGACGGGGAAAGTTTTCAACAATATCGGCACCAAATTCGGGTGGACGGCCTCCGGCGACCTCTGGTTTCAGGGCTACAGGGCAGGCGATTTCATCGTTGACGGTCGTATCTGCAAGGAGTTCTCCACATCGCGCAAAGGGATGATCACCTGGGATGCAACAGGCTCATTTGCAAGCTTTACGCCTTCATACTGGTATCATTCATGGGGTTCAAACAATTTCTCCTGGCAGCTTGATCACAAGAGGGAACTCAGGATCACTGCGGGTTCATCCCTCAGATGGCCTGACCGGAACCTGGATCTGAGATTCAACTATGCAATTGTTGATAATTTTACCTATATGGGGAATGATGCCTTACCGGCACAGCATGAGGGAGGATTATCCATTCTCGCGCTGTCACTGCGTAAAGACTTCATATTTTGGAAGTTACACCTCGATAATACTGTTTTATTACAGCAAAGTACCAACAGTGACGTCCTGAGTCTTCCGCTGGCCACTGCACGAAGTGCATTTTTCTTCAGCCATCTCTTCAGGTTCAGGGCTACTGCGGGTGAGCTGAGTTTCCAGCTCGGAGCAGAGGCAATGATGCACACTCCTTATTACGCAATGAATTACATGCCGGCCACGGGCAGGTATTTCAACCAGTCGGAAAGCGAAATCGGTAACTATCCCTATATCAATGTTTTCCTGAATCTGAAGGTAAAAAGGACCAGAATTTTCATAATGGGCGATCATCTCAACTCCGGAATGACTGGTTACGAATACTTCCTGGTTCCCGGTTATCCGTTGAATATCAGAATGATACGGTATGGTCTGGCCTGGACTTTCTACGATTAAAAAAAATTGACTATCTTTGCGGTGCGAACATTTCTCTACGAGGATTGTTAGATTGTCGGACTAATTTGTTTTGTATTGAGGAAGTTTATTTCGTTCTTGTTTATTATTGTACTGTCAGTCATCTCCTGCGAAAAGGAGAACAGGATGGTTATAACTGTTCCTGCGCCACCGCGTGATCTTGATGCAATCCTCGCCGACGGAAAGATCAAAGCGGTCACGAACATTAACCAAACGAGCTACTTCATCTACAGGGGAGAGCCGATGGGATTTCATTTTGAATTACTCAAAAGATTTGCTGATCATTTAGAGCTTGAACTTGAGATCATTACGAGTAATGATATTGATGAGGCCCTTGAGTATCTCCGTACCGGCGATGCTGACCTGGCAGCCATCGGGTTATCAATAAGCGCTGACCGCAAAGAGATGATGCGTTTCACCGAGCCTATAATGCAGGCAGCAGAGGTGCTGGTGCAGCGCAAGCCCGGCGGATGGGCCCGGATGACTGCTGATGTCAGAGATAGCAAACTGGTCAGGAACCAGCTTGATCTCGAAGGTAAGACCGTATACGTACAGAAGGGCTCATCTTATGCTCAAAGGCTTTACAACCTTGAGCGCGAGTCGGGAATCGACATAGGTATCATAGAGGTGCCTTACGACGCCGAGGAGCTTGCACGCCAGGTGGCACGAGGAGAGATAGAGTACACTGTATGTGACGACTATATGTCGAATATCATAGGGTCACTGAACCCGGATCTTGACCTGTTAACACCTGTCAGTTTTCAGCAGAATATTGCCTGGAGCGTGCGCAAGGATGGTACCAGTACCCTTCTCGATGAGCTTAACAGCTGGATAACAGGCTTCAGGACCACCCGAGAGTATGCCAGGCTGGAGAGAAAATACTTCAGCGGACCACGTCCGGCAAATATGGCTGCTTCGGAATATTTTGCCACCTACACGGGTAAGGTATCTCCCTTTGATGAGATCATCAGGTATTACAGCAGCAGCATTGGCTGGGACTGGCGTCTTGTTGCGGCGCTCATATACCAGGAGTCGAGGTTCAATCCCTCGGTGACATCGCCGCGCGGTGCATACGGCCTGATGCAGGTGATGCCGGAGACAGGAAAACACTTCGGGCTCGACGTGACCGGGTCGGTTGACAATAACATCCATGCCGGCATAAGTTACATCAGGATGCTTGACAAGCTCTTTTCAGAAAGGGTCTCTGATCCGGATGAGAGGATCAAGTTCATACTTGCAGCATACAATGCCGGTCAGGGGCATGTTCTTGACGCAATGAAGCTGGCCGAAAAGAACGGGCTCAATTCGGGCAAGTGGGAAGATAACGTCTCTCTTTTCCTTGAGCGCAAGTCAGACCCGGTCTTCTATGATGACCCGGTTGTCAGGAACGGCAGGCTGAAACAGGGTGTTGCAGTGAATGCCTATGTGGCCGATATCCTCGAGCGGTACGAGCACTATAAAAACATCAGGTAAGCAGGATCAGGCAGAAGTCCTCAGTCGGCAATCGGCAGTCGGCAGTCCACATTCATTTCAGGCAATAGGCAGCAGGCATTAGGCAATAGTAATTTGTCGCCGATAATTATCTGATAATAAATAGAGTGGAAATTTAAGACTACTGCCTGCTGCCTGCTGCCTGCTACTTGTGGACCCGCCGGATGAATTCCTCCACCTCCGGCACGCCGCCCTGGTAGACCAGGTAACCATTATAGGGCTCGCGCTCAGTTATCTCTTCATTCACCGGTGTCAGCATGATCTTCCTGACCTCCATGAGGTCATCAGTCTGTCCCAGCGCCCAGCCCAGTTTTGCCCAGGCCACCTCCGGCAGCATATTCCCCAGCGGAATAACCCCCTTGGCCATCATGTCCCGGCCGGTCTCATAGACGAACATATGCACGTACCCCCAGATGGTCTGAAGGGTCATATAGACCGCCACATTCTCCTTCTGCGCGCGCTCCAGTGCCGGGTAGAGCTCACGGTTGACATGCCCCAGTCCCGTGCCTACTATTATAATTCCCTTATAGCCCATGTCAATGAGTGAATGAAACATCTCTACCTTCATGTGGGGATAAAAGTAGATCATCGTCACATTCTCATTGAAATACGGCATTATATTGACATCACGGTCGTTGCGCCGCGGGTTGTAGCCCGGCTTCAGAGGCCTGACCTCCCCGCGCCTGACAGTGGCCACGGGTATATCGCCAATGGTTCTGAAGGTAGACCTGTAGGAGCTGTGCATCTTGCGCACCCTGGTGCCGCGGTGGAGGAACCCGTACTCGTCGCTCGTGGGGCCGAACATGCAGACCATCACCTCGGCAATGTCACCGTGTCCGGCTGCCGTCGTGGCGTGTATCAGGTTCAGGGCTGCGTCCGAAGAAGGTCTGTCGGATGAACGCTGGGAGCCTACGAGAATGATCGGCACAGGTGGTTTCTGCACCATGAAGGAGAGGGCGGCGGCGGTGTGATGCAGAGTATCTGTGCCATGGCCAATGACGATTCCGTCTATGCCTCCGGCGATCTCTTTCCCGATCGCTCTGGCAAGGATCATGTACTGGTCAGGACCCATGTTCTCACTGAAGACGCCAAAGAGCTTCTCGGTGTGTATGTTGCACACATCTGCCAGTTCGGGCACGGCACCGTACAGTTCTCCGGGAGAAAAGGCTGGTATGACAGCCCCGGTGCGGTAGTCGAGCCTCGAGGCAATGGTGCCTCCCGTACCCAGCAACTTTACCGTGGGCTTGTCGTCAGAATAGGGAAACTCCTTTTCGGGGATCTTGTAGTTGGCTTTATTGTAGCCGGTCTCAATCATCCGTGTTACGGTGGTGACGTCTATACCTATATTATATCCGCTCTCGATCTTGATCACCACGTGGAGGTCGTCATTGTTTTCCGATCTCGGCAGGACGGTCCCGCGGAAGAGTCCGCGGGTTGTCACTATCTCAGCCTGGCCCCAGACCCTTACGTTGTACTTCTTAAGCAGTGTCAGTGCTTCGCCCCTGTATCCCTGGAAGAAATCTTCTGTTGCAGCCATCTTTAGTTTTCCTCCAGAATTTGTGACACCTCTTTTCTGACCTCGGCCAGTCTCAGCTTGCCGATGGCCTTCATGTGCAGCTGTCCCATTATCCAGTCGGGCGCCGCACCGATGTTGCCGTTAAAGCTTATCTCTTCAAAATTCTTTGCAAGTTGCTTCACCTCGCTCCTAATCTCTGTCAGTGATGCCGGGGCATAACCGGTGTCAGTCAGTATCTTTTTGAAATCGGGTTCGGTGGTTGATACTACACCCCGGAGCATCAGCCGAGCCACCGGAGGCAGAAGCTCCTCTCTTTTAAGGAAGGCAAACAGGTCGTACAGCCTTTCATAGCCGAATCCGCGGGCCACTCTTCCACGTCCCTCAAGGTTGCGGAACCGGTGTCCCAGCAGAATACCAACCTCGCGGTGGCTGAACCCGAAATCGTTGCCAATTCTTTCTATCAGTTCAACGAGGTTCTTGCGAAGCAGGTAGTGCCTTGCATCTTCGGGAATGCCCCAGTCGTTCATCTGGCGGAATCGCAGCGCGATGTCCGCCGGAAGGTCACGGCCGAGTCGCTCAAGCATCCCGGTTGTCACCGGTATCGGCTGCGAATCAGTATCGGGATACATGCGGTCACGTCCCGGAAGGACCCTTTCGAACATTGTTGTACCGTCCTCAAAGGCCTTGCGTGTCTCGTTTGGCACCCCGGTGATGGCGATCCTTATTCGTTCTTCAATTGTCTCGATGGCCGTGGGAATATCTTCCTCAGGTCCCCACAGTATAATCTGGGCGTCGTCAGGCCCTGATGTGAGCCATATGGCCACTTCCGGGAACAAATTATTGAAGTTGTTTTCCCTGATCTCTTCCGAGTGTATCATGTTGGGTTTCTCGATGCATGCTATGACCTTGAGTCTGTCGCTCAGCTCGTCTGCGAATATATGCTCCGGCTGTGTAAAGTGCGATAGTATTCCCCTGCATCCGGGAAGGTTAAGAGAGAAGGCTTTTTCACCCCGGTCCAGTGCTGCACGTACAGGTGCAAAATGAAACTGTATGTCCTTCTCTGTGATCTCCCTGGACTTCAGCGCCCAGCCATCCGGATTTGGAAATAGCTTCTTCAGTTTACCGTGGATGTTGAGCAGTGCATACTGTCTGAAAGCTTCGTTATGAGAGAGTTCCGGGATCCACTTTATGTGTGCCACACCTTTTATCTCCACCCTGCTTCCTCCCTCGCAGCTTACGTTCACATCCTCGCGTGCCGCTCCGATTCCTGTCCGCACCATGCCGGTGCTGCGGTTAAGGAACCTGATATATTCGGCTGTCTCGGCCAGCTCGTCAGGCGTGAGGCAGTCGGGATACGTCACCGTCTCTATAAGCGGCATGCCCAGTCGGTCAGTCTTGTAGATGCGTTTGTGACCGATATCGGAGACCTCGCGGCACGAATCCTCCTCGAGGCTCAACTGGATGAGGCGCACCTTCTTGTTTTTAAGCTGCAGTTCGCCTTCCACACTGATGATGGCCGAGCGCTGGAAGCCTGTCGGTATGCTGCCGTCAAGGTACTGTTTCCTTGTTATATGCACTTCGCCAACGATGTTCATCCTGGCAGCCAGGGCGATGCTGATGGCTATCTCCAGGGCTTCGTGATCAATGAGGAAGGGGGGAGTGTCATCAACCTCATAGGTGCATGCAGTCTGGTTATTGATGCGATAGGTGATCTCCTTGCGTGTCCTGAATTCCATCAGGGCAGTGCCGTCATACACGCCCATCTCGCTCAGCGTGGGCCTCATGTGCCTGATGACCTCCGCATCGAACTCGTCGTTACCGTGGTAGATTCCTGCCGGACAGCGGCAAAAGAGCTTACTCTTCGTCCTAAGCTGCTGGTGAACCTCAAGACCCGATTTGAAACCTATCCGCTTATAATCATTAAGCTTCGCTTCAATACGGCTGACATAACCGATCTCCTCTCTGGTCTTCTCGTAATTTTTCCGCGGTTCAATTCTGATCATGGGGCAGCACATTGTCATTGCAATTTAAGCAGAAGCGCTGAGATATGGAAGTGCCCTAATAAAGAAAGTTTGCGCAACTTTAACAGCGATCCCGTTTTAATGCCGGGGCTTAAATATATGTCGAAATTACCACGGTGCGGTTTAAAAATTAAACATTGCCAGATAAAAATGATATTTGCATTAAAACGACGACAAACTTAATAATATTAAGCTTGTAATATTCAGGAAATCAGTCGTATCTGATTGCCTTTACCGGTGTAATACGGGCAATGAGCTGAGACGGTATAAGAAGCATCAGGATAATGACGATCATCGTTCCGGCATTCAGGAGGATGATATGCAGGGGGTTGAGATTGACCGGAACACTGCTCAGGTAGTATGAGGAGGGGTCAAGGGTAATCATTTCCGTCTTCATTTGCAGCCAGGCCAGTCCCAGCCCGATTATGTTGCCCCAGAAGAGTCCCTTGGCTGTGAGCCATGCCGCCTGGTAGAGAAATATGTTGCGGATGACCTTGTTTCCGGCTCCGAGGGCTTTCAGAACTCCGATCATGTTAGTCTTCTCGAGGATCAGGATGAGCAGACCTGAGATCATGTTGAACCCTGCGACCAGAATCATTAGTATCAGGATGATGATAACATTCGTGTCCTGGAATCCAAGCCAGTCGAATATCTGCGGATACCGGCCCCTTATGTTGGTAACCTTCAGCTGTTCCTCCTCCTCGGCAACACGGTATCCGATGGCATCGCGGACGACACCCGTCATATAATCCAGGTTGTCAAAGTCGTTGATGAAGATCTCGAACCCGCTTACCTGGTCGTCATTCCAGCCGTTAAGGCTTCTGATGTGGGCGATATCGCAGAAGAGGTAGGTCTTGTCAAACTCCTCCAGGCTGGTCTCATAGATCCCTTCGATTGTGAACTTCCGCATGCGGGGCGGGTCCTGAACGAAGAACATCGAGAAGGAGTCTCCCAGCTTCAGTCCGAGCATGTCGGCCACCTTCTTTGAGATGACAACATTATCAGTACGGGCGGTATCAATTACAGTCACCACATCCCCTTCGACCATATTCGATCTGAAGAAGCTCCAGTCGTAGTCGCTGCCTATGCCCTTGAGAACGACCCCCTGGATATTGTCGTCTGTCTTGATGATGCCTGCCTTTGTGGCAAAAACCTGTATATTCTTAATGCCCGGATGGTTTTTCAGTTTCTCGGCGAAGGGCTGGGCGGAGCTGACCGGGACGGTTTCGTATGACAGGTTGGCATCGAAGTTCACCACCTGGATGTGTGCCCCGAATCCAGCCACCTTATCTCTTATCTGCTGTTTAAATCCCGTGAGGATAGCCACTGCCAGGATCATCACCGCCAGGCCGAGGGCGATGCCGATTATGGCAATCACATTAATGGGGCGTGAAAAGGAGGTACCCTGGCTGCGTTCCTTTATCAGGCGGCGGGCTATGAAGGTTCCGGTCGACATCGTGGCAAAATTAAGAATTAAGATTTAAGAATTATGAATTAAGAATTATGAGTTAGGTGACCGTCACTTTTTTAACTTTACCAAAAACACGCGAAAAATGAAGAACCTTATCATTCTGACACTTCTGACGGTGATGGCCGGAGCTGCGTGCCCGGCAGGCGAAAAAGAGCAGAGGCTCATGACCGGGGCAGAGCGGACCGGCGATTATCTGTCGCTTATTGACGGAAAGAGAATAGCTGTAGTTGCAAACCAGACCTCGATGGTGGGGAAGACACATCTGGTTGACACCCTGCTTGCACTGGGAGCTGACATAAAACTGATCTTCGCTCCCGAGCACGGATTCAGGGATCTGGCCGATGCCGGTGCAGTGATAACCTCAGGTGCCGACCCCGTCACAGGCATCAATGTCATGAGTCTTTACGGGAACAAGAAAAAGCCTGCCGCTGAAGATCTTGCAGGCATCGATATCGTCATTTATGACATCCAGGATGTGGGTACACGGTTTTACACCTATTTGACAACCATGTGCTATGTCATGGAGGCCTGCGCCGGGAACGGGAAGCCGTTCATCGTAATGGACCGTCCCAACCCCAACGGTTATTATGTTGACGGACCCATTCTTGACACAGCAAATTACAGTTCTTTTGTCGGAATCCATCCCGTTCCCGTGGTGCACGGTATGACCCTGGGTGAGTATGCCGGCATGGTCAACGGCGAAGGATGGCTGGCGGGGGGCATCAGGTGCGATCTGACAGTGATTAAGTGCGAAAACTATAGCCATGCAACGATGTATGAGCTTCCCGTCATACCCTCACCGAACCTGCCCAACATGAATTCAGTTTATCTGTATCCGTCATTATGTTTTGCAGAGGGAACGGTGCTTTCGTGTGGCAGGGGGACGGAGTTTCCTTTCCAGGTGCTGGGAGCACCGAAGATGCCTGACACCGGGTTCAGCTTCACACCCCAGCCCACCTTCGGGGCGTCAACTCCGAAGTATAACGGGCAACTCTGCTACGGCATAGACCTCCGGAATGCACTGAAGGACGGACTGGTGCCCCGACCGGAGATGAACCTCGAGTGGATCATCAAAACGTACAATGCCTGGCCTGAGAAGGAGAGCTTCTTTACGGCGTATTTTGACACTCTCGCGGGCAGCAGCACGCTTCGTGAGCAGATCATCCAGGGCATGTCAGCCGAAGAGATCAAAGCAACCTGGCAGGCAGGACTTGATCAGTTTAATCAGGTCCGCTCGAAATACTTATTGTATGATTAGTACCGGCAACTGCTAATTTATGCGTCCGGGGTAGACCTTCAGCGCTTCGGCAAGGGTTTCCATTGCCTTGCGGAGGTCGTCGATCTTGAGTACATATGCAACACGCACCTCGTTTTTACCGGCACCGGGGGTGAAGTAGAATCCTGTTGCCGGAGCCACCATCACCGTCTGGTTGTTGTAACTGAAATCCTCGAGTAGCCACTGTGCGAACCTGTCGGAGTCGTCAACTGGCAGCTTCACAACCGTATAGAAAGCGCCGCGCGGCAGGGGGCAGTAGACGCCCGGCATGCTGTTCAGAGCCTTCACCATGAAGTCGCGGCGGGCAATATATTCGTTGTAAACCTCGTCAAAATATTCTCTGGGTGTTTCAAGCGCCGCTTCGGCAACTATCTGCCCCAGCTCCGGCGGGCATAGCCTGGCCTGTCCGAACTTGAGAGCTGAAGTAAGCACTTCCCTGTTGTGCGTTATCAGCGCACCTATGCGCACCCCGCACATGCTGTAACGCTTCGAAACGGAGTCGAGCAGCACCACATTCTCCCTGATTCCCTCAAGCTCCATTGCGGAGAAGTGATCTGATCCGTAGCAGAACTCCCTGTAGACCTCGTCGGAGATGAGGAACAGATCATGCTTCTTCACTATGTCGCGGAGATGCATCAGCTCTTCTTTTGAATAAAGTGAACCTGTAGGGTTATTGGGATTGCATATCAGGATAGCCTTTGTCTTCGGGTTGATCATCTTTTCGATCTCACTGATCGGAGGCAGGGCGAAGTCATTCTCGATATAGGATCTCACCGGTGCAATTGTCACTCCCGCAGCTGTAGCGAAGCCGTTATAATTGGCGTAGAACGGTTCGAAGGTGATCACCTCTTCGCCCGGGTTCAGGCATGACATGAAGGCGAACATGACGGCTTCAGAGCCGCCGGTGGTGACGATGATCTCAGTGTGGTCTACATCGACCCCGATCTTCCTGTAACTCTCAGCCAGCTTGCGGCGGTACGACTCATTGCCGGCTGAGTGAGTGTACTCAATGACCTTCAGATCCATATTCTTAAGGGCGGAGAGCGCCAGCTCCGGGGTGTGGATATCGGGCTGCCCGATATTCAGGTGGTACACCTTCCTTCCCTTACGCTTTGCCTCTTCGGCATAGGGAACGAGTTTGCGTATCGGAGATGCGGGCATCCTCCCGGCTTTTTCAGAGATCTTAGGCATGACTTATTCTGTTTGAAACCTTTAAAATAATGAAGCACAAATGTATTCAAATTCACCTTAATGAACCATGATTTTCGGCATAAGCCGGATATCTTTCCGCAATTAAACCGGAATTTCAGCGCAAGCCTTTTTCCGGAGACGGTTAAAGCGGTCTTTCAGGATAAGCGCGCTTCCTTTTTCCATAATGGCAACAAAATGTTAATTTTGTCCGCTTACAAACCGAGTTGCACCAGAAAGCAAATCGACAATCGATAATCGACAATCGCAAATTCAATGACTTCATTTCCTTCAAAATATGAACCCGCCGCAGCTGAGAACAGGTGGTACAAATACTGGATGGAGAATGGCTTTTTCCGGAGTGTTCCTGATGGCAGGAAACCTTATACAATTATAATCCCGCCACCCAACGTAACCGGTGTGCTGCACATGGGCCACATGCTCAACAACACCACCCAGGATGTGCTTATCAGGCGTGCCCGCATGCTCGGCTTCAATGCCTGCTGGGTGCCTGGTACCGACCATGCCAGCATCGCCACCGAGGCCAAGGTGGTTGCCAAGCTGAAGAGTGAGGGGATTGACAAGAAGTCGATATCAAGGGAAGAGTTCATCGGGCATGCCTGGGAGTGGACACATAAGCACGGCGGCATCATCCTCGAGCAGCTCAAGCGTCTCGGGGCGTCATGCGACTGGGACCGCACGCTCTTCACCATGGATGACGACCGGTACAGGTCGGTCATCAGGGTCTTTGTCGATCTTTACAACAAGGGCCTCATCTACAGGGGAGTGCGGATGGTCAACTGGGACCCGCAGGCACTCACGGCAGTCTCGGATGAGGAGGTCATATACACCGAGGAGAAGTCGAAACTGTATTATGTCAGGTACAAAATAGTTGGTGAGGATAATTACGCAATGGTGGCCACCACAAGGCCCGAGACCATCCTGGGCGACACTGCGGTATGTGCCAATCCGACCGATGAGCGCTACACGCACATGAAGGGCAGGCATGTCATTGTCCCGATGACCGGACGCGAGGTTCCATTCATCTTCGACGAGTACGTTGACAAGGAGTTCGGCACGGGATGCCTGAAGATCACCCCGGCGCATGACATCAACGACTACGAGATTGGGGTGAAGCATAACCTCGAAAGCATTGACATATTCAATGACAACGGAACCATCAGCGAGAGGGCAGGTCTCTTCATCGGCACTGACCGCTTTGAGGCCAGGAAGCTGGCCGAGGAGGAGCTGCGCAGAACCGGCGCTCTCGTGAAGGTTGAGGATTACATAAATAAGATCGGACGCTCGGAACGCACGTATGCCATCATCGAACCCAAGCTGTCGCTGCAGTGGTTCCTGAAGATGAAGGACCTCTCGCAGCCCGCGCTCGACGCGGTGATGAATGACACCGTGAGGCTCTTCCCCGACAAGTACCGGAATGTCTACCGGCACTGGATGGAGAATGTGCGCGACTGGTGCATAAGCAGACAGCTGTGGTGGGGACAGCGCATACCGGCATATTATTACGGCAACAATGAATTCGTGGTTGCAGAGACCGGAGAGGAGGCCCTTTTAAAAGCGCGCAAGGTCACCGGCAGGAAAGACCTGAAGGCTGAAGACCTCAGGCAGGATGAGGATGTCCTCGACACCTGGTTCTCTTCGTGGCTCTGGCCGATCACCTGCTTCAACGGCATCAATGAGCCCGACAATGCAGACATTAATTACTACTATCCTTCAAATGTCCTGGTAACCGCCCCGGAGATACTGTTCTTCTGGGTTGCAAGGATGATCATTGCCGGCTATGAATACCGGGGCAGAGAGCCTTTCTATGATGTCTATCTCACCGGCCTCGTGCGTGACAAGCAGAAGCGCAAGATGTCGAAGTCGCTCGGCAACTCACCTGATCCCATCAGCCTCATGGAGAAGTACGGAGCTGACGGCGTGAGGGTGGGGATGCTCCTCTGCTCACCCGCGGGGAATGACCTTCTCTATGACGACAGCCTGCCTGAGCAGGGACGCAACTTCGCCAATAAGATATGGAACGCATTCCGGCTGGTAATAACCATGCCCACTGACGACAGCATTGAGCAGCCTGAAGCTTCGAAAGCGGCTGTGACATGGATGCAGGGTACCATTGCCAGGTCGCTTGCCGAGATCGATTACAGCTTTGTGCGCTACCGTATCTCTGATGCGCTGATGCAGACCTACAAACTTTTCTGGGATGATTTCTCGGGGTGGTATCTCGAAATTATAAAGCCGGCCTACGGCAAACCAATGGACGGCAAAACGCACCGGACCACCCTGGAGATCTTCGAGACACTGATGAAGATAATCCACCCCTTCATGCCTTTCATCACCGAGGAGATCTGGCAGAGACTGGGAGAGAGGGCGGACGGAAGAAGCATCATGGTTGAGCAGATGCCACTGCCCGAACCTTATGAGGCTGGAATGCTGACACGGTTTGACACCGTACGCGAGATCGTAACCGCAGTGCGCGCCATAAGAAAAGAGAGGAACATACCCATGCGTGAACCGCTGGTACTCTGTGCAGCTCCCGGTACAACAGGGAAGGAGTTTGACCAGGTCATCATCCGTATGTGCAACCTCTCGGAGATACGTATCGTTGAAGGCAAGGTCGAAGGAGCCGCATCATTCAGGATACACACTTCGGAGTTCTTCGTCCCGATCAGTGACGGCATCGACCATGAGGAGGAGATAAGGAAGCTGGAGGAGGAACTGGTCTATACCGAAGGATTTCTGGCTTCGGTGTTGCAGAAGCTCTCGAATGAAAAGTTCGTGGCCAACGCACCTGAGAAGGTCATCAGCGTTGAGAGGAAGAAGGAGTCTGATGCACGCTCCAAGATAGCCACGCTCAGGGAGAGTCTCGACCACCTGAGGAGCAGGAAATAAGGCTCAGGGCTCAGGGTGCAGAGTTAAGATCAGTGCTTTGTGATGAAATAGCTGCCGTCGACTGAAGGCACAGCCTGCCAGCCGTCGTTGAGCACCAGGTGCCAGCCGTCACCGGAGATATGCGTTTTTTCCACCAGCAGGTCCTTGGCGCTGACCTTCAGCAGGTGAAGGTCGTTGGTGAGAAGTGCACCGCCCTTGTCAACGGCCAGCCTTCCCCAGTTGTCGGAGACCCGGAGTCTATCATAAAGGGTACCAAGCGTGTCAAGGGCATTGATATCCTCAGGTTCAAAGCTGAAATTAGGGCTTTCCATTGTGATTGTCACAACCGGCTTTTCCCAGAAGGTAGCCACTATTCGCCGGGTGTTCTCGTTGATCATGGCTTCGCGCTCACTCTCCTCAGCCCTGATGGACTGGATGTCGTAATTCAGTGCCAGTGACCCGGCAACGTCGCGACAGACCGCGGGCAGGGTGACACCGTAAGCCTCCAGTGCAGCCTTTCCGAGGTCAAAATCCGATTGCTGTATCTGTTTGAAATCGAAGTCTTTGTCGTTAAGAAGGGTTGCATAGAGAGCTCCGTGTACAAATCCGTAACCCCACGCGTATGAATTGTTCTGGTATATCCGGTCAAGATATTCGAGTATCCTCTTCCGGATCTCTTCAGGACCGGAGTTGCAGAGCTTGATGTATGTAAATGTTGTCAGTCCCTCGTAGTTTTCGAATTTGTTCTCGTCCTCTGCTGCTCCGGGGAAGAGCTCGCGCCTTGCTCCGCGGAACACCAGGGCGTCTCGTATTGCCTGGTTGCGTGTCTCGCCGCTGGTGCCAATTGCGTAGGTCAGGGCTTTCCACTCCAGCTTCAGGTAGAGCCTTGCATTCCTGGCGTTGAGGTGCCTTGTGCTGAATGTCGATGGCTTGAGTCCGTGCCTGTCCTGGAAGCAATGGAAGAGGCTGTGTACGGTCCGGGTTACAATGCGGTAGCGGTCTTCTGTCTCAGGCAGAGGCACCATGGCATATCTGACACCCCCGAACTCGATCATGTTATTGGTTATTATCCTCTCTTTTGGAAGCACTCCGGTGAAGATGCCGTCACGGGCTTTGAGATTCTCCTCTTTGTCAGGTACATTAGCATAGATGGCCCTGTTGCGGATGTCGACGTACATTACCGGACCATAAAGATTCTCACCCCACAGACTGCCGTCGTCATTGTTGCACACCTCCTCAACCAGCCTGAAATAGTCTGCGGCCCTGCCGGCGGAAAACCAGTCAAGTCCCTTCTCCCTGTCGCATGATGAGAGCAGGATGATGGCGGCAATGAATAACAGTTTCTTCATCCGGGATCCTTTATGAGGACCAAAAATAGAAAAAAATCTGCAACAGCACCTGCCCGCAGCAAGAGTATATTCAATAATGACAAAGGTGTTGTTTTTTGTATCCGGAAATTTTTAGATTTGCCCATCGTTAAAACGAAGCAAATAATGAGCAATGACATACTTATGAGCCGCAATGAGCTTGTGCAGTTTCTCAGGAAGCCTGCAGACCAGTTCACCTCCGATGACATCATCAGGTTCATCGAGGCCAAGAGCATCAAAATGGTCAACTTCAGATACGCTGCCGGCGACGGCAAGCTCAAGTCGCTTAATTTTGTGCCTTACAGCCGTGATCATCTTGCTTCGATACTCACTGCCGGGGAGCGTGTTGACGGTTCAAGCCTCTTTTCATTCGTCGAGGCAGGTTCGAGCGACCTCTATGTGATGCCCCGTTACCGAACGGCATTTGTCAACCCGTTTGCGCAGACCCCGACACTGGAGATCCTCTGTTCATTCTACAACTCCGAAGGCAGGCCTCTTGAAAGTTCACCGGAGTATATCCTCCGCAAAGCGATAAAGAGATTCACTGCCGCCACCGGGTACACCATCAGGGCCCTGGGCGAGCTCGAATACTACGTCAGGTCGGATAGCGAAGAGCTCTACCCGCTCTTTGACCAGAAGGGATACCATCAGTCGAAGCCATTTTCCAAGTTTGAGGATCTGCGCGTTGAGGCGCTGGAGCTCTGCGCGAGGGCCGGATGCCACATCAAGTACGGTCATTCGGAAGTGGGCAGTTTCTCGAAGGATGGAAACGACTATGAGCAGCATGAGATAGAGTTCCTCCATGTGCCTCTTGATGAGGCTGTAGAGCAGCTTATGATTGCCAAGTGGATTCTCCGAATGCTGGGATATGAATATGGCGTCGAGGTCAGTTTCGCACCGAAGATCACTGTTGGCAAGGCAGGCTCAGGCATGCATATCCATCTGATGCTTGAAAAGGACGGTAAGAATGTAATGATCGAGAACGGAAAGCTGAGTGACACCGCGCGCCGCATGATAGCAGGCATCCTCGATCTGAGCAAGGGACTGACTGCTTTCGGCAACACCATACCCACGTCATACCTGAGGCTGGTGCCGCACCAGGAGGCGCCGACGAACATATGCTGGGGAGACCGCAACCGGTCGGTACTGGTGAGGGTCCCGCTTGGCTGGCTCGGAGCATCGCAGATGATCCATGATGCAAACCCGGCGGAGCAATCAGGCAGTGCAGACAAAATATCCAGACAGACAGTCGAACTCCGTTCACCCGACAGTTCGGCCGATATCTACATGCTGATGGCAGGCATCACCGTAGCCATCCAGCACGGCCTCGAGATGCCCGGCGCGCTTGAGATGGCGGAGAGGCTGTACGTCGATTACAATATTTTCAAGGAAAAGAAAAGGGCAGAGTCGAAGAAACTCGAGTCGCTTCCCGCCTCATGCTGGGATTCTGCCGATGCGCTGCTCAGCCTGCGGAGTCATTTTGAGAAGGACGGCATCTTCCCGGCAGGAGTCATTGACAGCCTGGCAGCGAAGCTGAAGTCATACAATGACAAGAACCTCAGCAATGAGCTCTACGGTAACAACGAAGCCATCGCGAAGCTTGTGAAAGAGTACCTGCACTGCGGATAAGGCCAGATCACGGCTGCTGCCAATCAGTCCCGTGAACTGCCGGCGAGGCGGGCTTTATCACGACTGCTGCCAATCAGTCCTCTGAACTGCCGGCGAGGCGGGCTTTGAACATGGCACAATCCAACTCATTTCTTGCGGGAAAGTGAGTCGCCTGACGGCTTGTGAATTCTCAGGCGAAAATCAGCGAAAGTCAAACCCGGCTATGACATTAAAACTGAGGATTTGCTGCTTTATGCCGTCATGGTCATAGATACCGGTGCCGGATTCAGTCCTGAACTCAACGGAGAAACTCTGCCTGGGATTAAGCTCTTTTTTGATACCGACACCTGCCAGAGTGCCATATGCTGACTTGTTCAGCATGAGGGTATTGTCGGTGAACGGTCTGACGACATGTAGTGAATTCTCGACCTCCCCCTCCCTGGTGTATTTTGTACCCAGATTGATCATCCCGAATCCGCCGAGGTTGATGAAAGGTTTAAAGCTTCCTTTCAGGAAACTGACCTTCAGGTAGAGAGGTATTTTTATGCCCGTGTAGGAAAAATTGATATCGCTTCTTGTTGTGACCGAATAATTAACAGTCTCATCATATATGTAGACATTTGTTCTGGAAGCCATTAATTCCATCTGTACGGATAAAAGGTCTGAACCTCTCTTCAGCGGACGGTTGTACCAAAGACCAATCAGGGGAGTCATCTCATAGAAATCCATCTCAGGAATGAATGTGTTGCCCGGGTTTTGAACCTTTTCTGCATTAAATCTTATTGCATTCATTCCTGCAAGTACTCCGTAATTGACTACATATGCACCGAGATTGCGCATCTCCTCATACACTCCTGAGGGGTTCCGCATCGTGAAGACCGGGGCTCTGACGCCCCTGCTCTCATTGTAGGCGGCTATCACCTCCGCCATTCTTTCCGGTTTCAGCGGGAGGTCTGAGGGAACCTTGAACCTGTTCTCCGGATCCGGAAGCTTTTCCAGCAGATCCCTGTAACCATTGTAAGTCAGCATCTTCCCGTCAGCGTTGACACTTCCTGCGTTGCCCCCCAGGGGCACCATGTCAAGTCCCATTCCGTCGAGATACATTCTTGATCCGTCATAAAGCAGATCGAGTTCTCCGTCGTTAAGGCATGCCATGAAGCTCTTGACTCCCCCGACACTGACAGCTTTGTACCTCATGCCGTGGGTGAATCCGAAAGCTTCAACTTCTCCCGGCATAAAAATGTACTCGGTTGAGATGTCAAACCACCTGAAGACGCACTCCTTCACGGAGTAGCCTTTGGCAATGTATTTTACCTGTCCGTATGTGTAAGTACCGTCGTTTTTGATTATATAACCGTTCATGAACTC
>JBAQCQ010000032.1:0-61411 GCA_049294275.1 Bacteroidales bacterium
AAAACTGCAGTTATCTGCGTCGGGTACGATGCGGAAGGAGTGGAGCCTCATGCTTTTCTCACTGCTGTTGATCTCAGCCTCGGCGCTTATGATCCTTTCCGCCCTTAAGGGCACGGCAGTCGCAAGCCTTCTGCCTCCGATTCTGCTTACAGGTGCCATGGCGGTGTCGCTGGCTCACCTCGGTGTGCCCGGCAAGGCCTGGAGGGCTCTCCTGAATATTGCATCCTCGCCTCTGAGCCGTGAGATAGCAATTGCCGGTCTACTGACCGTGATCGCACTGGCGGGCCGGGTAATGCCTGGACTGATAAATCCGCTCGTCGGAGGAATCCTTGCCCTGCTGACACTGATTTCAATTGACCTGGTGTTCTTTGCGGCCGACAGATCGGCCAGGCTTAAGCTTCACAGCGGACAGGCATTCTTCTCGGGGATCTATACTGTATCATGGTTCATTGAGCCCGACATCATATTTCTTGCCTTCTCCATGCTGGCGGCGCTTTCTGTCGTCATGCGCTTCGGTACGCAAGAAAGAACTACTTTTGCCAGCAACCTTTATTATTTCAGGGCCATGACGCTTCCGCTTGTCTTCCTGCTGATCTATCCTGAAACGGCATTAACAGATACTGCCGCTACGGTCCTGTTCCTTGCAGGCGTGGTCGCAGACCGGATACTTTTCTATTTCGATTTCAGGCCCCCAAACATTAAAGAGACTATTTCTGAACATTTCAACGCAGAATATGAAAAAGAGAGAGATAAACAGCGCAAGGACACCGGTCTATCGTGATTCCGGTTTCGAACTCCCTTCCGCAGGAGTGACTTCCGGTGCATTTGCCGCGGAGACATCGCATGACAGGGAGCCGGACCTCTATATCTATTCACGCTACCGCAATCCGACAGTTGTAGCAGCCGAAGAGGCAATTATGGCCATTGAGGGATCACCGTGGGCCCTGCTGGCACAGTCGGGCATGGCCGCCATTGACATCGCCCTCTCGATCTTCCAGGAGGCCGGAAGGCAGAGCAACTGGCTGTTCTTCTCCGAAATATACGGAGGCACACTCTCTTATATCAGCAGTGTCCTTCAGAAGCGGAGAGGCTTGGAGGTTAGCTTTTTCAAGCCTGCAGCGGGGAAATATGACTACGGCCACCTGGAAAGAATGCTCTCGGAGGTCCGACCGGACCTGGTCTATTTTGAAACAATCTCCAATCCGCTGCTCATTGTGGCCGAAGGGCGGAGGATAATCGCCATGGCAAAGAAACATGGCGCAAGAGTCATTGTTGACAACACTTTTGCCACTCCGTTTATGTGGAAGCCGGTTGACGACGGCGCCGACCTGGTCATACACAGCGCCACCAAGTACCTGTCTGGCCATGGGAACCTAACAGCCGGCGTCATCTGCGGCAACGACAAAGGTCTGATGCATAGCGCAATAGAGTATCGCAAGTTCGTCGGGCACATGCTCTCTCCCGATGATGCCTACAGGCTTCAGACCCAGATGGCGACATTCGAGCTGCGGTTCAGGCAGCAATGTGACAATGCCGCATTTGTGGCGGGGTTGCTGCAGTCTTCAGATGCTGTTGCCGGTGTACTCTACCCGGGACTTGAAACGCATGAGACACATGAGGCGGCGCTGGAACTGTCCGGAGGAAAGGGATACGGCGCCATGGTCACCTTTGACATGAAGGGCAGTACCCCTGAATCAAAGAGGAAAGCCCGTGACCGCTTTATATCCGCTGTCTGGCCCGAAATCAGGCTTATCCCGACACTGGGCGACAATCACACCATTCTGATGCCCGTCGAGGCTGTATGGGGAGCCAAATACCCTGAGCCGGGGATGATCAGAATGTCACTTGGTTTTGAGAAGCGCGATCTGCTGGAATCTGTTATCAGGCGGGGACTGAAGTCATGATCACACCCTGATCACCATGCCACCGGCTCAAGACCCCTGGCAGTGAGCCATTCGTTGCACCTGCTGAAGTGGGAGCAGCCGAAAAAGCCTCGTGAGGCAGAGAGGGGAGAGGGATGGACCGTTCTGAGTACCAGATGACGTGAGGAATCAATCGATGCCCCCTTGTTCTGGGCGTAGTTGCCCCATAACATGAAAACGAGGTTTTCACGGTCACGGTTAAGGGCGTTTATGGCAGCATCAGTAAATTTCTCCCAGCCCCTGTTCTCATGGGAAAGTGCACGGTGAGCCCTGACTGTCAGGATGGCGTTGAGCAGAAGCACTCCCTGCCTGGCCCACCGCTCAAGGTTGCCGGACTGCGGTACAGGTATTCCAAGATCACGGTTCAGTTCCTTGAAGATGTTGACAAGGCTGGGAGGGAACTCAGTTCCGTCGGTAACGGAAAAACACAAACCGTGGGCCTGTCCGATATTGTGATAGGGGTCCTGTCCGATTATGACTACCTTCACAACGTCAAACGGACACAGGTCAAACGCGTTGAAGATCAGGTTCCCCGGCGGAAAGACCCGGGTGGACGCATACTCCTTCCTTACGAAATCGGTCAGGGAGACAAAATACTCTTTCCTGAATTCATCCCTGAGCTTCTCTTTCCAGCTTGCTTCGATCTTTACTTCCATTCAATTGACCTTTGCTGATGAGATTCAACGGGATAAATATATTCAACTTTTCAGAGGTCTCTACTGTTTAAATGTGAAGTATACTGCTCCAAGGATACAGACGAAGGCATACAGGTGATTCAGTCTGAAGCTCTCTGAGCGGAAGAATACCAGTGTGAAGATGACGAAGACTGATATGGAAATGACCTCCTGTATCAGCTTAAGCTCGACAAGCGAGAACGGTCCGCCGGTGCCCTGGTATCCGATCCTGTTTGCAGGAACCTGGAAGAAATATTCAAACAGGGCTATGCCCCAGCTGGCAAGCACTATTCCCATAAGCCCAAGCAGGGCATTTTTTGACACGTTCTGATACTTCAGATGGCCGTACCAGGCAAAAGTCATAAATGAGTTGGAGACAATCAGGAGAAGAACTGACCATAAACCTTTCATAGCTCCTTGCGATATACAAGTTTTGGATCGCCCGGACCGTAAAACTCCCGCAGGGTGGCTTCGAGCTCATAATTGTTCTTCAGGTAAAAATGGCGGGTGGGTTCATACAGCGGTCTGCCGGATGTTTCGATCCAGGCTATTTTGCCTCCGAGTGACCTGATACGGTTTTCCACCTCACTCAGTATCAAAGACCCGTAATGTTTCTTCCGGTGCTCCTGCTGGATCGCCATCCAGTAGATGTCCCATGAATGCACTGATGAGGGATTGGGGCCAAAATTCGCAAACCCTCTTATTTCTCCCTCATCCAGCAGCTTTACCCAGTAATAGCCGCTTTTCTCCTCACCCTTCTCAAAGGTTTCGTCGGCAAGTGAAAGAGCCACCTCAATCTCAAAATCATAGAAGAACCCGGATGAGGCAAGTATCTTTACAAGAACAGGCCTGTCGGCCGGGCTTATCTCAAATGAAATTTCAGGCATGGGAAGGTCACTTATTTAGATCGTTTATTATATGTCTGATTATTTCGGCATGTGTGTACCCAGCGTGAACAGCTGCCGAGATGAATCCGCTGTCAGGCGAAATGCAGGGATTGGCATTGACTTCAAGGACATAGACATTTTCGTCGGCATCGGTCCGAATGTCAACGCGTGCATATCCCCTGAGACCAAAGGTGCTCCAGCAATCCAGCACAGTCGCCCTGATATTGTTTAAAAGCCTGTCGCTCAGGTCGCCGGGAAAACTCCGGCGGGTATGGTCAAACTGGAAGGTATCTTCCACCCACTTTGCCTTATAGCTTACGATGCGCGGGATGTCATCAGGATAATCATGAAATACCATTTCTGCCGGAGGGAGCATCTCGGGACCGTCAGGACCTGCCATCACGCTTACATTGAATTCCCTTCCCACGATAAAATCCTCGATAAACCAGTGATTGTCGTTCTTATCCTTCAGTATCTCAGGAGGGGTTCCGTTAAAGGTAAATACTGATTCTTCCGTTATACCCAGCGATCCGTCTTCCCAGACCGGCTTGAGTATATATTTCCTTCCCGGTGTCAGCAATGCAGCCCCGGACACTTTGTAGCCGCCGGCCACCGCAATGCCGTTTGCCTTCATGAAGTTGCGGGCGAGCACCTTGCTGGCGGTTACAAACGTGGCTTCCACAGGGCAACCGGTATAGGGAATATGGTGCATATTCAGCAGGGCAGGAATGAAATAGAGTATTTCGGCCTTCTTCCCGACCGATTCCACCAGGTTGAAAATGAATTCATAACCCTCATCTGCGATGCCGGCAATTTCGTGCATGAAATCGTCCGTTATGCCCCTGCGGTCAGCATCGTATCCAAGTGTCTCCAGAGTTGACCCGATGAAATTAACCTGGTCTAGGACGTCCATCTCGTCCGGAAGGGCATCAGGAGACGGTTCGTTATAGATTATGAGACACCTTTTTTCCATAATCAGATTCCGTAACGTTTGCGTGCGGATTCCATTATCAGTTTCATCAGTATTTCGAAGTTCATTCCGTTCATTCGTGAGAGCATGGGAAGGTCTGAATGGACAGGGTTTAATCCTGCCAGCGGGTTAGCCTCGATAAAGCACATCCTGCCGTTTCTGTCAGCCTTCATATCTACGCGGCCCGCATCTACCGCTCCGAGCGCCCGCCAGGCCCCGAGGGCCACCGCATCGCACTCCTCTCTTATATCTTCATCATACACCCTGTACCTGGTGTAGTCCTCGTAATGTTCCTTAACCTCTTTGGAATAGGGAAGGTTATCCTTGCAGATCACCTCCATGCCGCCGGTCACATGTGCATCAGCACCACTTCCGGTCACACCGACAGTGAACTCCCTGCCGGGGAGGTACTCCTCTATCAGTACGGGCTGCCTGTATGCTTCAAGCAGTTCCTTCACCAGTAAAGTCAGAGAATGCATATCTCTGACCACGCTTCTTTCGGTGATACCCTTGCCTGTGCCTTCGGCTACGGGTTTGACAAACAGAGGATAGGTCAGTGCCCCGGCTTTTTTGAGATCATCTGGCTTTGCAGCTATGATTCCCGGAGGCACAGGCACACCGGCGGCTTCAACGACAAGCCTGGCAAAGTATTTGTTGAGTGAGATGCCCATTACCACAGGGCCGCTGAAGACATAAGGAATCCGGTACTGGTCGAGCAGGGCAGGAACCACAGACTCACGTCCGTCGCCGTAAAGACCCTCAGCAATATTGAATACCATATTCCACCTCTTGCCTGCGGCCAGCTGAGGTACAAGTTCAAAGACATTGCCGATGCGCTCTGTCTCATAACCCAGGCGGACCAGGACCGCTTCAAGTGCAGCCACAGTCTCCTCCTTGTCAAATTCGGCTGTTTCGTCCATGGTATAACCACGTTCGAGGTACCACGAACGGAGGTCATAGGTGAGTCCTATCCTCATCCCTCAGTTACTTTTTGTTGGGGTAAGTGTATTGATTCTTCTTATAGTTTCTGAGAACCCACTTTTCAGGTCCGCTCTCAACGACATATGCAGGCAGGATTGGTATTTTACCGCCGCCGCCGGGGGCGTCGACGACGAACTGGGGCACCGCGTAACCGCTTGTATGGCCCCGGAGATTCTCGATAATGTCAATTCCCTTTTCAATAGTTGTCCTGAAGTGGTTTGAGCCCGGAATCAGGTCGCACTGATAGATATAATAAGGCCGCACGCGCACGGTCAGAAGCTTCTGCATCAGACTCTTCATCGTTGCCGGATCATCATTGATGCCTTTCAGCAGCACGGTCTGGCTGCCAAGGGGCATGCCTGCATCGGCAAGCATCTCGCATGCACGTCGTGTCTCAGGTGTGAGCTCGTCAGGATGAGTGAAATGCACGCTGACAAAAACCGGATGGTACTTCTTAAGCATGGCCACAAGCTGCGGGGTGATCCTCTGAGGGAGGACAGCCGGTACCTTCGTTCCGATCCTGAGGATCTCAATGTGCTTGATGGCCCTCAGGTTCGACAGAAGGTATTCAAGCTTGCTGTCGTTCATGGTCAGCGGATCTCCGCCGCTTATGATGACATCGCGGATCTCGGTATGCTCCTCGAGATATCTGAAAGCCCTGTCCCATTCACCCTTTGTAAGATGACCGAGCTTGCCCACCGAGTGAGACCTGGTGCAGTACCTGCAGTACGATGAGCAGAACTGGGTCACGGTGAAGAGAGCCCTGTCAGGATAACGGTGCACGATTCCGGGCACGGGACTGCTGCCCATCTCATTTAAAGGGTCAGCCTTCTCAGCCTCGGTGATGATAAGTTCATCACTGGTGGGAATCATGGTCCGGCGCAGGGGAGAGCCGGGTTCAGAGTCATATATAAGTGACAGATAGTACGGAGTGATCCTTAACGGCAGCCTGTTCTTCAGCCCGTGGAGAGTATTGATCTCGTCATCTGTCAGAGACATAACACGAGATAGAGACTCGGCCGTGGTGAAGGAATTGCGCAGTTGCCAGCGCCAGTCATTCCAGTTTTCAGCATTTGCAAGTGGGAAGTAGCGGCGTATGAATTCCGAACTCCGGTTGCTAACTAAACGATCGTGGGATCCGATCTGCGGGAAGATCATGGTACCCGCGCCAGGTTCTTCGTCAGAAGAACAACCCATGAGGCGGTCCTCAACATGAGTAACCGTTACCTCTTTTCTGTTAGCGTTCATACTTCGGTAAATGACTTTACCTTTTTTTCTGGTTGTTAATTATTCGTTTTAGTTACTAAAATGTTTCATAAAATTGTCGCTAAGTTATTAAATGCACAACCTGCGATATATCTCCGGGGCAAAAGATATTAACATGTAAAAGTCACCTGTTATTATCTGTTTTTCAATTTTATAACCTTTTGAAATCTGAGTTATTCACAACCCTGTTTCAGGTCACTAAACTGGTACCCCTATTTTGAGGCGCAAACTTAATTCAAAATCTGATATCCGGATATTTTTCAGCCATTATTTTCAGATTATTTTCAACCATCTGATCGCGCTGGGCAGCACACAGTTGAGTACGGCCTGCGTCCTCGGGTGTATTCAGAACATAATCTATCAGTTTTTCCATTGTCGTCGTTGCCACATGCATCCTGGTATCTGAGCTTGCATAGTAGACAAAGACCGTGCCATTTTCATCAGCTATCCAGCCATTACTGAAAACCACATTTGATACGTCTCCAACTCTCTCTTCATCAAGTGGTTCCAGGAAATGCCCCGATGGTCTTTTAATCACCTTCCAGGGCTCTTCGAGTGAGGTCAGAAAGAGGTAGAGCGTATAGCGTAATCCTGCGGCCGTTCTCCTGACACCATGGGCAAGGTTTATCCAGCCAAATTCTGTCTTCAGTGGGGCAGGGCCCTGGCCGTTTTTTACCTCTTTTACAGTGTGATATTGTCTCGGATCGACAATTATCTCCTCTCCCAGAACAGCATACTCCATGCTGTCGCAGAAACCTGCAGAGATCCCGCTGTCGCCAGTCTCGATAAAGCCTGACTGCGGCCGTGTATAAATCATATATTTTCCCCTGACAAACTCCGGGTGAAGCACACAATTCCGCTGCTGTGCCGCAGTCGATCTCAGGTCGGCAAGCCGTACCCAGTGATCGAGGTCCCTTGTCCGTGCAATACCGCAGCCTGCCAGTGCCGCGGATGAATCTTCCGGTTTACTGATATCCTTTCTTTCGGCGCAGAAAAGGCCATAGATCCAGCCATCTTCATGCCTGGTCAGGCGCATGTCATAAACATTCATCTCAGGGTCAGTTGTCACCGGCATCACAACCGGGTGATCACGGAAACGCCAATGGTCTATGCCGTTGGGACTTTCGGCAATGGCAAAAAATGACTTTACGTCGAACCCCTCCGTGCGGACTGCCAGGCAGTACTTGCCTTCATGTTTTATGGCCCCGGCATTAAAGGTGGTGTTTATTCCCAGCCTCGTCATAAGGTGAGGATTGGACCTGTAGCTGAGGTCATATCTCCAGAACACAGGGGTATGATCACGCGTCAGCACCGGATGAAGATACCTGTCAAATATCCCGTTTCCTCCGTCCTTTCTTGCGTTAGGTCTGCTGATGAGAGCAGAGTGGTCATCAAACAGCTTCCTTACACCCGCATCGAATTCTTTTTCAGTCATAATCCAGAACATTTTTCCGGAACAAATATAACGGATAACGCCAACCTCCGCCTGTGATTGTACTGACAGGTTGCCAATTGTTTAAACTTTTTTAAATTGCCGCGGTAATCATACGATATTGCTGAAATGAAAAACCTTGCATTTTGTATCTTATCAGCCTTCCTGCTGCTGATCACAGCATGCGGAGGAAACCGGACATTTAATGAATATATGGTAGTGGGATATATTGCAGGATTCCGCGGATATGACATTATGAAGATCGATGTAACGAAACTCACCCATATCAATTATGCCTTTGCGAATATCATTGACGGAGAGGTGATGTTCGGCAGCGAAAAAATAGACAACACTGAAAGGAACAGTGATGATATCAGGGGACTGGTGGCTCTTAAGGAGATCAATCCGGAACTGAAGGTGCTTGTCTCCGTGGGCGGCTGGGGATGGTCAGGCAACTTCTCCGATGCCGCGCTTACGGACTCATCGCGAAACCGGTTTGCTGCCAGCACTGCCGCATTCATAAAAGAGAATGCCCTTGACGGGATTGACCTCGACTGGGAGTACCCCAACCAGGTGGGGGCAGGGAACACCTACAGGCCGGAAGACGTTCACAATTTCACCCTGATGCTGGCCAGTGTGAGGAAGCACATTGACTCCCTGGCCGCGAGGCAGGGCCGCAAGGAGCAATACCTGCTGACAATTGCTACCGGCGGGGATTCAGTTTATTTTGCCAATACCGAGCTTGGCGAGCTTGAACAGTATGTGGATTTCATAAACATCATGACTTATGATTACCATAACGGACTCACTTCCCAGACCGGTCACCACAGCAACCTTTATCTCTCCGGTTTGGATTCCCGTGACGGAGATGCCACTGAGAAGAGTGTCAGGATGCACATAGCGGCGGGAGTCAGTCCGGAAAAACTGAACATTGGCGTTCCCTTTTACGGAAGAATATGGAAAGGGGTCGAGCCCGTAAATAACGGTCTCTACCGGGAGGCGGCAACAACAGGCGCCGGCATCGCCTATGACCGCGTCCTTGAGGCGCTTTCTGACACTGCTTTTGTCAGGCTGTACGATTCCTCTGCTTCAGCACCGTTTCTCTGGAACAGCCGCGACTCGGTCTTCATTTCGTACGATGACCAGGTTTCTATTGCTGCCAAGATGGAATATGTTAAATCTAAGGGCCTCGGCGGTGTAATGTTCTGGGAGTACACTGAAGATGTTGACGGCATGCTGCTTAATGCTGTCGTTGAAGGATTGAAGGGCAAATAAACAGTTTACTGTTCTTCGCATGGGTCTCGCCCGAAACCGCAGGAGTTATACCAGAGTAGCCGGCTGCTGAATGACTAATCTGCCTCAGACAGTTGTTGAACGGTCAGATGCAGTATATCTTTCAGATAAAGAAAAAGGCCACCCCAGCAACACTCAGCACCGCCCCCGCGATCTCCACGGCAGTGATTTTCTCCTTATATATCCATGCTGACGGTGCGAGTATCAGCACAGGCACAATGGCCATGATGGTCGATGCAATGCCGGCCTGGGTATGTTTTACTGAAAGCAGGGAGAAGGATATACCCAGGAACGGGCCGAAGAAGGCGCCCAGCACCAGCGCTTTCATGGCAGGTGGATTCTGCATGGCGGACCATACGTTGCCCCACCTGCGAAGCATTGAGATAATGAAGGCAAATCCCGCAAAACCTGCTATTATCCGTATCTGTGTTGAAGCAAAGGCATCATACCCCTCCATGCCGTACTTGCTGAGAACAATTCCCAGCCCCTGTCCGACGGCACCCAGAAAGGCAAACAGCAGACCGGCAGGTGAGAGCTTGATCGACAACCGCTCACCTTTCACCGGCCTGTTGAAGATTGCCAGGGCAATTCCCAGTATGACAATTGCCATTCCGGCAATCTGCAGGAGGTTGAGAGACTCACCCAGGATAAAATAACCGAATACCGCCGCCATCGGAGGAGCCAGCGTCATTATCAGCATGGCAAACCTGGATCCTATGAGAGGATAGGAGCGGAACAGGTAATAATCGCCCAGCACAAGCCCGACAATCCCCGAAAGCCCGAGCCACAACCAGTTGTGTAGGGTGGCATCGGTGGGGAATAGATGACCTCGAAAAATGAGAGTGTAGATGCTCAGAAATACCAGGGCAAGGCTGAGTCTCAGTATATTGACCGTAAGTGAACCTACCTTCCGGCTGGCCGATTCGAAAGCCAGAGCCGTGATTGTCCAGAAGATTGCCACCGCCAGCGCGGCGAACTCTCCAGTGTGAGCGATTATATATTCCATTCCCTGATAGAAAGCCAGGGCACAAAATTATACATTCGTCTGAACCAGGCACCCTTTTCCGGAACTGCACTGAAAATTTTTCCCTGCGGCCTTCTCAGCGGCAATGAATATTCATATTTTTGAGTGAACCTTTAAGCAAAAACCCATGGATGCAAAAACCAAAGCCATCATTTCCCATCTCTTCGTGATAGGCTGGATAATAGCTGTTGTCATAAATGCCAGTAAAAAAGAGGAATATGCAAGTTTCTATATCAAACAGAATCTCGGAATAATCATACTGGGCATCGCACTCAGGATTCTAAACGTGATTCCGGTGTTTGGTCCAGTCCTGTGGGTGGTTGGAGGCATCCTGCTGTTCGTATTCTGGCTGATGAGTTTCATATGGTCAATCCAGGGAGACATGAAGCCCATCCCCTTGCTGGGAGACAAATTCCAGGAGTGGTTCAGGGGATTCTGACCCGATCTGCCTCAAAACAGGTTGCCATACGGTCACACATCTGTGAAACATCCCGCAATTGCCCCAAAGGGTGAAATATGTGCCGTTGAAAACCCGTTATAGTACGTCTCGTGTGCTTGAATTAGAGAGACTTTCAATCGTTGAAAAGTCTTCTATCTTTGCACGGGTCTATGGTAATGGAGTTGAAGGTAATAACAAATATGCTGGCAGGATTTGAGCCGGTAGGTCTTGACGGGATGACAGATGTCAGGTACATGAATCGCGTTGATACCAAATATGTCTTCTCAGTCAGCAAGTTACCCCTTTTGCTGCAGAATGTGCGTACGGTCTACCAGGCGCTTGAAATAGGTGGTCAGCGTGAGTTCAGATACAAAACGGTTTATTTCGATACGCCAGATCTCCTCTTTTACATCCAGCATGTGACCGGTAAACTCAACAGGACCAAGGTAAGGATCAGGACGTACGAGACAAACGGCCTGACTTTCCTCGAGGTGAAGCAGAAATCAAACAAGGGACGCACCTCAAAGTCCAGGATGGAGAGGGAACCGGGCGGGATGAACCATATTCAGCAGTCGCAGGACTTCCTCACAGAACTTATCTCACCGAACGCAACCACACTGAAGCCCGTCATCAACACGGGATTCACACGGATCACGCTGGTGAACCTGCTCAAGGCGGAAAGGATCACAATTGACTATAACATTATATGGAATAACCTGAAGGGTAACCTCCTGGAGATGCCCTTTCTGGCGATAGCTGAGATAAAAAGTGAAAAATCTACCTCCCTCTCTCCGTTCTTCCAGCAGCTTAAGCATCTGGGCGTCCGGAGCACAGGCTTCAGCAAATATGCAATTGGCATGGCCCTCGTTAACGGGGCTGAAAAACAAAATAATTTAAAACCGAAATTTTTATTAATAAACAGGATACGGGATGAATATCACAGGAATGGCATTACCTGACGGCGCCCTAACGGCAACCGAATCGGAAATGTTCAGTATGGCCGGGCTGCCGGAGCTTCTGATAAGGTTCGGGATAAACCTTGCGGTGATAATTCTGCTGGTGCGGTGGCTCTACTACTCTGCAACAAGGAGAAAAGACTACCTCTTTACATATATATTGATATCAACGGTTGTCTTTCTGCTTTGTTACCTGCTTGAAAGTGTCAGCCTGCAGATTGGATTCGCCCTCGGATTGTTCGCAATATTCGGAATAATCAGGTATCGGACCAATCCCATGCCTATTAAGGAGATGACCTACCTCTTCCTTGTCATCGGCGTTTCAGTGATAAACGCACTCACTGCCGGTACAAGCCTGTTTGAGATCCTGTTTGCCAATATTGCCGTCGTGCTCATCACTTTCGGGCTTGAAAAGGTATGGCTACTCCGCCATACTTCTTCCAAAGCCATTGTCTATGAAAAGATCAATCTCATTGTGCCTGAAAAGTACGATGAGATGATTGCCGACCTGCAGCAACGCACCGGCATCACTCAGATAAAAAAGGTTGAGATCGGCGCAATCAACTTCCTGAAGGACACATGCCGGATGATAATTTATTATGAAGACAAGGGGAGTGGGATCAACCTGGCTGACAACGGGTTCATCAAACCGGACGAGAATGATGATGATGATTAAAAGGACTGCCTGCATTATTCTGGTCTTTCTCATGCCGGCCATGGCTGCCGGTCAGAAAACTGACTTCGGCATCTGGTACGAGGCCAAGGCCGAAAAGAAGATAATCGGCAACCTCCGGTTCGATCTTGAAGCCAGTATACGTACAGACCAGAATGCAGCACACATTGAAAAGTTTTACATTGAACCCGGTTTAAGGTACAAGTTCAATGATTACATGGCGGCCGGCTTGTACTACCGCCTGATTGAACAGAAGGAAAACGACGGAAATTATCACCCGCGTAACCGCTGGTTTGCCCAGGTAAAGGGCACTGCACCCTCAGTGTACCGATTCACTTTTGCAGCAAGATACCGGATCCAGCAACAGCTCAAAACCTATATAAAAGACCCTGATGATGATGTTCCGGGATGGTACCAGAGGGTAAGACTTGAACTTGATTACGATGTAAAGGGATTTCCCCTTAAGCCGTTTATCAATGCCGAGATGCACTTCCTGATTTTCAGTCCTAATGAATACACCGTTGATAAATGGCGGTCAATCATAGGCGCAGAATATACCGTAAACAAAAAACACACCTTCGGTCTCGAGTATATTTATAACGACAGCAGGGTCACCAAACCTGCTTATATGAACGTGATCGGCGTCACCTATTCGGTTAAACTGTAATCCCGGGCCCCGTTATTCATACAGAACTTCTCCGGGCAACTTTCTGTAATACTTTTGTTTGACGAACTTTTAACAGCCCAGGATGTTTCTCTTATAAATATTACTGAACGAAATGACAAAGTGGACTATAGAACAGATAGGTGATCTTAAAGGAAAAAGAATAATCGTTACCGGCGGAGCTAGCGGAATCGGCTTAGCAGCTACCAGTGTTCTTGCAGCCAAAGGAGCTGACCTGTTTATTGGAGTGAGAACCATTGAAAAGGGGGAAAAGGCCGCAGCCATGATAAGGGAGATGCACCCGGATGCATCCGTGACGGTGTTGCATCTTGATCTTGGCGATCTTGAGTCGGTCAGGAAGTTTGCGTCTGAGTTCTCTGGTCGTTTCGACAGGCTTGACACACTCATAAACAACGCAGGCGTGATGGTTCCGCCATACTCAAAAACAAAGGACGGTTTTGAGCTTCAGTTCGGCACCAATCATCTCGGGCACTTTGCCCTGACTGCCCATCTTCTGCCGTTGCTGACAGCCACACCCCAGTCAAGGATTGTCACTGTCAGCAGTTTAGCAGCACGAAAGGCAGAGATCCATTTCACGAACCTCGACGGCTTAAAAGGTTACAATCCAATGACTTTTTACCGTCAGAGCAAGCTTGCGAATCTGCTCTTTGCCGTTGAGCTTCAGCACCGGCTGGAGAGGGCAGGAGCCGGCACAATAAGCGTAGGGTGCCATCCCGGAATAAGCGTAACAAACCTTTTGTCGCGCGGATCTGGCAGGGAGATAGTAGCGGTCGTAAAATGGCTTATGGGCGTGGTTGCCCAGCCTGCAGCCAAAGGAGCGCTGCCCATGCTCTATGCAGCAACACACCCCGGTCTCCGGGGTGGTGAATACATTGGTCCTGATGGTCCCGGTAACACCAAAGGATACCCTGCCCTGAACAATGATCCTCAAAGGCTCTTCAACCAGGAACTGGCCAATCAACTCTGGGATATCTCCGAGGAACTCACCAGCGTGAAATACGCAATCTGAAGGCAGGTTTCCGCCTGATCGGCAAGATCAACAGGAAGGAGTGGGGCCTTAACTGGAATGCAGCCATTGAGAGCGGCGGTGTTCTTGTCAGTGGCGATGTGCACATCTTCTGCGAGGTGGAGTTTAAATCCGGCGGCTTTGCCGGAGTGGCTTCTAAATCCGGTGACCAGGAGAAAAATATTCCTTCAAATGCCTTACGGAATTGCTCCTCTTTTAATGTAATGTATATTACCGATATTGTTTTCAAGGGTACTTTCGAGCACTGCTCTTTTGAAGACTGTGCCTTTTCCAGGGTGACCTCCAGGAAAACAACGCTTATTAACACTTTTTTCAAAAACAAGAGTCTGAAATGCATCCGGTTCATTGACTGTCAGGCCGATCGGATGACCTACGAATTCCTGAAAAACGGGAAAGCAGATTTTGCCGCGATCACTTCAACTATACGGCAGAACTAGAAGATCAGGGTCATGACGAGGTATTTGACTGCCAGGCCGAGAATGGTGAATATCAGAGTGTCTGCGATCCTGTGCCTCAACATCCCGGCCGCCAGGGAGATAACCGGCGAAGAGAGGGGTAGGGCGTTGAAAACAAAGATCGTGACATTACCGTACTTTTCGATATACTTTTCCGCCTTGACGTACCGGTTCCTGCCAATGAAATTATCTATGAACCTGTTGCTCATTAGGTAACCGATGGAATAGTCAATCGACTGTGAGAAAAGCGCAGTGCCGATGGCCACGGCATTGAGGGCAACTATGCTGATATCGCCCTGGATGTAATAGACGAATGCAACCTCCACGGGCATGAAGAGAAAGAATAAATAACCGCATGCGTTCACAATTGCGAATGAGAGCATCCCCTCATCGCGCGAACCGTAATAAATGTCTCGTCCCACGGTGAGTGAGGCAATGGTAATGGCAGCAATCATCAGCAGTAAAGCAATGATAATCCGTGTTATTTCAGCTCGGGTCCTCCTTGGCATTACCAACTCATATATGGTTTGACTGAAAGGGCTGAATTAAAATATCTCGGGTCACCGGAGACCTCCTCTCCAAGCCACAGAGGCTTCTCAAACGGCTCTTCCGCCGAGCCAAGTTCCAGCTCAGCCATCACCAGTCCGCTGTTAGCCCCGTGAAAAACATCCACTTCGAAGATATGACCCCTGTAAGGAACCAGGTACCGGGTCTTCTCCACAGGGTAAGGTTCGCAAATCCTGAGCAGTTCCCTGGCCTCGTCAACCGGAATCTCTTTTTCCCACTCATACCTCCCGATCCCTGATTCATCAGATTTGCCCTTGACAGTGATGTAACCCTTCTCCCCGCGGATACGAATTCTCACAGTGCTGCCCGGTGCAGAAGAAAGATATCCCTGGACTATCTCCGTCGCTTCCGTGGCTTCATCCCTGAACTCGCCGCGGACAAGAAACTTTCTTTCAATCTCGAGTGACATATTGTGAAAATAAAGATACACCTTAAGATCAAAAAAGAAAGAGGCATAAATTTTTTTGCATTTTTCCTTGTTTTTATGATTTTTGTGTACTTTAGCGTTCGTAATGATGAGAACATACGCAGCATACAGCTTTTCTTTTTACTTTTTCTATTACTATCCGGAAAGAGGGACTGAATAGTTGTATATCTGTAAAAAAGAATAAGAAATATGATGAAGGCAGTCCCGCAAAAAAGCGGGACTTTTTTTTTAAAGACAGTCAGATGAAAACAGGAGAAGAAAGGATCAGTGTGGCGATCCAGGGTGTCAGAGGGTCGTTTCATGAGATAGCCGCGGTCGAATATTTCGCAGGAATAGAAATTGACACCGTGCCGTGTGACACCTTTGATGACCTCTTCAGTCTGGTAAGAGGAAGAAAGGCAGGCTACGGCATAGTGGCATTCGAAAACTCCGTGGCCGGAAGCATACTCCCTAATTACGAGCTCCTTCGCAGATCTCATCTGACCGTGATCGGGGAGATCTATCTTCGTATCATTCAGAACCTTATTACCATGCCGGGCCAGCAACTTAAGGATATCCGGGAGATACACTCTCATCCCATGGCCATCCAACAGTGCAGCCTCTTCCTGGAAAAGATGAGGAAGGATGGTGTAAAGGTTGTTGAAACGGTTGACACGGCCCTGAGCGCAAGGCTCATCAGTGAGAAGAAGCACCAGGGTATCGGAGCGATTGCCAGCAGTGCTGCCGCTGAGATGTACAGCCTGAGTATCATCAGAAAGGAGATCGAGGATGACAGGCAGAACTTTACTAGGTTCCTGATCATATCAGGCAGCATGAACGGGTCCCCCGGGAACACAATTGAAAACACCGCCGACAAGGCGATGGTCTGTTTTTCGCTGCCCCACAAGGTAGGATCACTGTCGCAGGTGCTTTCGGTCCTTGCCTTCTACCAGATCAGCCTGACAAAGATCCAGTCACTCCCCATCGTGGGCAAACCATGGGAATACCTTTTTCATATCGACCTGGTATTTAGTGATTTCCAACGCTTTCGCATGGCTCTGGATGCTATACGGCCACTTACTGAGGGACTGGAGATTGTGGGTGAATTCAGGCAGGGAATTATGCCTTATCCAGGCGGAAGAAACTGAAGAAAACGCAAAGTATGAAATTGATGGAAAAACCGATGATAAAAGCAGCTGAGCGAACAGGGCTCGTGAATGAGTACTACTTTTCGACCAAACTGGCCGGGATAGCCCGCATGCGACAGCAGGGCGCCGATGTCATAAGCCTGGGTATAGGCAGTCCGGATATTCCTCCGGCGGAGGATGTTATCGTGGAACTTGCCAGAAGCGCGGCCGGCAGCCAGAACCACGGCTACCAGAGCTACAGGGGCATACCCGCTCTGAGGATCGCTTTTGCGGTATGGTATATGAAATATTTTAAGGTTACACTGGACCCGGAGACGGAGATACTGCCCCTGATTGGCTCCAAGGAAGGAATAATGCACATCAGCATGGCCTTTCTCGATCCTGGTGATGAAGTACTGGTGCCTGATCCCGGCTATCCGGCCTACAGCGCTGCAACAAAGCTGGCCGGAGGCATTGTAAGGGTATATGACCTTAAGGAGGAAAATGGCTGGTTGCCTGACCCCGAGACCATAGAAGCCTCAGGGGTGGAGAAGGTTAAGATCATGTGGATCAACTACCCTCACATGCCCACCGGCGCCAGGGCCACCTCTGAGATCTTTCAGCGTCTGGTGAATTTCGCCCGCAGGCACAGCATACTGTTATGCAATGACAATCCATACAGCTTCATACTGAACAACGATCATCTGAGCCTGTTATCAGTTACCGGGGCCCGTGATGTGGCCCTGGAGCTTAACTCACTCAGCAAATCTCATAACATGGCAGGGTGGAGGATAGGCATGGTTGCCGGAAGCAACGGTTTCATCAATGACGTACTGAAGGTGAAAAGCAACATGGATTCAGGAATGTTTCAGCCTCTGCAGGCCGCAGCCTCGACGGCACTCTCGGCGCCGGATGAGTGGTATTCACAGCTGAACGAGGTCTACCGCCGGCGCCGTAATATTGCTGGGGGGATAATGAATGCCCTCTCATGCACCTTCGACCCGGCGCAGGCGGGGCTCTTCCTCTGGGGCAGAATCCCGGCAGATTGCAGTGATTCCGTCGCCCTCACTGAGGAACTTCTCCACAGGTACCATGTTTTCATAACCCCGGGATCAGTATTTGGCGACAACGGGAAGAGGTTCATCAGGATTTCACTCTGCGCAACGGAGGAACTTCTTGAAAAAGCGCTTAAGCGTATCACATCAGATAATCACCCAGGAGTCAATTACAAAAAATAAACCTTTATGTCTGCAAATATTTGTATCGTAGGGCTGGGCCTCATTGGGGGCTCGATAGCCAGGAGTCTCAGGCTAAACGGCTTCGCCGGAAGAATAAAGGGAGTGGAGAGCAACCCGCATCACTGCACTATAGCCATGTACCGCGGCTTGGCCGACGAGTTTCTTGAACTGGAGGAGGCAGTGGAGCGGTCTGATATAATCATCATGTGCGCTCCTGTTGATGTCAACTGCCGGCTTCTGCCACGCGTTCTCGATATGATAAGGGGCACTTCAAAGGTTGTGACTGACATGGGATCAACCAAGGCAGACATAGCCGCCGTGGCGGCAGCTCACCCGGCTCGCGGGAGGTATGTGTCAGCCCATCCGATGGCTGGAACTGAGAACTCCGGCCCCGCAGCCGCCCTTGACAGGCTCTTCTACGACAAGGTGGCAATAATCTGCGATCCGGAACGCAGTGACGAAGACGCCCTGGAACTTATCACTGCCCTGCTGCAGTCGTTCAACATGCGGATTCAGTATATGAAGTCGTCAGACCACGACGTCCATGTGGCATATGTCTCACATATCTCCCACATTACGTCCTTTGCCCTGGCCCTGTGCGTTCTCGACAAGGAAAAGGACTACACTAACATTATGTCTCTGGCAGCCGGAGGATTCGAAAGCACTGTACGCCTCTCGAAAAGCAACGGCGACACCTGGGCCCCGATCTTCATCGGCAATTCCGGTCCGATCCTTGAGGTGATTGACACATATATAGAAAAGATGCGCCTCTTCAAGACCTTCATCGGCAAGGGAGACAGCGCAGGCCTTCGTGAACTCATGAAGTCGGCCAACGAGATAGGAATGATACTTAAATGAAAGAATGATCTGGTTATGGATATAGGAAACAAAGTCATCACGAAAGACAGGCTGAAAATCTCTCCGATAGAAGAGTGGCCTGTCTGGAAACACCGGCCCCTGGTGATAGCCGGCCCCTGCAGCGCCGAGAGCGAGGAACAGGTGATGCTCACTGCCGCCGGACTTGCTGCCACCGGGAAGGTGGATCTCTACCGCGCAGGCATCTGGAAGCCGCGTACCCGTCCTGACCATTTTGAAGGAGTCGGGACTATAGGGTTGAAATGGCTGCGTCAGGTGAGGGAGGAGTGTGGTCTCCCCGTTTCCGTTGAAGTGGCCACTGAGAGACATGTCTATGAGGCTCTGAAGCACGGCGTTGATGCTGTCTGGATAGGAGCACGCACCAGCGTAAACCCATTTGCCCTGCAGGAGATAGCCTCAGCGCTCAAGGGCGCTGATGTTATGGTTTTTGTCAAGAATCCCATCAATCCTGACCTGGAGCTCTGGATAGGTGCAATCGAAAGGATTAGCAAAGCGGGCATCACCAGGCTTGCAGCAATACACCGGGGATTTTCATCATGGGAAAAGTGTGCATTCCGCAATCAGCCGAGATGGCAGATACCTGTTGAGCTGCGGCAGCGTATACCAGACCTGCCGATGATCTGCGATCCAAGCCATATGGGAGGTGACAGGTCATTCATCAGCGATCTCTCCCAGAAGGCTATGGACCTGAACTATGACGGCCTCATGATTGAGTCACACATCGATCCGGCCAGTGCTCTGAGCGACAGGAAACAGCAGGTCACTCCTGCGGAGCTGATCGAGATCATCGACAGCCTGGTGCTCAGATCACCGACAACAGATGATCCGGAATTCCTCGAGACGATTGAGGACCTGCGAAGCCAGATAGATGTCTACGACAACCTCCTGCTGGATATCCTTGAGAGCCGGATGCAGGTGGCGGAGACAATCGGCATGTACAAGAAGGACCATGGTATTACCATTCTGCAAAGCTCCAGGTGGAAAGAGGTGAAGAACAACGCTGTGGACAAGGGAGTAAGGAAAGGCCTCACCCCGGAGTTCATCCAGACCTTCCTCGAAGCAATACACCAGGAATCAATCACCCACCAGATGAGAGTGATGAAAGAAGATTAAATTAGCATACCGGAAACAAGATTAAATTTCTGAATTATCAGCTACTTTATGGAGATCACAGTTCATCCGTCAGGCCTTAAAGGAAAGGTTGAGGCTCCACCGAGCAAAAGTCTGACTCAGAGGGCAATAGCTGCAGGGGTACTTTCCCGTGGAGAAACCGTGATACAAAATCCTTCATTCTGCAATGACTCCCTTACCGCAATGAAGATGGCTACGGCACTGGGCGCCTCTGTTACCCGGGATCATCATCAGATTACCATACTAAATGGTCATGCTGTCCCAACACATGCTATACTCAATTGTGGCGAATCCGGGTTAGCGCTGAGAATGTTTGCCCCGATCGCAGCGCTTCTTTCAGACCGGGTGACCCTTAACGGAGACGGATCGCTGCTCAGGAGACCCGTGAAGATGATTAGTGAGGCGCTTGCACAGTTTGGTGTAACAGTAGAAGCGAACAACGGCTTGCTTCCTGTGACACTAACAGGCAGAATGAGGGGAGGAAGGGCTGTCATTGACGGCTCTTCAGGATCGCAATTGCTGACCGGCCTTCTGATGGCTCTGCCGCTGGCAGGTGAAGACAGTGAAATTGTGGTCACAGGTCTGAGGAGCAAGCCTTATATCACCCTGACCATTAAGCTGCTGGAGGATTTCGGTATAACTGTGAAAAACAGTGATTTCAGCCATTTCTCAGTCAGGGGGAACCAGTCATACAATGCCCGTGAATACAATATCGAGGGCGACTGGAGCGGGGCCGCGTTCCTGCTTGTTGCCGGCGCCCTGGCAGGGGAGGTATCAGTCAGAAATCTCAACAGCGGCAGCATGCAGGCCGACAGGGCAATAATGCAGGTTCTCAGGGATACAGGCTGTCATCTGACAGAAAATGCTGAGGAGGTAAAAGCTTCCAGCTCAGAGCTCAGGGCGTTTATTTTCGATGCGACTGACTCACCCGACCTGTTCCCCCCGCTGGCCGCACTGGCATCACGCTGCAGCGGTACAAGCCGCATCCGGGGTGTGAGTCGCCTTAAGGGCAAGGAGAGCGACAGGGCGGAGGCTATAGCAGATGTACTGGGACTGACAGGCATCAGCGTGCACTTCGATGATGATGAGATGCTCATAACCGGAGGAAATATCAAAGGTGCAGTGGTATCATCACATAATGACCACCGCATTGCCATGATGGCTGCCGTGATGGGCACTATGGCAACCGGTGCAGTGACAATTACCGGTGCCGGGGCGGTGGACAAATCATTTCCTGGTTTTTTTGACACTATTGCCCTCCTCGGCGGGCGTATCTCTTAATGGCCGTCCAGGCACACCGGACTGTTGATGCTACAGATCTTTTTACGCGGCAGCGGGCTTCGGAAAACTCACCTCGGTCTTATCTCCCGTCGCATGAACAGGTAATACGAAACCACGAAACTTATAAGAGTACCGGCAACCAGCGCCGTGACCTGCGGCCATACAAGCATTATGCTCTGACCAAGAGGCAGGGGCCCGGGGAGAGTGCCGATCATCTGTTCCATTGTAAGCGGTCCGAGGCTCCGCACGGAAGGCATCAGCAGCGTCGTCGTCGCTTCACTGAAGAGCTGGTTGGGCATCACCCTCAGCAGTGCCAGGCGGAACTGTTCAAAGGCAACAATATACTGCGGTGATGCGGCAGGAGAGGGCTCCATCGATTTTGTCACCAGGCTCACGATAAGCGGATAGAACACAGAAAAGAATATCCATATGGCAATCGCAGAGAGCGCCGCCGTGGCAGGCTGACGGAACAACACCGAGAAAAGTATCGCCAGGTTTAGCCAAAAGGCAACATATACAACACTAAGCACGATGAACAGGATGATCCGGATGAATTCCTCTGCAGTGGGAGGGATGCCAATGGATATGAGGCCGGCCCCCATCACCAGCAGTCCCAGCGCCAGCAGCATGACACTGATGACGGTGAGCGCTGCTGCAAACTTGGCATTGATTATATAGTCGCGGTGTATCGGCTGTGACAGTATGCGGCTGAGCGTGCCCCTGTTATGCTCGGAATTGATTGAATCAAATCCCAGCCCGATGCCAAGCAGCGGCCCGAGGAAGCTTATGAAGACAACAAATGAGGGCATGGTACCGTCAGAAAGGGTAAAGAGCCTCAGAAAGAAAAACGATTCCTCCGGATCATTGGGCTTCACCGACTGGGAAAAACTGGTCATGGCCGTATACAACGACCCGAGGCAGGTAAGAACGATAATGCCGATGAGTATAATAAACCTCCAGCTCCTGATATGGTCAGCCATCTCCTTCTCCATAATCACCCGGAAGGGATGCTTTATCCTGTCACTTTTGCTAAACAGATTATCAGTGAAGGTCAGAACTGCTTTATTCATGTTGTTCACCTCCTTCAAAATAGCGGAAATAAATATCGTCAAGACCATATTCACGTTTTCCAGTTGTCCCGTCTGAGATCTCTGTGCCAAACAGTTGTGCGGCAAGGGTCTGTACGTTCCCGGAAGCCAGAAGTTTTCCCCCTACGAAAATGCCAACCCTGTCGCACACCTTCTGCACCTGGTGCAAATGGTGTGAAGAGAAGAGTACAGTTATTCCCTGTTCCCTGCTCAGTTCCACTATCAGCTCGAGGAATGCCTTCACACCTGCGGGGTCAATGCCCAGCGTAGGCTCATCGAGGATGATAACTTCAGGGTCCTTTATCAGCACATCAGCAAGTCCCAGTCTCTGGCGCATCCCGCGTGAGTATTTTCCTGTCTTTTTGTCTTTTCCGGCAGTCAGGCCGACCCGTTCCAAAAGTGCGGCAGCCTTTACCCCGGCCACGGATGGGGCAAAACCGTTGAGCCGGGCAGTGTAGGTTAAGTTTTCCATTCCGGTGAGGTCATCATAGAAGCCAACCTCCTCAGGCAGGTAACCTACCTTCTTCTTAACCCCGACAGGGTCAGTTGTGGGGTCAAGTCCGCAGACCCGGACACTTCCTTCATCAGGCTCTGTCAGCCCCAGCATCATTAGTATAGTGGTTGATTTGCCGGCACCGTTGGGTCCCAGCAGCCCGAAAATCTCTCCTTTCCTGACCTCCAGGTCAAGATTGTTGACAGCCGTGAACTGGCCGTACCTCCTGGTCAACCCTTTTAGTTCGATGATATTATCGGTCACGGCTACCTCCTCCCGTACTTCCGGAACAGATACCAAACCGCTCCAATGCCAGCAAGAATGATCAGTATGCCGATCCAGCCCCAGAGCACTGGTGTCCGCACAGACATCCTGAATGATGCCTTTGACGAGGCGTCTGGAGTCCTTGCCTCAAAGTTTGTCATGTAATCGCCCGGAATTGCCCTCTTGTCTGCCTTTACTGTTGCTGTGACAGTGACCTCCCTGCCTGCCAGGATTGTCTCAATCTCCTTCGGGTCGAAGGTCACCTGCCAGTTCACGGGTGCTGAACTGCTCATTTTTACTCCTGAAAGGATGGAGGAGCCGGTGTTCTTCACCACAAGGTCAATCTTCTTTTCCTCACCTGCTGTTATATTGGTGCTCAGGAGTCCGGTGGGTGTCGTCAGCTCAATTTTGAATGATCCGGTTATGACCGCTTCCAGAGCCAGATCTCCGGATGATGATCCGGCCATGGCTCTTATGGGAATTGCATATCTGCCTTCTTCCACCTGTTCAGAAGGCTTTACTTCAATGCCTACTCCTATTGTTGCATTTGGCTCCACCTCAACCGAGGTCACCTGTTTGCCGTTGGCACTGAATGTCAGAGTCCATCCTTTCGGCACCTCTCCCTGCAGTGCATAGGTCAGTTTCTCCGCGGTCCGGTTACGGAGTTCTGCGCTGTATGTAAATGCCGATCCCGAATGGCCCTCCATGTTTGCCTGACGCGTGATGAATTCCGTCTTGAAGGTACCCTGTTCGGATATGTTGACTGTCAGCGGAAGGCTTCGGTCAGATCCGGCACTGACATAGAACCTGTAGTTGCCCTTATTGACCCTGAAAGGTACCTCTACCCGCAGCGAAATGCTCTTCTTCTCGCCGGGCAGTACTGACACCTGCCTGATGTTCCAGGCTCCGGATTTGAGAGCGTAGTTCCAGCTTGATGGCAGGTTCGTGACAACCAGGTCAATTGTTTCCAGTTTATTGCCATTGTTTATGACGTCAATGGCGTAATCTATTGCTTCCCCCGGTGGAATGGAAATCTTCGTGAAGGGGGTGTACAACAGAATACTGTCGTTTTCAGAGACGGCACTGTGGCCGTAAGCAGCTATCCCGGTTAGAAGGACAGAAAAAAGAGCAGTCAGTTTCTTAAATGTAGACATTGGAATTTCCTCCTGTTTTCTTTGCTTTTTTCATACGGAATGCAAATTTAAAAAGGCGGAAATCACATTTACAATAGGTTTTGGCATTTTGGAAAAAGCAGGAGTGAAGAAAGACTGCTTTTTTTTATTGAAACAGAACAAATTATGCACTCAACTTACTCATTGTTAAAGTTTTCTTAAAATTTCGAAGGGGTAATAAAGGTGTCTCTACAGCTTAATATGGGTGCAGTCGCAGAAGGGAGGTGTATCGGTTTTCTTGCAACCGCACAGCCAGGCCTTGACTGTCTCAGCAGCTGTGAAATTCAGAGGTCTCAGTCCTGTGCCCTTGTGTGATCCGTCGCAGTGGGGCTGCCGCAGGCTCCGGCCGCAGGAGCACCAGTGATATCTCCTGCCTTCTATGAGATCCAGTTCATAAGGTCCTTTCTTTGCTATGTCATGTTCTGTTATCATCCTAAACTCTTTCCTGCAAAAATAAAACTACTATTCAGAACCGCTGCATTTATAAGAAATAGTTTAAATTGGAGGTAATCCTGATCAACCATGACGGTTTCATCCATTATTATTATTGTTGCGGCCGCGGTGGCGTTACTCTTGCTTCTGGTCCTGAAGGCCAGGATCAACGCATTCATTTCGCTTCTGATTACTGCAGTTTTTGTAGGTATTCTCGCCGGCATGCCGCTAAAGGAAGTTACTGTCGCCATACAGAAGGGGATGGGTGATACGCTTGGATTCATAGCCGTGGTTGTGGGACTGGGCGCCATTTTCGGTCAGATCCTCGAGAGCTCGGGTGGAGCACATGCCCTGGCAAACTACCTGCTGAACAAATTCGGACAGGGGAGGGCCTCATGGGCAATGATGTTTACAGGTTTCATAGTGGCAATACCTGTCTTCTTCGATGTGGGCCTGATAATTCTTATCCCGATCATATATGCGCTGGGCAGGGATACAGGCAAATCACTCCTGTTCTACGGTATACCCCTGCTGGCTGGTCTGGCAGTGGCTCACAGCTTCATTCCCCCTACACCCGGACCGGTAGCTGTATCCGAGATAATCGGTGCCGATCTCGGGTGGGTGATCCTTATAGGCCTGATTCTGGGCCTGCCAAGTGCAATAATCGCCGGGCCGCTATTTGGGACATTCATAGCAGGAAGGATAAAGATTGATCCGCCAGTCGCTGTAAACGGTGAAGTCGGAACGGAGACTTCCCGGAGCGGATTGCCCTCTTTCTGGATGATATTCGCTCTGATTGTGACACCGTTATTGCTGATCGTTGTGAGCACGCTGACAGGCATACTGGTCAGGAACACAATATTGACATCATCTGCTTTCACCGAGATTCTTGTATTCATCGGTCATCCCTTTTCGGCGCTTATAATTGCGACACTTCTGGCAATATGGCTGCTTGGCATCAGGCGGGGCATGTCGCGCGACCGGATCATGTCGCTGAGCACCAGGGCACTTGGTCCGGCCGGAATAATAATTCTTGTCACCGGAGCCGGAGGTGTTCTAAAGGAGATGCTTGTGGCCAGCGGTATCGGCACCACCCTGGCCGACTCCCTAGCCGGGAGAGTGCTTTCACCGATATTACTGGCATGGATTATTGCAGCTGTTGTGCGCCTCACCCAGGGGTCAGCCACTGTTGCCATGATCACCGCTGCAGGTATTGTAGCGCCAATTCTGCCTGCTTTTGTCATGAGTGACCCTCACAAAGCACTGATCGTCATTGCCATATCATCAGGGGCAACAATCGCATCGCATGTCAATGACAGCGGTTTCTGGCTGGTAAGCAAGTACTTCGGCATGAACGAGAAGCAGACCCTGCAGTCGTGGACGGTGATGGAGACAATCATCTCTGTATGCGGACTGGTATTCACCATCCTGGCGAGCCTTTTCTTCTGACAGACATATACTCTTCATAAGATTCCTTACTAGCTGCTGTCTGTCAACTCAATATGCATTACGCACCAGGAGCCTTGAAAATTAAGAATGTGGGAATTATGTAATTAATTTCCATAACCATGTAACGATTGCGTGGCAGGGGTGGAGTATTTTTGCAGTGAATCTTAAACCTCACAAATAAACATACAGTCCGCTTCGGAGAAGCCCCGGGTATTGTATTCATCAAAATACAGGCAGTTTAGGTTAGGGCGTTTTAGGCGGGATAATCCGGAGCGGACTTATTAATTCAAAATAAATCATGAGTTCAGGAAAAGTAGTGGTGGCATTATTGGCAGGAGTAGCTGCCGGCGCAGTGTTAGGTATTCTGTTTGCCCCGGCAAAAGGATCGGAGACACGTAAAGGACTGACCGGTAAAGGAGATGACCTCAAGGAATCGATAAAGGAGAAATTCAATGAGTTTCTTGATGACATATCTGAAAAATATGACAATGTCAGCCAGGATGACTCCAACTCAAATGTAACGGGTGGCAAAGTAAAGGATAAACCTGGCAAAAAGGCAAATACCGCTGCGGTTTGATGATTGTGACTGAAGCACGATCATACCCTGAATCAATTGGCTGGAACCATGGAAGAGAACACCAGGATCATAGATGAACTTCTGGAGAAAGTCGCCGAATACGGTAAGACAGAATTGGAGCTGGTCAAACTGAAAGCCCTTGACAGAGCATCAGGTGTAGTGTCAGACAGCGTACCCAGGCTCATAGTCATGGCATCGGCAGCCATTTTCATGCTGTTCCTGAACCTGGGCCTTGCCTTATGGGCAGGCGGACTCCTGGGCAATCTCTTTTTCGGTTTTTTTGCGGTAGCTGCTTTTTACGGTATCGTTGCCCTCATAATGCATCTCTTCTTGCACAAATGGCTTAAGAAACAGGTTGGCGATTACATCATAAGACGGGTTCTTAAATAAAATCAGATGCAAACTATAAAATCCGCTGCCGGCCTTAAAAAGGCAATTCAATTACTTGAAGCCGAACATTCTGTCAATGGAAAGTTGCTTAAAGCACAGTTTTATTCCACTTATGAAACATTCAAGCCTGTCAATCTCCTCAGGAGCACCCTGCACGATATCACTTCATCGCCAAATCTGATCGATAATATACTCGGGACAACCCTTGGACTTGCCACAGGTCTGTTTTCAAATCTGGTTTTCAAGGGCCTGGCGGGTCCCGGCCTCAGAAGGGTTGTAAGCCCGGTTTTGCAATCGGGCGTAACCAGCTTTATTTCACAACACACCGGTTCATTAAGGTCAATGGGAGAAATTGCACTTCTGCGTATTTTTCGTAACAAAAGACTGAAATCCGGAACCCGTGGCAAGTGAAGGAATCAAGCTGCCGGTTTATCTGAAAGCAAGTATTTTGTTATGCGGCATAGCCATTCTAATAGGTATGCTCTATATCGGACGGAGCATACTTGTGCCTGTAGTATTCGCAACCATACTGGCAATTGTACTCCATCCGGTTGTTAACTTCTTTGTAAACAGGAAAATAAACGGGGTCATAGCTATCATCATTACGCTCTTCCTCACCTTTCTCGTCATTGCAGCATTTGGGGCATTACTGCTTTCGCAGGCAAACCGTCTGAGTGATTCACTGCCATTTCTGGCAGACAAGTTCACGGAGTTGCTTAACCAGGCCACTACCTGGATATCTAATCATTTCGACATAAGCTCCCGGAAACTTGATGACTGGATGCTAAAAACGCGCAGTGATCTTATTAATACCGGCACCGCCGCCATCGGAACCACACTTGTCTCCCTTGGTAACATGCTGGTATTGATCTTCTTAATCCCGGTATATGTCTTTATGCTCCTTTTCTACCACTCCATCCTCATAGAGTTTATTCACAGGCTTTTCAGTTTGGACCAACAGGGTAAAGTGAGTGAACTGGTTACCAAGACCAAAACACTCATCCAGAAATATCTAATAGGTCTGATCATTGAGGCCGGGATTGTGGCCGCCCTGAATACTGCTGTTCTGTTAGCACTGGGTATCGAATATGCTCTGTTACTGGGCATCCTTGGCGCATTACTCAATATAATACCATACATAGGTGGAGTGGTGGCCGTTGCCATGCCCATGACCGTGGCCCTGATAACCAAAGATTCCGGATTGTACCCCGTTTATGTCCTGATTGGTTACTACCTGATCCAGCTTGTTGACAACAATTATATAGTACCCAGGATAGTTGCCTCAAAAGTAAAACTGAATGCACTGTTCTCTCTGCTTGCGGTCTTTGTCGGGAGTGCCATATGGGGCATTCCCGGGATGTTTATCTCGATACCGCTGCTGGCCATAGTGAAACTCGTCTGTGATAATGTCGAACCCCTGAGGCCCTGGGGCTTTCTTCTTGGCGACACCATGCCTCCGCTTATCAGCATCAAGGCTGTATTCAAGAGACCGGGAAAGTGAATAGTTCTTTGATGCTCACAATTGATCAATAATTACTAATTCTTTAATTATATGTGAATTATGTAACAAGTAGGTACAAATCTGTAATGCTTCCTGGCTTAATTACCGGCACCTTTGCTATCAACAATAAGCATGCCCTGATATATCAGGTTTAGAACGAAAACCAATAACAAAGAAATGAAACTTAAAATGAGATTTTTGCCTGTATTAATTGCAGCGTTCCTTTTTTCAGGCGTTGCCAGTGCACAACACAGTTCTTCACCTTCCGGACACGTCACCCTCGGGGTCAAGGGAGGATTGAATTTCTACAATATACAAAATGACAACGGCATAAGTTATGATCAGAGGACAGGGTATCATTTTGGTATTCTTGGCCACATCCATCGCAGCAGCCAGTGGGCATTTCAGCCTGAACTGACATATTCCGCACAGGGTGCAAAAAACCTGAACCTGGGCTATCTGAATGTCCCTTTACTGATACAGTATATGTTTGACAACGGATTCAGGCTGCAGGCTGGCCCGCAACTTGCACTTCTTGTCAGCTCAGACAGTAATGATGATTTTAGTCTCGTTGATATTGCCCTGAGTGTCGGTGCAAGTTATGTGGTTCCTGCAACCGGTTTTGGTATTGATCTGAGATACAATCACGGCTTAAACGATATAAACAAAAGCAGTACTGTAAAATCGTTCAACAGGGGAGTTCAGCTTGGACTTTTTTACCTCTTCGGCCACAATTCCGGACGAGTCCTCGGGAATCTCTAGAAACTTACTTTCCGATACAGAATTTGGAAAAGATCTGCCCGAGTATGTCCTCGGGTGTGATCTTTCCTGTTATAAGACCAAGGTAATAGATAGCCTGCCGGACGTCAGTGGCGATCAAAACGGTAGGGATACCGTCACGGAAGCCGTCAAGAACCCTCTGCAGACTCCCTGAAACATTCTTCAGAGCCTCGTAGTGCCTTGCATTGGTCACGATGTATTGTGGATTTGCAAGTCTGCCCGTCTCCACCGAAGCAGTCAGCTGCTTCTTAACCTCGTCAATACCGGATGGTTTCTTAGCTGATGTGACAAGTACCGGAAAGGTACAGAGGCTGTTCAGCTCCTTATTAAGAGCTGAAGCAGCGCTTCGGGACACAAGGTCGGATTTGTTGATTACAAGGATTATCCTGGCACCGGAGTTACCCGTCAGCTCATTTACAGTGCCGGCAAAGGCAGCAATATCCTGTGAGCTGTCCGTAGCCTCAGCCACAGCCAGCACAACCTCTGCCTCCTTCAGCCTGCCGCGAGTCCTCTCAATACCCAGCTCCTCAATCCTGTCACCGCCCTCTCTCAGCCCCGCTGTGTCAATGAACCGGAACAAGAGGCCACCGACGTGTAACATCTCCTCAACTGTGTCACGCGTGGTACCGGGGATGTCTGAGACTATGGCCCTTTCCTCCTGAAGGAGCAGGTTGAGGAGGGATGATTTGCCAACATTTGGCCTCCCGGCTATAACTACAGGTATCCCTTTCTTTATGGCATTGCCCAGCCTGAATGAGGCTGCAAGGCTGTCAACCAGGCTTTTAATCTTAATGACCGTCTCAGTCATGGCAATGCGGTCGGCGAACTGCACATCCTCTTCGCTGAAATCGAGCTCCAGCTCAATGAGAGAGGCGAAGGAGAGGAGCTCCATCCTCAGCTTCTCAGTCTCTTTAGAGAAACCGCCCCGGAGCTGGGTGGCTGCAAGCCGGTGTGCCGCCTCTGAATCGGAGGCGATAATATCAGCCACCGCTTCGGCCTGTGACAGATCCATTTTGCCATTCATGAAAGCCCTCATTGTGAACTCCCCCGGAGTGGCTGTCTGCACTCCCTTTTCAATGAGAATTTCCATGATCTTTTGCTGTATAAAAGGTGATGCATGGCAACTGATCTCTGCCATTTCCTCTCCTGTATACGAATGAGGAGCCCTGAATATTGAAACAAGTACCTCATCAATGAATTCGCCATGCGAAGATATGGTCCCAAAAAACAGACTGTACCCCTTCGCATTAATGATATTCACCTGATTATCAATTGGTTTGAATATTCCGGCCAATGTTTCAACAGTTCCCGGCCCTGAAAGCCTGATAAGTGCTATTGCACCCCCTCCGGAGGTGGCCGGCGCGCATATGATTGTCCCCTTCTGTGCCATAATTTTTTCTGGGACAAAGGTAATTGAATTCTACCTCGGGAGGTTATCGGCAATAAAGCTATTATCCGGTATCAAAGCCGACGAATACACCTGGTCGAATTTGACCCTTGAATTTCTTCCGCTGAGATGGTTTATGGCTAACATATCCGTCATTCCATATCACTCTTTCCCCTCCAGGGGAATCGTGGCCACAATCTCAATCGGATTGAACAGTTCGCCATCAAAATAATAAGAATCTACCTTCTTTGTCTTCAGGCTGCTCTTGTCGAGGAATGTTATCTTTTTCGAGAAGCCGTACCCGTCGGCCTTTTCATAACTGACAGGCAGACTCTTAATCACCCGGAGGTTGTTTTTCCCTGATTCCGAGAGGTGTCTTATTTTGAAGTCGGCGTTTGTTCAGCCTGACATATCCGCGTTTGAAAATTCGGAGCTCATGAAGCTCTTGCCTTTTTCGGTGCTGATAATCCGTCTTGTCTTTTTCAGAGCAGTAAGGTATATTCACATATCATCGTGGGCATTCTTATTATCGATAATCAGCATTGCAGTGCCTCTCACATCAGCCGTATCAAGGAACTTTACCATTCTCTTGATCGTACCGTCATCGTATGATTTGGTTATCATATTGAGCCTCCGTGTCCGGACCGAACTGTTTTTTTCGGTTATTGCAAGGGTGACAGTCGACTGGATATTTCCTGACATCGTCAGATCACGACTTTTGTCCATCAGCTGCACGGGATCCGACTGCTGTGACAATGTGAACTGCAGTGACAGAACCAATACTGCCGGCAATAGGAATAACATCCTTTCCGTTGTTTTCATCGTTTTTATTGTTTTTGTTTTTTCGTTCCAGATGTGTCTCTATAAATGAAGGTCTGAAGTAAAGCATGAATGCCGGCATTGCTATAATCGCATAAATAAGACATGAGCCAATGGCCAGCAGTGGGAGGTAACCTTAGAATCGTATTGACTGGAACCCGGAGAAGAGGGTGGCGGAGAGGCCGGTGGTCACTACGGCCGGTTAATCAGCCGTAAAGCTTTTTATATCATCCCTGATATCCCTGACGGTCTTATTGTCCGGCTTTGACAGCCTGACCGGAAGGTGGGCCTTCGTGTATTCAAAGTTCACCAGCTGCCTGAAATCGTCCGCGTTACCGCTCATATTGTAGAGTTCGAACATCTGCATGATGGCCGCGGAAGATGAGGGTATCATGTCATAACCCTCTTCCGATGGCCCATACAGCGCCTTGCTCATCTTCCTGATAACGTCTGAGCTTGAAAAGACGCCTCCGACACAGCTATTATGACCCAACGGTTCCTGATAATAAAGTTCGTCATATTATTAAAGATCTATCCTGATTGCAAAGAATACCGTTTTCATGAAGTCATCAATAATAGTGCCCCGGTATGCCAATCCCGCCAGGGATAAAAACAACTATATACCCGGCATAGAATGTAATGGAAAGGATCTTGAGCCAGTTCAGTGTCAGCCTGGCGTTTGTGTATGAGACTGCATCACGGAGCCTTCTCTGGTGGCGCCGTATCTCGATGAACAACAGGCTGCTGTAAACGGTTACGGAGAGAAAGAAGATGATACTGTATAGAATCCTCAGTGGAATGAACCTGTCTGTTACAAAAAAACCGCTCAGGTCGTCGAAGATAGGCTCCTCGCGAAAGATGACCGATACAGCGAAGAAGACGAAGAACGGTAAGAAGTGAAGAGTTTGCCAGGGAGAATACCTGCGGACGGTATTGTGGTGTGACGGACATAGAGCCAGAGCAGCGGTCAGCAGGTGAATGATATGAAAGGAAATGAATACATGTCGAGCACCTTCCGGTTGACCGGCGCGAATATAAGTTCGATGCAGAAGATGAACACCCATGCGGTCATGATCCTGTTGGCAGTGGTGCATGGCCATCTTGTGGCTAACAGGAGCCCTGCAAAAAAAGACCGGGAAATGCCTACATGGAGTATCGGTTCTATGAAATCCATTGCACTTATAATATTCAGTAAATTTAGCAAAAGCAGCAAAAAATACCTTACATTTGAGATTAAGCGACAAAAAGAGCATACAGATATGAGCATATTACTGCACTCCGGTTCAAGGGTTATCGTACAGGGATTCACCGGCAGCGAAGGCACTTTTCATGCCGGTCAGATGATCGAATACGGAACAAATGTCGTTGGAGGAGTAACACCCGGAAAGGGCGGGCAGGCACATCTCGGACTGCCTGTCTTCAACACTGTCAGGGAGGCCGTTAAGGCCACCGGTGCAGACACTTCGGTCATTTTTGTGCCTCCTCCGTTTGCGGCGGATTCGATCATAGAGTCTGCCGAGGCCGGGATAAAACTGATAGTTGCAATCACTGAGGGCATTCCGGTAGCTGATATGGTCCGTGTCAAGAAGCTTATAAAGGAGTTTGACACCGTGCTGATCGGACCCAACTGTCCCGGCGTGATAACTCCCGGGGAAGCCAAGGTAGGCATCATGCCCGGATTTATTCATAAGAAGGGAAGGGTAGGGGTTATCTCCCGTTCAGGCACATTGACCTATGAGGCTGTGGATCAGCTGACAAAACTCGGTCTGGGACAATCGACCTGTGTCGGTATCGGAGGAGACCCTGTGATAGGCTCCACCTCTCTTGATATCCTGAAAATGATGATGGACGATAATGATACAGAGGCTGTTGTGCTGATAGGGGAGATCGGCGGCATGATGGAGACTGACGTTGCCTTGTGGGTCAGGGAGAACGCCAGCAAGCCTGTAATAGGGTTCATCGCAGGACAGACGGCTCCGAAAGGCAGGCGGATGGGACATGCAGGTGCAATTATTGGCGGTGCCAACGATACGGCCGCAGCGAAGATGAAGATAATGGCTGAGTGCGGAATCCACGTTGTGAAATCACCGGCCGACATAGGGATGACTGTGGCTGAAGTGCTGCATAAATAAATTCTTATATTTGTGCCCGAAATTTTACTAAGATGAAACTACTCGAAGGAAGAACAGCAGTGATCACCGGCGGATCAAGGGGGATAGGCAAGGGCATAGCCCTCCGTTTTGCCGCCGAGGGAGCAAACATAGCTCTCACTAATATCATTGACAATGAAGAGTTTGCCGATGCGGTAAAAGAGATTTCGGCACTGGGTGTCAGGGCAAAGGGTTACGTCTCCGATGCCTCTGTCTACTCAGATGCGGAGAATGTGATCGATGAGATTGTGAAGGACTTTGGCAGGGTTGATATCCTGGTGAACAATGCCGGCATCACCCGCGACACGCTCCTGATGAGGATGACCGAGGAGCAGTGGGACCAGGTAATAACGGTGAATCTCAAGTCGGTGTTCAACCTCACCAAGGCTGCCATCAAGCCGATGATGAAGCAGAAGAACGGCTCGATCATCAACATGAGCTCGGTGGTGGGTCTGGGAGGCAATGCAGGTCAGTCGAACTATGCTGCATCAAAGGCCGGGATTCTCGGATTTACCAAGAGCGTGGCCAAGGAGCTTGGCTCTCGCAATGTGAGGTGCAATGCAATTGCTCCCGGGTTCATACTTACAGAGATGACCAGTAAGCTGCCTGACGATGTCAAGAGCGACTGGATAGCAAAGATCCCGCTGCGTCGCGGCGGACTGCCGGATGATGTCGCTAATGTGGCGCTGTTTCTTGCGTCGGATCTTTCATCATATGTTACCGGTCAGACCATAAGTGTCTGCGGTGGCATGGCGGTGTAATTAAATTTGCAATTGAATTATTTATTATATTTGCACCGGCAGGGCGCTATTCCCTCAAGCACGAGGAAATGCAGCGAGACATAATTATTCCACACTTATTTCTTACGCGCCCTGCTTTTTTTATTGTATATATGCCTCCTTAGCTCAGTGGTAGAGCAGCTCACTCGTAATGAGCAGGTCGTGGGTTCAACTCCCATGGGAGGCTCAGGGGGCCAATGCGGGAATAGCTCAGTTGGTAGAGCATCAGCTTCCCAAGCTGAGGGCCGCGAGTTCGAATCTCGTTTCCCGCTCAAACAAAAAGGGTTGCGAAGCAGCCCTTTTTTAATTGACATAGGCCGACCCAGGTTCACCTGAGGGAGGCATGGGGAAATTAAAAAAGAGAGCCACGCAAGTGGCGCTTTTTGTTTGACAGCATCCTCATCAGGAGTAGGCTGAGCCGAAGGCGAAGCAATCTCGTTTCCCGCTCAATCAAAAAGGGTTGCGAAAGCAGCCCTTTAGTAATTTACACAGACTGACTCAAGCCTGCCAGGTAAAGTAGCCTTTTGCATATTGCTTTTCCAGATCATGTGCCTTGAATACCTCACCGGTTATTATACTCTTATAAATAGCGTTATTAAGGAGGTACTTCGACCAGACGATTTCTCCTTTTTTCATATGCTCTATGATCCTTGGTTCAAAATACATGGGAAAATTCACTACATCAACCTCTTCGCCGCTACAAATGATCGTGATGTCATAGGTGTTACTGACAATTGGTTCAACCCAGACTGTGGTCTGAGCCGAAAGTCGCATCCCTGCTAAAAGGCATACAAGTAATAGTGCTTTTGTTTTCATAGCCGTTTCGGTTTAGGTTTAATTTATACCTAAAGTTCGGATGAAACGCACTTGTGCGACTAGCAATTTTAAAGTGAAAACTTACAATTTTAAGGCAAGGAGTAGTACTTTTCCAAAAACATGAAGGTTCTGTCCGGCGACAGGCTTCCTTGCTCCTTATAAATTCTGCCCGGCAGCAACTCTTTTTGCCTCCTCGAGATGCAGGAATGCTACGTGGTTATAAATAGAATTCTTCAATCTGAGATCCCGGCTTTTATGCAGAAAATCAACCGCTTCCCCATATTTGCCCTGCTTGTAAAATCCCCATCCCTGGTGATGAAGAAGGTTGAAATTATCCGGCTGCATTTCCAGTCCTTTTTCAGCCAGTGCGAGACCCTCCTCAACATTCCTTTCCCTGTCAATAAGAAAACCTGCCAGGCTGCTCATTTTTGCCGGACTTCCAGGTTCAAGGGAGAGTGCCTTCCGCAAAGTCTCCTCGATTTTGTCCGGATTGCCGGCCATTTCATATACATATGCAGGATATGCAGCTATGCGTGCATCAGACCACGATTCCTTCTTACGGACTGATATAAACTCCTCCAGAAGGCGGTTTGCACTCGCAGTATCACCAAGTGCAAAATCAAGCCATGCAAACTGGCCCATCAGTCCCGGATCTCCCGGGAAATCCCTGTCCGCTTTCCTGTAAAGGTTCTTTTCCTTCTTAGATTGCCCGGTTCTGTGACAGCAGATGCCAAGTTCATAATAGAATGCTCCCCGGTAGGGCTTCATTCCCCATTCATTAAACAGGTCCAGCGCTTTCTCAAACTCAGGGATTGCCTTATAATCTTCTCTCATTTCAAAATAACAGTCGCCAATATTAAACCATCTCATCGGATCCTGGTCATCTGGAGCGACAAGTCGCCGCAGGTTGTCAATCCTGACATTGAGAGTCTTGCATTAAAATGCATGCAAAGCATCATTTTTAATCTTGTCCTTCAGAGACATCTGGTCATAAAACTCACGGATCCTTAAGCACCATTCCTTTCCGCGTGTGTAATCATTCATGTTGTAATATGCCAATGAAATTCGTGTCATTGCACTGAACAGTGATGAATCAATCGAGAGGGCCTGCAGAAAGTATTCTATTGCTGTGGGGAAGTCATTTTTAAAGTAAGCCGTTTGCCCCATTATAAAATACCTGTAGGCCTCCGGAGATTCAGTGGGGGAATAATGTCTTTTTGGAAGCAGGTCAGGACTCTCTTTTCCAATTTTGGATATTAAAAGTGAATTATGAACCTGGATGGAAAGTGAATCTATTATCAGAAGGATCATCTCAGGAGTTCCGTCTATCTGAAATGTCCGCTGCGGCTCTTCAGTCTTCGCATCAGTCAGCCAGGCGTTTAATCTTATATTATTGCCGGCCTGGCATATGTTCCCTGAAACGAAAAACGATGCATCAAGTTTCTTTGATATTGAACTGGCAACTGAGGGAGTGATCGACATGTAACTCGTAAACCCTTCGGCTTTCAGGAGACCGTTGACGGCTTCAGTCTGCCTGACCCTCAGCTCTTCAGAGTTGGAAAGTGAGGTGATGAGATTGATCTGTATCCCGTTCTGCCAGATATCCCAGACTGTATCATTGGTCATATTCTGAAACGGCATGACAGCTATTGAAATTCTGCTATCTGCCGGCATCAGATTATTTTTCTGGCCGGCCTTTTGAAGCCGGGTGTAAATGAAAAAAGCAACGGTCGCGGTTACGAGAATCAGGAACAGGGTGCCTGCATAAGCTATCATCCCTGGTTGCCTGCTGACTCTTACCGGAGGCATTGGTCATGACCAATGCAATAGGATAATCAGTTTTACGTCAGAAAGGGTTATTAATCAAAGTTCTGAAATTGCTGCAATTCCTTCAAATGTTTTTGTCGAAAGCCAAAATTACGGATGTAGGTTAATCAGAAAGCAGGCAGTCAGTATCCGTAACCACCGTGGTTCAAACCCGGGTCCCGTGTAAAGGGATGGCTTATAAAGAGTGGAAAAGTGGCAATCAGTTCCCCTTCTATCCAAAAGTCGGGATTGGTCAGTCAACCTCAGAATTTTCCCAGCAGATTAATGACATCAGCCTCCGGATCCGAGGAGCTCTTTTCATTGAAATTACTGTCAATCAGCTCTTTCTTATCGGGAAAGAGCTTCTGCAGAGATTTCCTGGTGAGCTGCACATGGTGAAATACCGAGTCACTGCCCATAATGTAGTACTTGCTGAGAGGTTTATACTCATCGTAGCGTATATCAGGACTGTAAAGCCTCTTATAATCGGCAGCCACAAACTTCCTGTCAGGTATTTTTATGAACTGCCATGGGCCCTCCTTCAGAACCTGGAAGAATTTATTTTCATCCTCCTGTTTATCGAGCTCAATGCTGTCAGTAGTCCTGAATACCAGGTCATTTCCTTTGTCATGGATAATAACCTCAGTAATGTTATCAGACAGTATCTCCATCAGTTCCCCGCCTGAGGGTCTCCGGAAAAGAAGGGCATTTCTGACTACGTCGATGTCACTTTCCAGCCGGAAATAATACTGCTGTCCTTTTACAAGTACCGATGAAGCGACAAGGGTATCATACAGTCTTGTTGTGCCCTTGACTCCCTGGTAACGGGTATCAAATCCGACGGCAGTGGAGTAGGGGGAGAGGTTTGCAACGGCTCTTAGGTTGGTTTCAGCCGTGACTCCGGAGAAATAACCAATTGGCTTCTGGGCGAACGAGTTCAATGTAATCGCCACCAGCAGGATAAATAATAGATTCGGTTTCATTTCACAAATACTTTTGTACAATTTACGGACCCTGCCGGAAGAGCAGAACAGACGGTGCAGCATAAGCCCTGACCGGGCACAGGACTCATGAGATCTCATAGCATCTGCGGAGGCCTTTCAAGCATTGCACCGCACTTCTTGCAGTAAAGGGCATCATCATCATGCCGGTCACAAAGGCAATTGTTGCAGACCTGGGTGTTGTTCCCGGAAGGCATTCTCATCATCTCCGAAGTGATGATGCCTGTAGGTACCGCTATTATTGCATATCCCATTATCATCACGATGCTTGCAAGGAACTGTCCCATGCCGGTCGCCGGGGAGATGTCGCCATACCCGACCGTGGTCAGGGTGACAATAGCCCAGTAAATGCTGACAGGTATGCTTGTAAAGCCGTTCTCTTCTCCCTCGATCAGGTACATGACTGTGCCGAAGATCACAACCAGGGTCAGAATGACAGAGATGAACATGAAAATCTTTTCGCGGCTCCGGTAAAGGGCCTTTACCAGTGTACGGCCTGCGGTCGTATACCTGCTCAGCTTGAAAATACGGAAGATCCGGATCAGCCTGACTGCCCTTATCACCATCAGGCTCTGGCTCCCCGCAAAGATCAGTCCGATGAAGTTAGGAAGAATTGCCAGGAGGTCAATAATGCCGAAGAAACTGAAGATATATTTGAAGGGCTTGTCGAGTACATAAATCCTGAGAAGATATTCAAGCAGAAATATACCCGTTATCACCCACTCCGCGGAATATAATATCGTCCTGTACTTCTGATGCATCGGAGAGATGCTGTCAATCAGAACCAGCAGGATACTGAGAAAGATGAGCACAATAATAGTGACATCAAAAGCTTTTCCCGCGGGCGTATCTGCCTCAAAGATAATTTCGTATATTCTCTTCTTGTTGATTTTCATGTCATTCTGCCTGAACAAGTGTCTCTTTCGCCACCCTGACCATCCGCGGGTACCCGTCAGAACTGTCTGAGGAGGGCTATCCGCTTTTCAATAGGCGGATGAGTCATGAATATCGAGCCGAACTGAAAAGAGACCGGCCTCTCTTTTTTCGGCTGGGGATTATCGATGAACATCTGTGCCACGTCTCTGCGCCTGACGGCCTCAATTGCCGGATCTGCCGAGATTTTCTCCAGCGCCGAAGCCAGGGCCAGCGGATTCCTTGTCAATGTTGCCGAGCCCGCATCGGCCATATACTCACGCTGACGTGAGATGGCGAAGCGGAAAATAGCCGAAAGGAAGTACCCAACTGCTGCCAGGAGCAGGGCAATAATGACCACTTTGCCATCCTTTTTGCCCCTGCCGCCTCCGCTGAATCTGACTGAGCGAACCAGCGCCTCGGTAATGAAAGCGAAGATCCCCACAAAGATTATCGAGACTATCAGCAGCCTCACATCCCGGTTCCTTATGTGTGTAAGCTCATGTGCAATCACCGCCTCCAGTTCGTCATCTTCCAGCTTGTCAATTATGCCCTTCGAGAGTGATACCGTGAATGTGGAGGTGTTGATACCGCTGGCAAAAGCGTTAAGTGAATCATCATGGATGATGTTTACTTTTGGCATTGGCATTCCGCTTCCGATGCAAAGGTTCTCGACAAGGTTGTAGATACGCTTGTTCTCTTTTCTGCTCAGCGGGACGGAACCGGTTGCCTTCTCAATCATCGAGGTATGGGAAAACCAGGCTACCGCAAACCAGATGAGAACCCCGATGGCAACCCACGGGACTGTTCTGACGAAAATGTCATTTGTACCCGCAACGCTGTAATGCTCTGACGGCTGGATCAGGAATAAAAAAAGCCATACCAGTCCAATGATCACCAGGGGGAACAGAATAAGCAAAACAACAGATTTGATGTTGTTGGACCAGATCTGCTTACTTAGCCCGATGTATTTCATCTCTCTCTAGAAGTTCAGTTTAGGCGTCTCCTCAGCCTGCGCCCTGGTTTCAGCCAGGTCATACATTGTTTCGCGTTTGAATCCGAACATTCCTGCAACAAGGTTTGAGGGGAAGGTCTCCACTGCATTGTTAAGCTCCCTGGTAGCCGAGTTGAAGAACCTGCGGGCTGCCGCCAGCTTGTTTTCGATGTCAGAGATCTCCTCCTGGAGTTGCATGAAGTTGGTGCTTGCCTTAAGATCAGGGTATGCCTCAACAGCGACCCTCAGTCCCTGCAGAGCCGATGAGAGACGGCCGTCAGCAGCTATCTTCTCGTCAATGCCCTTTGCCTCGAGGGCGCTGGCACGTGCTCTCGTTATATCGGTAAGTACAGTGCTTTCATGCTTCATATAGGCTTTGACAGCCTCAACAAGCTGAGGTATAAGGTCAAGCCTCTGCTTCAGCTGGACATCAATGTCAGCAAATGCATTCTCGCGGTTGTTCCTGAGTTTTACAAGCCTGTTGTAAAGGCTCACTGCAAGCAGGGCCACCACGGCAATAATGATCAGAAGTACATAGAACATCTCTTTGATTTTTTAATTATATATGTAAAATTAACACATTAAACCGATTTTGATCATTCGCCGCCAACATTCCCGCTCTTATTTTGTGCCTATCCATGTCGCATTGTGCCACAGTGTCTCGAGAGGACCCTTATTATGATGCATTAACCACCAGGCATTGAAGTATCCCTGCATCACATCAAGCAGTATGCCTATCACGAGACACCAGGCTGCTCCGGTATATTTGTACAGTCCGAGGCCGTAACCGTAGTAGATGAATGAACCTGAAACCGACTGTATGACATAGTTCGAGAGGCTCATGCGGCCGTAGGTTGAGAAGATGTTCAGGGTCCCGTGGAACCTTGTATTCCAGTAGAGCAGGACAAATCCCGAAACCAGCACCAGCATGAAGGCCATGTTTGACCATGACGTCACAATTGTCGATGCTGGTCGACTAATGGCCTCATGGACAATCCATCCTTCAATGTTTGTTTTAACGATAAAGAGGGGGATGAACGCCACGGATGCAACCAGCAGAGTACTTACCCGGAAATTCCCGGATGCATCGGACTGGACAAACAGTTTCCTCCTGCCCGCCAGCATGCCGAACATGAAGAGTGACGCGGTCTGGAAGACCCTGCCGTTCTCCCAGTTCCAGTACAGTACGGCAGGTTTGCCGATGGTGAGGTTTCCCGCCCAGGTCCTCAGGAGGGAATCGCCGGTGATGTATTCCCCAACCCTCGAAAAGTAAGACCATGATACGGGATCAGCCATAGTGGCACCCGGATCCTGCAGACCTTTTATCATGCTGAACCACTCATAAGGCTGCAGTATCAGGAACAGTGCGATCCAGAAGACACTCCTGCTGCCATGCCGGGCCACCGGTATGAGCACCAGTCCGATAACTGCATAGATCGTAAGTATGTCGCCCTCGTAAAACGAAGAGTTGATGAGGCCGAACAACAGAAGCAGGAGGAGCCTCCACGCAAACCTGCCCCGGAAGTCGCGGCTTCTCCTTGCCTGATTATCCGACTGAATGAAGAATGTCAACCCGAAGAGCAGAGCAAAGATGGCTTAGGACTTCCCTCCGAAAAGGAAGAAGAGTGTGTCCCAGATCCCTTTATCAAGTGCGACCATCCACAGAGGCAGTCCTTCAGGTTTATAATAGAAATCGACGTGCTCAATGTTATGAAGCAACATTATTGAGACTATTGCAAAGCCACGCAGTGCATCCACCACATGAAGGCGCGAAGAATCAGGTAACATTTGATTGAGAGGTTATAAATCATTGCAGGGATTCCACTCCCTGAAGAACTGGTTGAGGTACCTCACCATGAAATCATGTCTCTCGTCTGCCAGTTTTCTGCCTGTGGGCGTATTCATCATCTCCCTGAGCATAAGCAGCTTGTCATAGAAGTGATGGACCGTGGAGGCGGAGTGAGAACTGGCGGAGGCGAGGCCTGGAGGGGCGGCAAGGTCTGCGCGGGGGTCATAAATTTCACGTCCCCTGAACCCGCCGTAGCTGAATGCCCTTGCTATGCCGATAGCCCCGATGGCATCAAGCCTGTCAGCATCCTGAACGATCTGCAGCTCATCGCTTTTGATCATATCTTCCCGCCCCTTTGAGAAAGAGATGTTTTCATTGATGCTGACCACCTCCTCAATGATTGTGTCATTTACACCGAGCCGGCCCAAAAGGCTGCGTATCTCTGCAGGACCGTCATGTGCTGCGAATTTATGATCGCCGACGTCATGAAGCAGGGCCCCCAGTTCCACAGTCATCCTGTCTCCTCTGCCTTCACGGTCATGTATATGCAGCGCAAGCCGCACAACCCTCTCAATATGAGACCATCCGTGACCGTTGTCATGCTTCTGCACAGCTTCCTTCACGAAATCACTTACTTCCCTGATTATTTCTTCTTCGCTTTTCATATAGCCCGGACCGCTTAACTGACACAAAATATTGATAATTTTGCCACCCTTATCACAAATGAGATGCAAAATATGAACACAGCCGAAATTATTACAATTGGGGATGAAATCCTGATAGGGCAGACCGTTGATACCAACTCAGCCTGGATGGGAATGGAGCTTAATCTGCTGGGCATAAGAGTCAACCGCATAACCTCGGTCTCAGACAACAGGGATGAGATCATCAGTGCGCTCGGAGAGGCGATGGCCCGCGCAAGCCTGGTCCTGATGACCGGCGGACTCGGCCCTACTAGTGATGACATCACGAAGGAGACTCTGGCCGGGTTCTTCGGCGGCACAATGGTGACGGATCCGGCAGTACTGGAAGAGATCACAGGGAGGCTCAGGAAGAGAAACATCGAGATGAATGAGAACAACCGGAGGCAGGCACTGGTGCCCGATAGCTGCACCGTGCTGGCCAACCGTGCAGGCACTGCGCCCGGGATGATGTTCAACCGCGACGGCAGGATCATCATCGCTATGCCGGGAGTCCCGTCTGAAATGAAATACATTATGAAGGAACATGTCCTCCCGATGGTTGCTGCCCGGACAGGAGGGAGGGTGATCATCCACAAAAACATTATGACTTTCGGCACTTTTGAGGCGAAGCTTGCCGAAAGGCTTGAGGGTTTTGAGAAAGAACTCCCTGCCAATGTCAGACTGGCTTACCTGCCTGCCGGGGGAGTGATCAAACTGCGCCTGACAGGAAACGGTGATGACAGCAATATGCTGGCCGGAATGATCGCAGAGCAGGTACGGAGGCTCTATGCCATTATACCTGACGTGATCTACGGAGAAGATGAGGCAACGCTTGAGGAGGTTATCGGTATGTTGCTTATAAAGAATAACTTGACATTATCAACAGCTGAGAGCTGCACAGGCGGAAAAATTGCCTCAATGATAACATCCGTTCCCGGTAGTTCAGCCTGGTTCAAGGGTTCGGTCATTGCCTACGACAACAGTATAAAGACCGGCGTCCTCGGTGTTGATCCTGAGATGATCATGGTGCACGGAGCGGTCAGCAGTGAAACGGCCGAAGCAATGGCGACTGGAGTGCGTAAGCTGGCACGCACCGATTATGCCGTCGCGGTGACCGGGATAGCCGGACCTACTGGAGGCACACCCGGGAAACCGGTGGGAACTGTGTGGATCGCGGTTGCGTCAGAAATGGGCGTAGTGACTGAGAAACACAGCTTTGCCGATGACAGGATTATCAATATCCAACTGTCGGCATCAACTGCCATTAACCTGCTCAGGAAGCAGATAATCAGCAGGTAAGCATTGCCCGGGCAGTCATGTTAATAAAAAATGATCGAATAATTTGGTTAATAGAATAAAAATCACGTATTTTGCGAACCGATTTTTGGAGTTTTTCAGAACATTTTAAAAAGAGATAATAATGTCAAAGGTTTGTCAGGTCACCGGCAAGAAAGCGGTTGTAGGAAACAACGTTTCCCACTCGAAGAGGAGGACCAAAAGGAAATTCATGGCCAACCTGTTTACCAAGCGGTATTACCTTCCCGAAGAAAGCAGGTGGATCACCCTCAAGGTATCAGCAGCAGGAATGAGGAATATTAATAAGAACGGCCTTGCCTCGGTTCTTAAGGAAGCAAAGGAAAAAGGATTCATTATCAACTAATAAACCGGACGCAAAATGGCAAAGAAGAGCAAAGGCAACAGGGTGCAGGTGATCCTTGAGTGCACAGAGCACAAGGAATCCGGACTGCCGGGCACCTCAAGGTATATTACTACCAAGAACCGCAAGAACACACCTGACCGTCTTGAAAGAAAAAAATACAACCCGATTCTTAAAAAAATGACCCTTCACAGGGAAATTAAATAAACACTGAGTTATGGCAAAGAAAGTTGTTGCAACACTGAAAACAGGAACCGGAAGGACATTCACCAAATGCATAAAGGTTGTGAAGTCGGACAAATCCGGCGCCTACCAGTTCAAGGAGGAAATTGTTCATAACGATCACGTTAAGGACTTCTTCAGCAAGAAATAAATCAGACCATCTGATTTTGCATTACAGGGAGACGCAGATAAGTGCGTCTCTTTTTTTACTTTTGGCGGATCAATATTTGCATGATGTCACTATTCGGATTATTCAGGAAAGAGGAGAAGGAGATACTCGACAGGGGCCTCGTAAAAACCCGTGAGAATGTCTTTTCTAGGCTCACAAGGGTTGTCGCAGGCAAATCGAAGGTCGACGAGGAGGTGCTCGATAACCTTGAGGAGGTTCTGGTATCGTCGGATGTTGGTGTGGACACAACTCTCCGCATTATAGACAGGGTGTCGAAACGCGTGGCACGCGACAAGTATGTGGGCACCTCGGAGCTTAATGCCATTCTCCGGGAGGAGATAACCGGCCTGCTTGAAGAGAACAGCAGCACACAGGACATATCATCCGGCTTTGATGCTCCTCTGCCTTCCAAACCCTATGTGATACTGGTCGTCGGTGTAAACGGTGTGGGCAAGACAACAACCATTGCCAAGCTTGCATACAATTTCAGGATGGCAGGCCGGAGCGTGCTGCTGGGCGCTGCCGACACTTTCCGTGCCGCAGCCATAGACCAGCTAAGAATATGGTCGGAACGCGCAGGTGTTCCCATGATCAGTCAGCAGATGGGCGCCGACCCTGCTTCCGTCGCATTTGACACCGTCAGCTCGGCTGTGGCCTCAGGCACAGACATTGTTATCATAGACACTGCAGGCAGGCTTCATAATAAGATAGGCCTCATGAATGAACTGTCGAAGATAAGGAGGGTCATGGAGAAGGTAATTCCATCGGCTCCCCATGAGGTTCTTCTTGTACTTGACGGATCAACTGGACAGAATGCCTATGAACAGGCGAAACAGTTCACGGCTGCAACAGAGGTCAACGCACTGGCCATCACGAAGCTCGATGGCACCGCAAAAGGCGGAGTGGTCATAGGTATTTCGGACCAGTTCAGGATACCCGTCAAATATATCGGGGTGGGCGAGAAGATGGAAGACCTGAGGATCTTCGACAGGTACGCCTTTGTGGAATCTCTCTTCAGCGACCGCAGCTGATGAAAAGGAACAGGGTCAGCATTATCACCCTGGGGTGCTCGAAGAACACCGTTGACTCACAGAAACTCATGCGTCAGCTGCTGGCCGGAGGTTACCGGGTCACTGCCGAATCATCCGATCCGGCCGATATTGTCGTCATCAATACATGCGGCTTCATCCATGATGCAAAGGAGGAAAGCATCGACACAATAATAAAGCATGCCGAAACCCTTAAAAGAGCGGGCGGGGGCAGGCTCCTTGTCATGGGATGCCTGGTGGAACGGTTCCGGAAAGAGCTGCAGGAATCGCTGCCTGAGGTGGACACATGGTTCGGCGTCAACAGACCCCGTGAGATAATCAGTCACCTTGGCCTCTCCTATCACGAGGAGCTGACGGGAGAGAGGGTCATCACCGGACCCGCCCATTATGCCTATCTCAAGGTCGCAGAGGGATGCGACCGCACCTGCGCCTTCTGCGCCATACCCGACATACGGGGAAGGTACATTTCCATACCAATGGAAGAGCTTGTTGATGAAGCCCGGTTCCTGGCATTGCAGGGAGTGAAGGAGCTGATACTGATAGCACAGGATCTCACCCTTTATGGCACCGACATTTACGGCAGGCAGATGCTGCCGGAACTTGTCCGGCGGCTCTCGGCAATCGACGGACTGGAATGGATACGGCTCCATTACCTGTATCCGGCCGGGTTCCCCTATGAAATCCTTGAGATGATGCAGTCAGATCCCAAAATATGCAGGTATATTGACATCCCCGTCCAGCATATCTCCGGCACGGTGCTCAGGAAGATGCGCCGCGAGCATGACAATGCCGGTACACGCCGACTGCTCTCCGACATACGAAGGATGGTCCCGGACGCCGCAGTGCGTACAACTGTCATCGCAGGTCACCCCGGCGAGACAGAAAAGGAGTTCCTCGAATTGCTGGCTTTCATAAAGGAGCAGAGGTTCGACCGCCTCGGTGCTTTCCGCTACTCGCACGAGGAGAACACCCACGGATTCCTGAACTATGCGGATGATATTCCCTGGAAGACCAAGGGGAGGAGGGTGGCCCGGATAATGAAGCTGCAGCAGGGTATCTCAGCAGAGAAGAATGCTGCCCTGACTGGTACTGTCATAAAGGTTATCGTTGACCGGAAGGAGGGACTGTTTCATATCGGACGCAGCCAGCATGACTCACCCGAGGTTGACCAGGAGGTACTCATCACCTCCCGCAAAAAAATCGAACCCGGCACCTTCGTTGATGTGAAGATTACCGGGTCCACTGATTTCGATTTGTACGCAGAACAAGTCTGAAGTCCAGTCGGCAGTTGGCAGTCAGCACTTAAGACTGAGGACTGAGGACTGGCTACTGAGAATTCTCCTCCTCGGCTGGCTCCTCAGCGTCTTTCTTGTTGCCGACCCTGAAATTGAGCTCCTCCTTGCCTTTGGTGTAGCCTACACTGATGACGGCCCCCTCGGTGACCGAGGCCTTGATGATCACCTCGGCGAGGGGATCCTCGAGAAACTTCTGTATGGCTCTCTTGAGCGGCCTGGCTCCGTACTGAACGTCAAAACCGCGGTCAGCAAGGAAGTCGCGTGCAGCAGCACTGAGCTTCATCCTGTAACCAAGCGCCTCAATCCTGTCATACAATCCCTTGAGTTCGATATCGATGATCTTGTCGATATCCTCCCTGGTGAGGTGGTTGAACATGACCACATCGTCGATCCTGTTCAGAAACTCGGGAGCAAAAGTCTTCTGCAGTGCTTTCTGCAGGATGCTCCTGGTCTGGTCGTTGCGCGTGGTTCTCTTTGTCGAAGTCTCAAATCCCACACCGGTACCAAACTCAGAGAGCTGCCTGGTCCCGATGTTGGATGTCATAATGACTATTGTGTTCCGGAAGTCGACCCTGCGGCCGAGGCTGTCGGTGAGCTGTCCTTCGTCGAGCACCTGCAGCAGGATGTGGAATACATCGGGGTGAGCTTTTTCTATTTCGTCAAGCAGGACCACTGAATAGGGTTTGCGGCGCACCTTCTCGGTAAGCTGTCCGCCTTCCTCGTAACCGACATATCCCGGAGGGGCTCCGACCAGGCGCGATACGGAGAATTTTTCCATATACTCGCTCATGTCGACCCTTATAAGATTCTCGGTTGAGTCAAAGAGAAATTTTGCAAGCACCTTTGCAAGCTGGGTCTTTCCAACGCCGGTGGGGCCAAGGAAAATAAAGGTGCCGATAGGTTTGTTCGGGTCCTTCAGTCCGGCCCGGTTGCGCTGTATCGATTTGACGATCTTGGCTATTGCCTCGTCCTGTCCGACGATACTGCCCTTCAGTTCCTCGCCCATCTGCAGAAGCCGGGTACCCTCGGTCTGGGCTATTCTCTGCACCGGCACGCCTGTCATCATTGCCACAACCTCAGCCACCTTCTCAGCGTCAACTATCTCGCGGTTCATCGCCAGGTCCTTCTCCCATCGCTTCTTCTCGGCCTCTATCAGGTCGAGAATATCGCGCTCCTTATCCCTGTAGCTGGCAGCCCGTTCATAGTTCTGGTTCTTGACGGCGCTGCTCTTCTCCTTTTTGGTATCCTCCAGCTGTTTCTCAAGGGTCAGGATTTTTTCGGGGACGACGATATTTTTTATATGTACCCTCGATCCTGACTCATCAAGAGCGTCAATGGCCTTGTCCGGAAGGTTCCTGTCGCTTATGTACCTGTTTGTCAGCTTCACGCAGGCCTCAATGGCATCAGGTGTATACGTAACGTTATGGTGATCCTCGTATCTCTCCTTTATGTTGTTGAGGATGTCAAGCGTCTCCTCGATTGTGGTCGGGTCAACAAGCACCTTCTGGAATCTTCGTTCCAGGGCTCCGTCTTTTTCGATATGCTGACGGTATTCATCGAGTGTTGTTGCCCCGATGCACTGGATCTCTCCGCGGGCCAGGGCAGGCTTGAGCATGTTGGCTGCATCAAGTGATCCGCTGGCGCCGCCGGCGCCAACTATGGTGTGTATCTCGTCAATGAAAAGGATGATATTGTCATTCTTGGCCAGCTCATTCAGAATCGCCTTCATCCGCTCTTCGAACTGTCCGCGGTACTTGGTTCCCGCAACAATGGAAGCGAGGTCGAGGGCGACAACCCTCTTGTTAAAGAGCACCCTCGAAACATTCCTCCTGGTGATCCTCAGTGCCAGTCCTTCAGCTATTGCCGACTTGCCAACTCCCGGTTCCCCTATCAGGACAGGATTGTTCTTCTTCCGGCGTGAAAGAATCTGCGCCAGGCGTTCAATCTCGCGCTCGCGGCCCACAACCGGGTCAAGCCTTCCCTCTTCGGCAGCCTTTGTGAGGTCGATGCCGAAGTTGTCAAGGACGGGTGTTTCGGAAGAGCTTCTCTGGGCCTGCTGTCCGCCCTGCGACTGCTTACCCTGACCCTGCCCGGAGAACATGCCCTCGTCTTCCTCGTCACGCGGGTAGTCTGCCTGGGCGGCAGGATTACCGGCCTCGACTGCCTTTTTGACCAGTGAATAGTCAATGTCGAGCTCCGTAAGGAACCTTGTCACAAGGTTGCTCTCGTCGCGCAGTATCGCCATAAGGAGGTGCTCTGTGTCTATAACTCTGGTTTTCAATGCCTTGGCTTCGATATGAACAAGCCTCAGCACGCGTTCGGTGCTCTTGAGCAGGGGCAGGATTTCATTATCAGCCATTGCCACAGGCTTGTCTGCCTTGATGCTTTTCTCTATCGAACCCTTGAGCATAAGCAGATCGACCCCGTTATTCAGGAGGATATCCACCGCAACCCCTTCGCCCTCGCGTAATATGCCCAGGAAGAGGTGCTCAGGACTGATGTGGCTGTTGCCGAGCCTGATCGCCTCCTCCTTGCTGTAGCCAAGGATATCGTTTACTCTCTGTGAGAAATGTGCGTCCATCATCATATTTTATTTGCGGGTTTCATGCAATTGTGTCATAAAGACTGACAGAAATACATAAAACGCCAGTTTTCAAAGTTAAATTATATGTAATTATAACTAGGCAATAATTGTGCCCAATTTTTAACACCCGATGTTAACAAATAGAAGGCTGAAAAGGTTATTAAATGAGAGCTTTTGATTATTTTCGGGCATCAATTTCAATAAAGATATTCATTAACCTAATATATTAAATATCAGCCTGATATGTCAGATCAGTCAAAAATCATTAAAGTAAATATCGAGGAGGAGATGAAGTCGGCTTACATCGATTATTCGATGTCGGTCATTGTGTCAAGGGCATTGCCCGATGTGAGGGACGGTCTCAAACCGGTGCACAGGAGGGTTCTTTTCGGTATGTCAGAGCTTGGGGTTCTCTCCAACAGGTCCTATAAAAAATCGGCAAGAATAGTGGGGGAGGTGCTTGGTAAGTATCATCCCCACGGTGATACATCGGTATATGATGCCATGGTTCGCATGGCCCAGGAGTGGTCGCTCCGCTACCCGCTTGTAGACGGGCAGGGCAACTTCGGGTCCATCGACGGCGACAGTCCTGCAGCCATGCGATATACTGAAGCCAGGCTGAAGCGGATTGCGGAAGAGACTCTTTCGGATATTGAAAAGGAAACTGTTGATTTCCAGCCCAATTTTGACGACACTCTGAAGGAACCCACCGTTCTTCCTACCAGGATACCAAACCTGCTGGTTAACGGCGCATCAGGCATAGCCGTTGGGATGGCCACGAACATGCCGCCGCATAACCTTACCGAATCGGTCAATGCGATTATTGCATACATAGACAACCCTGAGATCACGGTTGATGAGCTCATGCACCATATCAAGGGTCCCGACTTCCCCACCGGAGGCATCATTTACGGAGAGCAGGGGATACGGGAGGCTTTCGAGACAGGCAGGGGGCGCATTGTGGTAAGGGCCAGGACCGAAGTTGAGATAACCCATTCGGGAAGGGAATGCATCGTCGTTACCGAAATACCATATATGGTAAACAAGGCGGAGATGATAAAGAGGATCGCCGACCTGATCAATGAGAAGAAGCTGGAAGGTATTTCATATATCAATGATGAGTCTGACAGGAACGGTATGAGGGTGGTGATTATCCTTAAGAAGGAGATGCCTGCCAATGTCATACTGAATCATCTGTACAAGCATTCTCAGCTTCAGACATCCTTTAATGTCAATAACATAGCCCTTGTCAGGGGCCGTCCGAGGACACTTTCACTGAAGGAAATCATCGACAGCTTTGTGAAGCACAGGCATGATGTTATCCTCCGAAGGGCAAGATTTGATCTCGATCAGGCGCAGAAGAGGGCGCATATACTTGAAGGCCTGATCATTGCAAGTGACAATATTGATGAGGTCATAGCCATCATCCGGTCGTCGCAGAATGCCGACATCGCAAGAGAAAGGCTGATGGAGCGCTTCAGTCTCTCGGACCTGCAGGCAAGGGCGATCGTGGAGATGCGCCTGAGGCAGCTTACCGGCCTGGAGCAGGATAAACTGAGGGCTGAGTTCGAGGAGGTTCAGAAGCTGATCGAATACCTTAACAGTGTTCTGTCGGATGAGGCTCTCCAGATGAAGATAATAAAGGAAGAACTGACAGAGATAAGGGATAAGTTTGGCGACAAAAGGCGTACTGAGATAATCCCTGCTGCAGGAGAGTTCAACCCGGAGGATTTCTATGCCGATGACGAGATGGTGATAACCATATCGCACATGGGTTATATAAAGCGGACTCCGCTGACCGAATTCCGCCGCCAGAACAGGGGTGGAACAGGGGCCAAAGGCAGCACCACGCGGGATGAGGATTTCATTGAACATCTGTACGTTGCCACCATGCATAACACCATGCTCTTCTTTACCAGTAACGGCAAGTGCTACTGGCAGAAGGTATACGATCTGCCTGAAGGAACGCGTGTCAGCAAGGGTAGGGCAATCCAGAACCTGATCAACATAGAATCAAACGACAGCGTCAGGGCATTCATAAACGTCCTCAGACTGGACGATGAGGAGTATATAAACAACAATTTCATAGTGCTATGTACGCGCAGGGGAATCATCAAGAAGACAACCCTGGAGGCCTACTCGCGTCCGAGAGCTAACGGTGTCAATGCCATTACAATCAGGGAAGGCGACGAATTGCTTGAGGCAAGGATGACCAACGGTCAGCATGAGATAATGCTGGCATCCAGATCAGGCCGGGCCGTAAGGTTCAAGGAGACTACCGTCAGACCGATGGGTCGGACCGCTTCAGGCGTCAGGGGAATAACCCTTGCCGGTAATGACGACCTGGTAATCGGAATGATAACCGTGCTGAATGAATCGGATGATGTCCTGGTTGTTTCCGAACACGGCTACGGGAAGAGATCGGCGATAGGTGACTACCGCATAACAAACCGTGGCGGGAAAGGTGTGAAGACCATTAATGTGACCGACAAGACCGGGAAACTGATCGCTCTGAAGGATGTGACAGAGCAGTATGACCTCATGATAATTACACAGGCGGGCAATATTCTGAGGATACCTGTAGGCAGCCTGAGGGTAATGGGAAGAGCAACGCAGGGTGTCAGACTGATAAATATCAGAGAAAATGATTCTATCGCCTCAGTGGCTTATGTTAAAGTAAATGAGGAAGATAACATAAGTGAGAATGAGAATGCCGAACCATCGGAAGGAGCCGCTGAGTAATTTGGCAAATAATTTGAAGAATAGATTCTAAAGTTTTATTTTTGGAACAACATTTAAAAAGCAAATTATCTAGACATGAAGAAGATCACATTATTTGTACTGGCCGTAATAATCTCTGCTGCTGCTTTTGCACAGAAGGGAAAAATTACTGCTGCAGAAACATTCATCAAGGAAGGTGCATTTGATAAAGCCAAAGCTGCCATTGAAGAAGCCATTGTCAATCCCAAATCGATGGGTCTTGCCAAGACCTATTATGTTAAAGGCAAGCTTTGCCAGGCTGCATTTGATTCAGGTGACCCGAAATTCATGGATCTCTATCCCGACATCCTGATGGAAGCCTACAAGAATTATGAAAAGGCTATCCAGATTGATCCCAAGCTCAAGAACATCGTCATCAGGGACAACGCCTATGCTTTGCTGGGCAACTCTCTCCTCAATGATGCAATCAACAAGTTCAACGAGAAAGATTTCAAAGGAGCCATGAAGTCGTTTGAACAAAACATAATGGTTTCAGCCAACGAAATGTATGTCGGTGTGGTTGATACTCTTGTGATCTTCAATGCAGGTCTTGCCGCTTACAATGCAGAGCTTTTTGAAGAGGCTATCGCGCATTTCCGCACCTGCACACAGTCGGCGACTGAAGACACCAAGCCTTATATCTTCATCAGTGACAGCTATCTGAAGATGAAGGACACTCTCAAGGCTGAAGCTGCACTGCTCGAAGGGTACAAGACCTATCCTGACACTCTTGATATTATTCTCCAGGCAACCCAGTTCTATCTTGATGCAAACAAGAATGACAAGGCCTTCGAGTTCGTTCACAAGGCAATGGAGAAGGATCCGGAAAACTATGTTCTGTATCTTGTTGAAGGAAGTCTTTTCATGAAGATGGAAGATTATCCCAAGGCCATTGAGAGCCTGAAGGTTTCACTCAGCAAGAAGCCCGATCAGTTCGAAAGCAATTACAATATCGGCCTGTGCTACGTCTCTATTGCGAATACTATGCTGAATGAGGCTAACCTTATCTCCGATAACAAGGAGTACGAAATAGCCAAAAACAAGTCCTTCGAAGAGATGAAGAAGGCCGTTCCGTACTTCCTGAGTGCTGAAAAGGCCAACCCGACATCGCTGGCAACACTCGAATTCCTTCGCGAAATCTACCTGAAGCTGAAAATGATGCCTGAATTCGAGGCATACAAGGCGAAGGTTGAAAACCTGCAGCAATAAGCAGCGAGATAAGTTATCCGCAAAAAGTAAAGAGGCTTCCTCAGGTAATGAGGCAGCCTCTCTTTTTTTGCCGGTATCAGAACTAAGGAGAAGGGGAGCAGTCATTTCCGCCAGTTCAAATGATAAGTTTTGTATTCCTTAAGTTCTATTTAACATAATATTAATTATAGGCAATTAATAGGCAAATTCTGTCCACGCCCTGTGTGGTCAACATAAATTCAGATATAGCGAATGCGCAGTATGCCTGTATCGGCTCATCCCGCTACCTGGCCCAAACATCCACCGGAGATTTGTACTATGTTAAAAGAATTTGCGGCAAATCTGTTTGCCTGGTATTAATAAATCAACTTACCTTTTTACGATATTTGTTCTAAATTTTGTTTCTATGGTAAAGATTGACAAATCAACTCTCACCTTTCTATCAGATCTCAGGTACCATAATGAACGGGAATGGTTCAGCACAAACCGCAACCGTTATGAGGAAGCCCGCGGTAACTTTGAGACGTTCGTCCAGGCCGTGCTGGACGAGATCATGAAATTTGATCCCATATACAAGGGACTCGAGGCCAAAAGCTGTATTTTCAGGATCAATCGTGACACCCGGTTCTCGCATGACAAGTCGGTTTACAAGACCAATTTCGGAGCCTTCATGGTCCGCGGCGGCAAGAAGAACGGCGATAAGTTCCCGGGTTATTACCTCCATATTGAGCCAGGTGCTTCATTTGTCACCGGTGGTTCATATATTCCGCCTTCCCCGTGGCTTAACGCCATCAGGGAGCAGATTGACCGGAACGGCGACAAACTGTTACAAATAATAAGCAGCAGATCGTACAAAAAGTATTTTGATGGTCTTGAAGGCGAGAAACTGAAGGTCCCGCCCAGGGGATACTCAAGGGATCATCCTCATATAGAGCTGATTAAGATGAAGAGTTTCCTTGCCGAACGGAATTTCACCGATGCCGGAGTTCTGGCGCCGGACTTTTTTGAAACGGTTACCGGAGCATTCCGCGCAATGAAGCCGCTGAACGATTTCCTCACAGTTGGCAGTACCTGATCTTTCCGATCTGAACTCACTCACCCTGCCAACCTGATATATCTCTTTGACCTGATTCTGAACACACTCGCCTTATCAACCAGAAATATCCGCCTTGACCTCAATCCTGAACACACTCACCGTACCGACCCTGTTGCTTGACGAGCGTAAGTGCCGTCAAAACATCAGGCATATGGCCGACAGGGCCCTTAAGCATAATGTAAGGTTCCGGCCGCACTTTAAAACCCACCAGAGCAGGCAGATAGCAGGCTGGTTCAGGGAAACCGGAACCACATGTATCACGGTCTCCTCACTGAGGATGGCGGAGTATTTTGCCGCCGATGGCTGGGATGACATCATGGTTGCAATCCCCGTCAATGTGCGTGAAAATGACCGAATTAACAGGCTTGCCGAACGGGTGGTTCTGAACCTGCTGGTAGCCGGCACTGAGGGTGCACGACTTCTCTCCAGGGAGTTGAAAAATCATGCCGGGATCTGGATTAAGATTGACACGGGCAGCCGCCGCACAGGTGTCATGCCTGACGACAGAAGCACAATCAATGCAATACTCGATACTGTTGAAACCTCTGAAATGATGTCATTCAGGGGATTTCTCACCCATGCCGGTCACAGTTACAGCTGCAGAACCAGGGATGAAATACTCAGGGTTCACCGAGAAAGTGTTGAGCTGCTTGCCGGACTGGCGGCTGATTACAGATCTTCCTACCCACTGCTGGAAATCTCCACAGGCGACACTCCAACCTGCAGTGTTGCGGACGATTTCAGCAATGTCGACGAGATAAGACCCGGTAACTTTGTATTCTATGACCTTATGCAGGCTGCCATTTCATCATGTTCAAAGAAGGATATTGCCGTTGCCGTGGCCTGCCCCGTGGTGGCAAAACATCCTGAAAGAAACGAGATTATCCTTTACGGAGGGGCAATTCATTTTGCAAAAGACTCTCTTGCAACGAATGAGGGTACAACCATTTACGGCGAGCTTGTCAGGGTGGGCGACGACAGCTGGGGCGAGCCGCCGGAGGGCTGTTACATCAGCAAACTTTCACAGGAACACGGAACCCTGAAGGTTACGGATGCAGTGTTCAGGCAGATTAATGTCGGCGATATTGTGGCCGTTCTGCCGGTGCACTCCTGCATGACAGCAAATCTCCTTGCAGGTTACACGACACTTGGCGGGGACAAGTTGGAGTATTTCGACTTCAGAAAGGATTATCTTGCCAGGTAATAATCAACGAATCCACAAATTATTCTTGACTTTCACCACGCTTTGGTGACCGTGCAGGCAGGTCAGCCGGCACTGTCATCATCTCTGATGGCCTTTCCCCTGCCTTTCCTTGTATATTTCTTTTTATTACGGTAGACTGCCGATCTTGTCAGTCTGTCTATACCCGATTCCTTAATTGCCTTGCGGACTGCTGTTTTGTAAGCCTTGCGCCTGTCCTTCGCGCTAAGTTCAACCTTCCTGATCTTCATATGTGAACCGATGGAGAACAAAGTTAACTTAAATTCATGCACCCCGGTATTGCATCATTGCCAGGCAGCTTTGTCAGGGCACTGTTTCATCGGCCCATGGCCTCTGCCCGGAATTTCACATTTCAAATCTTTTTGTGCATTAATATTAAAAAACAGTATCTTTCGGTTCAATTAAAGAACCTCTTAAAATGAAAAAACTGTTATTCACACTTATCCTGGCAGCGTTCATATTGCCTTATGCTGCCTCCCAGGGTACGCTCGAAGCAGGCAAGAAAGCACCTGAATGGGTATTCACCGATGCCGATAAAAAGGAATTCACAATGAACTCATGGCCAGGCAAGGTACTGCAGATAAACTATGTCGATCCTGACGAATCCGACCTTAACGATGCATTCAATGACGCCATCAACAAGGCAACCGATGTTGACAAGATCATTGACCAGAACTTCTTCAAGGGTTTTGGGATAGTTGATTGCGCTTCAACATGGAAACCTGACGGACTGGTCCGTGCCATTGCCGGTAAAAAGGCAAAGAAGTATGACACAACCATTCTGTTCGATTATAAGGGCACGCTTCAGAAAGAATGGGGAATGCCCAGGGACAGTTATACCATTGTCATAGTAGACAAGAACCGGGTGGTAAGAGGCGTTTATAAGGGTAAAATTGCAGATGCTGACATACCGCCGATAATTGATATGATCGTCAAACTGACGAAAGAATAGTAACCGGGGGTACCGGAAGCGGCAATGATCACAATGCGGCCTGGTTCTTTCTGACCGGGCTTCACCGCTGGTGATAGAAAAAGAGGCTGTCCTCATTTACGGGCAGCCTTTCTTTTTTTCTGGCAGTGTTTATCTGTTCCACTGAATATGCTGATCCTGAAATAATGAACAGAGTTTCCGGGTGTCAGCAGTATTATCTGAAATGTCAGTTGACTTTGAACCGTATCCTCAGGATGCCTTCATTGAAGTCAGCTGATGTTATTGAAAATTTGCCTATTTCAGAGGTGTTTGAGACATGATGGCCTATGCAGGGAATTGAATCGAAATTGCCGATGGAGACAATGCGGATCGTCTCACCTGCATCGTCAGGCAGTTTGCCGGTGAAGTACCTCTGGTCAGCCTCCCTCCTGCTGAGAAGCTCCTCTCCCACCGGTATGTTAAGCTTAATTATCTCATTGACTGTTCTTTCCACTGCTGAAACCTCTTTGTCAGACAAACCCTTCCGTATACGGTAGTCGCACTTGCTCTTTTTGCTTTCGATGTGGCTGCTGAACGACCGTCCGCAGTGATACATCTTATCCATAACCGAGTTAAGGATATGTTCAGCGGTATGCATTGCGGGATTATACTCTTTTCCGGGCATGATTATGTTGATCTTCAGAATTAGGAAACGCTTGTCAGGAGGTTATATTTTACCATGCCGGCAGGTAAATTCTGCCAGGGTTGCAAATATCATCTTTCCTCGGATTATTTTCAGGCCCGGTGTCTGTTATCTCCGCCGTGTGCGTTTGACCCACTCCTTTTCCGAGGCCAGGTAGCTGATCATCTGAGACCAGTCGCCTGCGATCGAGGCGTATTGCTGTTCCTCCCTCCCGAGGGCTTCCTCGTATTTTGCCAGGGCAATTTCCGCCTCGCTGCGTCGCTCCAGCCTAAGCAGAAGGAGGGCCTCCTGCTTAAATGCCCCGGGCGGTGCCTCCTGACTCCTTCCGGTCACCGAGCGAACAACAGAGAGTGCCTTCTCATCCTCGTCGTCTGATCCCGAGAGTCGCATCATGGCTTGTGAAAGAATTACCAGGTCATCAGCTGATGCCTGCCCCGAGGCGATGTTCCTCTCAAGAAGCAGGCGGCAGAGAAGATACTGCGACTGGTTATAGGCGCTGACCGCATTGAAGGAGATCACAGGAGCGATAAGTCTCTCGTAATCAGCTGATAAATAAATGAGTGTATCGGGATAAGCAGCAGCTCTGGAGGCGGCATCAGGAAAGAATCCCATGGTGGATCCCAGGTAGTAATTGCCCATTTGCTCTCCGTATGCCAGCACCTTCCTGAGCATTGAGCCCAGGGCCGCCGGGCTCTCTCCGTACCCTTCAAGGACTGACACTGCGCACTGGTCTGCCTTCAGTTCCTGTTGCAGGCTGTACCTTATAACATTTCCCAGGGCAAGTCCCGTCCCGGTAAGCAGGAGGTTGCTGTAATTGGTCATGTGATGATCCAATGCAAAGTGAGCTACCTCCTGGGCCATCAGTGCCATCAGCTCCAACTCGCTGTTCAAGGCAGTGATCATGCCCGTGGTGATGACCATTGTACCGTCGGGGCCCACCCATGCATCGGGAGTGATATCTGACAGTATGAGGAGGCTCAGTACGCCCGGGCGCCTGTCAGTGTGACGAACAGGATAGACCATTCTAAGTATGCCATAAAGCCTTGATTCAAGGTAGCTGTCGATATAGAACGATCCGTTCTGTTCAGCGGTGGCCAGAAATTCCTTCATCTTCTCCTCCATGGCATAGCGGCGGTCATAATGATACCCGGAGCCCAGAAGACCGTCATATACTTTGGACTCGAGCATCTTGAACTGCCAAAGAGATTCAATGGTCCCCGGGATGAACTCATATTTTCTGAGATCAGCATAACTTAGGATCAATCTCTGTCCTGTCGCCGGATCAGGGGCAGTCTGCATGACAAGCCGGCCTTCCGGGCGGGCAACGGTGTTTATTGTAACAGGCTCTCCGGTGCTGCGGTTCCTTGCGCTGATATTTACAGCTATCTGACCGGATGCTCCCGTTGCAACCAACAAAAGAAATGACGTCACTAAAATAGCAATTCTGTTCATGGCAGGAGATTTTGTTAACCGGTAACAAAGCTACAAAAACCGTGCTGCGGACCGGTTTTTCGCGTCAGATTATAATCACTCCCCTGTCCGGGTTACAACTCAGTTGCATCCTCTATATCGCGGCCGATGCTCTTTTTGAGCTGCCAGAGGTCCTGCTTCATTGTGGCGACAGTCCGGAGCAGCTGTTTCTCGGGCAGCACGGGTTCCGGCAACTCATCGCTTATGTAATGGACAAACTTCCATATCTCCCTGACATCGTTTATATGGACCTCATATGGTTCGTAGAGAGGATTGAGCGAGTAGAGCACCAGCCGTCCGCTCCTTTCGATATCGTTTTCCACAACCTTGAAGACGATACCGTCATTTGAGGTGAGGATTATATAGGCCTTCCCGCTCTTTATATCGCGCCAGTCCTGCATAAACTCGCCCGTCACCCACGATTTGTCGGGTATGGGCAGCATGGAGTCGCCCTTGAGCTGGAAGGTGCGGTACTTCCGGTCACGTGAGAGGAAAGGAAGGTTGAATAACGGCAGGTCACCGATGAATTCGGGGTCGGCATAGCCCGTGGTGTATCCCGCCCTGGCCTTTTCGCTGACGAGTTCGATGTTCTCGCGGTTGTCAGGGGCGACTGTTGTGGTCAGCACCCTCAGGTTGCTGCCTTTGATGTAGGCGTCATATCCCCGCTCAAGCTCACCCAGCTGACTCTCGGAGAGGCGGGTGAGGTCAACCTTGAGCATTGTGTCAAGAGAGATGTTGAAGTAGCCGGAGAAGGCCACCAGGGCCTCTATGCCGGGCTGTGCCACGCCGTTTTCATATCCGCTGAGGGTTGACCTTTTCATCTGCAGCGCCGATGCCACGTCGTCCTGAGTGCGTCCGCGACGCTTTCTCAAAAATTTTATGTTCGATGCGAAGTACATATTAAAAAAATTGATTATATTGTAATCACAAGTTTGATTAATTTCTAATCAAAGATAAATTATGTTTTTGAAATAACAAGCGGAAAATGAAAAAAATGTCTAAAGGTCCGAAGGTCTGAAGTCTGAAGTCTGAAGGTCAAAAAGACCCGCAGACCCTGGACCTTCAGACGGAGCGAAGCGACATACTTTCGACTTTATGGACTTTTGACTTTACGGACTTTACAGACTACGTCATGGACTCTCGAAGCATACTACATCTTGATCTCGACACCTTCTTCGTCTCGGTGGAGCGGGTGCGTGACAGTCGTCTCAACGGCCGTCCCGTGATCATTGGCGGCAGCTCTGACCGCGGGGTGGTCTCGAGCTGCAGTTACGAGGCGCGCCGTTTCGGTGTCAGCTCTGCCATGCCGATGAAGATGGCCCGTGCCATGTGTCCCGAGGCGGTTTACATACGCGGTGACATGGAGATGTACACGAAGTATTCGCGGATGGTCACCGGCATCATCGCGGAGAAGGCGCCCGTCTATGAGAAGGCGTCGGTGGATGAGCATTATATTGACCTCACGGGCATGGAGCGTTTCCACGGCTGCGCACGCTGGGCGCATGATCTGCGCAACACGATAATAAAGGAGACGGGGCTGCCCATCTCCATGGGGCTCTCGGTCAACAAGACCGTCTCCAAGATCGCTGCCGGCGAGGCCAAGCCCAACGGCGAGAGGGAGGTGGAGCAGCAGCAGGTCCTCCCCTTCCTTGACCCGCTCTCCATCAGGAAGATACCCATGATAGGACAGAAGACCTATCACACGCTTCGTTCGATGGGTATCTCAACGATACACACCCTGCGGGTCATCCCGGCCGAGATGCTGGTGTCGCTCATGGGGCAGAACGGCACGGAGATATGGAAGAAGGCCAACGGCATTGACGCCACTCCCGTCATCAGCTACTCCGAGCAGAAGTCGATCAGCACCGAGCACACCTTTGACCGCGACACCACCGACACTGTGATGCTCAACCAGCTGATAGTGAGCATGACCGAGAAGCTGGCCTATGAGCTGCGCCACCAGGAGAAGCTGGCGTCGTGCATCACGGTGCGCATACGTTACTCCGATTTCGACACGCACACCCTGCAGCAGCGCATACCCTACACCGCCTTCGACCATGTGCTCATCGGCGAGGCGCAGAGTCTCTTCCGCCGTCTCTGGCAGCGTCGCATGCTCATCAGGCTGATAGGCGTGAAGGTGAGCGGACTGGTGCGCGGGGTGCAGCAGCTGGACATGTTCGAGGACACGCCGGAGATGGTGAGCCTTTATATGACCATGGATAACCTGCGGGGGCGTTTCGGGCGTCATGCCATACGCCGTGCCGCCGGGGTGATGACCGCCGCGGAACGCGGCGAACGCGAGCTCAGAAAGGCGTCGGAGCTCATGGCCGAGAAGTCGCGGATGGAAGAGAGATTACGGGGATGGCACTATCATTAGAAGAATTTTCGATTTCAGATTTTCGACTATGTCCGTCCACTGGAGGATTGTCGATTTTTAAAAAAACGTTACGCAAATTTGAACCGGCGACGCAGGCGCAGGATCAATCCCGTACAC
>JBAQCQ010000033.1:0-53172 GCA_049294275.1 Bacteroidales bacterium
GTCCTGCACTGCCAATCAACACAAAGGTATTTAATTTATTTTAACATTTCCAAATTTATTTAAATATTTGAAAATGACGCAATGAGAGGGACCCCGGCCAGTTTCTAAGGTTCTGCGGGAGCGACGTCAAGCCACTTTTGGAGTTTTGTAAGAACAAGCTCTTTCTGCTCATCCGAAAGTGTCTTTATCCTGGTGCCGTGATATCCTTCCGATCTGATAATTTTAACCACTTTCCTGTTTTTGCCAGGATCGGCCGCCGTGGCTGACCATGGATCGAATTCCCCGTAGAGGAAAATGAAATTCCTGGCTTTGGTTTTAATGTATTTGTCCACCTTGCGGGCAAACTCATAATCATAATCATAAGTGACTCCCTCAGGTGCGGAAAAGAGAAACTCCGGACTCCCTTTGTCTCCGGCATACTTCAGCAGACCGTTGAATTTTTCGAAATCATACCCGTAATAGCCTATCTCAGTCATCGCCTGGTAGAAGAATGGCTCGAAATACTTAAGGCCCTGATCGGTGAAATAGTTGAAGTCACCGATTGCTGCCAGATGCTGAAACACCTTTTCGTCGCTCCCGTCGAGGGGAATGGAGTCACACCGTACCCTTCCATATTGCCAGAAAGCAAATTCATACTCGAGAACCGTCATCTCATATGCCCGTTCAGCCCCTCCGACCCTTCGGAAGGTCCAGCCCCTCTCCTCTGCCAGCGAGAGTAGCATTGGAAACAAATTATCAAACTTTTCAAGGGCCAGCTTCTGAAAATCAAACACCCTCTGACGGCACTCCTCAGTCCCCACATTCTCAAGAAACGGCTTGAACCGCGAATCCTCCGGACCGAAATTAAGCGGAGCAACGTACGGAACCCTGGCATTGACATCATCAGGATAGTAGTAACTGTGGAACATCACCGTCTGGCCGCCCTTGCTGGCCCCGGTCGTAACCCACTTTTCCCTGAATACCGGCTTGAACAGCTCTATTATCCGGTGCTGGTCCGTTGCAGCCTGCCAGGTTGTGAGATATTGCCACTGCATGGTCTCCGGGCTGGAGTCTTCAAAATACCTGTGTTCAATTATAATCTGGTTGGACTGAAGTATCCTTGTCAGTTCTCCCTTCCGGAACCGTGCTGAATAGCCCTCCGTCTCCACCACCACCGGCCTGTCGGTCCCGGCATAACCAAGGAAAACCTGCTGGGTGAAGCCCGGGCCACCAGGATTGTTATGGTCAAGCGGCTGAAAGATATTGATCTCATATGCCTCTTTGAACAGCGTATCATTATTGATCTTTGTGACAGTGGCTCCGGGGAGGGATGCAAGCCTCTCAGAGAGGGTCATGGATACGGTACCGCATGCCGTCAGCATACCGGCTGCCACTGCAATGACCAAATAAAATATCTGTCTCATCGTTCTTTTTGTTACTTAATCATGAATTCCGGGTTGTTCTTTTCAGAGGAAGAGTTTTATCCCTGAGCCACTTTCCTTCTTCAGCTCCGAGCCTCGGTGACAAATCCGACAGGACTCTCTCATGATAATCGTTCAGCCACTGAAGTTCCGTGTCATCAAGGAGGGGGACATCTATCAGAGATGTGTCGATATAGCAGAGTGTAACGGTCTCGAATTTAAGGAATCTGCCGTGATCCGTCTCAGTGTCATCGATGCAAAGCATGAGGTTCTCGGTCCGGAAGCCATATCTTCCCTCCCTGTAGATTGCAGGTTCATCTGATATTACCATACCCGGCTCAAGCACCGTTTTCAGGTCACCTGTGGCAGCTGAACCGATATTCTGCGGGCCCTCATGCACGTTGAGAAAGCTTCCCACTCCATGCCCGGTTCCGTGTCCGTAGTTCAATCCGTTATCCCAGAGAGCCTTCCGCGCAATCATCTCAATCTGATACCCCTTTGTGCCAAGGGGGAATTTCACCATGGCAAGACCGATTGTTCCTTTCAGTGCGAGAGTGAAGTCTCTCAACATGTCATGATCAGGTTTCCCGACTGCGATTGTCCTGGTTGTGTCGGTCGTTCCCCCGAAGTACTGTTCCCCGGAGTCGAGAAGAAAGATGCCCTGTGTGCCAAGCATTGCATCCGTTTCAGGTGACGGCACATAATGCGGAAGAGCTGCATGGCCGTTCCAGGCGGCAATGGTTGAAAACGACGGCCCCCTGCATCCCTCCTGCTCAAGCCTGAAGGCCTCCAGCCTGGCCGAAGCTGACAGCTCAGTCACCCTGCCGCTGCCGATGTTCTGCTCAAGCCAGTAAAAGAAACGGGTGAGTGCAATCCCGTCACGTATCATAACCTCGCGGAGGTTGCTGATCTCCGTCTCGTTCTTTTTTGCCTTAAACCGGGTTGGTATGCTCAACTCCCCGGTCAGCACGGCTCCCCTTGGGAGTGCATTATAAAGCGACGCAGAGGTTGTCGCCGGGTTAAGCAGGATGGAGCAGTTTTCCGGCAGTGAACTGAGGACCGGCCCTGTCAAATCATAGGGAAGCAGGACCACGCCGTCCCCGTCAAGCTCCGCTTTCATGTCCTGCGGTATCTTCGCCTCATCGGCAAAGAGCAGAACCTGCCCGGCACTGACAATGGCAAATGAAAGAAGCAGAGGACTGTAGGTTATGTCTGCTCCCCTTATGTTGAGCAGCCACATAATGTCATCACAGGAGGTCAGCAGATGATATTCCACTTTCATTTCTGCCATCTTTTTCCGCACTCTTGTGATCTTGTCCGTGCGGCTCTCCCCTGAAAATTCCGGTGGGTGCGCGAAGGCCTTGTCACCCGGAAGTGGAGGCCTCTCCTTCCACAGCCTGCTCACCAGGTCCCCCTTCAGCGAAAGCTTCACTCCCTTTTCCTTAAGAGCTGTCTTAAGCAGATTCATCTGTCCGGCTGAGATCAGCCAGCCGTCAACGGCTACGCGGCTGCCACTCTTCATTACTCCTGCCAGCCAGTCTATGTGTTCCGGCGTATGCGGTACCTTCAGCTTTACGAGTTTAAAACCCGAATCCCTTAACTGTTCTTCAGCCTGAATAAAATACCGGCTGTCGGTCCAGAGCCCGGCAAATGACCGCGTGATAACCACGTTGCCGGCAGATCCGGAAAAACCTGTCAGCCACCTGATCACCCGCCAGTGGTCCGGTACATACTCGCCGAGGTGAGGGTCAGATGAGGGCACGATAAGTGCATCTATTCCCTTTTTATTCATCAGTGACCGTACCGAGGCAAGCCTTCTCCTGAAGAGGTTAACAGCCATAGCCCGTAGTTCTAAAGGTTCTCCTTGCCAAAGAAATGCCTGAGCCAGAACTTATTGCTCTCATTGGTCATGAACACCCTTTTGGGCCCGCCCCAGCCGTGACGCTCGCCGGGGTAAATCATCATCTCAAAGGGCTTGTTGAGATCCTGCAGGGTTGTTACCAGCCAGATGGTGTTTTGCAGATGGACATTGTCATCGAGGTCACCGTGCCGTATCAGAAGTTTACCCTTCAGACTTTCGGCATGAGTAAGCGCCGAACCTTCCTTATAACCAGCGGGGTTCTGCTCCGGGGTGTCCATGTACCGTTCGGTGTAGACGTTGTCATAAAGCCTCCAGTCGGTAACTGAATAGTCGGCTATACCGTGGGTCCAGTATTCAGAACCTGCAGTAAGTGCCATACAGGTCACATAACCGCCGTAAGAACCGCCGGTTATGCCCATCCGTGACGCGTCTGCCCATGGCTGGTTCCGGAGCCATTTGACCGCATCGGAATAATCGGAAATCTCCCACTTGCCAAGTGACCTGTGCATGTAGTCAAGGCCCTTCTTGCCGAAGGTTCCTGATCCGCGGTGATCAATATTTATAGTTACAATACCGTTCTCGGCATACCACCGGGGCTGGTATCCCATCCACCTGTTCCTTATACTTCCAGCATCCGGACCCCCGTAGATGGTGAAGACAACAGGGTGCTTCACTGCTGCATCAAAGCCAACAGGATAGGTAATGAGCGCAGGTATGTCAAAGAGTCCGTCAGAGGTCCGGATCCTGACTATCTCACACTTCTGGTGTTTCTGCGGATCAAACGCCTGTTCCTCCTGGCGATGGATGGACCTCGTCACCTTTCCCTTTTTGTCAATCAGGTCTATACCACCGGGATTATCCAGGCTGCTCCAGGTATCAAGGAACCATGATCCTCCCGGTGAGACGGAAGCCGAATGAAAGCCTTCTCCCGATGTAATCCTCAAAAGCTTCGTGCCGTCAAACCTCACCCTGTAGAGGTGGTTTGAAAGTGCATCGGGACCTGTGCCGCTGAAGTAAACCTCCCTGCGGGCTTCATCCACCCTTACAATCTCATTCACCTTCCAGTCGAAGTTTGTGATCTGAGACCTGAGGACTCCGTCCCATCCGTACCAGTATAGATTGTGCCAGTCGTTCCGGTAGCTCCTGACGATGAAGCCGCTGCCGTCATTCATGACATGTATATCCTCAAAGAAATCTATCCATGTCGGTCTCGACTCCCTGTATATCTCCTTGAAGTCTCCGCTGGTCACATCCGCAAGAATAAACCTCATGTCGTTCTGGTCCCGATTCAGTACCTGTATCATCAGGTTTTTGCTGTCCGGGGTCCATGAAGGCCATGCGATGTACTGGTCAATCGCTTCGTCAGTTTTCACCCATGTTGTGCGGACCATTGAGAGCTCGACGATTCCCATCTTCACTTTAGGATTCGGGTCTCCGGATTTAGGATAAGGAGTTATTTCGAGCTGACCACGGGGGCCGTCACTGTCTTCGAGCCTGTTGATATAGTAGAGGGGAACAGGATTGTCATCTGTATGAAGGTAGGCAATACGCTGAGCATCAGGTGACCACCAGAATGCGGCATACCTTGAGGCTCTGCCGAGGATCTCCTCGTAATAGACCCATGATGCCCAGCCGTTGTATATCTTTTCGTCAGCATCGAAAGTCAGACGGATCTCCTTTTTCAGGTCAAGATCATAGTAATAAAGGTCCCTGTCCTTCGTATAGGCTATTCTCCTTTCACCTGGAGCAAATCTCATATTGACCTCCTTGCCGGGGTCACCCGTCAATTTTGTTCCTTCAGGGTTTCCGGATGAATAGTACCATATGTCATTGTCACGGCTTACGACAACCGAATTCCTGTCAGCTGCGACAGCCATGTCCTGGCCGGGTTCAACTCCTTCCGGAAGCAGTTCGCGCAGTTTCTGCATGTCGCTTTTGTAATCAGTGACCGCTGTAGATTTTCCTGTTCTGCAGTCGTATTCCGAAATTACCGGCTTCTTATCCGCATCAAGCGTTCTCAGCAACATATGGCTGTCATCGATCCATCTGATCAGTCCGGGCTGTGAATCGTTCATTCCCGGCCTCTGGCCCTGAAGGGTTGCAGTAAGGGTCAAAAGCAGCAGACCCTGAAGTATCCTTCTTCTCTGTTTCTTAATATTTGTAGACATGGTTGAACTGGGTTTTTTATCGCAAACAAATATAGCAAAGTTAAGCGTGGTGCTCACCAAGATGTCTTGCAACACATTATCAAAAGCCGGAAGATATGCTTACTTTTGTATTATTATCTGTGGAGAATGGGGAGAGAACTGGAAAATGATCCTGCGCGAGAATGGATGAAGCTTGATAACGCAGCAAAGATTTATCCTGCAATCACCGGGTCAGAACTGACGGGTGTTTTCCGCATTTCAATCTTCCTCACATCACCGGTTATACTTCCTGCACTGATAAAAGCATCGGAGGAGGCTTCTGCACTCTTTCCGTTTTTCAGTGTCGAACTGTGCAAGGGTTTCTTCTGGTATTATCTCGAATACAACGGGAATCCGCCCAGGGTTCTTGCTGACAGCGGACCCAGGTGCCAGCCGTTTCCCAGGACAATGAAAGGAGAGCTGGTCTACAGGGTTCTTGTACGCGGAAACTGCATCTCGGTTGAATTTTTCCACATCCTGACTGATGGCGGCGGCGCGATTTTTTTCCTGAAAACCCTGATGAATTACTACTGGTTCCATGCCTGTGGCATAACCGAGGAACCGTTCCCCGAGGTTAAGGAGGGGCCAAAACCGGGGTCCACGGACGATCTCTTTGCCAGTCACTATGGGAAGGGAATCCCGCATCCTGCCGTACTGGCCAGGGCCTGGCATCTGCCATATTCGCTGCGTCCGGTGCCGCGCTTCAGGGTGACGGAGTTTGAAATCCCGGCCGGAAACCTGGCGGCAACGGCCAGGGAGACAGGCTGCACCATAACCGAGTACCTCGCATCCACCCTCCTCTTCCTGCTCCAGGAGATAAGACTCGAAAAAGGGAGTGGCTCACCTCATATCAGGGTGCAGGTCCCCTTCGACCTTCGCAAAAGATATGACGCAAATACGCTCCGCAACTTCTCTCTCTTTGCGATACCTGCCATTGACATCCGCATGGGTCACTATACATTTGAAGAGGTGATCAGGGAGGTGAAGCTGACAATTCAGATGATGACTGATGAAAAAAGGATCAGGCAGGTCATCAGCCGTAATGTGGCGGGCGAAAAGAACGCCCTGATACGAATCATCCCGCTCTTTATTAAAAGCCCTTTTATGCGATTTCTCTATAACAGATTCGGTCCTACCCAGTTTACCAGCACAATCACAAACATGGGAAGGGTAGTTGCTACAGGACCGGCCGCGGAAATGATGAAAGCAATGTCTGTCACACCCCCTCCCCCGCACAGGGAGATAAAGATTACTTCAGGGCTGATTACCATGGGGAAAAATACAATCATTACTTTCGGATCGCTCACTGACAATCCTGAACTTGAAAGCAGGTTCATAAAAAAACTGACAGCGGCAGGACTGCCGGTTAAGCTCCTTTTGAATGATTAAACAGAGTATTTATGTCAATATGCAAAAACTGCGGTGTCGACCTGGGGGAAGGAAATGATAAATGTCCGCTCTGTGACCCGTCAGATCCGGGGAAGAAAAGGGTGGCTTCACCGGCTGACCTTTTCAGGGTCTCGAGGATAGAAAACTCCAGGCATTTATACGAGATCCTAATGCTGATACTGGTATCAGGAGTAATAATCACCATAGCCATCGATGCTGTATTCGGTAAAAGGATGAGCTGGTCGCTTACCACAACGACATGTATATGTTACGTCACCGCAATGGTATCAGGCATATACCTCCTGAGGGGCAAACCCTACCTGATGATCGCTGTAACAGCCTCGGCAACAATTCTCTTTCTCTGGCTTATTGACCATTTCACAGGTGACCATGGCTGGTCGCGCTCCCTCGGATGCCCGATGGCAATCTCAGGTGCACTGCTTATGGCCGCTGTTATTTTCCTTAGCTCCCTGTCAAAGTACCGTGGTCTTAACCTTCTGGCCACAATTTTGGTTGCCCTGGCCCTTTTTGCCGTCATCACTGAATACCTTATCGACAGGCTGGTGACGGCGGTGTTCACGCCCCAGTGGTCTGTGGTCACAGCCGTATCACTCCTTATAATAGCAATGATATTCATCTTCATTCACTACAGACTCAAGCGAGGCCGCAGCCTGGGCAGGCTGTTCCATATCTGAGCCTTACCTCCCGGTGCATGAATAACATCTCAGCCTTCTGCACGGCATCAGGATATTTGAAATATATTTACATTCTAAACCTCTCCTATGAAAAGATTTTTTCTTTCCTTCTTCATTGCTGCTGCCGTATCAGCAAGCCTTTCGTCCCAGGACCTGAAGAGCCCTGAGCAGTTCCTGGGTTACCCTCCTGGCGCTCAGTTCACACTTCAGCATTCCGTCACCGCCTATTTCAGGCATGTGGCCGATGCCAGCCCGCTGGCTTTGTACCAGCAGTACGGTGAAACGTGGGAGGGAAGGCCCCTGGGTGTCTGCATCGTCTCCTCCCCGGAAAACCTTGCAAACCTTGAGCAGATAAGACTCTCGAACCTTCAGCGCACTGGCCTGGCTGACGGCAGCCCCGCTGTTGAATCCTTACCAATCATATGGCTGGCTTACAGTGTTCACGGCTCCGAGCCGGCAGGAGCCGAGGCTTCGATGAAGGTGCTTCATGCGTTGGTGTCCGGGGAGTGGCAGGGTGCGGGGGAATGGCTGAAAAACATGATCATCATAATCGATCCCTGCCAGAATCCTGATGGACGGGATCTGTTTACTTCAAGGTACATGAGAGCCCAGGGGTGGCCCCCCAGCAGTGACCCGAACGCCTGGGAACATAACCAGGGATGGCCTTCATCACGACTGAACCATTACCTGTTTGACCTCAACCGCGACTGGAGCTGGCATGTGCAGAAGGAGACACAGGACCGCATGAAACTGTATAACAGTTACATGCCCCACGTTCATGCCGACTTTCACGAGATGGGATCAGGTAGCACCTATTTCTTCCCCCCTGGCGCAGAACCATGGCATGAGGTTATCACTCCATGGCAGAAGGAGTACCACTCCCTGACCGGGAAGAAAGCCGCAGGATTGTTTGATGCCTCTTACCGGCTATATTACACAAAGGATAATTTCGATCTCTTCTGCCCCAGCTTCGGTGACACCTGGCCTCTTTTCAACGGTGCCATAGGCTATACACTGGAACAGGGGGGCGGTGCCCAGGCCGGACTGGCGCTCAGACGTGACGATATTGACACCCTGACTCTGTCTCAACGCGTGGAGGGTCACTTCCTGGCATCAATGGCAATCCTGTCTGTCACCGACGAGAACCGTCAGAGACTGCTCAGCGAATTCTACTCGTTTTTCCGTAACGGTGCGGAGAAACCGGTCTTCAAATACAAAACCATCATCATCAGGGGATCTGCTGATGCCGCTTCCCTGAAATCGCTGAAAAAACTGCTTGAAAGCAACCAGATAAGGTACGACCTCCCCCGCGTGACAGGAAAGAAGATCACTGCCTTTGACTATCGTGCCGGCAGGCAGGGTACCCTGACGGTGGAGAAGAATGACATCCTTGTGAGTGCCTTCCAGCCTCAGAGCAGGCTGATGCAAGTCCTCTTCGAACCTGAATCGAAGTCAACCGACTCCATCAGCTACGACCTTACGGCATGGGCACTGCCGTATGTGTACAACCTTGAGGCGTGGGCTTCAGAGGAGAGGCTGCCGGTGGCCGATGCAGTAGAAAAAGCTGCTGCTTCTGCGGAATCATTTCCCGATACGCTGCGCCCTTATGCTTATGCCGCGCCGATGAACGGCTTCAATGAACTGAAGTTCATGGCACAGCTGTACAAATCAGGACTGAACGTCCGCATCTCACTCAAACCATTTACTGCGGAAGGTACCTCCTTCAGCCGCGGATCGGTGATAGTGGCCCGCGGAGATAACAGAAACAAAGAGCAGTTTGATGCAAAAGTGCGTAATGCTGCACTCGCCAGCGACGTGGCACCGGTGAGACTCTCCGGAGGAATGGTGGCATCGGGTAAAGACATTGGCTCCGATTATTCACCGCTAAAAAACGGACCCGCAGTCGCTCTTGCCGGAGGCCAGGGGACATCCCAGGCATTCGGTGAGATATGGTTCTTCCTTGAGCGGGAACTTGAATACCCGGTGACTGTGATTGAGGGCTCCAGCCTTAAAAATACAGATCTCTCTGACTATGACATAATCATCCTTCCCGGAGGAACACTCACGGAGTCAAAGGAGAAGATCATGGCCTTTATCTCCGGCGGAGGGAGGGTGATTGCAATGGATAACGCACTTGAACTATTCAAAACGGATAAGAACACCGGGCTCGGAAAGGCTTTCGAGGCTAAAGAGGCTGAGGAAAAGAAGAACATAAAGTACACAGGCGCTGATACCACACTCCTGAGGAGATATGAAGACCAGCGACGCTTGACAGCATCGGAGAGGTCAGCAGGTGCAATTTTCAGGGTACGCATCGACGATACCCACCCCTTTGCTTTCGGGATGGGCAAAGAGTGGTTCATGATGAAGCGAAACGAAGGAATTCCTTTGCTGGATAAAGGTGACAACATCGGGTATATCACTGACACTAAGCCTGTGGCCGGCTTTGCCGGTTATAAGTTCAGGCAGAAGGTAAAGAACACCGGTGTCATTGTATCGGAGAAAATAGGCAAGGGAACAGTTGTATACCTCTCTGACGACCCCTACTTCAGGGCCTACTGGAAGAGCGGAAGAGTGCTGCTTGGGAACCTTATACTGAGATGAATGCGGCATCCATCAGCTGCTGACAAATCCAGGTTCCAGCTTGTTTGTTATATATTAACTTATTAACCAATTTATTACGGATGCAGAATCTCCTGAACAGATTTCTTGAATATGTCCGCTTCGACACCAGTCCTGACGAAGCCAATTCCGACACACCGTCATCCATAAGGCAGATGCTCTTTGCAGAGCGGCTGGCTCACGAGCTGGAGCAGATCGGACTTTCCGGGGTGACTCTTGACGGAAACGGTTATCTCATGTCGACGCTACCGGCAAACTCACCGGAAAAACGGCCTGTTGTGGGATTCATTGCGCATATGGATACCAGTCCAGAGGCACCGTCCGGAAATGTCATTCCGCTGGTACACAATGACTATGACGGCGAAAATATAATACTGAACCGGGATCCTGAGATCATCCTTTCGCCCGACGATTTCCCCGATCTTAATGCATACAGGGGTCAGACAATCATTACCACTGATGGCAGGACTCTGCTCGGTGCGGATGACAAGGCTGGGGTTGCGGAGATAGTAACTGCAATGGAGTATCTAATGGCACGTCCGGAGCTGGAACACGGCACGGTCAGGATCGGCTTTACACCTGATGAGGAGATCGGCAGGGGAGCTGACCACTTTGACGTCAGGGTCTTCGGGGCCGATTATGCCTACACTCTTGACGGCGGCGGTATCGGTGAGCTTGAATACGAAAACTTCAACGCCGCCGCCGCAACCGTGACCGTCAGGGGCCGCAGCGTACACCCGGGCACCGCGAAGGACACGATGATCAACTCCATCATGCTTGCCCGCGAGCTTGACGCCCTGCTTCCGGGCGAAGAGCGGCCAGAACACACCTCAGGCTACCAGGGTTTCTTCCATCTCTATGACATAAGAGGCTCGGTCGAGGAGACCGTCGCCAAATATATCATCAGGGATCATGACCCGGTGAGATTCAGTGAAAGGAAGAAGATCCTTAATGATGCCGCCGCAGAGATCAGAAGGAGATACAGGGGAGCCGTGGTCAATGTAGGTCTAAGGGACCAGTATTTCAATATGAAGGAGATAATTGAGGCCAATTATTACATTATCGAGGAGGCTGTCAGGGCATACCGCAAGGCCGGCATTGAGCCTGTCATTAAACCTGTAAGAGGAGGCACTGACGGCGCCAGGCTCTCTTTCATGGGCCTCCCATGCCCAAACCTTTTCACCGGCGGACACAACTACCACGGGCGTTTTGAATATATACCCCTCCAGTCCATGGAAAAGGCTGTCGAGGTAATCGTAAATCTGTGTCTTTCAGCAAAAATCACTGTAAAATGAAAAATTGCATCTTCCTGCTGACCGCCCTCGTCCTGCTTGTGGCATCCTGCTCAGGCGGAGATGAGCTCAGAAAAGCCGCGGACACAATTATCGCCGATGAATTACGCCAGTATACAATGACACTGGGGGCGGACAGCTTCATGGGACGAAAACCGTTCACCTCCGGTGAGACAGTCACTGTGACCTGGCTCTCGGCCGAACTCGAAAGGATCGGCTTCCGCCCTGCCTTCGGCGAGAGCTGGTACCAGGAGGTCCCGATGGTGGAAATAACCACCCTTGTCGACGGAAAAGTGCTGATCACCTCCGGGAAGGAGAAAATTGAGTTGTCGGCACCTGATGACGTTGCAATCGAATCACCCTCAATGAAACAGATGGTGGTGCTTGATGAGATACCTATGGTTTTCTGCGGCTTCGGCATAGTGGCCCCCGAGCAGGGATGGAATGATTATGCCGCCGTCGACGTGAAGGGCAAATGCGCTGTTGTGCTTGTCAATGACCCGGGTCTCTACACTGGTGACACAACACTCTTCAAGGGCCGCCAGATGACATATTACGGGCGCTGGACATACAAATATGACGAGGCCGCACGGCAGGGGGCTGCAGCAATAATCATAATTCATGAGACCGTGGGCGCGGGCTACGATTACTCGATCCCGAGAAAAAGCTCCACCTTACCCGGGTTGTATATGGAACAGACTGAGGGAGAGCCGGCCCCATGCCCTGTTACCGGATGGTTCACCGCGGAGAGCGCTGCACGAATCCTGGGTGCGCGGGGTTACGATGTGGAAAAACTGAGGAATGAAGCATGCCGCAGAGGTTTCAGGGGATTTGACCTTGGCTCTTCAATCTCCATGAAACTGGTAAACAGTCACGTAAAAAGCAGCTCGGTGAATGTGGCCGGGATACTCCCCGGCAGTCGGCACCCCGAAGAATGTGTGGTTATCACCGCCCACTGGGACCATTTCGGGATAGGTGAAGCCGAAAACGGTGATTCAATATACAACGGTGCCGTGGACAACGGCACAACAATGGCCTGGGCACTGGAGATCGGCGAGGCATTCGCATCGATGAAAAAGCGCCCGGAGCGGTCAGTTATGCTCCTCTTCCCGACCGCCGAGGAGCAGGGTCTGCTGGGTTCATCATGGTTTGCCGCCCACCCACCTGTCGAACCCCGAAATATCATTGCATGCTTCAACAATGACATGCTGCTTCCCATTGGAAGGATGAAAGATATAATGGTAACCGGCTACGGCCAGTCTGAACTTGATGATATGCTGGCAGAAGCTGCAGCGGTACAGGACCGTTACCTCCTGCCCGATCCGCACCCTGAAACAGGCATGTATTTCAGGTCAGACCATTTCCCCTTTGCCCGCATCGGTGTACCGTCACTCTTTGCAAGAGGCAACTGCGACAGCCGGGAATTCGGTAAAGAGTGGACTGCTGAAAAGGAGAAGGAGTACCTCACGGAAATGTATCACAAGCCTGCAGACAACTACTACCCCGAAATGAACTTTGAGGGGATCGAAGAAGATGCCAGGGCGATTTTTGAGGTAGCCCTGAAGATCGTGACAAGTGATAAAAGACCCGCCTGGAAACCCGGGTCTGAATTTGCAAACATCAGATAATCATACTTTTAATCTTTACGCGTATTATCAGAAGGTATTAAAATAAGATTATTTCTGTTATTTTATTAACACTGTTAATTATATAACATATAATTATTACCTTTGTGCCGGATATTGATTTTTATAACACCGGGGTGAATGGCTGTTTGGATTACAAATTTCAAGGCCGGGTATGACAAATATTATGAATTTAGTTCCTTATACCGGATACTTTGCAGATCAGTTTTCTGAAACAAATATCGGATCACAAAATATAATTTGAAATGAAAAAACTCAAAACAGTAGCAGACCTGAAGAGGGTTCGTGAAGAAACCAGAGCCAGACTTGATCTCCGTATCAAGGGTGACAGCCCAGAGGGAATCGTACAAGTCAAGGTTGCAATGGCAACCTGCGGCATTGCATCAGGTGCCAGGCCGATCATGGAATTCTTCGCCGATGAGCTCGAAAAGAGAGGCATAGAAGCCGTGGTGACTCAGACGGGATGCATGGGTTACTGTTATGCCGAACCTACGGTGGAGGTGCAACTGTCCGGTCAGGAGCCCCTTGTTTACGGTTTTGTCGACAGGAAGAGAGCCGACGAGATCATTGAGAAATACATCAAGAACGGTGAACTGGTTGATGGGATCATACCGGTAAACTATGAAAAAATAGATTAACAACAGGGAGGAAAAGTAATGTCAAAATTCAGAATGCACCTTCTTGTCTGCGGCGGCACCAGTTGTCGCGCTTCAGAAAGCAGTCTCATAGTTGAGAACCTTATGAGGGAACTTGAAGAAAAGGGCCTCGCAAATGAGGTACAGGTAATAACAACCGGTTGTTTCGGCTTCTGTGAGAATGGTCCCGTGGTAAAGATCCTGCCTGAAAACACCTACTATTTACATGTAAAACCCGAAGATGCCCCGGCAATCATTGCAGACCATGTCATCAAGGGCAGACCTGTGCAGAGATTGTTGTACTCAGCTCCGAAGGGCGATGCAGATACAGCCGTAGACCGTCAAAAAGGGTTTCAGCGGAAACAGATCCGCATCGCCCTGCGCAACTGCGGTTTCATCAATCCTGAGAATATCGACGAGTACATTGCCCGCGAAGGTTATGCTGCCCTAGGTAAATGTATGGATGAACTTACCTCTGCCGATGTAATTGATATAATCAAAAAATCAGGACTCCGCGGTCGTGGCGGTGCCGGATTTCCCACCGGGCTCAAGTGGGAGATTGCGTCAAAGAACAAAGCTGACCAGAAATATGTTGTTTGCAACGCCGACGAGGGTGACCCGGGAGCCTTCATGGACCGTTCGGTCCTCGAGGGTGACCCTCATTCCGTTCTGGAAGCAATGGCCATCTGCGGTTATGCCATCGGAGCCTCCAAAGGGCTGATCTATATCAGGGCCGAATACCCGCTGGCAATTCAGCGCCTTAAGGTGGCAATCGGGCAGGCACGCGAATACGGTGTTCTTGGAGACAACATCTTCGGAACGGACTTCAGCTTCGACATAGAGATGAGGTACGGTGCCGGGGCCTTCGTCTGCGGCGAGGAGACAGCGCTTATCCATTCCATGGAGGGTGCACGCGGTGAGCCCACCAATAAACCTCCGTTCCCTGCCGAAAGCGGTTTCATGGGCAAACCCTCAAACGTCAACAACGTTGAGACCTTTGCCAGTGTTCCGGTGATTATCAACAAAGGCTGGGAGTGGTACTCCTCGATCGGAACTGAAAAGTCGAAGGGCACCAAGGTATTTGCCCTGGCCGGAAAAATCAACAATGTTGGTCTCATAGAAGTACCTATGGGAACCACCCTTCGTGATATAATATATGAGATCGGCGGTGGCATCAAGAACGGGAAGAAGTTCAAGGCCGTTCAGACGGGAGGACCTTCCGGCGGCTGCCTCACAGAAAAGCATCTTGACACTCCGATAGATTTCGACAACCTCGTGGCTGCCGGATCAATGATGGGCTCGGGAGGAATGATCGTCATGGATGAGGATGACTGTATGGTCTCCATCGCGAAATTCTTCCTGGAATTCACGGTTGAAGAGTCATGCGGCAAGTGCGCGCCCTGCCGTATAGGCAACAAGAGGGTGCATGAACTGTTGACCCACATCACCAAGGGGAACGGCACCATGGCTGACCTCGACCGCCTGAAAAACATGTGCAATGTCATCAAGGACACTTCACTATGCGGCCTGGGACAGACATCACCCAATCCTGTTCTCTCAACCATGGCGAACTTCATGGATGAGTACGAGGCGCATGTCACAGACAAAAGATGTCCGGCCGGATCATGCCGCGACCTGATGAAGTACTCCATCATTGCTGACAAGTGCGTCGGCTGTACTGCATGTGCAAGAGGATGCCCTGTCAACGCCATCACCGGCGAACGTAAGGAGCCTCACTTCATTGACCAGGAGAAATGCATCAAGTGCAGTGCCTGCTTCGAGAAATGCAAATTCGGCGCTGTGCTAATCAACTAAAGAGAGGGAGACTGAAGATGGAAACAATAAAACTGACAATAGACAACAAACAGGTTGAAGTCGAGAAGGGTACAACCATTCTCACCGCTGCACGGACAATGGGTATCGACATACCAACCCTCTGCCATATGCAGCTTCACGATCTCAATATTGAAAATAAACCCGGCGGATGCAGGATATGTGTCGTCGAGGTGCAGGGACGCAGGAACCTCTCTCCCGCATGCATCACCAAATGCGAAGACGGAGCGGTTATCCGCACCCACAACCCCAGGGTCATGAATGCCCGCAGGACAGTGATGGAGTTTATCCTTTCGGACCACCCGAAGGATTGCCTCATCTGCCCCAAATCGGGTCATTGTGATCTGCAGGATATGGCCAACAGGCTAGGCATCAGGGAGATACCCGGACAGGATATAGCTGAGATGTCAACCTACAGAAAAGATACCTCTCCCTCCATCATCCGCGAGCTCGACAAGTGCATTATGTGCCGCCGCTGCGAGATGATGTGCAACGAGGTGCAGACCGTGGGAGCCCTCTCGGCTGTCAACAGGGGCTTCATGGCCGTGGTTGCGCCGGCATTTGAACAGAATCTTGAGTATTCGCCCTGCACCTACTGCGGCCAGTGCGTTGCGGTATGCCCCACGGGAGCCCTGACAGAGGTTGACCACACCCGTGATGTACTTCGCGCCATCGTTGACCCGACAAAAACAGTGGTGGTTCAGACAGCTCCTGCGGTACGTGCTGCCCTGGGCGAAGAGTTCGGCATGAAACCCGGTACACTCGTAACCGGCAAACTGGTTGCAGCACTGAAAGAGCTCGGGTTCGACTATGTCTTCGACACCGACTTCGCCGCCGACCTGACCATAATGGAAGAGGGCACCGAACTGCTCACCAGGCTGGGCAAGTTCCTTAAGGGCGATGAGGATGCCAATATTCCTATACTTACATCATGCTGCCCTGGTTGGGTGAACTTCTTCGAGCATAACTTTCCTGACATGAAGGATGTGCCCTCAACGGCCAAGTCGCCTCAACAGATGTTCGGAGCCATAGCCAAGAGCTATTTTGCAGATAAGATAAAGGTCAGGCGTCAGGATATGGTGGTCGTATCCATCATGCCCTGCCTCGCCAAGAAGTACGAGAGCCAGAGACCGGAGTTCGCAGTCGATGGCAATCCTGATGTCGACTTCTCGATTTCAACACGCGAGCTGGCTCATTTCATAAGGCAGGCCAACATCGACTTCAATAACCTTCCGGATATGGATTTCGACCGGCCGCTGGGTGAATCGACAGGTGCCGGAGTCATTTTTGGAAACACCGGAGGAGTGATTGAAGCAGCTGTTCGCTCAGCCTATGTACTTCATACAGGCAAGAAACTCAACCGCCTCGATTTCAACGAGCTGAGGGGTATGGAAGGTGTCAGGCAGGCAACTATAGACTTTGACGGTTTTCCGCTTAACATAGGGATCGCGCACGGACTGGGCAACGCCCGCCAGCTGCTTGATGAAGTGAGGGCAGGCCGCTCAAAATTCCATGCGATAGAGGTCATGGCCTGCCCGGGAGGCTGCATCGGCGGAGGCGGACAGCCACTGCATCATGGCGACTCCTCAATACTTAAGGCAAGGGCCAAAGCAATCTATGATGAGGATAAGAACAAACTCATCAGGGTCTCACATGAGAACCCGTATATAATCCAGCTCTACGAGGAGTTTCTTGGCGAGCCGAACAGCGAAAAGGCTCACCACCTGCTGCATACGCACTATTTCGACAGAAAGGCGAAGATCATCATCAAACAGTGAGATCTGAAATATTAACATAAAATTCAAAGAGATGTCAAGTATAAAGATAGAACTGAGACAACAGGATGTCGATAAGATCAACGAAATATGCGACTCATTCAATAATGAACCGCTGGAGCTGATTAACGTGCTGCACAAGACACAGGAACATTTCGGCTATCTGCCTGCAGAGGTGCAGGAGGCGATAGCTTCAAAAATGAATATCTCAACGGCCAGGGTTTACGGTGTGGTGACCTTCTATTCATTCTTCACCATGACACCCAAGGGCAAGCACCCGATCAGCATCTGCATGGGTACGGCCTGCTATGTCAGGGGAGCGGAGAAGGTTCTTGATGAATTCAAAAAGGAGCTGGCCATAAAGGTCGGGCAGACAACCGGTGACGGCAAGTTCTCGCTCTCGAGTCTGCGATGCGTGGGGGCCTGCGGCCTCGCACCCGTGGTGCTCGTTGGCGAGAAAACATACGGAAGGGTGGCCCCGGACGATGTGAAGGCGATCCTCAAGGAATACGTATAGCAGAAAAAAAAGAGGCGGGGTGACTGGCCTCTTTTTTTTCAGGAAATAGGTAATTGGCAACAGGTAATTAGCAGCAGGCAGTAGTGGAATTTGGTGCAGGCTCTGCTGGCTTCTTTATCACTATTGCCTACTGTCTAACGCCTATTACCTCTGAAGAAGTACTCTTTCTGCCTCCGTTTTTCTGCTATATCCCGTGCCACATATACACCCTTCCCGGTATAGGGGTCAAACCCGAGGTAATACATTGCCGTGGAGAGCGTCATGGGTGTGGGAGTGAAATCCTGAACCTGTTCGGGATGCATGCCCAGTTCCTTCAGCTCGCGCGCCAGTGAGTCCATCTTCTGCTCCGTGGTTCCCGGGTGTGAAGAGATGAAATAGGGCACCAGCTCATACTTCAGCCCGTTGCTGCGGATGATGCTCAAAAACTTCTCCCGCAGCTTCCTGAAGTGCCTGAACGAGCTCTTCCTCATCAGGTGCAGGACCTCGTCGTCAGTGTGCTCCGGGGCCACCTTGAGCCTGCCGCTTGTATGATTTACAATCAGCTCTTTCAGATACTGCTCCTCCCCTCCCCCAGCTGACTTGTTGTAATCCTTTATCAACAGGTCATATCTTACTCCGCTGCCCACAAATGCCTTTTTGATGTACGGCAGGCCGCTGACCTTCCGGTAAAGGCCGGTGAGGTCGTCGTGCGAGGTATTAAGGTTATCACAGACAGCGGGCCAGATACATGAGGGGCGTCCGCATTTCATGCATCTTTCCCTCTCTTTTCCGGCCATCCTGTACATGTTGGCCGACGGTCCGCCCAGGTCGGAGAGATACCCTTTGAATCCTTCCATTCTGCCTATCCGTTCAACCTCTTTCATAACAGAGGCCTCGCTCCGGCTGCTGATGAACTTGCCCTGGTGGGCAGCAATGGCACAGAAGCTGCATCCGCCGAAACAGCCACGGTGGATATTGACCGAGAATCTGATCATCTCCCAGGCAGGTATCGGTCCTTTTTTTGAATATCTCGGATGGGGCGCGTAATTGAATGGCAGGTCATAGATAGCATCAATCTCTGCTTCGGTGGCCGGGGGAGAGGGAGGATTAACCACCACAACTGTGTCGCCGCATTGCTCTGTAAGCCTGACAGGCTTCATGCTGTTGCTGGTCTTCTCAAAGAGGACAAAGTTCGCGGCATAAGCCTTCTTTAATGCTTTCGCCTCCCCGAAGGAGTGCATTTTCAGCTCCTTTACCCCGGGCAGGGGCTGCATGGTCTCACCGGCAGTAACCCTGAAGGCAGACTGCGGGAGGTCGTGTATCATGCCCGGTTTCTCACCTTTCCTGACTCGGACAGCCAGTTCGGTGACGGCCCTCTCCGCCATACCGTAGATCAGCAGGTCAGCACCGCTTGAGACCAGGATGGAGGGTTCGAGCGAATCTTTCCAGTAATCATAATGTGTCAGCCTGCGCATCGATGCCTCTATGCCGCCGATCACCACGGGTGTTGACGGGAATAATTTTTTAAGAGCCTGCGTATAGACCAGCGTGGCATAATCCGGCCTGAAACCTGACACTCCCCCGGGGGTGTATGCGTCATCCGACCTGAGTCTGCGTGCAGCGGTGTAGTGGTTGACCATCGAGTCCATATTGCCAGCGGTAACGGCGAAGAAATAACGCGGCGCCCCCATCTTGGAGAAGTCGCGCAGGTCATCGCGCCAGTTGGGCTGGGGCACCACTGCCACACGCATACCCGCAGCTTCCAGCACCCTGGTGATGACTGCTGCACCAAATGAGGGATGGTCAATATATGCATCCCCTGAGAACAGGATGACGTCGGGTCGCTCCCACCCGAGGGCCTCCATCTCCTTCCCGGAAGAAGGCGGCCATTTCACATCATCTTTTTTTTCGTATTTCACGCCTCCAAGTTACATAATAAACATAACTTGCTTTTGAGTGTTACTGAACATAGATTCCTTCCTGAGTAAAAGCCAATGGCTGATACTAAATTCAGATCTTCAATGAATAAACACGGTATTCTACCAACAATCTTGCTGATAGCTTTTTTAGCGATTGTTTCACCCCCATTTGCAGATGCACAGGATCTGCCTCACCGGCCTAAGCTCGGGCTTGCTCTCAGCGGTGGCGGAGCCAAGGGTCTTGCCCATCTCGGAGTCATAAAGGTAATGGAAGAGGCCGGGCTTAAACCGGATTATATTACCGGAGTAAGCATGGGCAGTGTTGTTGGTGGGTTGTACTCATTGGGGTATTCACCCGACAGCATAGCAGCCATGTTCAGATCCTACGACTGGGATGCTGCAATGTCTGACAGGATTCCTGAAAACAAAATCATCTTCCTCGAGAAGAGACATTTCTCCAACAGCCTCATTTCTCTGCCGATAACCCGGAAGACAATAAAGATTCCGGCAGGCCTCATAAACGGTCAAATAATTGAGGGCGGACTGAATTACTATTTCTGGCCTGCAGCTCATATCGAAGATTTTTCTCAACTGCCGGTGCCGTTTCTCTGTGTGGCCACTGATGTGCTCTCCAACAAAAAGGTGATTTTCAGAGGCGGATACCTTCCTCACGCAATCAGGGCAAGTATTTCGATACCTTCAGTTTTCAAACCCGTTAGAACTGATACCGCTGTGCTCGTTGACGGAGGAGTCTTAAGAAATTTCGCCGTCACTGAGCTTCGTGAGATGGGCGCCGAGGTAGTAATCGGATCATATGTCAGCTTCAGGGGAGCTACCGTGAAAGATCTCGAATCGGTGTACGGAATACTGAAACAGATCGGCTTTATGACCAGTCTGGCCGATTACGAAACTCAGAAACGGCTGACTGACATAATGATTGAACCGGATCTGAAGAACTACTCAACTATGTCATACGAAGATGTGGATTCACTTATGGCAAGGGGCTACCGCGAAGCACTGAAGTATAAGGACCGGTTCATCAGGCTTGCAGACTCACTCGATGCAATGGGCCCGCGGAGAGAGGTGGTACCACTTCCCTACGTCAGTCACTACGAGTTTACAAATATTAATGTGGAAGGCAATACGATTGTCAGTGATGAACAGATAAAAGGAATCCTTGACATTGTTCCGGGGCAGCCTGTCCACAGGGATATGCTCTCAGAAAGGATCGAACTCCTGTACGGCAAAGGATGGTTTGAAAAGGTCAGTTATCACATTATCCACCTCGGTGAAGAGCTTACACTAGAGATTGACTGCATTGAGCGCCCGGGAGCAATGCTTTATGGATCACTGCATTATGATCCCGCACTCGAATCCGGAGCAGTGGTGAACCTGTCTGTACGGGACCTGCTTACGCCCAGCTCGGTCATCAATGTCGATTCCTATATAGGTCAGTACTACCGTTTCAGAATCAGCGCCATGCAGTTTATTGACAGGAGTCAGAAATTTGGTGTTGAAGCGTCATTCTATGCTGACAATACCCGGTTCCCTCTTATCCGGCTCGGGAATGACAACGGTCCCATGATCAGCCAGAACATAATAACAGGCATCTCGCTCAGCAAACGTTTGAGCCTGAACCATCTGATGGGCCTGACCGCTACCTTCGAAAATCAGCACCTTAATCCTGATTACATGACTACAGGTATAAGGAAACTCTCCTATGACTACCTTGGATTAACATACAGCTACCAGGCAAATACCCTAGATTACAAACATTTCCCCAACCGTGGCATCAGCTATCTCCTTTCAGCCTCAGCAACCGATTTAATAAGGGGCACAATTAAAACCGACACCCGCAGGGACATATTCAGACCGGGAGACGAATCATCCTTTTCCTTCAGCCGTTTCTATACCGCCAGAGCCTGGTTCAGAAATTACAGCTCCCCGTCCGATAAGGTAACCCTCAGCTTCGGAGGTGAAATCCTGCTTGCAACATCCGTCGATTCGGTCACCTCAAACAATAACCTCTTTTACCTGGGCGGAATGGAATCGGTCACTGACCATTCAATACCAGCCATTGGCTTTCATGCAAACCAGATACCGGTTCAATCGCTTGCAGGCCTGAGATTTGGTACTGACATTGAGTTAGCCAAAGACATTCATCTGACCGTGGAAGGGAATCTGTTCGCCATGCAGGAGCCTGACCGTGAAGAGGGATTCTCCCTTGTAGGTGGCTACGGCGCAGTACTGGCCTATATGAGCATTGCAGGGCCGATCAGGGTAGGCATAATGCATGGAATCTACGACAGAGAACTGTTATACAAGCCGGTAAAGGGTTATGTCAGCATAGGATTCACATTCTGAACCCCGGGGCTGGCCTGATTGTTGATCTTGTTTCGGGATCAGTATAATTTCCATTTTAGGATGAACACAGGTACCATCATACTTCAGCACAAGAGAATCTGCAACCTTATCGTTCGCCGTAAGGTCAAGCAGGCTTTTGACTTAATGGCCGATATGCTTGAAAATGTATCTGTTGGCGGACTGAGGGACGAATTCAGCGAGCTCCGGATGACATACATGAATATCCTCAAATACACTGTCGGAGGAATCCACGACCCGGAAAGGCAGAAAGTCTATATGAAACTTCTCCAGAATACCCTGAGGCTTAATGACAGGATAAAACAGGACATTTTGGCACGCCAATCAGGGTGGTACACCTATTCTGTCAGAGCAAGTGAACAGAGGGAAGAGAGAGTAAGGGGTGAAAACATTATCCAGAGTGTGGATGACCTTGTATTCAGGTCCCGTCTCGACGATCTCCTTGCCTCTGCAGAAATAGAGAAACCCGGAACCGAGAGTGAAAGGGCTGCCGCCACCGAACGTCTTTCGGGCATAATCTTCAATCACCTATGGCTCACAGACTTCTACGGTGAGGCTGAAGAGAGCCTTGTGGAGACAATGCTTCAGTCAGGCAGGTTCCAGTGGCACGATCTCGCCTCATTCGTCAGTGCCGTCACGCTCAGCAGCCTGCGGATATGGGATCCGGCCAAAATCAGCCTCCTTGCAAAACTCACAGGCAACACCACACCTCATGTGGCTGAACGGTCTTTGACAGGCCTTATATTCAGTCTTTACTATTACGACGACCGTCTCAGCCTTTATCCGGAAGTGATGCAGACTGTAAGAAGCCTAGCTGAGAACGGTAACTTCAGGGAACGTTGCCGTATGGTGGTGCTCCAGGCAATAAGATCACGCGACACTGAGAAACTCAGCAAGAGGATGAATGAGGAGATCCTGCCGAAAGTGGTGAAGCTGAGACCACGCATCGAAGAGAAGCTGGATCTTGACAGGATCCTTGGAGAAAATATTGAAGAGGGACAAAATCCCGACTGGTCAGCCATGTTCAGCGGATCGGAGGAGATGTTCAAAACAATGGAAGAACTTACCAATCTCCAGATGGAAGGGTCAGACGTCTACATGTCGGCCTTCTCGGGACTCAAACGGTTTGATTTCTTCCGGGTGCTCCGCAATTGGTTCATACCGTTCTACCCTGACCATGTTGCCGTTGATGAAATCTTCAGGGACGAGATCCTCGGTCCCGGTATCAATGAACTTGCCGAAGCTCTGTTCAAGACCCCCTTCATCTGCAATTCTGATAAATTCTCGCTCATCCTCAACATGAAATACCTTCCTGCCGAACAGAAGAGCCTGATGCTTAAAGTGTTCAGAATGGAGCTCGAAGGACTTGAACAGATGAAATATGACAATGAGCTGACGGATCCTGCCGCAATTTTCAGGACGACTGTAACACAGTATGTGCATGACCTCTACCGCTTCTACAAGCTGTCAGACTTCAAGAATGAATTTGACGACCTCTTCACGAGCCGGCTCGATATATACAATTCATTGTTTTTCAGGGAAATATGTGGCTCAACCACCGACGACCGGTCGCTTGCCGAATATTTCTTCAGCAAGGAATACTATGAAGACGCACTGGCACTATACCTTAATGTAATCAGGAGCGTAAGCGATGATGCCGAACTCTTTGAGAAAGCGGGCTACTGCTACCAGATGGCGGGGGAATATGAAAAAGCCCTGGAGAAGTATTCGTTGGCTGCCATCATTGATCCGAAGACATGGACCCTCCGCAAGACCGGGTTCTGCCTGAGGAGACTGGGAAGGTCGCAGGAGGCACTGAATATGTATCTGCGTGTACTGCAGACTGAACCTGATGACCTGAACACAATACTTATGGCTGCCCACTGCTCCCTTGACACCGGCAAATACGAGGAGGCGCTTAAACACTACTTCAGAATCGAATATGAGAGTCCGGGCAATATTAAAGTTCTCAGGCCGATAGCCTGGTGTTACCTGATGACGGGTAAATTCACCGAGGCTGAGAGTTATTTCGAGAGACTCGCCGCATCAGGACTTACACCCTTCGACAGGATCAATATGGGCCATCTGGCATTATGCCAGGGTGATCCGCGTAAAGCGTCAGAACATTACCTGGGAGCTCTCACGGGAGGGGAAATGACTGCCGAAGCATTCATAAACATCTTTAATGAAGATATCCCCGCTCTTACATCCAACGGGGTGAAGGCTGACGATCTGCCTATCGTTCTCGATTACGTGCTGATGAGCCTGGAAAAGGATAACTGACAGCCGGCAGGGTGTCAGTACTCTGTGGCACTGGCGCGGACCACGGTCTTATTACCTCGATTGTCATATCCTTCCTGTAATGAAGCATAAACATCCCCATATTCTCAAATCCGTTCTGTCTGCTCTCTCGCCTGAAATCAGGTTCCAGGGAGAGCAACTGCGGGTTGAAGGTACCCGGATCCTTTAAAAAGCCTTCGCCCCCGACTGCCAGTCCTCCGATGAAGTACCAGGCGATATCAAATCCCCGCCATGCAAAGCTCTCAGCCATGGGCTCAGTCCTGAATTTCTGCATAAACCTGGCTGTAAACTCCCTGGCAGGAACTGAATTGAAATCGATATAACTGCTCGATGGAATATAAAGTTCCAGGTCATAGAAATATATGAGATCGACTGTCTCAAAACCACCTATCTCAGGATAACCGATCACCTTGATATTGTACTTTCGGGTAAGTCCGTGAAGGTTTGAGAATGCCGAACTGACAATTGAAGAGTTCGTTGATGCGACAATGATGATGTTCTCCCTGTCAGGATCCAGGAGGTTGTCTATTGAAGTGACACTGCTGTAGGCATTTCGTCTTTGCGCAAGCCCGGTGAAATAAAACGGGGTGAGGCTGGTGGTGTCATCCTGGCCGGCCTCTGCCATAACATTCCTTACCCTGGCCCACAATAATGCCGATACGGGATCCTGCATTGCACTGTCGGCATAGAGAAACAGGACGTTGCTTCCCCTGTGGTTTCTCAGTACACCTGCCATTAAGGCCTGTGCTGCATTTTCTGAAGGAAAGACCCTGTAGAGTGTCGGTTTGTTTTCGAGAATATTCCTGTCGCGGAGTGCTACAGGCGATACTATGGGTATGTTGCGTCCGGCGGCCCATGTGGAGACCTTTTCAAGATTATATGAAAATACAGGGCCAATTATCAGGTTGGCATTATTAAGCGCCCCTGACCATAGCAACCTGTTTACCTGGACGGAATCCGCACCAATATCAAAGACATCAAGCTCCACCGACAACCCCAGTGTACGCATACTGTCAACTGCTATCAGTATTCCTTCATAGGTTTCAATAAAGGGTATGCTGCCTTCATAAATCCCCCCTGACTTCGTAACCTCACGGAAGATCCTGTTACCCTGGGAATCGCGTCTTGCAGAGTCAGTATAAGAAATGGCATTGTTTTCATTTATAAAGAATGGCAGAAGCAACGCCACCCTTATTGAGCCATTGAGCCTGTTTATCTCCGTCCTGTTGCCCGGCACCGTGAATTGCTCGGGCACCTCCTGCAACCCTGCACTGTCGTTCACAGCAGCATCAACCAGCACAGGCTTTTCTTCGGGCGGCGTCACCGTCTCTTCTCTCTGGCCTGTCATCTTTTTCCTGGGTATCAACAGGAAATCACCCTCCCCGGGAAAGAGCAACCCCTTGTTTGCCTTTTTCAGGTCCCGCACGGAGATGCCGTACTCCCCGGCAATTGAATAAAGTGTTTCGCCTTTTTTTACCTTGTGGTAAATGAAACGGTCATCCTGGGAAGCCGGTGCAGTGCGGGGCATCGTTTCTGATCCGGGGGGTACGCCGGACCTTGTATTTACTGTCTGAGCCGCAGTTTGTTCCTTAGTCTTCACCGCGGTCTGGGGTGATGAAGCCTGAGAACCGCCATTGCCCGGGATTCTGAGCATCTGTCCCTCCCGGATGCCGTTGTCCTGTATGTCATTCTCCCGTGTTATCTGATCAACGGTGACATTGTATGCTTTGGAAATAGAGTACAGAGTCTGGCCTCTCATCACATGGTGCATGTAATATACCTTCCCTTCAGATGCTATCTTCTGCTTTGATATCTCAACGGGCACCGGTGCCGGGATCTGTGCATGAAGCAGAGGAGCCGCCAGTGCAGCCAGCAAGGCAATGATTACCGGAAGGATCCGGCGGGGAACTATTCTGTAATTCTGTTTCTTCATTCAGTTGACATTCATTGGTACTTATAGACCTCCTCAGGCATTTACTTCATTCCGGCAAGGAAACTTCCCACATTTCTCTCTATCCTCCTGAGAGGGTCTTCTGTATCAGCCTTTACAAATTTCCTGCCGGTAATTTTTTCGTAAAGCTCAATATAGCGTTCCGAGATCTCGTTTACTAGCCCGGGGGTCATTTCCGGCACCATCTCACCGCTTCTGCCCTGGAATCCGTTTGCCATCAGCCACTCACGAACAAATTCCTTCGAGAGCTGCCTCTGCTGCTCACCCGTGGCAAAGCGCTCCCCGTATCCGTCGGCATAAAAGTACCTGGAACTGTCGGGTGTATGTATTTCATCAATAAGGTAGATTTTGCCATCACGCTTACCGAACTCATACTTGGTATCAACGAGTATCAGTCCCTGGTGGGCAGCAATCTCCGAGCCCCTCATAAAGAGTCTCATTGAATAGTCCTCGAGCATCCGGTACTCATCTTCAGACACCAGGCCGCTGCTGATGATCTCCTCCGGAGATATGTCCTGGTCATGCTGGCCGTGCTCAGCCTTGGTGGTTGGTGTAATGAGGGGTTTCTCAAAACGCTGGTGCTCCCGCATTCCCTCCGGAAGAGGTATCCCGCAGATCTCCCTTCCTCCTGATTTGTAGAGCCTCCATGAGCTACCGGTCAGGTAACCCCTGACGATCATCTCCACAGGGTAGGTTTCGCACCTGACTCCTACGGTCACATTAGGGTCAGGGGTGGCGATATTCCATGTGGGCACTATGTCTCTTACCATCTCCAGGAACATGGCAGCTATCTGGTTCAGCACCTGACCCTTGTAGGGGATGCCCTCAGGAAGCACCACATCGAAGGCGGAGATCCGGTCCGAAACAACCATCAGCAGGTATCTGTCCTCAATATTGTAAACATCACGCACCTTGCCCCTGTAGATACTTTTCTGCCCGGGGAAGTGAAAGTCTGTTCTGGTTATTGCCTGTGCCATAGCCTCTCTTTAGTCTACTTATTATCGTCGTTTCTGCTTTTTTCCTCCGTGTCATATGCCCTTACAATATGTTTGACGAGCCTGTGTCTCACAATATCCCGTTCATCAAACCGGATCACCGATATTCCGTCAATGCCGTCAAGCAGCCGGATTGCCTGAAGAAGTCCCGATTCGCTTCTTCTTGGCAGGTCAATCTGGGTAGTGTCACCCGTCAGGATGAATTTTGAGCTCACTCCCATCCGTGTCAGGAACATCTTCAACTGACTGACTGTGGCATTCTGTGCCTCATCAAGTATCACGAAACAGTTTTCCAGCGTTCTGCCCCTCATGAATGCCAGGGGCGCTATCTGCACTGTTCCGTCTTCAATCCACTGTTCCAGCTTGCGAACAGGTATCATGTCATTCAGGGCATCATAGAGCGGCTGAAGGTAAGGATCAAGCTTGTCGCGCATGTCACCCGGCAGGAATCCGAGTCTCTCTCCTGCCTCCACTGCAGGGCGTGTGAGCACTATCTTCTTTACTTCATGGTTCTTCAGAGCCCTCACAGCCAGGGCAATCGCCGTATAGGTCTTGCCGGTCCCTGCAGGGCCCTCAGCTATGATCAGATCACTTATTCCGTATTCCTTCACCAGCAGTAGCTGGTTGACGGTGCGAGCCCTTACCGGTTTGCCGCTGGTGCCGAAAACAAGAGCATCCTCAAACTCACCGTTGGTGGCGGAACGCATATGTTCGCTGTTGAGCAGCAAACGTTCCAGATCTCCGTCCCCAATCCTGTTGTAGTGCCTGTAGTACTCTATGAGCTCTTCCATCTTCCCTGCAAAAAGAGCAACCTCATCAGCCTCCCCGATTACTTTGATCTCATTTCCGCGGGCAATAAGCCTGATCTTCGGAAAATAACCCTGTATCTGATCAAGGAGCCTGTTGTTGGGCCCGAGCATGACCACAGGATCTATCTCTTCAAGCATTATTACTCGTTCCGTCATCCTCCCCGGTTCTCTCTTTCTTTCTGCAATCTGATTATCTGTATATTACGATCAGTGTCTTTTTTCAGATCTGCTTCTTCGCAAAGTAAGTTTATTTTTTTCAGAAGATTATCTTTGCTGTAACAATTTTAGGATGGCTCTGATCACGCTGACAACCGAGTGGAGAGAGGATGACTTCTTTCACGGGATACTCCGGGGAAAACTCTCCTCAAGCTGTCCTGATGCGGTAGTGGTGAATAATGCCGGCGGGATTCCTCCGCTGAATATAATGCACGGGGCGTTTGTTATCAGGAACACCTTCAGCCACTATCCGGAGGGAACCATACACCTTGTCTTTGTCAGCAGCGAAGGCTCAGGCAAACAGCCACACCTGGTAGTAAAGGCACGCGGACACTGGTTCATAGGAGCCGATAACGGTATTTTCAACCTGATACTCAATTCCGAGCCTGACCTTATCGTAAGACTGAAGAACGAAGACAACGCCGATGAGATAACGCTCTTTGTCAGGGCTGCTGCAGCAATTGCAGCAGGCAAACCCGCCGCGACTCTGGGCACAAAAGTCCCGGGCCTTTCCGAGAGGGTGCCGCTGCGGGCCACGATCGACCGCAACATCATAATCGGCAGCGTCATCTTCATCGACTCCTACGGAAACGCGATAACAAATATCACCCGGGAGGTGTTTTCAAGGGTTTTTGAAGAGAGACGGTTCAGGATACTGATCAAAAGCAACAAATACTTTACCGAAAAGATAAGCAGGCATTACAGTGATGAGCCTGTAGGTGAGATGGTATCTCTCTTCAACACGCTTGACCTGCTGGAAATATCGATCAACGGGGCCAACCTGTGCCAGTTATTCGGTGTCGATACCGGAGATGCTGTGCGGGTTGAGGCAAGAGACGAAGACCGCGAGGTAAATGGCCTGTTTAAAAACTAACCGACGGATGAAAGAGAAGGCAATAAGGGAATTTGCGAGGCTGCTGGATATAATGGAGGAACTCAGGTCAAAATGCCCGTGGGATCAGAAACAGACCAACCAGACGCTGAGAAAACTGACCATTGAGGAGACATATGAGCTTGCCGATGCCATTATCCAGGATGATAACGATGGCATAAGGAAGGAACTGGGTGACCTGATGCTCCATATCGTGTTCTATGCCAGGATCGGTACTGAAAAGGGATTGTTTGACATGGGTGATGTGCTCGAGGGCATCAATGCAAAGCTCATCTACAGGCACCCGCATGTCTTCGGAGACGTGAGCGTCACCAGGGGCGCCCGCGAAGTGGAGGAGAACTGGGAGAAGCTGAAGACAAACGAACACAGTGAATACAAACCCGTTCTCTCAGGTGTTCCGGCATCACTGCCCGCAACCATCAAGGCCTACAGGATACAGGAGAAGGTCAGGGGCGTTGGGTTCGACTGGGATTCACGGGAACAGATTTGGGACAAGGTGACTGAAGAGCTCAATGAGCTTAAACAGGAGGTGGCGGCAGGCAGCCGGATTGATATGGAGGCTGAGCTGGGAGACCTCTTCTTCTCAATCATCAACGCTGCGCGGCTCTACGAGATTGATCCTGAGACAGCCCTGGAAAAGACCAACAGGAAATTCATCACAAGGTTCAACTATCTCGAGAAGATGACACTTGCAAAGGGACTCTCGCTCCGTGACATGACCCTCGACCAGATGAACGTCATCTGGGAGGAGGCCAAACAGTTTGACAAAAAGGATTGAAAGCTCAGGCCGAAAACCTGTAGCTCAGCATCTGGTAGATAAGCTTTGCGGCCATGAAATCGGGAGCCTTGTTTGTTTCCGAAGGACAGAGCTCCACCACATCAAACCCAACCACATTCCGTTTTTTCATCACCTCAGCCAGGAAGGCCAGCACCTCCCTGTAATCAGGCCCCCCCGGCTCGGGTGTGCCGGTTGATGGCATGACCGAGGGATCAAATACATCAAGGTCAACGGTGATCCAGACATTGTCTGAAAGCAGGTCCAGGGCCTTTCTGTAAAGCGACTTATCCTCCCACAGCTTGTGAGCATAGAAGATCCTCTCCCCGTCAACGTAAGGAAGTTCCTCCGCAGCCATGGACCGTATTCCTACCTGAACCAGCGGCGCGTACTCCCTTGCCCTGGCCGCGGCACAGGCATGGTTCAGGTGCGAACCCTCATACACAGGACGGAGATCGGAGTGGGCATCAAGCTGAAGGATAGTCAGTCCGGCGAACTTCTCTGATGCAGCCCTGAACGCTCCTATGCTCACTGTATGGTTGCCTCCGATGACCACCGGGAAACGATTCTCTCCAAGGATGCCCGAGACCGTCATGTAGACCGCATCTGTCATTTCGGCCGGATCATCACCGGATTTTACGGGGGGCAGTGTGTGGATGCCTCTTTTGTGGACTTCAGTGCCGGTCTCGATGTCATAGAATTCCAGCGCCGGTGAAGCCTCGAGTACGGCGGCAGGGCCCCTGTCAGCGCCGCGTATATAGGTGCTTGTGGCATCATACGGCACCGGTATGATGATTATCTGTGATTCATCATAGCCGTAAACCACTTCGTCACCGCCGAAATTCTTTACTCCCATTCAATCAGAAATTATTGACCGGCAAGCCGGCAAACCTGGTTACTCTCATCCTATTTGTCCGAAGCGGGACTGGCCTTGCCTTTTGCCGGGGCAGTTTTTTTCAGCTCCGATTCATCCGTATCACCTGCAACTGCCTTTTTAACAGCCTTTTTCATTTTGTCAGTCCCGGCCTCGGTTGCATCAGCCGTGCCGGCCTTTTCACCGTCTCCTGAATCAGAAACAGCTGTTGCTCCGGCTTCCTCCTCCGCGGGTTTTTCTTCCTCCTTCACAAGGAGGTTCAGCTTATGCAGTAAGCTGTACCAGTGAACCACCTTTTTGATGTCTGAAGTGTAGACCCTTTCGCGGTCATACTCAGGCATGACATCGGCAAAGTACTTCTTCAGTTCAGCATCAGGAAGCTTATGTGAGATGGTTTCTCCGCCGTTCTCCTTCTCCCAGATAAGGTCCATCACCTTGCCGAGCGGCATATCCTCCCCGGTTGTGAATATAGAGATCTCATCCAGTGCGCTCACCTTGGCTGTTGCGCCGGCGCTCAGCCGTCTGCCAGTCTCGAGATTCTCAACGATCACTGCATTTTTACCCTGGGCAATGAATTTAAAGAGAGTGCCTTCACCCGAAATTGCCAGAATATCCTTAAGGTTCATTTTAATTAATGTTAATAGTTAGTAATTGTTTATCAGATTGTTATCAGACAATATTGCGTTCTTTCTTAATCTTTTCCCAGGCTTCGTTCACAGCCTTGAACTTCTCCTCAGCCGTCTTGCGGAAATCATCCCCCAGGTGGCTTACCTTATCGGGATGGTACTTCAGGGCCATCTTCCTGTACGCCTTTTTCAGCTCCTCGTCGGTCGCCGTGCGTTCAACCTCGAGGATCCTGTAAGCAGCGTCGGTTGCGGGAATGAACATGTTGCGGATCGAATCGTAGTCGGTCTGGGAGATTCCCAGCATATCGGCTATCGACCTGATGACTTTGGTCTCCGCCGGTTCAAACCTGTTGTCTGCAGCGGAGATATTGTACAGTATATGGATCAGCTGCAGACGCGAGGGATAGTCCATGTTGCTCCGTATCTGCATGCAGACATCGCGAAGCGGTATCTCTTTCTGCAGCAGGTCCTTCAGCATCTGCAGGGCTTCCCTGGCGGTGTCTGCTCCGAACTGGGAGATGAAGAATTGTTTTACATAGTCAAGCTCCGACTTCAGGACCTTGCCGTCGGCCTTCATTACTGCGGCAATAAGCACAATGAGGCTCATTCCGAAGTCGCCCGGCGTTGTACGGTATACTGTTCCCCTGTTTCCGGTCTGTTCCCATGTAACTGTTGAACTGTCAACCACAGACCCGAGGAAAAACCCCAGGAGCCCTCCTATCGGCCCGCCAAACACAAAACCCAGTCCTCCACCTATCCATTTGGCGAACTTACCCATCACCTCTCCCTTTCTGCAAGACGGAGCATATCCTCATGTATCTTGAGTATTTCCGGAATAATCATTTCATTATCAGCATTATTGATGACATAATAAGACTGCTCCTCCCTTTCGTCATCTTCCAGCTGGTTTTTTATCCGCTCCATCACCTCCTCACGGCTCAGCTCATTGCGTCCCATAACGCGTCCTATACGTTCCTCAACAGGGGCGGAAATGGATGCCACCCTGTCGACAAACAGATCAGCCTTGGCTTCAAAGAGGATAGCTGCTTCCATTATAACATAAGGAACTTCCTGTTTCACGGCCCATTCGTCAAAGATACGGAGCACGGCAGGATGCACCACTGCATTGACACGCTGAAGCAACTCCGGCCTGTTGAAAATCAGACGGGCAAGCTCTTTGCGGTCGAGCTCTCCGGTTGTGTAAAGATCCTTACCGGTGATGGCATTAATCTCCTGCCTCACGGACGGATCGTTATTCATGAGCCGCCTGGCTTCCACATCGGCAACGAAAACAGGCACCCCCAGAACCCCGAAGATCCTGCAGACAGTAGTCTTGCCGCTGCCTATTCCGCCGGTGACACCCAGTCTTCTGGCCATAGATGTCGCTTATTTATCCTTACCCTGTTTAAGGCCAAAGAATGAGTCCGGCTTGCCGGTAATTGTAACCTCCACCGTCACTCTTTTCTGCGTGGTCTGCAGGTATTCGGGATATTCCAGAGGCACCTTCGACCTGAAGTTCTCGTTCATTCGCTTAAAATGGCGGTGCCGCGTACGAATACCATTCAGGGTATCGAGGATGTGTGCCGGGCCGGTAACAGTGATACTGTCAGGGGCCGGAACAATTATCACCTTTCTGCCCTCGGCAAGGTCCACACTGAGATTTGGCTTCACGGGCATCTTTCTTGTAACGAGCCTGTCATATCCGAAAAAGAGTGTATCGGGCTGGATTGACAGAATCTCAAAATCAGCGTGCAACTGCTTTGCGAAACTGTTGATCAGGCCAGCTGTCATAAGGTAATATTGAGGCGTTGTTCCGGGGAGCCGTCGTGGTGCCATCCTGGAAAAGTCGACTACCACAGGAGCCCTGCTCCCTGAGAGTTTCACCTTGAGAATGGAGTAACCCGGACCACGCAGTTCCATCTCCAGCTTGTCTGGGAGATCACCTGTAACAATGCGGTCTTTAGGCGGATTAATGTATCTCACCGGGTAGTTGATTGTGCCCTTGAGATCCTTGCTCAGCTCATTGAGATACCAGAAGACGAAAGAGAGGAGCAGAAAAAATGCAAAGACAGGGAGTTCCCTGTTGAGAAATTTTCTTTTCTGTTTCTGTTCGTCAGTCATGTTATCAGTGCCCCCTTTATTTGTTACTGCTTTGCTGCGACTTCAGACGGGTCCTTGAGAATGGCGTTCTTGTCAACCCGTATTTTAACATCATTGGCTATCTCGATGGTGATCACATTGTCGCTTACCTCCACAACTTTACCGTATATGCCGCCGGTGGTAATGACTTTGTCACCCCTGGTAATGGCATTGCGATAAGTTGTCAGTTCTTTCTGTTTCCTCATCTGAGGCCTGATCATAAAAAAATAGAAAACCACAAAAACGAGAAGAAGCGGAAGAAGGCCTGTAAGCATGCTGGGACTCCCCTGTCCGGCCGGTGTTCCCTGTAAGTAGATAAATGCAAGTGTTGTCATGTTTGAAATTGGTATTTGTTGTTATTTATATAATCAAAAGTCCGTAAAGTCTGGAGGTCCTGCAGTCTTTCAGTCATGCGGTCATTCAGTCATGCGGTCATTCGGTCTGTGATCCAAATTCTTAATTCTTAATCTTTAATTCTTAATTCCTGCGCCTCCCTGCAATCCGGCTGCTTCGCTCAAATGACCCACCGGGTCTTTTATTAACGCTCGCCCCTCTATTGCCTATTGCCTATTGCCTATTGCCTACTGCCTATTGCCTATTGCCTATTGCCTATTGCCTACTTTTTTATAACATCAGCAATAATACGCAAAATAACTAAATTATTTTCTGCATTTGACTGAACTACAACAGTTTTTGTCTGCAATCCCTCTCTTCCCGATGTGTCGAATACAACCTCGATTGTGCCGTTACCGCCTGGCGGCACCGGCCTGCGGTCATATTTGGGTACTGTACATCCGCAGCTTGCAGAGGCGGAGGTGATAACCAGATCGGCATCTCCGGTGTTGGAATAGGAGAAAATACATCCGACTTTCTCTCCTTCCCCCACCTTGCCGAAGTTGTGTTCAGGCGACTGGAAAGTTATGACAGCCGTGCCTGTAGTGTCGGAGGGTATGTTTTTGCCTGCCCCTGACGTGCTCCGTCCGCACGATGCAGAGAAGAGTGTCACAGCGATTATCAGTCCAGAAAAAAATGTCCCTGTTTTCATCATCATTATTGTCTCTTCCTTTTTTTTACCGGTTTAACTGACTCCGAGGCTGACTCTGCTGCAGTATCCTGTCTGATGCCCGCCTCAGCAGCTTTTTTGCTGCCACTCCTCTGTCGCCGGTTTCCTCCACCCTGTTCTTTGCCCGCGGCTCCATGACCGGCGTTTTCGCCTATCAAACCTCTTCCTGCCTTGGTGAAACTCCCCTGGGCCCTCATCTCCTTTACAATCTTGTCAAGGATACCGTTCACAAAAGTACTGCTTTTGGCTGTGCAGTAATCCTTCGCGATCTCAATATACTCATTGAGAGTTACCTTGACCGGGACTTCCGGGAACTCCATGAGCTCCGTGATTGCCAGCTGCATCACCAGCTTGTCCATGAGGGCAATCCGTTCCACCTCCCAGTTTGTGGTATGAGTGTCTATCAGTGCACTGTTCTTCTCACTGTTCAGGATTGCCTTCCTGAGCAAAACCTTCACGAACTCCTCATCATCTTCGTTGGTGAACAGCGGTGGCATGGCAATGCTCCTTCCGTCATCCTGCTCCCTGAATTTTCCAATGGCATTGCGCAGCATAATCGTCACAAAGTGGAGGTCATCATTCCAGTAAACCGACTGCTCCTCGAGGCTTGAAGCCAGTGTCTCCGAAGCGGGAAAAAGCCTGGTGACAACCTCCTTGATGAATCGCTGGTCATCACGGTAGCTGTTGTCGGTAGAACTCATATAATCAGCGTATACCTCCCATTTGGTCATCTCATTATAGATCATCTTTACAACCTCGGGGTGGCCTGCCCACGAAAGCCCCAGGGTCCCGAGCCACCTGGTCAGCCCCCCGAAACCCGTGATCCTGTCTTTCCTGGTCCAGAGGGCAGGTGTGGCTGCGGCGTAAGTGTGCAGCTGTTCGTTGACCCTGAGCTGGGCAATGACCCTGTTATCTGCAAAACGGGTGTTCGGATTTATGTCCTCCGGTGAAGGAACCCTTTTATTCCGTGAAAGTGCAGCCTTCTCCCTTGCCACATCCGAAAGGGCGATAAGCAGCAACAGGAGATAATGAAAGAGATCGTAGCTCTTCCTGATGCTCAGTGCCAGCTCCTGCTCCGCCGTCTCCAGGTCGTCAAGCTCCTTCCTGTTGCACGCATAGAGCACAGATAGCGCCTTGATCCTCAATTGTCGTCTGCTTATCATTTAAAGAACAGATTTTTCAGGCAGCAAAGTTAGAAAAATAGGCATGAAAACAGAGCCTTCCTCCAAAAATCTCTCACAATTTGTGACTCTGATTTTGAGATGATAAAATATTTGTTACATTTGACCGTACTAACCGGTTGAAACCCTAAAACATTCGTTACTGATGGAAGACGAGAAAGGAAGTATTGAAGGTCAGAATGAGAGAAGTGATAAAGAGGAGGTATTCACAAAAGTTGTACGCGCAGGAAAGAGGACATACTTTTTTGACGTCAAGTCGACAAGGCACGAAGATCTTTACCTGACAATTACCGAAAGCAAGAAGAGGCTGGGTAAAGAGGGTAAGATGTTTTATGAAAAGCATAAGATCTTTCTTTACAAGGAGGACTTCGAAAAATTTACCGAAGGATTACGTGAGGCAGTGACCTTCGCAGGCAACGGTGAAGTGGTGCATACAGAGCACAAGGCAGTTGAAGAACATGACGAGGCCGCTGCCGCGGTGACTGCCAGCGAATTCTCGGATGTTGATTTTGATGAACTGGGAGCAAGATAGTCTCAGGTTCAGTTAACGTAATCCCCCCGTAAATGGATTATTTCCTTCTGGCTATAGCCATTGTATTAATGATTGCCGGCATAGCTGGCTGTCTGCTTCCGGTATTGCCGGGGCCCCCGCTGAGCTACCTGGGACTGGTTGTCCTGCAATTCACAAGGTTCGCAGACATCAGCAGAAACCTGTTTATCATCCTGGCGATAGTTGCCATTGTGGTTACTGTCATTGACTATGTCGTGCCCATCTGGGGAACACGCCGGTTCGGTGGTTCCAAGTACGGTATGCGTGGTGCCACCGTCGGACTGATAATCGGACTCTTCCTGGGGCCGTTCGGGATAATCATCGGTCCGTTCATCGGGGCCGTAGTGGGGGAGCTGATCTTCAAGGATGAAATAAAATATGCACTGAAGGCCGGATTCGGCAGCCTCCTCGGTTTCCTTACGGGTGTGGGGCTCAAGCTCGCCGCCTCGCTCCTGATAACCTTCTATTTCGTAAAGGCGCTGGTGGCCTGACCTACGACCCAAGGGTGGCAACCATCACCGCCTTGATCGTGTGCATGCGGTTTTCGGCCTCGTCGAATACTATGGAACTGGGTGATTCAAAGACCTCTTCCGTCACCTCGAGCCCGTCAAGACCGTATTTTTTGTAGATCTCCTCTCCCATTTTGGTCTCCCTGTTGTGGAATGCCGGCAGGCAGTGCAGGAACTTAACCTTCGGGTTACCTGTCATCCTGACCACCTCAGCGTTGACCTGGTACGGCTTAAGCAGCTTGATCCTCTCCTCCCACACACTCTCCGGTTCACCCATTGAGACCCACACGTCAGTATAAAGGAAATCAACTCCTTTGACCGCATTCGCCACATCCTCAGTCAGTGTGATCTTTGCCCCGGTCCCTGCCGCAATCACCCTGCACTTCTTCACCAGCTCATCCGCAGGCTGGCAGGCCTTCGGCGCTGCAGCCCGAAAGTCCATCCCCATCTTCGCGGCACCCACCATCAGTGAATTGCCCATGTTGTTGCGTGCATCACCAAGGTAGCAGAAGCTTATCTGTTCAATCGGCTTGTCACTGTGCTCCATCATGGTCATGACGTCGGCCAGGATCTGTGTAGGGTGAAACTCGTTTGTCAGCCCGTTCCAGACCGGTACGCCGGCGTATGCCGCCAGCTCTTCCACTATGTCCTGACCGTAACCGCGGTACTCGATACCGTCGTACATCCGACCAAGCACCCTGGCGGTGTCCTTCATCGACTCCTTGTGCCCGATCTGCGACCCGGAAGGTCCGAGGTATGTCACATGGGCTCCCTGGTCGAAAGCGGCAACCTCAAATGCACAGCGGGTGCGGGTTGAGGTCTTCTCAAAAATGAGTGCAATGTTCTTTCCCTTAAGCCTCTGCTGCTCGGTGCCGGCGTACTTCGCCTTCTTCAGATCAAATGAAACGTTAAGAAGGAACTTAATCTCTTCGGGGGTGAAGTCAAGCAGTTTCAGAAAACTGCGGTTTCTCAAGTTGTATGCCATATTTCGTATATGTTAAAAGTCTGTAAAGTCAAAAGTCCATAAAGTCGAAAGCATGAAGGATTTGCGGTTTTGACTGTTGACGGCAGACTGTAGATTGCAGACTGTTGCCTGCTGCCTGTTGCCTGTTGCCTGTTGCCTGTTGCCTGTTGCCTGCTGCCTGTTGCCTACCGCCTACTGCCTACTGCCTACTGCCTACTGCCTATTGTCTATTGCCTATTGCCTAATCGTACTCCATCGTTATCTTGGTCCCGTACCGCCGGTCCTCCAGCTTGAAGGCCTCGGTGATGACACTCTTGCTTCCTCCTGCCTTTATGAAGTTGAGGCAGGCTTCGATTTTCGGAGCCATGCTCCCCTTGGTGAACTGTCCCTCCTGAAGATACTTCACGGTATCCTTATAATCAAGGAACTCCTTTATCTCCTGGTCGGGTTTCCTGTAATTGATGTAAACATATGGCACGTCGGTCAGTATATAAAATTCGTCCGCACCGATTGTCGATGCCAGCAGAGCAGAGGCCAGGTCCTTGTCAATGACGGCTTCCGCCGGTCTGACATCCTTCTTTTCATCGATATAAACAGGAACGCCTCCGCCTCCGGCAGCAATTACAATATTCCCTCTCCTTGCCAGTTCACGTATCAGGTCATGGTTCATGATGCCAACGGGCTTTGGTGAGGGCACCACCCTGCGGAAGCCTCCCTCCGACTTCACCTCTTCTTTGAATACCCAACCCTTTGCGCGCGCCAGCTCATCTGCCTGTTCCTTCGTGTAGATCTTACCCACCCGCTTCTGCGGGTCATTGAAGGCGGGATCATCCTTGTCGACAAGGACGGTGGTGACAAGACAGACGACATTCTTGTTGATCCCGTGCCTGTTAAGCACATTTTTGAACATGCGCTCGATCATGTACCCAATGCCTCCCTGGGAATCGGCCACACATATGTCGATAGGCATCTGTGCGATGCCGTACATCTGCTCCCCTGCATCATTCCTCATCAGGATATTGCCCACCTGCGGCCCGTTGCCGTGTGTGATAACGAGATCATATCCCTCCCTGATGAGGAAAACAAGGTTCTCAAGAGTATCAGTCGTGTTCTGCTCCTGCTCCTCGATCGTGCCTACCTGATCACCCCTGAGGAGTGCATTGCCTCCAAGGGCGACAACCGCCAGTTTTTTACTCATAAATCCCTTTTAAGGTCAGAAGACAAAGCTAAAATTTTATATGAAATTATTCCATGCCAAATATTATTATGCACTACAATAGAGTTATATATATATGCGTCACGGCCTGCCGTGAATGGAACGGATTTGCATATTTTATTACCTTTACAACTAAATACTCTTAAGTGAACAACAGCTCTCTCCCGCTTATCCCCCTCATTCTGCTGGTTTTTATGGCTGCCTCGTGCAAGGGGGACAGTGCATATAAAAACATGCGGGAGGGAGAGATCTACTATAACATTAAATACATCAGTAACCCCTCTTCGCTCTCTTCCGAAATGCTTCCCAAGGAGCTGATCATTGCATTCAGGAACGATCTCTTCAACACCAGCCTAAAGACTCCCTTCGGTAATTCAGGGATAACCACTGTGATAAATCCTAAGGAAAACATCTACGACACATACCTTAACATCCTCTCTTTCAAGTACTATTTTGGAGGCAACTCGAAGGATCTCCAGCCGGGGTTTTCTTCGATGGCCGGCATGACAGTACACGACACCGGAAGGAAATCGGTGATCTGCGGCTTCAACTGCCGGCAGGCAAGAGTAGAGTTTCCCGATTCGGATACCACCCGTTATATCTGGTACACAAATGAGATAAAGGCGGAGAAACCGAACAGGATGACTCCCTACAGGGAGATCGACGGGGTGCTGATGGATTTTTTCTATATCATCGGGAAGGCCGAGATGCAGTTCACCGCTGACGAAGTGCTTGTAAAGCAGATATCCGACAAGGAATTCGAAAAGAAAAAGAACTACAAGGAGGTATCGGCAAAGTACCTTGATGCTCTTATTCTTAAAATGATTTCCTTTTGAATATTCTCCTATGGGTCAACCATTTTTCTTACCTTTGTCAATCATTTTAAAGACCTCCGGGCAGGCAGGTAAAATAACATAATTCCACGATGGGCAAACAAAAGAAAGGCAAAGGTTCATCATCAGATAAAAAGAGCAAACGCGGCAGTTCCTCAGGTGAAAATGCAAGATTCATTGCAGGACTTGTCCTGCTTGTTTTTTCCCTGTATATGCTTGTTGTTTTCATCTCTTACGTGCTCACGGGCAATGCTGACCAGGACTCTCTCAGCCCGCAGCCCGAAGACGTTGCGTTTGCCTATAAAAACTGGGGAGGCAAATTCGGGTTCCGGATCAGTCACTACTTCATATTCAACGGGTTCGGTTTAGGATCATTCTTCATTCCGCTTATCATAGGTGCAATCGGACTTGCACTGCTTAAAGTAAAGTATTTCAGGCTGTGGAAGAATGTACTTCGTTTCCTGCTTGCAACAGTGATTGTCTCAGCCATCCTGGGTTATTTTGCCGGACACTCCACCTTCCTCGGTGCCGGACCGGGTGGAGAATTCGGCTCCATGATTGCCGGGAAAATGAACGAGATGATGGGAAAGGTGGGAACAGGGGCGGTCCTGCTGGTGATAACCATAGCATACCTCATCTTCGCCCTGCATGTCAACCCCCAGACCATCAGAAAACCCATTGATTCCGTAACAAAGGCCGGCGTTTCAGTCCTGAAGGGTGAAGGGAGGAAAAAGGATATTGTCACAGAGGATGTGAAGATTGCCCCTGAGGAAAATTTTCCTTCCGTGGAGGAAGAACCACTCAGGGCAGACGAGGAGGAGACGGAGGATATTGATGACTTTTACAGGCCGCCCGTCGTTCCTGAAGACAGACCAATTGTAAATGTGATCGACAGGGGTAAAAAGCCGGTGGCGGAGGTGACTGTTGAAGATGACGCTCTTCCGGACCTTCCCCCTTTTGACCCGAGACTCTCGCTTCCGAGGTATAAGTTCCCGAACATCTCGTTGCTCCGCGATTACCGCAGTGCCTGGACAACCACCAATGATGAGGTCAACGCAAACAAGGATATCATCCTGAAGACACTGGCGGACCATAAGATCACAATCAAGAATATCTCAGCCACCGTCGGGCCGACGGTGACACTTTACGAGGTTGTTCCTGACCGCGGTGTCAAGATCCACCGCATCAAGTCGCTCGACAATGATATCGCCCTCAGTCTCTCCGCGCTTGGTATCAGGATCATCGCTCCCATTCCGGGCAGGGGAACTGTCGGGATTGAAGTACCCAACAAGAAACCGGAGACGGTATCGATGAAGGGTCTGATCGCTTCAAAGGAATTCGTGCATTCGGATTTTGAGCTGCCGCTCGCACTGGGACGGACAATAACCAATGACCCGTTCATCATTGACCTCACACGCATGCCCCACCTGCTGGTTGCAGGAGCAACGGGCCAGGGAAAGTCAGTCGGACTGAATGCGATCATCACCTCGCTCCTGTACAAGAAGCACCCCTCGGAGCTCAAGCTTGTGCTCATTGACCCTAAACGAGTCGAGCTTCCCCTCTACGGCAAGATCGAACGCCACTTCCTTGCCAAGCTGCCCGATGAGGAAGACGCCATTGTGACCGATACCAAAAAAGTCATCAACACCCTCAACTCTCTCTGCATCCTGATGGATCACCGCCTCGAGCTCCTGAAGCTGTCGCAGACCAGGAACATCAGGGAGTACAACGACAAGTTCATCGCGCGCAGGTTGAATCCCGAAAAGGGGCACGAATTCATGCCTTACATCGTGCTTATAATTGACGAGTTTGCCGACCTGATCATGACCTCAGGCCGTGATGTGGAAGCGCCAATCGGCAGGCTGGCGCAACTTTCAAGGGCAGTGGGTATACACCTCATAATTTCGACACAGAGGCCATCGGTGAGCATTATAACCGGATTCATCAAGGCGAACTTCCCGTCGCGAATCGCCTTCAGGGTCTTCTCGGGGGTCGATTCACGTACCATCCTCGACAGCACGGGAGCCGACAGGCTGGTGGGAAGAGGCGATGCTCTCATCTCTCAGGGAGGTGAGCCCATCAGGGTTCAGTGCGCCTTCATTGACACACCCGAGATAGAGGAGCTGACTGATTTCATCGGATCACAGCAGGGTTATCCTGATGCCATGCATCTGCCTGAGTATGTTGGTGATGACGATGCCGATAACGGCAACAAGGAGGTTGACCTGAAGAAGCGTGACCCGCTCTTTGACGATGCGGCGCGACTGGTGGTGCAGCACCAGCAGGGATCCACTTCTCTGATCCAGAGGCGCATGCAGCTCGGATATAACCGCGCGGGACGAATCATAGACCAGCTGGAGGCGGCGGGCATCGTCGGACCCTTCGAGGGAAGCAAGGCACGCGATGTTATTGTGCAGGACCCGCAAACATTGGAACAGATTTTGAAGAGACTGGATGAACAGACTCTCTGAAATGAAAAAGAATAGTATCATATTGACTCATCCTGACTTGGCATTAACCAGCACCCGAACACTGACTCTCACCCGCAGCCGCACCCGCAACCTGACTCTCACTTTCACCCGAACCTTCATTCTGGCTCTGACTCTCGCATTCGCTCTCCCCCTCTCCGCCCAGAAGGACCCCGGGGCTGTCAGGGTGCTGACGGAATTCAGCAGAAAAGCCACTACAGCACCATCGGTGAAGATAGATTTTACCGTTGATGCCAGTGACACCCGTGAGGGAGACATCACAACCGTGTCGGGAACAGCCGTGATTGCCGGAGACAGTTACAGGGTCACAATGGATGAAAGTATTATTATATCAGACGGCAAAGCAGTATGGAACTACCTGACTGATGTGAATGAGGTTACGATAACCGATCCCGATCCTGAAGAGGGTTCCTTTATTGCCAAACCGTCCCTGCTTTTTTCTCTGTATGAGGAGGGATATAAGGTTCGTCTCCTTGAGGAGAATGCAGAGGAGTGGGTGATTGACCTCTACCCCGAAGATATCAATGTCAGCCTGGTTCGTATCAGGCTTAAAATAGGCAAGACTCTTTATGACCTCCGGTCAGCTGAGTACCGCACCAAGGATGGTATGACCGCCACCCTGACTGCAGAAAAGTATGACCTAACCTTCCGCCCGGCAGCGGGATACTTTACTTTTAATCCGGCTGACCATAAGGGGGTGGAGGTGATTGATATGAGATAGTTATCAGTCGGCAGCCGGCAATCGGCAGTCAAACCAGTCAGCAGTCGGCAGCTGGCAGCTGGCAGTCGGAAAAGAGCTGATGACTGGTGACTGAAGACTGAAGACTGAAGACTGAAAAGATGGAACAGGGTTATATGAAAGTACTGGCAATTGGCATCCTTGTGCTGATTGTCATCTACATGATCCTCAGGCGCAGGACAGAGAAACTCAGGCGCAACCGGGACGAGAGGTCGAGGTTCAGGCATAACCATTGAAGGACATAAAAAAAGCCGCCCCGCAAAGAGGCAGCTTTTTTTATCAATGATTTCACCTTATAAATTATGGTGTCATGAGTTTGTTGTAGCTAAGCTCGCTTGTCGGCACTGGCCATATATAAGATTCTGCAGTCGTCGGTATTGCGGCCACCGTACCAAACCCGATATCACTTGCTTTACCCGGAATGGTAAGACCCAGGCGCATGAGATCCATGTTGCGGATACCCTCACCCAGGAATTCCATGTTCCTCTCTAGCAGTATTGCATCGTAGAAAGCTGCAGCATTAGCAAAATCAGTAAGCGCATATGCACCTGTGGCAAATGAGCGCGTCCTGACTGCATTCAGAAGGTCGACAGCCTGTTGGGTGACAGTATTGCCACTGCGCACCAGGGCCTCCGCGCGGTTGAGAAGAACTTCTGCCCACCTGATTACCGGAGCATAGTCAGCCCTGGTCAGCTGGTCAGTATACTTGGTCAGGTAAGGATGGCCTCCCACAGTGGCAGTCATCAGTTTCCTTGCATCAGTTGCATCCATTGTGGCATAAAGGGAGCCGGGAGTTGATACAAGATAATATGACTCACCTGATCCTGAGCCGAAATAATGAGCAAGGTGGTTCTGGGTGCCTGCGTTGTTGGCTGAAGTATGAGGCATCGAAAAGATGTTTTCCATCGTTGCATGCGGGGAGGTGAAAACACCTGCATAGCTTGCGTTAAGGGTGTGTGCCACACCTGAAGTTGCAGTGAACGGGGCAGCAGCGGGAACGATCTTGGAAGATTCGGTCACTACCTGTCCCCAGATCCCCATGTGCAGGTAAACCCTGGTTTTAAGGGCAATGATGGTGTTCTTGTGAATCCTGGTAACGTTGAGGCTGGTATTTGTTCCATAATCAGCAACTGCCAGCGGTTCTGCGTCATTCAGGTCCTTCAGGATCTGCGTATATACTTCAGAGACCGTACTTGGTGCAAGGTCGTTGCCCTCGGCTGATTTGTTTGCAATAAGCCTCAGGGGCACGCCACGGTTTGCACCGGTGCCCATGTTGTATGGCTTAGAATACAACTGCATCAGGTCGAAATAGCATAATGCTCTGATTGTCAGCGCCTCACTTCTGAACTGATCGTACTCAGCCTGGGTAATCAAACCTGTTAATTTACCGCCATCCCAGGCTGCTGTAAGACCCTCGAGAAACACGTTCACCACGTTTACAGTCGCATACACGGCGCCCCACAGGTTCTGAACCTCGTTTGTTCCGCTTATTACAGTGTGGTTCCATGTCTGATAACATGTAACACCGTTACTGCTGTTGGTTAGAAAGTTGTCACATCTGATATCATTATAAACCTGGAATCTTCCACCAAGGTGCTGACCGCTTTTCAGGGAGGCATACATACCGTTAACCTGTGCCACGACCCTGTCTTTGGTATCAAAAACAGTAAGATCAGACAGCGAGGTTACAGGCGCCGGATTCATCCACTCATCTTTAGTGCATCCGGTTATCAATAATATTAGAACCAATACTATTGAACCTTTTAATATATTTTTCATATCTGTGTCTTAATTAATTAGTTAAAAACTTACATTAAGCCCGAAGGTGTAGGTTCTTGCCTGTGGGGCAGTGTTCCTGTCAATACCGGGGGCGAGGTTCGAGTCAGTATTTGTGGATACCTCCGGGTCAGAGCCTGAGTAATTGGTAAAGACATAGGCATTGAAGACCTGTCCGTAAACCCTTATACTTTGAATGTTAAGCAGGCTCGGCCAGATATTCTTGAAAGTGTACCCTGCAGATATGTTCCTGATTTTCAGATAGTCACCCTTTTCAATGTTTTCAGTGATGGGGAAGGAGGATCCGTTGGAGACATTGTCATTCATGACAGGCTTCGGGATATTGGTAATGTCACCCGGTTTCTTCCATGCTGTCTCATACACTTCAATCGAGTTGTTCCACCATCTCTGGTCCCTGGTACCTGCCTTTGATCCGCTGTACACATAGAATCCAAATGCATAGGTGGTGTTGAGAGCAAAGTCAAAACTCCTGTAGGTGATATTGTTGTCAAAACCGCCATAGAACTTTGGCAGAGGTGACGCCCATGCCTTACCGTCATTTGCAGTGTTCACTGCAGGTGCAACGGTGCCGTCAGACCTGTAGGTCCACCTGTTGGTAGCAGCATGATTATAGAGAATCTCCTTACCTGCAGCATTTACGAATATCCTTTGTCCTGTTGCAGGATCAACACCGTGCGTCTCAACAGCCAGCAGATTGCCGACCGGTTTGTCAACAACTGTAATGTTTGTTGTTTCAAGGTCTGCTGTAGCGGTACGAATCTCTGTAACACCCGGAGCAAGTTCAGTAACCTTGTTCGTCAGGTAGGTAAAGTTAAAGTTCGTGGTCCAGTTGAAGTTCGTACTGGTGATATTGAAACTTGTAAGCGAGAACTCAAATCCTCTGTTGTACATAGAGCCTACGTTCGCGGGGATTGAGTTGCCGGGGATACCCTTTGACGGCGACTGGGGCACGTTAAGGATAAGGTTGTTGACATCGTTGTAGAAGTAGTTGAGGTCAGCCTGGAGCCTGTCATTAAGGAGGCCGAAGCTGAGGCCAGCATCATACTTGTCGCTTGTCTCCCACTTGAGGTTTGCATTGCCTGCCTGTGAAAAAGCAAGGGTCGGAACAGCACCGTAAAGGCCCGATCCGTAAAGGAAGAGCGAGCTGTAGTTGCCGATCCCGAACATGTTGCCAACACGGCCGTAGCTGAGCTTTAACCTCATGTCTGAGAAGATGTCATTCAGGCCGGAGTTGGCGATGAATCCCTCATTCGATATATTCCACATGAATGAGACGCCGCCGAAGTTACCCCACTTATTGTCTCTTGAAAGACCGCTGTAACCGTCACGACGGAAGCTTCCTTCCAGGTAATACTTTTTATCCCAGTTTGCACTGACACGGCCGAAATATGAGGAGTAGAAGTTCTCTCCGTAACTGCCGCCGGGGATACCATAAGCGGTAGTCCATGATCCGGCAAAGGTCTCGAAGAACGGGTCAGAGACGCCGGTCTTGGTTGCATTCCAGCTCCTGGCGACTGTTCTCTGCTGTTCAATACCTGCAAGTACACTGATATTGATCCTCTCCATCAGCGTCATGCTGTAGTTGGCAGTGTTGGTCCATGTCCACCTCTTGTCCTTACCCGTCCAGTTATAGGCATAACCTCCATATGAATAACCGTCACCTCCGATCGGATGCCAGAAAGTGGTGGTTTCTCTTGCGAGATTATCCATACCATATACTGTCTTTAATGCCAGTCCCTTAACCGGCTCCAGGGTTGCTGAAACAGTGGCAAGAAGTCTGTCAGACTCTGTGGTATGCTTGTTTGTTTCAAAGATCTGGCCGGGATTATGATAACCGAGTCCGGTAGCCAGTCCTGTTCCCTGACCGCCAATACCGCCACTGGCCAGATTATAGGTACCGTCATTGTTGAACGGAGCAATTATGGGAGGAAGAACGAATGCGAGGCGTGCAGCACCTGCGGTGGCAAAGCTCGATCCGGTGTTCGGTGATTCGGTATAACCATTTGTGTAGGCAATGTTGGCACCGATGCTGAAGTACTTGTTGACCTTATGGTCTACATTCATCCTGGCGTTTTTCCTGTTATAGAAGTTCTTCTTTATCATACCGTCCTGGTCTGTATAACCTATTGAAAGGAAGTATGACGTTGAAGCTGAAGACCCCGAGACAGTCAATGCATGGCTCTGCTGGAAACCTTTCTGATAAACGTAGTCTGCCCAGTTGGTGTCAATAGGCTTCCCTCCGGCATCATTGATTGAATGAAGCACTGTGGTTAAACCGGCATTTACCATAGCCAGATTTTTGTGCTCAAGATACTGGTCGGCATTCATAAGCGGGAACAGCCTGTAAGGCTCGGTCCAGCCGGCAAAACCGTCATATGTAACCTTGGTTCTGGCTCCGGAACCACGTTTTGTGGTTATGAGGATAACACCGTTAGCAGCTCTTGAACCGAAAAGTGCAGTAGCTGATGCGTCCTTCAGGATCTCCATTGATTCAATGTCAGAGGGGTTAATGTCAGCCAGTGAGTTCTGGATTGCAGTACCCCCGATGTTGCCCGTAAATACCGGAACGCCATCAACAACGACAAGCGGGTTCGAGCTTGAAGTGATCGAGTTGAAGCCCCTGATACGGATGACGGGCGGGTTGTTGAGCACACCGTTGGGGAGTGTGATCGAAACACCGGCAGCCTTCCCGGCAAGTGCCTGGTCAAAGCTCTGCAGGTTCATCTTGGCGATATCATCTCCCTTAACGGTTGAGATGGCTCCTGCCACGTCACGTTTCTGAGCCGTACCGTAAGCAACGACAACAACCTCATCCACATTGAAGAGGTCCTGCTGCAGAACAATGTCAATCCTGTTCCTGCCCTGAATGGTCTGTTCCTGGGTAACATATCCCACGAAGCTGAAGACCAGTGTCCTGGCAGTTGCGGGCGCCTGAATGGAGAATTTCCCGTCAGGGCCGGTTATGGTTCCAAGGGTTGTACCCTTGACCGTCACAAAGACGCCCGGAAGTTCTGACCCGTTATCAGAGCTCGTGACCGTACCTGTGATCAGATTAGTCTGCGCCATGACAAGGGAACCTGTCAATAGCAGCAATGAAAAGAGCAATAAGATCTTTTTCATAGATTAATAGTTTAGGTTAATAAGGGTTATTGTCAAAATGTCACGAAAGCAAAAATAACATTATTTCCACATTTCCAACGTTTGCGATTGAATTTTTCAACGGGTGACCTGTAGTGCCTGTCATGACTCTTGATTCAAAACAGGCAATTAATAACTCAGGGCATTGTGCCGGAAAAAAGAAGAGCTCCTTTCCGGGGAGCTCTCCTGTATATGCAATAATATGATCTACAATGGATTCTGTACCATATTGTCATTGGCGTCCATCTCCTGCTTGGGAATCAGCCATTCCCACCTGACATCACCGGCGGGTATGTTGGTGATTACGCTGAGCGAGGTCTGATGGTTAGCACCGGTTCTGTCAACCGGAAGATTTAGGCGCTTGAGGTCAGTGAACCTGAAGCCCTCACCCCAGAGCTCGAGTCTGCGGTTGAGCATGATCTCATCGATGAGAGTCTGACCGGTGTTCGTCGATGCAACATAATTGGCTGTGACAGTCTCGCGTGCCTGCCTGAGGGTATTCAGCGCTGCCAGCGCTTCAGTGTCATGACCACCCATACGGGCGAAGGCTTCCGCCTCGATCAGGTACATCTCGGCAGCTCTCATGTAGACAACGTCTCCACGGCTGTCAGCCTGACCGACAGCAATGAATTTCTGGCTGGTGTAAGGTTTTCTTGTAAATGATGAGGGAAGAGCCAGTGCAGTGTGCAGACCCGTCGGGTCAAAATTAGCCTTGCGGACATCGGTCGCCGTAAAGATCGGGTCATTGTAAAGTACCGAATTGATTGCCTTTGGATTGCCCCTGATATTGGTGGAGCTGAAATTCCTCGACATATAGGCAAAGAATGAATAGAAATATGTGGTCTGATCAGAAATCACAGTACTTCCCCACATCCATTCCCTGTTACCATAATTATTAAAGCCGGCTATATAGTCCGAGGTTGTCATCAGGCTGATTCCCTCACGGGCTTCGGCTGCCAGGGTGGCAGCTGTTGTCCAGTCCTGCTTTGTCAGCGCCACTCTAGCCTTGATACCCTTGGCTACTGCTACGTTCAGGTGTGACTTGTTTGGCCTTGAATACCCTTCAAGGAGAGTGATGGCTTCATCAAGGTCCTCGATAACCTGTGCATAGACCTCTTCGACAGTATTGCGGGCCTGACCGTCAGTGTTGTTTGTGAGCATGATCGGAACGCCCAGCTGGCTGTTGGTTGTGCCTGCCACATACCTTTTACCGTAGAGCTGCACTAGGTTGAAATGACACCATGCCCGGTAGGTCAGCGCCTGGCCCCTGATCATGTCCTTCTCACCCTGGGGGCCTTCGGCATTGTCAATGTTGTTGATGATCATGTTGGCATTGGCAATGATCCTGTAATACATACGCCAGGGGAAGTAATCCACTGAAGCTGTCTCACTGCGATGGGCTGACCACTGGTAGGTTGTGTTGTACCAGCCGTTGCCCGAAGAGGTCATGACAAGATCTTCACCCATCATGTCACGGTTGATGTTCATGGAGCCTTCACCTGCTTCACCCTGGTTTGCCCACTGGAAATACATACTTCTGTGAATTCCGTTCAGGGCACCCAGTGCCTTGCCGGTCGTTGTAAAGGCATCAGCCGACCCGACCTGATCCGTAGGATTGGTATCAAGCCAGTCCTCACTGCATGATGTCATGAATAGTGACAGTGCAGCTATGATAATTGTGCTGTATAATAATCGTTTCATAGTTCTGTAGTGTTTAGAATGATATGTTTACACCTGCAGTAAGTATCCTCGACGGAGTGTAGAGGTTATCAGAGGTACCGGCAAATGATGCCTGAGGATCAAGGCCAACCCTTGAATTGATGAGGTAAAGATTCTCACCGCTGATCCATACCCTGGCTCCGCTGATGTTTGCCGCCTCGGTCAGTGAAGCAGGCAGGGTGTAACTTAAGGTAACTGCCTTGATGTTGAAGAATGATGCATCAACCAGCCAGCGGTCAGAAGCTGCACCGAAGGGTGTTCTCTTGCTGTAATCAAGCCTGGGCACATTTGTTATGTCACCCGGCTTCTGCCAGCGGTCGAGAATGTCAACATGGAGGGCGTTGCCGTAGTTTCCGGCATGCATGATCGATGCATAGGCACCGTCATAAATAAGCCCGCCGACCTGGAAGGTACCAAGTATTGACAACTCGAGACCTTTGTAGCTGAATGTGCTTGTAACACCTCCCATCAGGTCAGGGATGGCCGTTCCTGCATAGTGATACTTGGCATTGTTTTCACTGATGCTGACGGTATCTGTCTCATTGATGATTCTCAGGTTCGTGCCCTGCGTGGTGAAGTTCTTAATGTTGGCATCATAGAGTGCTGAACCGTCTGCCGGATCAACACCATAATAATCACGCAACCAGAAATCGTAAATCGAATGGCCTACCATAAGTTTCTTGGTGCCGCTGATTATCTCTTCCTGCGGAAGCTTGGTTATCTCATTCCTGACCGTCGAAACGTTGAAATCGATGTTCCAGTTGAAGTTTGCCTTCTTGACAACATCGATACCCAGCCTGGCTTCTATACCCCGGTTGAACATAGCGCCCACGTTCTGATCCTGGCTTGTAATACCGCTCGAGGCAGGCAGTGGCACTGCGAACAGGAGGTTGGATGATACCCTGTGGTAGAATTCAAGGGTTCCGGTGATTCTCTTCAGGGCACCAAACTCGAGTGCGACGTCAAAGGCATTGTTTGATTCCCATGTAAGAGTTTCATTTGAAAGTGAAGCCTGCAGGAATCCGGGTTCATTTGCGTTGTTGATACCAATGTTATAGAGTGCCTGCCATGCATAGTAGCCGATGCCGGCATCATTACCGGTTGATCCGTAGGAAGCCCTCAGCTTGGCCATATCTATCCAGCCAAGTGACTTGATGAAATCCTCGGCATCAAGTCTCCATGCTGCACTTACCGACCAGAAGTTACCCCAGCGGTTGTCTCTGTAGAACTTGGATGAGGCGTCACGTCGATAGGAAGCTGAGAAGAAATACTTCTCCTGGAAGTCATAATTGAAGCGTGTAAAGTACCCTTCACTGCGGTATTTATCCGTATATGATTCCAGGTCGTTGGTTGTAGTGAAGTTGACGAGCTCGGTGTTACCGTCTACAATAAGACCCTGTCTGAAACCACGGAAGTAACTATAGGTGTAATCATAGCTCTCATGTCCAAGCAATAGCTGGACGGAATGATCTCCGAAGATAGTCTTGCTGTAATTGAGAAGCTGGTTGATGGTGTAGTTGTTGGTGAGTGAATTCACCCTTTCACCACGACCTGCCGGAGCGCCGTCACCAACGATTTTGTTTTCGAAACCGGTATAGTTATAGGCTGACACGTCAGAACTGAGGTTTATGGTGAATTTGAAGTCCTTCAGGAAGGAAATGTCAAGATATGTCCTGGCGCTGAGTACATTTCTCTTGTAGAGGTCGTCATTCCAGAGCGTCTCAGCAACCACATGCCTACCGGGGCTGGCTCCGGCGGGTCTGGGAGGCAGGCCGGTCAGGTTCCCCAGGTCATATATGTATTCGCCTGCTTCGTCGGTAAGGTAATCACCCGTAAGAGGATCATGTGCATAAACCGGGTAGATGGGACCCATGTTCCTCGTGAAGAAGAAGGGGTTGACGTAGGATGTGCCGCCTCCTGTGACTGCGGTGTTTGAATTTGTCATTGTACCGGAAATATTCAACCCCGTCCTGAGCCATTTTTTGGCCTGGGTGTTGACATTGATACGCCCGGTCAATCTGCGGTAGTCTGATTTAAGAACATAGCCTTTCTCATCGAGGTACCCGAGTGACACGTAATAATCGCTCTTGTCTGTTCCTCCGTTGAATGTCAGACCATAGTCTGCCCTGTAGCCGGTTCTCATGATAGGATCCTGCCAGTTGAGGTCACTGGCATAATCACCAAGTATCTGAGCATTGGGATTGATAAGGCCGGTGGTGCCGACAATTGCATTGTCAGCAACATTGGTGATGTTATACCCAACGAGCGTTTTCAGGTTATTGGTTGCATTCTGTGCTGCGGTTGCCGGAGCAACAGGTGTGGATGCATATACCTGGCTGTAGTAGTTTGATTCCCACATCAGCGGGTAGTACTCGAGGGCGCCTACCCTCTCATATTCCGGTATTGCACGTGTGCTGACACCCTGGGTCATTGTAAACTGCAATGACGATCTGTCCTTGTTACCTCTCTTGGTGGTGATCATTACAACCCCGTTGGCTGCCCTGTTGCCATAAATGGCAGTTGACGCAGCATCTTTCAGAATCGAAATGCTGGCGATATCATTGCTGTTAAGGTTTGCAATCGTACCTGAATACGGTACACCATCAACCACATAGAGCGGTGCATTGGAGGCTGTCACCGATCCGAAACCACGGATACGTAGATCCTGGCTTGATCCGGGCTGGCCGCTGGCAGAAGTCATCTGGATGCCCGGGTTTGTTCCTTCGATAGCGCTGGTCACGTTGGTGACGGGTCTTGTCTCGATCTTCTTGCTGTCAATCTGTGCCGCCGCTCCGGTAAATGTTTCACGGCGTGCGGTACCGTAGGCAATCACCACAACTTCTTCCATGGCCACGAGGTCAGGAACAAGAGTAACATTGATCCTGGTTCTGCCATTTATCGGTACAGCCAGTGTCTGCATGCCGATGAAGGAGAATTCAAGTGCAACAGCATTGGAAGGTACCTGAATGGTGAATAACCCAACGGGATCTGTGACGGTTCCGATGGTTGTACCGGACACCTTCACGGTCACACCCGGCAGAGGAAGCCCGTCCTCGGAGCTTGTGACCACGCCGGTGATCTGTACTGTCTGGCCAGCCGCCATCAGGCATGTGACCATAAACAGTAAAAACATCATCAAATGTTTTTTCATGAGGTAGAAAATTTAGGTTAGTAAAAGATAATCTGGTCATTAATGTTAAGCAAAAATAGTATTATTTTAAAATTGCCAACGTTTGCGGGATTTTTTTTTGCCATGCTTCAGGAC
>JBAQCQ010000034.1:0-28511 GCA_049294275.1 Bacteroidales bacterium
GTGCAATACAAAGCAATAAGTCCGTACTGCCAGATTATACCGGCTGGCTCGTTCATGATTGCTGGGGCAGTTATTTTAACCTGGGAAAGCTAAAACATGCTATCTGTGGAGCCCATATTTTAAGAGAACTCCAAGGGCTTATAGAAACCAGGGAAATCAAATGGGCAAAAGTGTTCAAGTCGTTTTTACTTTCTGTTTACAGGATGCCCTTCGAGGAAAGGATCAGGCGACGACAAGAGATAGAATCAAAATATGACCGCATCTGTACAATTGGTGAAAAAGCAGAACCACCACCCATGAAAACAAAAGGCAGGTACAAGCGAACTCCGGGAAGGAACCTTGTCGAACGCCTAATCAGGGAAAAGGATGCTGTGCTTGCATTTGCTTTCAATGAGGGAGTGCCGTTTACAAATAATCTTGCCGAAAGGGACATAAGACCTGCTAAGGTCAAACAGAAAATATCAAATTGCTTTCGTACTTTCAAAGGAGCTGAAATATATGCCAGAATAGAAGGCTTTATTTCCACAGCTAGAAAAAATAACCGCTCCGTCTTTTCAGAATTATGCGCTACTTTTGAGGGGCACAATTTTATTACAGCATAAATACAGCTAAACAGTTACCTGTATACAATGATGATTTCTTGAGCAAGAAACAGGTTGCGTTCGGCACGAAACCTGTAAGTCATGAAATTGCAAAATGTCAGTCTTTGGAAGCCTTAGACCTTGTACAGGCTTACGAAAAGGGCGATCTTAGAGGCCCATTGAAAGATATTGCTGCTCAACTTGATAAAGAGTCAAATCCGGTGATTATGCTGATAAAACATAAGGAAACAAAGTAGAGATTAAGTGCCTTATAGTACACATGATAGAGACAGAAAGCAACAGGGCCAGTCAAAAGAATTGCAGATACCTCAAAAATAACGATATAGATGAATTATCATGGTATGATTTTCAGCTCTTTTTGGCCTATCAATTAGTAAAACTTATATACAAATGAAGAAGTTACTTGCGCTTTTTATGCTTTCGGTGATATGTTTTTCAGGGTGTTTGGTGGACAAATCGAATACCGAAATAATACAAAAGGAAAGAGGCCGTATCGTAGATGTATCTGATAAGATAGTGGATGTTAAGACAGATATCATTTTTGGCAGTTCGATTTTATACATTATTGATGATATATTAATTGTTGCTGATATGTCACATAAGGCTGATAAGTGCATTCATCTTTTCAACAAGAATACTTTTGAATATTTAACCAGCACTGGCATAATCGGGAGGGGTCCCGGGGAGATAACTAACCTGGGTAAGATTGGGATTGACGAGAAAAGCAAGATTCTATGGGTAGCCGACTTTGGTAAAAAAGTGATGCACAAATTCCCTTTGGACAGCATATTAGCAAATAATAACTTTAAACCAACTACCTGTCTGGACATGCATGATGAGCTGATCCTTTTTCATTTTGCGTTCCTTAATGACAGTATTGTTCTGGGAAGAGCCATGCATCCATTGTCACATTCCACATTTGACATGACTAATACTAAACTGAATGTCAATACTAATGAGATTGAACGGTTTGGTTATGAAAATCCTGAATGTTCAGGAAAGACGAAGATTGCATCCTTTAGCCTGTCAGTTGAGAACAATTTCTATGTGAACTGCTATGATGAGTGCGACTTGATGACTATATGCGACCTCAACGGTAACCTGAAACACAACATATATGGCCCGGGATGGAATGACAAGGACCAGGACAGAAAAGCATATTACTTCGGATCCGATATATTTAACGGGAAAATCGTTGCAGCTTATATTGGTGATCTGGAATTTGTTTTTAAGGGAAACATAACCCGGGGAGCTGCGCCATCAACTCTTATAATATTTGAGAAGGACGGCAGATATTTAAAAACGATCAATACAGGGTATGAATTTGAACGTTTCTGTATTGATGAAGAGAACAAGAGGATTATCGCATATTTTATTGACAGGGAGGAACCACTGGGTTATTTCAATATTCCGGTTGAATAGTCGGGATTCGGAAGGTGGAATGATAAAATTTCCTACTGGAAATTCCCGAAGATTCCCGGAAAATCCCGGAAAATCCCGAAAAATCAATTTATTATGTTCGTATTTTTAAGAGATCAATAATTAATAACCAATAATTTTACGCTATGAAAAAACTGTGTCTTTGCGTAGGGATTTTAGCTTTTGCTATTTTCATTGGATCGACTCTATCCAATGTAAATGCTCAGAGTAACGAGGAACTGAGTAATGAATACCCCGGTGGTGAGTCATATCTGGGTCCCGTATGTATGAATTCTTCCGGAACCTATTATTGTTGCAAGAATTCGTCAGGTGCTTGCGATAAGCCTGCTACTTGTCCTTCCTGCCAATAGGGATAAATTTGGATTCTAATCATGGGGAAGCCTGAATATTAAAGGCTTCCTCATCTTACAAACAGTAAAACAATACCAAGATGATTTACATTTTGGTTGACTTAATTGTCTAAGTTTAAAGTTCATGATCTGATTAAGAATCATATCATGGGGATACACAAAATATAGGATAGTAATAGAGTAAATTATTATTAAGAGCCTTGAAAAGAAAGTTCAAAGAGTTACTTACGGGTTTATTAGCAACTTCAGGATTGGCTGTCTTGTGCTTCTGCAACACTGCGTGTACAAAGCAAAATCAAGTTGATTTTACCAGGATTAGTATCGATCCTGAGAATGCCGGTACCTTGAAATATTCAGAAATATACAGTAAAATCGAAATTCTACCGATTGAAACGGATACAGCGTTTCTAATTGATGAGGTTCAGAAGCTGATTGTTGAGAATGATAAATATTTCTTTCAATGCAATAACAAAATACTGGTTTTCAATAGTACTGGTCGTCCGCTGTATAAAATTGATAATGTTGGCAAGGGGCCTGGCGAATATATTGCAATAGGTGACATCATATTGGATGAAGGTAGGTTGGAATTATATGACAGCAAGCAACGAAAAATAATCCAGCATGATGAGAACGGTAGGTATCTGAACGAATGGAGATGCGGGATTGATGCTTATTCATTTGTAAAGTTAAACTCTGATCTGTATGCTTTTTATGTCGGTGCCGGAGGCTATTATAATAATACAAACAAAAAGCTGCTTGTCTTTTCAAGAAAGAAAGGAAAAGTAATTGACGGATTCATTGAAACACCCGAATATGAAATGGAATATATGCATTTTGCAGATTTAGTTAACTTTCAGCAATATAAAGAAGATATATATTTCCTTTACAGCTTTAATGATACCATCTATAACATTACCGGGAATGGAATATCCCCACGCTATTTCATCGATTTTGGTAAATACAGGTTGCCCCATAGATATCTTGAAGGCAAATATAACGGAATTGAAGCCTTTTTCTCAGATTGTCTGAAATCGGGGAGCGCATTTAAGCTTATGGGATTCTTTGAATCTGACGAATACATAATATCATCTTTCTTTTATAATGGGTTTAATTATATACACTTCTATTATTCCAAAAGCAAGAGAGAGGCCAGAGTAGTGGATGCATACTTTGACGATATGTTAGTAAAGGGCGTAGAGTTTAAAACATCATTCTATAATTTACCCTTTACTGTAAAAAATAACAAAACATACACTGTCACAAATGCTTATGAACTCATGGCAAAAATAGACTCTTTAAGGAGTAAAGTGACAGTTCGTGATTGGGAGATTTTTTTGGAAAAGAATGCTGATATTATGGAATTATACAATAAAATATCAATAGACAGTAACCCGGTCTTATTGATTGGATCCTTAGTATAACTCCTCACTTAGTCCAGTATAAATATAATGTATTCATAATCAGCACTTGAAATGATTCGATATTTTGAAATTCAATCATAGTGAATGAGAAAAGACTTGTTTTTTAATAGGTAGTGTTCCAATCTGTGTGTCCGGGGTAGCAGGCCTTTAAAAAGAATTATTATTTTGTTCTGGGTGATAATGTTTACAATTCCTTAAACTCTCAGAAAACGGTTGAGCGAAGCAGGTATCATGCTGGACAAGGGCCTGATCCCGGCTGAAAAGGTCAAAGAAATAATGCTCAGGCTGCAGGTGAAGACGCAAATTCAGGATGATTCGGGTCCACATGACCAGCCTGATTGAAATTTTAATAAATTTGATAGATCATTCCTTGATAGTCAACAGTGTAATAACCCCATTACCAGATGCAAAAGAGGGCATTCATTCCACGGCTTTTTGCAATAGCTCTTGGTTGTGCATTAATAATCCCAGGGTCATGCAAATCAAGACAGACAGACAACACGGAGGAACTGGCAAGAAGAACATCGCGGCCCGAGGCCGTGATGGTTAAAACAGTCAGACTCGAACCGTCAACATTCTATCACGAGATCATCAGCAACGGCAAGGCATTCTCCCTTAGCAAGGCTGTCGTCCCGTTCAAGGTAAACGGAATAATCGAAGAGCTGTATGTGAAAAACGGCCAGAAGGTGAAGGCCGGCCAGCTGCTGGCTGTCATAGAGGACTTCGAATACAAAACCAGCCTCACCAGCGCAAGACAGGCCCTGACAAAGGCCGACATAAACTTCAGGGATGACCTCCTCAGTAAATACATGACGGCAGACACAAACAACCTTGACCCTGCAAAAATAAGAACCTCCAGGATCAGAAGCGGACTGGATGATGCACTGATAGCCCTGGAGAGGGCTGAGTATAACTACAACAACACACGGATATACTCCCCGCTCGACGGGGTGATTGCCAACCTCGAGGCAACCCGCCTGAACCCCAGCCAGAACTACAAGAGCCTCTGCACGGTGATTGCCAACGATGTAATGTATATAGAGTTCCCCGTGATGGAATCGGAATACGGGTTCATCACCACCGGAATGCCCGTAGGGATAATCCCTTTTGTTGATGACAGCCTTCTCATACAGGGGAAGATAGTGGAGATCAATCCGCAGGTTGATGAGGGAGGCATGATACGCGTCAGGGCCGAGTTCAGGAACAACGGCCGCCTTATTGACGGCATGAATGTCAAGGTCCTTATCAGGAAGCCTGAATATAACAGGCTGGTCATCCCCAAAGAAGCCCTGGTGATCAGGCAGGGGAAAGATGTGGTCTTCATCAGGCAGGATTCCCTGGCTATATGGAAGTATGTCACCATTGAGTCTGAGAACAGTTCGATGGTCTCCGTGAGCGAGGGACTCACGCCCGGCGACCTGGTCATTGTAAGAGGCAACACCAACCTCGCACATGAAACAAAGGTGAAAGAGGAATGAGTTCCCCGAGTGAACAGACACCACGCTTTTCGCCTTTCAGCCTGAACATCTTCTTCGTGGTGCTCATCATCACCGGAGCAGCGATAATGCCTCTGCTGTCGCTGCAGTTGAACCCCACCCGCTATCTCCCCTCACTGACAGTAAGCTATACCTGGCCTGATGCCGCCGCCAGGGTGGTTGAGCAACAGGTCACCTCGGTCCTTGAGGGTGTGATAAGCACTCTCCCCGGGGTCAGTCGCATCTCTTCCACCACAAACAATGAGAGCGGAGAGATAACCGTGGAATTCGACAGGAATACCGATCTCCGCACCAAACGGTTTGAGGTGGCATCACTCATCCGCGATGCCCACTCGCGCCTGCCCGAAAGGGTTTCTTATCCGGTTATTCAGATGAATATGCCGTCGAATACCAGCGGATCGGTGATATTGAGCTACCAGGTGACGGGCAATGAGGCTCCTTCCTATATCTTCAGTATTGCGGAGGAGCTGCTGAAGCCGGCGATAGCATCTGTTGACGGCGTCTACAGCGTTGATATCTATGGCGCCACACCCCGTGCCTGGGAGCTGATATATGACCAGAAGGTCCTCTCTTCGACAGGGGTGACCCCCGGCCAGATACGTAATGCCATAATAGCATATCTCTCTGTCCGGGAGGCTGGCGGAGGAGTGGATAACCTGCTCTCTTCAGGAATGAAAAGGACATATCTGACTATGGTCGGCCACAGGCCGGATACGGTCAGGTGGGAGGATATCCCTGTCACAGCCGGGAGCGGCAGGGTGCTGATGCTCTCTGATCTTGTCACAGTGAAGCTCAGGGATGAGAGACCCCGCAGTTACTATCGCATTAACGGCCTCAACACCATTACCATGGTGATAAGCGCCGGAAGGAACGTCAATAATATCAGGGTTGCAGAGGAGGTGAAGGATGTGATTGAGAAAATGAAGAGCAAGATACCTCCCGGCCATGATGTGATACTTTCGCTTGACAATACAGGCTTTATCCGGGAGGAAATATCCCGGAACCTTTTCAGGGCGGTGCTGTCGGTCATACTGCTCCTGGTCTTCGCTTTTCTTGTTAGCCGCGACCTGAGATACATGCTCATACTGCTCATCAGTATGGTGGCAACCATCTTTATAGCCTTCATCTTCTACTGGCTGTTCAGGCTTGAGATACACCTCTATTCCATGGCAGGGATTGCCGTGTCATTTGGTATGATCATCAGCAATATTATAGTGATGACTGATCACATCAAATACCATCATAACCGGAAGGTTGGCATCTCACTCATGGCAGCGACGCTTACCACCGTGGGAGCGCTGGTGGTGATCTTCTTCCTTGATGAGGCCTCGCGGGTCACGCTGGCCGACTTCGCGGCGGTGGTGATCATTAACCTGATGGTATCACTGCTGGTGGCATTGTTCTTCATCCCTTCACTGGCACAATCGATCGGCTTCACCGGGAAGAGAGCCGCGGTAAATTTTCAGGGTAAACGCTTCGCCGGGAAGAGAGCCGCGTCAAATATCCGGCGTAAACGCTTGGCTGTGTGTCTGACGAGGTTTTACGAGCGGGCCATCAGGTCATTTATCAGGTACAGGAAGGTATATATCACTGCCGCGGTGCTGCTGTTCGGGCTGCCGCTGTTCTGGCTTCCGGATTCACTGCCTGTTGAAAAGATCAGGACAACTGCCACCCCTGAGCCCGAGCTGACCCGCTGGCAGCAGTTTTACAATAAAACCCTCGGCAGCATAAAGTATGTTTCAGACATTAAACCCATTGTAAACAAGCTTACCGGAGGCACACTCAGGCTCTTCAGTGACCGGGTAAAGAGCAGCAATTATTATTATTTCAGGGGTTCCGACGATGTTGAGCGGACACAGCTCAGTGTAAGCATCGGTCTCAGCGAGGAGGGGCTGACACTCGAAGATATGAATGAGGTATGCCTGGGTCTTGAGAACATGATTGCAGCCTACAGCGAGGTGGACCGGTTTACCACCAGGGTCAGTTCGCCCTCGTCGGCATCCCTGACCGTCACATTCAAGCCGGAGCATGACCGCACCATATTCCCGTTCATCCTGAAGATGAGGATAGAGGACTACATGATGGGCATCGGCAGTTATCATGTCCAGGTGTACGGTGTGGGTAAAGCCTTCAGCAACCAGGTCTACAGTGACTACCTGAGGGGCTCATATTCAATCGTTCTGAAGGGATACAATTTTGATATTCTCAGCGGCTACGCCGAAGACCTTAAAGAGCGGCTCATCTCAAGCGCTAAGGGAAGGATAAAGGATGTGTACGTACTGGGAGGAGAAGACCGCTGGTCAGTAAAAAAACAGTACAGGAACATTGTCTCTGCGGACAGGGAGTCGGTTACCCTGGCCGGAAGCGATATGTACAGCCTGTATGAACACACCCGGAGTCTCTCGCGGAACATCCAGGATGGCGGGCAGGTCTACATGGGAGGCTTCCTTGCCCCGATGACCCTGAGATCAGCTTATGCAGAGACATACGAGATGTGGGACATTTACAATGAGCCGATGATCACAGGATCACAGGGTATGGTGAAGCTTAAGGACCTGCTGAGCATGACCAGGGAGATAACGGATAATTCAATCAGTCGTGAGGACCAGCAATATATTTTAACGGTGACATATGATTTCATCGGGAACTATGAGCTGGCCAGGATTATCAGGGACCGTAACATTGAAGAGACGGCGGCTCTCCTGCCGCTGGGCTATTCGGTACGCTCCAGTTCCTACACTTATTCATGGTTCACGCAGAAGAACAACTACCCGTTACTGTTACTTGTCATAGCGATCATCTACCTGGTCTGCTCCATCCTCCTCGAGTCGCTACGGCAGCCATTCATAGTGCTCGGGCTGATACCGTTCTCTTTCATCGGGGTCTTCATTACCTTTTCACTGTTTAAGATACAGGCGGATGAGGGGGTATTTGCAGCGATGATCCTCCTGTGCGGTCTGGCTGTCAACTCAGCACTTTACATCCTTGACGATTACAACAGGCTGAAGCGTTCCGGGAGACGTCTTCCGGCGGTGAGGATGTATCTTAAGGCCTTCAACGGGAAGATCATCCCGGTCATTCTTACGGTCCTGTCTACAATTGTAGGTCTTCTGCCGTTCCTTCTTACAGGCAGGGATGAGCGATTCTGGTTCGCGCTGGCAGCGGGAGCCATCGGCGGGCTACTCTTCAGCATGGTAGGGCTGCTCGTGTTTCAGCCGATGATGCTGAGGAGGGAACAATTATTATTTCCGGAAACGGGAAGCCCCTCTGATTATACTGACCGTTCTGTTCCGGCAGGTATTTCGGGCAAACCGGGCAACACAGAACCTCAGAACCCTGATAAACCTGATAACACCGTTCGCCATGGTTAGATTCCTTGTACAGCGGCCTGTGGCCGTGATAATGAGTTTCCTCGCGGTGATTGTCCTCGGCATCGCTGCTTCGGGGAGGCTTCCCGTATCACTGATGCCTGACATAGATATCCCCGAGATCACTGTGGCTGTCTCGCGTCCTGACATCAGCTCACGGGAGATAGAGAACAGCGTGGTGAGCGTCCTTCGAAGGAGCCTGATGCAGGTGGAGGGTGTTGATGACATCCGGTCGGAATCGCGCAACGGCAGCGCCATTATAAGGATGAAATTCGCCTTTGGAAATGACATCGACCTGGCATTCATGGAGGTCAATGAGAAGATCGATGCCGCCATGAACCTTCTTCCCCGCGATCTTGATCGCCCGAGGGTGATAAAGGCAAGCGCCACTGACATCCCCGTCTTCATGCTCAACATAACCCTGGCAGACAGGGCCGCGGACCCGGCAGCCTTCGCCGACCTGAGCGACTTCGCAGGTAACATCATCCGCAAGCGTATTGAACAGCTGCCTGAGGTGGCCATGGCTGACATCACCGGTCAGGTCAGCAGGGAAATCTTTATCAGGCCCGATGAGCGTAAGATGCAAAGCCTCGGAATCACTCCCGAAGATATCATCAGCGCCGTGAGCATGAACAATGTCAATGTCAGCAGCATCATGGTCAGGGATGGCAAGTATCTCTATAACCTTGAGTTTGATACAAACCTGAAGGGTGTGGATGATATCCGGAACATCTGGCTGAAGAAGGAGGGGAAGTTGCTTAAGATAAAGGATATAGCTGTTGTTGACCTGAGGGTCCGGCGCGCCGGGGGCCTTTCATTCTCTGACAACAGGCAGGCGGTGGTGCTGGCAATAATAAAGGAAGCTTCTGCCAGGATGGAGAACCTGGAAGAGAAGATGGACGAGATGGTCAGCCAGTTCCGAACCGATTATCCGCAGATGGAATTTGAGATCTCGCAGGACCAGACACGTCTCCTCGACTACTCACTCATGAATCTGAGGCAGAGCCTTATTTCAGGCGGCCTGCTGGCTTTCTTTATCATGTTTTTCTTCCTCAGGGATGCCCGTTCACCACTGATAATCGGCGTCAGCATACCGACGACGCTTGTGATCAGCCTGCTCTTCTTCTACCTCGTGGGGCTCTCGATAAACGTCATCTCCCTTGCCGGCCTGATCCTTGGGATTGGCATGATGATCGATAACTCAATTGTGATAATAGAGAATATCACCCAGTGGACCGACAGGGGCGAGAAGCTCATCAATGCATGTGTGAAGGGCACAACTGAGGTGATCACGCCTCTTATCTCGTCAGTGCTCACCACCTGTGCCGTGTTTGTGCCGCTGATCTTTCTGAGCGGCACTGCCGGAGCGCTGTTCTATGACCAGGCCATTGCCATCATCATCGGCCAGGGAGTCTCACTGCTGGTAGGGATCATGCTTCTGCCGACAGTATATCACCTTATCTATCGAAGCGGGAGGGAGGGTGCGCTGACCCGTTTCGTGAAACGGATCAGCCTTAAGAACCTCGAGGAAAAGTATGAGGGGGGAATGAACTTTTTCTTCAGGCACCGGAGAGCGGTGATGGCTCTTTTCGGGGTGACAATCGCGGTAATGCTCCTCTTCTTCTTCAGCATGAGGAAGGAGGAGTTCCCGGCGATAGTTCAGGATGAGATGACAGTGATGATCGACTGGAATGAGAACATCGACCTGCAGGAGAATTCGGCACGGATTCAGGCTCTTGTTGATCAGCTGGGAGAGAAGGCTGTGCAGACCAACAGCTTTGTGGGTGAGCAGCAGTTTATCTTCACACGCGAGTATGATCAGCCCTATTCATCGGCGAAAATATATATCAGGGCAGCGGGTTATGGAGCGGTGGATGAGATCAGGGAGTTGCTGATGGCATACCTGCCCTCGCGGTTCCCCGAGGCAGTGATGACCATCAGGCCTCAGGAAAACATCTTTGAGAAGATTTTTGCGGCTTCTGAGACACCACTGGTGGTTGAGGTGGCGCTGGCCGCTGAGAAGGCGGTGCCGCCGATAGAGAGGATGATGCAGATCAACGGACTTCTTGCTGAGCGGTGGCCCGGGGCAGGGATCATGGCTCCGCAACTGGAGGAGAAGATAGAGATCAGGCTTGACCCTGTGAGGATGCTGTTGTATGATATTGATCCCAACACAGTCTATCCGGCTATCAGGAGCGCGCTGAACCGCAATGAGATAGGTGAGCTGAGGTCGTCACATCAGATCCTTCCTGTTGTTATGGCAGGGAATGAGACGCCTATAGGCGAGCATATGTCAAGCGGCTACGTGCTTAACAGGCAGGGGGCGCGGGTTCCCGTCAATGAGATATGTGATGTCAGGCGGGTGCGTTACTACAAGGCCATAATGGGTAACATGGCGTCAGAGTATGTCCCTGTTGAGATGAATGTGTCGACGAACCGCCCAGCACAGCTGACGGCTGAGATCGAAGAGGCTTTGTCGGCCGTGCCGGACCTCTCGCTCTCATTCAGCGGCACACTGATGACGGGCCAGCGGCTCTTCCGCGAGCTGGCGTTGGTGCTGCTTGTCTCGCTGGTGCTTCTCTACTTCATTCTGGCTGCACAGTTTGAGTCGCTCACCCAGCCATTGATAGTGCTTCTTGAGATACCCATTGACATTGCAGGGGCGCTCTTCCTGGTATGGTTATGGGGCGGCACGATAAACATAATGACGATGATAGGGATCATAGTGATGTCAGGTGTCATCATCAACGACTCGATACTAAAGGTAGATACGATAAACAATCTCCGGAAGTCAGGTGTAGCGCTGAAGGAGGCGATATACACCGGCGGCTCGAGGAGGCTGAAGCCCATTATCATGGTTGCAATGGCGTCGTTGTTTTCGACTCTTCCGATGCTGTTCGGGTCAGGCTTGGGGAACCAGTTGCAGCGGCCGATGGCTCTGGCACTGATAGGAGGCATGACCCTTGGTACCTTTGTCAGTCTCTACTTTATACCGCTGGCGTACTGGTATATCTACAGGAAAAGGGGGAGAGGGGATGATAAGAAATGACTGACAGATATTTGTCCGGAAGATGTGATAATATAGATTTGGAATCATTTTGCCGGGGTAAAGGGAAAATTAGTCCAGATACCGTTAAAGGATATGTTCACTTATGTCTGCGTTGTCCATACTTATTGCTAGTCTTCTCAATTCTTGCCCTGATTCGATTGTTGTATTCAAATGATCTGAACAGAATCAAACCTGTTTTATCTACAAGAAATAAACAACTTCCACTTGAAATCACTTCATTATTTGTTAACCTGATAGCTGCAGTATCAACAATAGAAATCCCCTCGAATCCAGTTTGTAAAAGGTAATCCTCAATCAAATCAGGGTCATTATTTGAACTTAGGCTGATAACATTGAGAGTGTTTAGATCGTGTGTAATTTGGGATAAGACTCCATAACAGAAGGAACACTCACCTGAATGGTAATAAACAATGCAAATATTAGATGAGCTCTTGGATATCTCATCAATAAGGGTATCGGGGGCTAAAAGATGTAGATTTTGTGGATTACTGCAAGAGAAAAGAGGCAGGAGGATAAACAATAATCTCAATGCTTTCATTTGCTATCCGGGAGATAATTATCCAGATCATAGGTAGTAATAACAAGGTCATTTTCATGCAGCTCAAGAGCATAAAGTGATTTTTCATTCCAGTCGACATCGAAATAGACAGCCGGAAATTCCAATGAGAACATTCTTAGAGGTTTGCCCTCCCAGTCGAAGCAAAAGATCTTCTTAGTGCATTGATCTGCAAGAGTAAGTCCTTTCCCGCGTTCAATCCGGTGACCGATAAAGCCTGCCCAGAATTCATCTTTGTTGGCGATCAAGGGCCTGTATGTCTTGTAATGCGGTTCAGGCCTGAGCATATAACCAGATCCCATTGACGTGGCCTCCACGAAAAGTTTTAAACCTAACGGGCCTTGAAACCTACGCTGCAATCCGGCATCAACATCATATAACTCGAAGAGATCCGTCTTTGAGCAAACAGTTACGAACCGCTCACCGTCAGGTGTAGAGGCAATAACTGACTGAAAGATATCATTGTTGGCTTTGATTTCATCATCATTAAGAAACTGAGGGTATTCTCCGAATTTTTCAAGGATTCTCCCATTGCCGTTGAGCAATGTGAACCTGTTTTCATCTCCAACTGCGCTCAGACATACAGTTCTGTCCCGGGATAGCGGGTGTAAACACCCCGACTGTTTTTCTTCAATAAAGAACTCATTGGTTATGCAAAAACTACGATCTCCGGCAGGAGTCAGAATTAATACTTTACTTAATTGAACGCAGTACAGATATATGTCTCTATCCACAATCGTAACACCTCTGGATACGAGCATTTCTCCCGGTCCTCTGCCACGCGGTATAAGTTCCTGAGTCTTGTTGTTCTTGAGGTCAATTATACTGATCAGCATCGGTGAGTCAGTTTTATCAACAATCAGAAACGAATCAGGATGAAACGTAATTGAAGCCGGTTGCCCAAGAAGCAGGTCATCAACCACTAACTGCCGACCATCTCTTAAGTCAATCCTGGTATTGAAGGATCCTTCACTGAAAAGGTCTTCATTTCCCTTGCCATGACCACAGGAAAACACTATGCAGGACAAAACTGCACACAATCCCTTTCGAATAATGTTATATTTCACTTATCTAGATAAGACAAAATGGCCGCAGGCATACAACTAATTTATCTCAGGGCCATAATTTGTCATGGCAAATTATTGTGTATGTGCCGTTTGAATCACCTGCATGCAGTGTACAGTCATCTCCTGTTGAAGGGATGCACCACGTGGTGCAAAGTTCACCCGGATCTATTACTTTGACAGCCAATAATTGCCTTAGACCCATAAATAAAAAAAGTGCGAAAAAAATAATTGCGACATAGACTTTCTTTTTCATGACGTATTTATTTAGTTGTTACATTCAAAGTTATGTCAGAAATCGTGATCGAAAAAAGGAATTTTCAGGAATTTTCAGGAATTTTCGGGAATTTCAATGTATTTTTTTCATTTTGTTTAATAAAGCAAGAAGTCTTCTTTGAAAGCTCCTCATCAAGAAGTTATACAAAGTAAAACGAGTTGATTATATGTACGGGTGGATCGAGGAAACTGAAGTTCAAATAGTAGTTGCGATGGCGTCGTTGTTTTCGACCCTTCCAATGCTGTTCGGATCAGGTTTGGGGAACCAGTTGTAGCGGCCGTTGGTGCTGGCGCTGATAGGAGGCATGACCCTTGGCACCTTCGTCAGCCTATACTTGATTCCGCTGGCGTACTGGTATATCTACAGGAGACAGGGAGAGAGAGCATGATAAGCAATGACTGTAAGATTATTGCTGCAAGAGAGTAGTGGCAGGAGGACAAACAATAACCTCAATGTTTTCATTTGCTATCCGGTAGAGATATATCCAGACTATAGGCAGTAATAACCGGATCATTTTCACGCAACTCAAGAGTATACAATACATTGCCTTTCCAATCGAAATCGAAGTGGATTGCCGGATATTCCAGCGACAAGATCCTTAAAGGCTGTCCTTCCCAGTCGAAGCAATAAATCTCCTGAGTGCATTGCTCTGTTAACGGAACTACTTTACCGGGTTCCCACTTGTGACCGATATAACCTGCCCAGAATTCATTTTCGCCGGCAATCAAAGTCCTGTATGTCAGGTAATGCGGTACAGGCCTGAGCATATAGCCGCCTCCTATTGATTGAGCTTCAACGGAAAATTTTAACCCTAACGGACCCTGAAACCTCCTTCTCAGTCCCGCTTCCAAATCATATATCTCGAATAGATCGGACTTCATGCATACTGCAACGAACAAGCGACCACCAGGTCTGGCATCAATGACAGACAGGAAGATATCATTGTTGGGTTCGACCTCATTATCATTGATAAACGATGGATACTCTCCAAATTTCTTCATAATCTCCCCACTACCGGTAAGCACTGAAAATCTTTTCTCATCTCCGATAGCACTTAAGCAAACAAATTTGTCATCAGACATGGGAATCAGTCTTTGAGACTGTTTTTCTTCAATATAGAATTCATCAACAATGACAAAGTGGCGGTCATTGGTCATGGTCAGAATGATCACTTTGCTAAGTTGACCGCAGAAGAGAAAGATGTCTTTATCGATCACTTTCACTCCCCACGCTACAAGCATCTCCCCCGGTCCTCTACCACGTGGTATAAGTTCCTGAATCTTGTTGTTCTTAAGGTCAAGTATTTTGATAAGCCTTGGAGCTTCCATTTCCTCAATCACCAGAAAGGAATCAGGATGAAATGTTATTGTTTTAGGTTGTCCAAGGAAAAGGTCATCAAAAAGTATCGGTTTGCCATCTCTTACGTCCATCCTGGATTTGAAGGATTCCTTATTGAAAAAGTCTTCATCTACCCTGCCACGACCACAGGATAGAAATATGCAGAATAAAACTGCAGATAATCCCAGTTGAGTTATTCCATTTTTCACTTATCTGTAGCAAAACTAAATGCAAGAAGGTCGATACGCCGGCAGGCAGACTCACAAATAATATCAGGGCCATAATTTGTCATGACAAATTATCGTGTAGGTGCCATTTGAATCGCCTGCAAGCAATGTGCAATTGTTGTTCGGACTTACTATACACCATGTGTTACATAGTTCACCAGCATCAATAGCCTTTACTGCCATTAATTGCTTTAGCGCCATAATTGAGACAAATGCGATAAAAATGATTCCAGGAAATAATCTTTTCTTCATGACTGCTTAGTTTGTTAATTATCCCAAAGTTATGTCATGGTATATTGTTAGTAAAGGGGAAAGTTAGGAATAATGAGGAATTTCCGGATAACAAAGTTCAGGTAATTCATCTGTGGATTTGTGATGCGAAAAATGTGGTGCACCAGATGTGAATTTAATAAAAAGCAAATCAAGAAAATAGGGCTGAAGGAGGCGATATACACAGGCGGGTCGAGGAGGCTGAAGCCCATTATCATGGTTGCGATGGCGTCTCTTTTTTCGACCCTTCCAATGCTGTTCGGGTCAGGTTTGGGTAACCAGTTGCAGCGTCCTATGGCTCTGGCACTGATAGGAGGCATGACCCTTGGCACCTTTGTCAGTCTCTACTTCATTCCGCTGGCATACTGGTATATCTACAGGAAACGGGAGAAGAAAGCATAATAGGGGGATAGGAATATCATCATTATCCTAACCCGGATTATCAATTAATCTATAAAATTGCAATGTTTGGATATCAAAACAAGAGGTTTTCTTGTGGACAGGAGGTACATCTTCGAGATAGAGCCTCGAGTTAGACTTAAGGAGCGGGTAACCGGAATTACGAACGCCTTTGTGGTATTGGACGATATTGAGTACGGCTCCGGTAACCGGATTCCACTATTAATGTCCGGATTGATGTACTGACAGGCAGTGGGAATCTTTCGCAGGAGATTCTTACTGATTTCAATAAATTGCCTCATCTTTGTCTTTTGTCCGGCCACGCCGGGACTGTAGAGGCAGACTTAGGGAAACAATGATATACAGACAATCCGATGAAGAATCCAATACTGTTTGTGATGGTTGTGCTGACTGCATTTCTTTCTTCGTGTAATATGGGGGAGAAGATGTTCATAGCATCCGGCTATTCCGGCGATGGCGCCGCCGATGTGCTGCTCTGCAGCCTGAGCGGCAACGGCAACATTGAGAAGATAGCAGAGGTCACCGTCGGGGATAATCCCTCATATTTTACATTCGGAAAGGGAGGACTGATTTACCTTGTCAATGAGGTTGACACCTTTGACATGAAAGCCGGAGGAGGAATCACCACCTTACGCTATGATAAGAAGAACAAAAGCCTCGAAAAAGTCAGTTCGATAAACCAGGGAGGGGGAGGACCGTGCCACATTGAGGTTTCCGTTGATGGCAAATACCTGATCACAGCCAACTACGGCAGCGGCTCAGTCTCTGTGGTAAGACTGAACAGCGAGGGCATCCCCGAAAAGGTCACCGATGTTATCTTTTACGGTGAGAAGTCGCATCCCCACATGACCATTCATAACCCAAGGCTGCATACGTATTATGTATCAGACCTTGGCCTCGACAGGGTGCATCAGCTTAAGCTCGATACCACCCTGGGACTGCTCATGAATGCAGACATTGCATACTTCAACTGTGAACCCGGAAGTGGCCCCAGGCACATGGCAATAGACAAATCCTCTGCAAACCTCTATGTTATCAATGAGCTCAATTCCTCGGTGTCAGTATATAATATCCTCTCCGATACTGTGACTGCCAAACAGACTGTCAGCACCATTCCGGAAGGATATGCAGAGAAAAGTTACTGTGCTGATTTACACCTCTCTCGCAGCGGGAAGAATATCTACGGATCAAACCGGGGTCATAACAGTATTGTGACCTTCAGGGTAGGGGCAGACGGTACACTGTCGGAGCCTTCTCACATCAGCTGCGGCGGCAACTGGCCGCGAAATTTTGCTGTGTCACCTTCCGGGAAATTCCTGTTAGTTGCAAACCAGAGGTCTGATGAAATGTCAGTAGTATCTGCCGGCAGCAACTCTGAAGAAGCTGTCACAACCCTGCCGTTCAACGCCCCGGCCTGCGTGAAGTTTCTTAAATAGGTATTCAATACCGACAAATCGGGATCTCCGCATCGCTCCGATATTCGGTGGCACTGATTACTGAATACCGAATACATCCGGATAGGGCAAACAAATCAAGAATTATTTACAATAATCTTTTGAATTATGATCATATGTTCATTATATTTGTAGCGAACAATTGATCAAAAAGTGTCACCGCGTCCAATACGATTAAGAAGAGTCAGCAACCCTCCGGTCATCTCGGGATTCCGGCCTTACGGCGGAGTGGCAAAGGAGGGACAGGCGCAGTCGGTCTTCCTGCACCTCGAGGAGTATGAAGTAATCAGGCTCTGCGATTATGAGAATCTCAACCATCATGAGGCTGCACGTGTGATGGATGTCTCGCGTCCTACACTGACCCGCATATATGCAAAGGCGAGGGCGAAGATTGCTGATGCACTTGTAACAGGCAAGCAGATCATAATCGAAGGCGGCAAGGTTTACTTTGACAGCGAATGGTACAAATGCCACGGTTGCAATTGCATGTTCAACCAGCCTGAAAAGAGCGTCATTCCTGAAAAATGTCCGTTATGCGGAAGCAGCGAGGTAGTCAATTATGTGCCTGTGGATGAGTCGACTCCGGTTACGCACCGTGCTCCTTCTGACATATGCTTTTGTCCTGCCTGCGGTTATGAGAAGGAGCATGAGCCGTCACAGCGATGCAAGGATGAGATATGCCCGGTGTGCAATAGCCGGCTCATGAGGAAGAACAACCTTCTTTTAAAAGATATTTAAACATAAAAAGATATGAAAGTAGCAATAACAAGTACAGGACAGAGCCTTGAGAGCACCATCGACCAGCGGTTCGGCCGCTGTGCCTTTTTTGTCATCTACGATACGGAGACAGGCGGGGTGGAGATCCTGCCCAACCCGAACAAGGATGCCGAGGAAGGAGCCGGCCCTGCTTCAGTCCGTCTGGTGGCGTCAAAGGAAGTGAAGAAGATAATCTCCGGGGAATTCGGAGTGAAGATCAAGTCGCTTCTCGACAGCCTGCAAATCCAGATGGTTGTTTACAAGGAGCCGGAGAAAACGGTTCAGTCAGTAATTGATATGTTGAGCAAATAATTTTAAAAACGAAAAGCTATGCCACGATCAGATCAGACAGGCCCTGAGGGCCAGGGAGCCATGACAGGCAGGAAAGCCGGACGCTGCACCAACTTTGGCGCAGGAAAGGCAGGGAAGGGAAAAACTGATGGCAGCGAGAAGGATAAGAATGCCCCGGAACCCGAAACCGAAACCGGAGGAGCTGCAGGCGAGGGCCGCGGGCAGGGTCGTGGACAAGGCTCAGGTCAGGGCAACGGACAGGGCGGAGGTCGTGGCCGGGGTCAGAGAGGTAGCCGGGGTCGTGGCCGGGGTCAGGGTACCGGCGGAAGCCAGGGAGTCGGACAAGGCCACGGTGCGGGCGGAGGCCAGGGCGGCAGAGGCGGAGCCGGATCAGGCGGAGGCAGAGGAAGAGGCGGCGGAAGAGGGGCCGGCAGATAGAACCGGCGGCAACAGGGAACAGACCCGGAACTAATCCGTGAATCCGGCAGCCATTGTTTTGTAATTCATTCAAACATTCTAATAAAAGCATTTAAACATGAAAAAGCGTATAGCAATTCCCCTCGAAGGAGGGATACTTTGTTCACATTTCGGCCACTGCGAACAGTTCGCAATAGTGGATGCCGATGACAATACAGTAACAGGTGAGACCCTGGTCACACCGCCGCCGCATGAGCCGGGGCTGCTGCCCGGATGGCTGGCAGAAAAAGGTGTCACTGACGTGATCGCCGGCGGCATGGGACAGAGAGCCATTAGCATTTTTAACCAGCATTCGATAAATGTATTTGTCGGTGCACCGGTGAAGAGTCCTGATGAACTTGCATCAGACCTCCTGAATGAGAGGCTGAAGGCGGGAGCAAACTTTTGTGACCATTAGACTACCGCTATGGAAAAGAAGAGGATTGGGATCATCATATGCGACAGGTATCATACCTGCGCCGGCGGCAAATGCTTCAGGTCGTTCCGCAACCGCGAGGGTGCCTTTGACAGGTATAAGAATGAAGATGTGGAGATAGCAGCTTTCACTACCTGCGGTGGATGCCCGGGTGGCAACGTCGAGTATACTCCCGAGGAGATGATAAAGAACGGGGTCAGCGTCATTCATCTGGCCACCGGGCTGGTAGTAGGCTATCCGCCCTGCCCCAGGCTGGATTACTTCACAAGGTTCATCCCCGAGAAGTATGGCATTGAGGTTGTCGTTGGCACCCATCCGATCCCGCAGAAGTATTATACCACGCACATGAACCTTGGGACCTGGAAAGGTGCTGCCATGCAGCGGTTCATCAAACCCACGCTGGCCGACGAAAAGATACGTCTGGCTTACGATTAGAGGCAGAGCCGATGAAGATAGCTGTTGCAAGTGGCAAGGGGGGGACAGGAAAAACCTTTGTTGCCACAAATCTTTTTAACGTACTGTCCGGGCGTGGCGATAAAGTCACCCTGGTCGACTGTGACGCAGAGGCGCCGGATGACCTGCTCTTTTTTGAAGCTACGAAAAAAAATGAGTTTGAGGTAACACACCAGGTCCCGGTCATCAACAAGGATGCCTGCACCTGGTGCGGACGTTGCAGCAGCTGGTGCAACTATAACGCGATTTTCTACCTGCCCACGGCTAAAGTAATCGAGGTGATAGAGAACCTATGCCACGGCTGCGGAGCATGCTCCTTTGCCTGCAATGCGGGAGCCATAACGGAAAAGCCCGTTTCGCTCGGGACGGTCTCTTACTATAAAATGGCAAGTGGTTCACCCTTAATAGAAGCACGAATGCATGTGAATGAGATGTCACCCGTGAGAGTGATAAAGGCCGCCATAAAAGAGGCAGGCAATGAGGGTGTGACTATCCTGGACTCACCTCCCGGAACATCATGCCCCTTTGTGCAGACAGTAGACACGGCTGGCTATGTATTGCTGGTTACTGAACCGACTCCATTCGGGCTGAGCGACCTCAGACAGAGTGTTGAAACACTAAAAACGATGGACAAAACGTGCGGAGTGATCATCAACCGTGCTGACATTGGAGACAGCAGGGTGAAGAGTTACCTTGAAGAGGAACAGATTCCCCTGATGGCCGAGATAAATTATGACCCTGTCATTGCCCGGACCTATTCTGAGGGCAGGCTCATAACAGGTGAAAACGATACAATGGCAGGTCTCTTTGCCGGCCTCGCAGACAAGATCATCTCTGAAAATGGAACTGGCAGTAATAAGCGGTAAGGGTGGCACCGGGAAATCAAGTGTGACTGCAGCGTTTGCTACTTTGGGCGAACAGCTCGTGGTTGCGGACTGCGATGTCGATGCCGCAAACCTATACCTTCTCTTCAACCCTGAGCATGACACTGAACAGGTTTACATCGGGGGTCACACGGCTGTTGTGGATCACACCCTCTGCACTGTGTGCGGCATCTGCGAGAGCTATTGCCGGTTCGACGCCATCAGAGAGGTGGAGGGAAAGATAATAATCTCGGAGACCTCCTGTGACGGATGCTTCTTATGCTCACGCATCTGCCCCGTGGATGCTATTGAAATGGTGCGCAGTGACAAGAGCAGGATGTATTCAGGCAGATTCAGGAACGGAATGATGGTTTATGGCCGGCTGGCCCCCGGTGAGGAGAACTCGGGCAAGCTGGTCAGTATGGTGCGGGATGAGGCGAAGAAGGTTGCAACCGAACAGGGGATGAGAACCATTTTGCTCGACGGTCCGCCCGGGATCGGATGTCCGGTCATCTCGACGGTAACCGGGGTTGACAGGATAGTAATTGTAACAGAACCGACAATGTCAGGCCTGGCGGACCTGAAGAGAGTTCACGAGGTGGCCCGGAAATTCACATCCGAAATAGGGGTGATAATCAACAAATATGATCTTAATGAAGGCATGGCAGACAGGATAGAGGGATGGTGTGCAGCACAGGGAAGCACTTTGCTTGGCCGCCTGCCCTTTGACAGAAGGGTTACCGAAGCTATGGTGGCGGGCAGCAGCGTAGTCGAGATGTACCCTGATACTGAGATAAGCAAAAGGATAAACGAAATATGGAATAATCTGATGGCAAATGGAAAAGAATAATTTGTTTGAAAAAATACCGATGGAAGGTGTCAAAAATATTATTGTTGTTGCCTCCGGGAAAGGCGGGGTAGGAAAGTCGACTGTGGCAGCAAACCTGGCCATAGCCCTTGCCCGTAATGGAATGAAGACCGCACTGGTTGATGCAGATATTTTCGGACCCTCAATACCGACCATGTTCGGTATCGAAAATGCGCGGCCCGAGGTAACTGCCAATGGCAACAAGGAGATGATCTTCCCGGTAGAGAAGTTCGGGATTAAAATAATTTCAATCGGCTTTTTCATTGACCGTAACCAATCGCTCATATGGCGCGGACCGATGGCTGCCAACGCCGTTAAACAGCTGTTTGAGGATACCCAATGGGGAGAGGTAGACTATATGATAATCGATTTCCCTCCGGGGACCAGTGACATCCAGCTGACTACGGTACAGAAGCTGAATCTTGCCGGCGCCATCATTGTGACGACTCCCCAGGAGATAGCGTTGAACGACGCCCGCAAGGCATCCTCGATGTTTCTGAATCCGGATCTGAAAGTGCCTATCCTGGGGGTTGTTGAGAATATGTCGTGGTTTAGCCCCGCTGCCCACCCTGAGGAGCATTACTACCTGTTTGGAAAGGGAGGAGGAATGAAGCTGGCAAAAGAGTATGACACCAGACTCCTATGCCAGATTCCCCTTGTGATGGAGGTTGGCGAGGCTGCCGAGGAGGGCCGCAATGTCTTCCAGCAGACCAATAAAGCTGCGGTAGAGGCTTTTGAAGCCCTTGCCGGCCAGGTCATCCAGGCGACAGAGACGATTGTAAGCAGGTGAGGATGCCAAACGGGTTGCAATACCATATGCTATCCGAGTGATCTTATTGTATTTAAATCACTGGACTACAATACATTATGGCCTACGGCCAATTTCTCACTATTCCTCCCCCGCAGTCTGGCTGCTTCGCGCTAAAATGATCCACCGGGTCATTTTTTAACGCTCGCCCCTCTACTGCCTATTGCCTTATAATCACTTCAAATAGGTATCCAGGAACTCGAAGAACTCCTTCTGCCAGATGACGGCGTTCTGTGGTTTGGTGACCCAGTGGCCCTCATTCTCGAAGAAGAGCAGTCTGCTGGGCACACCGCGCAGTTGTGCCGAGTTGAATGCCTCGAGCGACTGGCTGTAAGGTATCCGGAAATCGTTTGCCCCGGTGATGATCAGAATGGGGGTATCCCACTTGTCGACCATTGTATGCGGTGAGAACTTGTTGTATCCCGGAGGCTGTGGCTTGTCCCAGGGTGCTCCCTGGTAATCCTTGTTCGGGTACCAGTACTCCTCTGTCGAACCGTATTCGGCTATTGTATTGTAAACACCACAATGTGACACGAATGCCTTGAACCGCTTGTTGTGAATCCCGGCAAGGTAAAACACAGAGTACCCTCCGTAGCTGGCTCCCACGGCACCGAGACGATCCGAGTCGACGAACGGCTCCTTCGCCATGGCGTCAATGGCATCAAGGTAATCCTGCATGTTAAGGCCGCCGTAATCACCCGAGATCTGTTCGCGCCAGTAACTTCCGAAGCCCGAGTTGCCACGCCGGTTGACGGCAACCACAATATAGCCGTTGGCTGCCATCATCTGGTAGTTCCAGCGGTAGCTCCAGCTCTGCCCGAGGGGTCCCTGCGGCCCGCCCTTGCAGTAAAGCAACGCCGGGTATTTCTTCGAAGGGTCAAAGTCGGGCGGATAGATGATCCAGTTCTGCAGGTCCTTGCCGTCGCTGGTTCTGATGTACTTCTCCTCGGTCTTGCCCATCTTTATGCTCTCATATATGTGTCCGTTGACGTCGGTTATCATGTTGAACTGCCCGGTTAACATATCAACGGCAGCCACTTCGGTGGGTCTCGACATTGACATCATGCCTGTGACAAGCACCCCATTATGCAGCTGCAGCGGCCCCATGTCATAGTCTCCCTTCGTTACGCTGGTGATGCTGCCTGATGCGAGTGATATTTTGAATATCGGCTGTGTGCCGCGGTAGGGACTGGTGAACCAGATCTCACCGGTGCTGTTCCACTGAATGTTGCCGACGTTGTAGTCCCAGCCCTCCGAGACCCATTTGCGCTCGCCGGAAGCAATATTGTAAACGAACATTCTTTCGAGGTCTGATTCATAACCGTCCTCCTCCATGCTCGAATAGGCTATCATGGCTCCGTCGGGTGAGAAGACCGGCGTCCTGTCGTAACCCATGTTTCCTTCAGTGATATTTTTCTCCTCACCGGTGGATACTTCGTAGAGGTAGATGTCAGTATTCGTGCTGAGCGTATAGGCCTTTCCCGTCAGCTTCTTGCAGGCATAAGCGATATATTTCCCATCAGGACTCCACGCGATGTCAGCTTCGTCGAACCAGGGAGCATCGGGTGCATCAAAACGCTGTCCCTCCATTATGTCCTTCTCGTTGCTGATGGAGGCGCCGTCGAACGAAGCGGTGAAGATATGGCTGTATGAGTAGTCATGCCAGTAGTCCCAGTGCCTGTACATCAGGTCATCAATGATCCTGACCTTTGCTTTGGGGAGATCATATTTCTCATTTGCCGTCTGGTCGAGTTTCACGCGGCGGGTGAAGTATACCATATCGCCTGCCGGTGAGAATGAGAGTATCTCAAAATCCTGCAGGCCGGTTATCTCCTGTTTTGCTGTGCCGTCAGGCTTCATGGTCATGACTTTACCTCCTTCCAGATATGCTATTTCGGCTCCGTTGTCTATCCACTGCGGACCTGCCCCTCCGTCGGTTGTCAGCTGCACTGCACTCCCTCCGGCTGAGGGCACTGACCAGATGTTGGTCGTTCGTGCTTCGGTGGCAAGATCATAGTGTGTAACTGTGTATAGTACCGTCGATCCGTCGGGAGAGAGTGCTATTGAACCCACGCGTCCGTACTTCCAGAGGATCTCGGGGGTGAGCACACCGCCGGCCTTCTCAGCTTCGGTGAGTGACACATCGATAGTGCTCACGGCTGGTTTGTCTGTCTTCCTGCATGCAGCAGTGAAGAGCAGGACCAGGGCAATGAAAATGATGGATAATTTCTTCATGGTATCAGGTATCTTAACAGGTTTGTAATTGGCTCTTGTCCAAAAGTAGAAAATAATATGCAGCCATGAACCAATAGCACCGGCAAAATGTCATGCCTCCTGATGGCATATTTTTTGATTCTTCCGGACGGAAGATGTTTGTTGAAATCAGCTGTTATATGTTGGTTACGTAGCTTAATATGTTGCAGTTATGGTTTGGGACAGACGACATAATAACATCTTTGGAACTGCAAGGATAGCAATCCTGATGCTGGTTGCAGGCCTTGCAGCTGTCACTGATTCTCAGGCGCAGTATTTCGGCAGGAACAAGCCGGGATACAGCTCCTTCAGGTTTGATGTACTTGAGACACCGGGGTTTGAGATATATCATTACATTAAGAATGATACGCTTCTGAAAACTGTTTCGGAGTGGGCTGAGGAGTGGTTCAATATTCACCGGAATCTCTTCAGGGACACCTTTGAGACCAGGAATCCACTGATATTCTATAATAATCATGCTGATTTTCAGCAGACCAATGCTGTCAGCAGTCTTATCGGCACAGGCACGGGAGGGATAACCGAGGGCATGAAGAACAGGGTCATTATGCCCTTCGCCCTTACTCTTTCGCAGACGGACCACACCCTGGGGCATGAGCTGGTCCATGCATTCCAGTTTAATATGTTCACAAAATCAGACACCGCAAAAAGCTACTCATTGAATAACATCCCGCTTTGGATGATAGAAGGCATGGCTGAGTATTTATCGCTGGGCAGTGTTGATCCCAACACCGCCATGTGGATGAGAGATGCGTTGCTTAATAACGACTTCCCGACTCTTAAGCAGTTATCCTCAGATTCCAGGTACTTCCCTTACAGGTACGGACAGGCATTCTGGGCCATGGTTGGCAAGACATGGGGTGACACAGTCATTATCCCGCTGTTTGAGAAGACGGCTCAATATGGCTTCAGCAAGGCGGCTGACACAATCCTGGGATACGATGAGAAAACCCTGTCAGGATTATGGTCGAGTGCCACCAGGCTGTTTTACAGTCAGTATCTGACGGCAGAGGCTGATGAAATTGCAGGCAGAGAGCTGATAACAGGGGAGAACGGCGGAAGAATTAACATATCACCATCAATCAGTCCTGACGGTAAGTATATCGCTTTCTTCTCTGAAAAGAACGTCTTTACGCTTGATCTTTTTATTGCCGATGCTGTCACAGGCAAGGTTGTAAGCAGGGTGTCAGGGGCTGCTGCGCGGACCTATGACGATTTCAACTATGTCGAATCAGGCGGCAGTTGGTCGCCTGACGGCAGCAAGTACGTCTTCGTGCTATTCAGCGACGGGATCAACAAGCTTGCCTTCGTGGATGCAAAGAGAGGCCGGATTACCAGGGAGGTAGCCGTCAGGGGGGTGCCTGCACTGGCAAACCCCGCCTGGTCGCCTGACGGCAGAAAGATAGTTTTCACAGGGTCATCGGAAGGTATAAGTGATCTCTACCTGTATGACATTATGTCGGATGAGACTAAAAAGCTTACAGATGACTTCGCCTCAAACATTCACCCTTCATGGTCTTCAGACGGCCGTAAGATCATCTTCTCACAGGAGAAGATAAACAGCAGTGCCGGTCACCGTAAATTCAGCTTTGCCCTGGCAATCCTGGACATGAAAACAGGAAGTATCAGGGAGATCGATCTTTTTGACGGTGCTTACAATATGAACCCGTGGTTCTCGTCCGACGACAGCTCCGTCTATTTCCTCTCCGACGCTGACGGCTTCAGGAACATGTATAAATACGATATTGAATCCGGGCGCCTCTTCAGGCTCACATCCTACATGACCGGCATCAGCGGAATAACACCCTGGTCGCCGGCGATGAGCCGTTCACGCAGCGGCAACATGACAGTCTATAACTATTATATCAAAAACTCTTACCGTATAGTGATTGCCGGTGACAATGATTTTGAGCCGGTGGAGGTTGACGGTTCGGTGGTCAATTTTGATGCCGGCACTCTCCCTCCGCTCCACCATGTATCGGCTAACCTGATAGACACGACGCTCTACAGCAGGAAGTCAAGCGAACCTTTGCCGGCAGATTCGGTGAAACATCTGCCTTACAAACCCAAATTCAAGCTCGATTACATCTCGAACAATGCCAGTATAGGGGTTTCGACAGGTATCTACAGGAACAATCTGGGAGGAAGTATCAATATGATATTCAGTGATATGATCGGTGACAACCAGCTATACTCCTCGCTCTCCCTCAACGGTGAGATATATGATTTTGCGGGGCAGGCAGCATATATCAGGCAGAAGGGCAGGATTAAATGGGGCACTGCCATCTCGCATATTCCATACCGTGCCGGGAGCATGTCATTCCGGGCCGATTCGGTCAGCCTGGAGGATGAGATGGTGCCCGTTGAGGTGCTGCAGCTTGATTATATCAGGTTGTTTGAGGATAATATTACCCTTTATGCTTCGCTGCCATTCTCCCAGACCAGGCGGGTTGAGGCAACTGCTTCATCATCATGGTATTATTACCGTATTGACCGGTATGATTATTACTACTTGCTGAACGGCTTAAATATCGGCGGCACCAGGGAGAAGATGCCGGCACCGGAGGGGAGCAGCTATCAGCAGTTATCTTTTGCATATGTCAAGGACAATTCACTGTTCGGCATGACGGCCCCGATGCAGGGCAGCAGGGCAAGATACCAGGTAGACAAGTATTTCGGGGCGACGGATATCTTCACCGCACTCTTTGATTACAGGCACTATCTCTTCCTCAAACCGGTGAGCCTTGCATTTCGTCTTTACAGCTATGGCATGTACGGAAAAGGGTCAGGCTCCGGCGATGACCTCCTTCAGCCTCTCTACTTAGGCTATCCCTGGCTCATACGGGGATATGAGAACATCGGTTACGGCACAGAGAGCACTATAGAGCTGAACTCACTGAACATCTCAAGGTTGAGCGGCTCGCGTATGGCTGTGGCAAACGCCGAGTTGAGGTTCCCGTTCAGCGGTCCGGAGAGGCTTGCCCTGATCAAGTCAAAATGGTTCCTGACTGATGTAAATCTCTTTTTTGATGCAGGGCTGGCGTGGTATGGCGGTGACAGGATCATATTCAATGACGGCAGCCCGCAGGCGGCTGAAAACGAAAAATACCCGCTCTTCAGCACCGGCGCCTCGGTGCGCATAAACCTGCTTGGATATCTGATCCTTGAGCCCTACTGTGCCTTCCCGCTGCAGAACGGAGGGTTTAAGAATCCTGTATTCGGGCTCAACTTCGTGCCGGGGTGGTAATGCCTGCTCGTCGCCACCAATCCCGATTTCGATCTCCTGCACGATGACCCGGGAAACCTGAGGTGTCGGGACCAGGTATGCAATTTGGTCTGGACGCCTGACATATTACTGGCCGGTCCGGGAGCAAGAAGAACTGTATGCCAGCCACGGGCATATGTCACCGGTCATCTACACAACAGGCTTAGGATTGGGTTCGTAATGGGAGTGGAGTGCAGGCTCCACTTCTTGCACCTGAGATTGATACCTCACCGATTAAAGTAATAACCGGAATTGTTTTTTCAGCGATATAATTATTTTTGGATTGAATTCAGGCTTCCGCTGCGACTGCCTCCGGCGGAAAAATCCCTGATTCGAGCCACGCCATGCTGATTGCCGTATTTGCCGGATACCTTGTAGTACTTGTAGCCATCGTTGTTTATGCCTCACGCCGGTCGAAGACCAACGCCGACTTTGTACTGGGGGGACGGAAGATCCCGGGGTTGTTCCTTGCCCTCTCCGAGAGGGCTACCGGTGAGTCGGCCTGGCTGTTGCTGGGACTGACCGGCTTTGCCTATACAGAAGGATGGAGCGCCATCTGGGTGGCCATAGGGTGCGTCTCCGGGATCCTCTTCCTGTGGATCTTCATGGCTGAGCCCCTACGACGGGTCACAGAAAAGACAGATGCCCTTACCGTGTCAGGACTTTTTTCCAGGTCATTCCCCGGCTCCGA
>JBAQCQ010000035.1:0-17491 GCA_049294275.1 Bacteroidales bacterium
ATAAAAAAGCGACGCCAGGATTCCGGCGTCGCTTTACAGGTTATGCGGTGGTGTTTTGTTATTGCTGAAAAGTTATCCTGTCAACATTGGTATTGGCGTACATGATCTTCAGCGCACTGGCACGCCGAAGGGCCTGTTTCACCTCGGTGACCACACCCATCTTGGTATCACGGTCGATCTTCAGCACTACGAGCATCTTTGTCTTGTCGGCCTCGTTGAGCTGTTCGCGTTCCTGCGCGATGAAGTCCTGTATGTCATTGATCTCCCTGAAGGTATCATTGAGCTGTATCTTGGGCTCGGTGCCGTACAGCGCCTGGAAGGCCTCGAGGGGTTCACCGATGTAGATGAAGCTTGCAAGAGATTTCTTTTCGAGTATCTTGCCTTCTGTGGCGTCGGGAATACGTACGGTGACCATTACATCCGTCTCCCGCATGGTGGTCACGGCCATAAAGAAGAAGAGTATCATGAAAACGATGTCAGGCAATGACGAGGTGCTTATTGCCTTGACTGATTTTTTGCCTGTCTTGACGAACCTTGCCATCTTATTTCTCTCCTATCCTTTTAGGTTCAGCTTCCGAGATGGGCACCTGGTAGAAGTTGTCAACGGCTCCCTTGCGCTCCTCATCGAGCCTTTCATACGGTATACCAAACTCCTGCCTGGCAAGGTCATCTCGCAGTTTGGCCCTTGCTGCGATCAGCTCATTCTGGACTGCAATATAGACACCGTATTTTGTGCCGATATCATTCTGCAGTGAGATGACCGCCTTTGTCACAGCCACATTCCCGAAATAGGGGAGGCTGACCACCTCTTTTTCAGGCATGTTTGGCGAGTCATTGGCATTAACGATGAAGTTATTGGCTATCTCCCTCAACTGGCCGAACTCAGTAAGCTGACCTTCAACAAGAAGCAGGTTGTCCTTGTTAACCTTTACCTCGAGGATGTTCCTGTCATTGATCTTATTAACATCCTGCGGGACGTTGGGGTCGGGTATAGCGGGGAGCTGACGCATCAGTCCCGTGTCCGAGTCCATCGTTGTGGCAGCCAGGAAGAAAATAAGAAGGAGGAAGGCAATGTCAGCCATTGAGCCTGCATTTATTTCCGGTATTGACCTTCTTGACATCTGGTGGATATTTATCTCCGCCGGTGGCGGAGGGTTCTTTATTTTCTGAAGTACTTCGATATGACTGAATAGATGATAGCCAGAAATGCACCTGCGAGAAGGAAGTAGGCCACAAAAAGACCCACGTCTGTCCAGAAGAGTGTTCTGGGTACATTGTCGCTGCCCTTGTAATGCGGGAGGTTCAGGACGGTATTGTCAGCCAGCAGGGCTGCCAGTCCGACCAGGACGGCGCCAAGGCCAAGTGCAACAAGCGCCAGTTTCAGTCCTTTCGGGTTGAGAATAACGTTTCTCAGAGCGAAGAAAATCATTACAAGTACGGTAATGGCAAGAAGGATATAGGCAAATACGATGAAAGAGTTGGTTATCTTCGGCTCCTCATATCTTGTCCCGTCTGTACCCGGCACCACACCGCCCACGTAGAACAGTATGGCGAAGAGCACCGTGAGGCCCATAAGCACCCACAGCAGGATCGATGTCAGCTTTGTGATTTTTTCGGACATAACCGGTTATTTTTGATTGTATTTAGCCAGCATGTCTATAAGAGCGATGGATGAATCTTCCATCTGGTTTGATATGCTGTCAATTTTTGAAAGCAGGTAGTTGTAGAAGACCTGCAGAATGATTGCCACAACGAGGCCGAAGACGGTGGTGATAAGGGCGACCTTGATACCGCCGGCAACGATTGTTGCAGACACTGTACCTGCCTGTTCGATGGCGTCAAATGCAGCGATCATGCCGATGACCGTTCCGAGGAACCCGAGCATGGGAGCAATTGCGATGAAGAGCGAGATCCACGAGAGGTTTTTCTCGAGGAGGCCGGTCTGTACACCGCCGTAGGCTACAACGGATTTCTCTGCCATCTCGACACCTTCGTGGGCCCTGTCGAGTCCCTGGTAGAAGATGCTTGCCACCGGGCCGGGTGTGTTGCGACAGATCTCCTTGGCAGCGTCAATGCTCTCTTCCTTAAGGGCTTTGTCAATTTTGGCCAGCAGTTTTTCGGTGTTTGTCGTAGCCAGGTTGAGGTAGATAATTCTCTCGATGGCTATGGCGAGACCCAAGATGAGACAGAGGAGGATGACGCCCATGAATCCTGCCCCGCCTTCGATGAAGAGCCTTTTGATCTCCTTGTGGAGTACCTTTTCGGTTTCAACGGGGGTTGTGCCCTGTGTCTGTTCTGAAAGTTGCTGTGTTGTTGTTGCTGCAGCCTGGTCTGTCTGTGCCTGTGAGGTCTGTGCTGTGCCGAAAAAAAACAGAGCTGCAAATGCCATAAATACAAGAACTCTTTTCATCATGTTAGGTTATTATTGGAATGTTCTGACAAAAATAAAAAAAATTGGAAAGCGCACAATGGGGGGAGGGATTTAAAAAATTGTAAGATGTGGGGGATTACCTTCGGTGATCCGCTGAGAGGAACCCTGCAGACCATATTACCATCATGTGCTACGCAGAAGGGGATTACCTTCGGAGATCCCCTTAGGGGAACCAACAAAATGCATGAATGTCTGCACCGGAAATGCTGGCATTCATGCATTTTGCGGAGAGAGGGGGATTCGAACCCCCGATACCCTTTAGAGGTATACTAGCTTTCCAGGCGAGCCAGTTCAACCACTCCTGCATCTCTCCAAAAACGGCGCAATTTACAAAAATTTTCACCCCGGCAGACGGTTCAGCTTATTTCCCGGCAAAGTAGCCCGGGCGTCTGAAGCTGACCTTTCCGGCTAATTCAGCTCATTTCACCGCATAGCGGCCTGGCCAGCATGGCGCTGACCTTTTCAGCGGGCAGCCCGCTTCCGAGAAGTATCATCATCTTCGTCACGGCAGCCTCCGCGGTGATGTCCCTTCCGCTGATGACGCCGGCACTCCTCAGTCCTGAAGAGGTCTCATACAATCCCATCTCGACGCTGCCGGCGAGGCACTGCGTCACATTCAGTACTATCCCGCCATTATCCATGAACCCGCGCAGCTCCTCAATGAACCAGCCGAGGGTCGGGGCATTTCCTGTGCCGTATGTTTCGAGGATGACGCCGCGCAACCCTGCCGTGTGCAGAACAGAATGCACCGTCTCCCTCCTTATGCCGGGGAAGAGGCTCAGTATAGCTACCCGTGTGTCGAATTTTCCGGAGATTTCCAGCGGACGCCTTACTGTGGGATACCTTATTATATTCCTGTTATAGCGGATCTGTAGCCCTGCCTCAGCCAGCGGCGGCAGGTTGGGCGAGGCGAAGGCGTTGAAGTGCTCGGCGCTGTACTTGATAGTCCTGTTGCCGCGCATCAGCCTGTTCTCAAAATAGATGCACACCTCGGGAACAACCGGCAGTCCGTTTTCCCGGGCGGCGGCTATCTCTATTGCAGTAATAAGGTTCTCCTTCCCGTCAGTACGCAGCACCCCGATGGGCAGCTGCGCACCGGTGAAGATCACCGGTTTCTCAAGTCCCTGCAGCATGAAACTGAGCACCGAGGCAGAGTAAGCCATGGTGTCTGTGCCATGAAGGACGACAAAGCCGTCATACCTGTCATATCCTGTGGCAATCGTCTCTGCAATCTTAATCCAGGTCTCCGGACTGACGTCAGAGGAGTCTATTACCGGATCAAAGGTGACTGAATCAAGTGTGAATCCAAACCGGCGAAGCTCCGGCACCTGGTCTGAAATATGCCTGAAATCTATCGGTACCAGCGATCCCGTCACCGGGTCATTGACCATGCCAATGGTGCCACCGGTATATATTATCAGTATCGATATGCTCTTTTCCATACTCTATAATTTAAAGAGTCTTTTTGCATTGGCTGTGGTGCGGTCAGCCACCTCGGCCGGGGATATTGCCAGGACCTCCGAGAGTTTTTCTGTCACCAGCGTCAGGTAACTGCTCTCATTGCGTTTACCGCGGTGCGGGACGGGGGCCAGGTAGGGGGCATCGGTCTCCAGGACGATGTTGTTTATCCCGGCCCCGATGGCAGCCACATGTTGGTGTCCGTTACGGAAAGTCACAACTCCGCCGATCCCAATCAGAAATCCCAGATCGACAACCCTCCTGGCATCGGCGGTACTGCCGGGGAAGGCATGGAAGATGCCTGTGACACGACCAGGGCCGAAGGCTTCGATCTCTGAAAAAATGACCTCAAGCGACTCCCTTGAATGGATGACCACAGGCAGTCCGTAATCTTCGGCAAGCTCCAGATGGCGCCTGAATGAGACAATCTGTTCCCTGATGAAGGTCTTGTCCCGGTAGAGGTCGATGCCTGTTTCGCCAATACCGTAATATTTATGCTCCCTGAGCCTGGTCTCGACAAGCTCCAGTTCCTCCCTGTAATTATCTTTTACAGATGTGGGATGAAGACCCATCATCGGAAGGCAGATGCCCGGGTAGCGCTCTTCGGCGGCGAGCATCGGAGCAACTGATGTCGAATCGATGTTAGGCATCATGACCGTCCGCACTCCTGCAGCAATTGATCTCTGCATCACCTCTTCGCGGTCTGCGTCAAATTCCGGCAGGTAAATGTGGTTATGGGTGTCAATGATATGCATGGCACAAAATTAATGTTTTTAAGGCAGTTGGCAGTAGGCATTAGGCAATAGTGGGAAATTGCTGACCGGGCAGTAACCTCCAAACATTGTAATTTTTTTCACTACTGCCTACTGCCTAATGACTATTGCCTCTTGCATATTTCCTCATTCTTCGTATCTTTAGTGTGTCTCGCTAACGAAATTTCGAAATGTCATCAACACAACTTGTGCACAAGCTTGCCCTTGGCATGATACCGGGTGTGGGCGACATAACAGCCCGCAGGCTGGTCTCATACGCCGGCAGCCCGGAGGCTGTCTTCTGTGAATCATACCGCAACCTTACAAAGATCCCGGGCATCGGAGAAGCCCTGGCAAAAGCAGTGTCAGGCCACGAATACCTTGACGCTGCAGCCAGGGAGGTTGAGTTCGTTGAAAGAAACAAAATCAAGGTATACTTCTACCTTGATGACGACTATCCTGCACGTCTCCGTCAGTGCGAGGACTCGCCTGTCACATTCTACTTCAGGGGCAACGCCGGCCTGAACGCTCCGATGATACTGAGCATTGTCGGCACCCGTCATGCCACCCGGCACGGCCGCGAGCTCTGCCAGAAGATCGTGGCAGAGCTCGCGCACAGTTTCCCGGGACTGGTGATTGTGAGCGGACTGGCTTACGGCATAGACATCACCGCACACAGGGCGGCCTTGGCAGCAGGACTCCCGACAGTGGCGGTGCTGGGACACGGACTTAAGTCGATCTACCCCGGCGTTCATGCCGGTACCGCAGGAGCCATGCTGCAGAACGGCGGCCTCCTCACCGACTTTTCGTCATCGACCCTGCCGGAACGAAACAACTTCATCAGGCGCAACCGGATCATCGCGGGCATATCCGACGCCACATTAATAGTGGAGTCAGGGATAAAGGGAGGGGCTCTGATTACAGCTGATATCGCCACATCATATAACCGCGATGTGATGGCCATCCCCGGCCGCCCGGGCGACGAATGGTCAGCCGGATGCAACGCGTTGATCAGGTGCAACAAGGCGGCCCTGGTAGAGAAGTCCGGGGATATCGAATACCTCCTGGGATGGAAACCCGCAGCGCTGTCAGCACCGGTGCAGACCGTGCTCTTCACCGCAATGACAGACCATGAAAGAAAGATTTTGGATGCACTGAAAAACGAGGGCGACCTTACAATGGACGCCCTCGCAGGAATTCTGGAGATGCCGGTTTATAAACTGTCAACCATTCTGCTGCAGATGGAACTGGCAGGAATGATCACACCATGCCCGGGAAGTGTTTATCGCATACGGGCCTGACGTGATTATGTGCCTTCAAGCCAAAAAAAACAGAGACATTGCATGCAACGTCTCTGTCATAATAATTTGGATTCTGATTGTTTCTAAACCACGCCCTGGTCAAGCATTGCATTGGCTACCTTCAGAAAGCCTGCAATGTTTGCACCCTTTACATAGTCAACGTATCCATCCTTGCCTGTGCCGTGCTTGACACATGCATCATGGATGTTGACCATGATCGAGTGGAGCTTCTGATCGACCTCCTCACGGCTCCAGTTGAGCTTCATCGAGTTCTGGGTCATCTCGAGTCCTGAGGTTGCTACCCCGCCTGCATTGGCAGCCTTGCCGGGAGCGAAGAGCAGCTTAGCTTTCTGAATAACATCTACTGCTTCCGGGGTACATGGCATGTTGGCCCCTTCGCAGACACATATTGTGCCGTTTGCCACGAGATGTTCTGCATCTTCCTTATGAAGCTCATTCTGCGTTGCGCAAGGCAGTGCGATATCAACCTTTGCTTCCCATGGCCTCTTGCCTGCATGGAATGTTGCCTCCCTGAACTCGGCAGCATATGGCTCGACTATATCCTGGTTCGATGCACGCAGTTTCAGCATGAAGTTGATCTTCTCGCCGCTGATGCCCATCGGGTCGAAGATATAGCCGTCAGGACCGGAGATGGTCACCACTGTGGCGCCAAGTTCGGTAGCCTTTATGACGGCTCCCCATGCCACGTTTCCGAAGCCGGAGACAGCCACCTTCTTACCCTTGAACGATTCGTTGCGGGTCTTGAGCATCTCATTGGCAAAATAGACACAGCCGAAGCCTGTCGCTTCAGGACGCACCAGCGATCCGCCCCAGTTGAGACCCTTGCCAGTCAGCACACCTGTGTGCTCCTGTGCAAGCTTCTTGTACATCCCGTAGAGGAAGCCGATCTCACGTCCGCCGACACCGATATCGCCTGCAGGTACGTCAGTTTCAGGACCGATAAGTCTCCACAGTTCAAGCATAAACGACTGGCAGAAGCGCATCACCTCGTTGTCTGACTTGCCCTTCGGGTCGAAGTCGGAGCCGCCCTTGCCACCGCCCATGGGGAGGGTGGTGAGAGAGTTCTTGAAGATCTGTTCGAATCCAAGGAACTTGAGGATCGAGAGGTTGACCGTCGGGTGAAAACGGAGGCCGCCCTTGTAAGGACCTATGGCGTTGTTGTACTGTACCCTGTAACCGAGGTTGACCTGTACGTTTCCCAGGTCATCCATCCATGGAACCTTGAATGTCAGAACGCGGTCAGGCTCGATAATCCTCTGCAGGATACCGGCTTTGGCAAACCTTGGATTATCATTGTAAACCTCCTCAATTGATTCAAGGACTTCTTTGACAGCCTGGTGATACTCGACTTCACCCGGGTGTTTCTTTTCGAGCTCAGCCAGAATCGTTTTTACTTTCATTTCAGTTATTGTTTGCGGTTATGAATTATTTAATAATCAAATCATTTCCAAAGGTCATCTAACCTTCAGTCATGAAAAATGACTTTGCTCATGTTTTGCCTGATAAGGGCTAAACGGCTGATTTATAATTATTAAGAGCTTCGGCAATCCGGACTCTCTGCTTCTTCGAGAGAGCCCCGATACTGACCGGATTGTAAGCAGCCTTCTTCCCCTGTACCTTCTGGAAGAGAGTCAGGTAATGATGCAGTCCCATTGCTTTCTCCGTGATCTCATAACCGGCGAATTTGCCGGAGGGGATCTCAATGCTGCTGCTCTCCCCGGGCATGAGTCCGGTTTTGTACCAGCGCAGTGTAATGTTCCGTTCGTCCGAAGAGAAGTATATATACCGGTACTTCATGAGTGCCGGCCAGAACAGTACAACCAGATATACCACCGTTATCACGGCAGTCATGATATTCACATCGGACTCACTCATCGCATGCCTGAATGCTCTTTCAAAATATGCCAGGAAGATATAGAGGACATAAACCAGGGTCGAGATGAACCCGATAAGCCTCAGGAGCACAATCTTTTTTCCGTTGTCGAGCGTCATGAGAGTACTGTTTCAACAAACCTATGAATTTTTTTGCAATTGACATGCGGGCGAAAAATGAGTCCTGCTAACTTATAATCTTCAGGATCAGTAAATCTCCCGGTATTTCATTATCCTCAGGAATAGAGATACTACCCGTCTATTTTACCTCACAGAAGCGAGAGGTTCAAAGTCTTTTTTACCCCACCGCAATGGTAAGGCTCACACTCTTTTTTTCAGGAAGAACTTCTTCATAATTTCCGAGCACTCACCGGAGAGCACCCCACTGCGCACCTCAGTTTTGGGATGGAGTATGGAAGCGCCGGTGGTGGTATAGCCTTTTTTGGGATCCGGGGCGCCGTAGACCACAGTTGAAATCTGGCTCCATGCAAGCGCCCCGGCACACATGACGCACGGTTCGACGGTCACATATATAGTGCAGTCAGTCAGGTATTTGCCTCCCAGATACGATGTGGCCGCCGTGATGGCCTGCATCTCTGCGTGGGCCGTGGGATCGTTGAGGGTCTCAGTGAGGTTGTGTGCGCGGGCGATAATGCTTTTCCCGGCAACAATGACGGCTCCGACCGGCACTTCATCGCGCTCAGCGGCCCGGGCAGCCTCGGCTGTTGCCAACCGCATGTAGTATTCGTCAGTTTCCTGATCCGTCATTATACCTTTAAATTTTCTCATCCGCGTCATCTCTCACCGGCTCCGGGTGAATGACCACGCTTATGTCCCTGAATTCGCTCTCAAGTCGCTCTTCAATAAGATCACACCTCCGGTGGATGGTGTCAATAGTCTCATGTGCCGGCACATCGAGATGAAACTCCACGAACCTCTGTTGGCCGGCAGCCCTGGTACGCAAACCGTGGTAATTAACCTCCATCTCCCCCAGGATCCTTTCCAGCTTCTCCAGCTCATTTGCCGACAAAGCGGTGTCAAGCAGCGGGAAGAAAGCTTTCCTGAGAAGCATCCATGATTCATAAATTATAAGCATGGCTACCAGGACGGCGATAATAGGGTCAAGAATGTGCCATCCGGTGATCCACATCAGCAAGAGCCCGACTGCAACGCCCGCCGAGGTGATGACATCTGTCTTCAGGTGAAGCGCATCAGCCTCGAGTGCGACGGAGTCGGTCTGCTTTGCAACCTTGTAAAGCCTTCGCGAAACGTAAATATTGACCAATGCGGAAATTGCCATCACGACTATCCCCAGCACGAGCACCCCGGGTTCTTCGGGATGTATGAACTTTTTTACCGCCTCCGTTATGATCCATGCTGACGCGGCAAAAATGAGCACCGCTTCAATGACCCCCGAAACATTCTCGACTTTCCCGTGTCCGAAAGGGTGTCTTTCATCGGCCGGATTCCCTGAGATTTTAACTGCAAAGAATGCAATTATGGCAGCAACAAGATCGAGCGAGGAGTGAATGGCCTCGGAGAGGATACTGACGGAGTTGGATATCAGTCCAACCGCCAGCTTGAGTATGATCAGCAGGGTATTGGACATCACCGACAGCCTCGCTGTCTTCTTCTTGAGAACGGTTGAATCACTGTTCTTGTGGAGGACTGTTGACATGCTGACTGAGAGCTCTTTAATTTTATGCAATTTTAGAGAAAAGGTACGAAATGCCGGTGGAAAGTTATTACCGTTTATTACCGGGAATAATCTTATTTTTGTCTCCTCAATGAAATCGAAATGTACAGGACACACACTTGCGGAGAGCTGTCGCTAAGCAATAAGGGAGAACAGGTTACACTTGCAGGATGGGTTCAGAGATCGAGGGATCTCGGGGGGATGACCTTTATCGACCTGCGTGACCGTTACGGCATCACGCAGCTGGTCTTCAACATGGAGACGGACGCTTCGCTCTGCGAAAAAGCACGCAAGCTGGGCCGGGAGTTTGTGGTTCAGGCTAAGGGAACAGTGGCAGAGCGCAGCAACAAGAACCCGAAGATGCCGACGGGCGACATTGAGATTATTGCTGAAAGCATTGATATTCTGAACGTTTCCGATACTCCTCCGTTCACCATCGAGGAGAACACCGACGGAGGCGATGAGCTTCGCATGAAATACCGTTACCTCGACCTGCGCCGCCAGAACGTGCGCTCGAACATAATTCTCAGGCACCGCATGGCACAGGAGGTGAGACGCTACCTCGACGGACAGGGCTTCATAGAGGTGGAGACGCCGGTGCTGATCAAATCGACTCCTGAGGGAGCGCGCGACTTCGTGGTGCCTTCACGCATACATAACGGCGAGTTCTACGCTCTGCCACAGAGCCCCCAGACCTTCAAGCAGCTCCTGATGGTGGCGGGATTCGACAAGTACTTCCAGATAGTGAAGTGCTTCCGCGATGAGGACCTGCGTGCGGACCGCCAGCCGGAGTTCACCCAGGTCGACTGCGAGATGTCATTCATCCACCAGGATGACATACTGGATACCTTTGAGGGACTGGCGCGGCACCTTTTCCGCGAGATAAAGGGAGTGGAATTCGGGGAAAAGTTTCCGCGGATACCTTACGGGGAGGCCATGAGCCGCTACGGCTCCGACAAGCCGGACATCAGGTTCGGCATGTGCATCGAAGATGTGACAGAGGCCGTCAAAGGGAGGAATTTCCCGCCGTTCGAGCTTGTCCCGTATGTCGGGGCCATCTCCGCCCCGGGCTGCGCCGGCTGGTCGCGCAGGCAGCTTGATGAGATCACTGAGTATGTTAAACGTCCCCAGATTGGAGCGAAGGGGCTCGTCTGGGCCAGGGTTGAGACTGACGGTAGCGTCAAATCACCGGCCGACAAGTTCTACAGCGCTGATGACCTCGCGAACCTCGCCCTCATGACCGGCTCCGATGCGGGAGATCTCATACTTATGATGGCGGGACCCAGGGAGAAGACCCTGACGGCCCTTGGAGAGCTTCGCCTTGAGATGGGAAGGCGTCTGGGCTTGCGCGATGCATCCGTTTATGCCCCGCTGTGGGTGGTCGATTTCCCCCTGTTTGAATGGGATGATGAGACTGCCCGCTTCTATGCCAAGCACCATCCCTTCACCGCCCCGAAACCCGAAGACCTTCAGTACATGGAGAGTGATCCGGGCAGGGTGCATGCCAACGCCTACGACCTGGTGATCAACGGCACCGAGATAGGCGGGGGATCAATACGTATCCATGATTTGCAGACCCAGTCGCTGATGTTCCGCACCCTTGGATTCACTGAGGAGGAGGCGCAGAAACAGTTCGGCTTCCTGCTCAATGCGTTCCGCTTCGGCGCACCGCCGCACGGGGGGATAGCATTCGGTTTTGACAGGTGGACCGCCATTATGGGCGGATCGGATACAATCCGTGACTACATCGCCTTCCCGAAAAACAACCAGGCGCGTGACGTGATGATAGACACACCTTCAACAATCAGGCAGGAACAGCTTGATGAACTGGGATTGGTGATAAGGCAGGAAAAGAAATAATCCTAGCCTATAGGCGCAACCTTTCTCGAACCTGCCTTGATTAATTCCCGGGATTTATGAAAGGGGATAGAGAAACAGAAGAGAGATCCTTCCCCGGGTGTGGATTTGAGCCAGATCGATCCTCCGAGGAGTTCGGCATAAGCCTTCGATATTGATAATCCCAGTCCTGTGCCGCTGTACTGCTTCGAGCTTGGACCTTCAACCTGGAAGAATCTCTCGAAGACCTTCTGCTGATGCTCGGGGGCAATGCCGATTCCGGTATCCGAAACGAAGAACTCAACCATCTCGCCCCTGACCACGTACCCCAGTTCGATTCTTCCCTGGCGGGTGAACCGAAGCGCGTTGTTCAGGAGGTTTGAGAATATCTGTATGACCTTGGTCTCATCGGTGAGCACCACTGCCTCCTTGTCGTCGAGGTGGGTTGTGCAATTGAGCTGGATCCCCTGTTGTTGCGCCCTCACCCTGTACTGGTCCTGGAGGTGCCTTACAAGTGTGTTCAGGTTTACGCTGGCACGGCTGACCTTCACCTGGCCCGTCTCGATGTTGGATATATCGACGATGTCGGTGATGATAGAGAGGAGCTGGTTGCTCGACTGGTAGATTATATCGATGTACTGGCGGCGGCTCTCATCGGTTATGTCCGGTGCGTCGAGAAGGGTTGTGAAGCCGACGATGGCGTTCATCGGGGTGCGGATCTCGTGTGAGATGTTGTGCAGAAAGGCGGTTTTGAGTTTGTCGCTTTGCTCGGCCTTGTCTCTTGCCCTGATCAGCTCCTCCTCTATCTTCTTCCGTTCGGTAATATCGGAGATAAATCCCTCGAGGGCCACCAGCTTGTCGCTCTCATAATAGCCGCGTCCTCTCTCCCAGACCCACTTTTTATTTCCCGACGAGGTGATGATGCGGTACTCTATTGTATAAAGGTATCCGGTTTCAAGCGAGGCATGGATAGTATTCCAGACCATTTTGACATCCTCGGGGTCGATTATCGACTTGAATGACCGTATCTTATTGCCTATGAATTCATTGGGAAGATAACCGGCCAGCTCGTAGATGCCATCGCTGATGTACAGCATGGTCCATTCCTCGTCGTTGTTGCAGCGGAAGACCACCCCGCGGAGGTTATTGATGATGGTGCTCAGTTTCCTGTTGTTCTCCTTCATCTCCTCCTCGGTGCGTTTGCGTTCCGAGATGTCACGGCCGATGTTCTGGTAGAAGCGTACCCCCTCGACCTCCACGGTGTATGCCCTGATCTCTATGGGGAAGGTTGTGCCGTCGCTGCGTTCATGGACGGTTTCGATATATGAAGAACCCTTTTCATTGAGCTCGCTGATGTGTGCTTCCAGCTGCGGCAGTTCGTACGGGGTGCGTATGGCCGAGATATTCATCCCGATGAGTTTTTCACGCGGATAGCCGTAGGCTGCGACGGCACGCTCATTCGCCTCAACGATATTCATATTACTGTCTATCAGCAGAATGATGTCATTGCCGTGTTTCATCACGAAGTCGAAATGCTTCATGATGGCCTGCCGGTTAAGCTCCTCTTTCTGTTTCTCGCGGAGGTAGCGTGCCCGTGTTGATTTTATGATAAGGTATGCGATGCTTGCCAGTGCCAGGTAGACCAGGGCCATGATGCCCCAGAGCATGGTTATCTCGCGCGTGAACCTTTCAAGTATCTCTTCGGTCTCTTTCTTGGCGATGAGGGACCACTCGGTGCCAGGTATTTTCTTTACTGAGGCTACCACCTCGGTTCCGGTGTAGTCTCTGTATGTCCGGGCTGGTTTCTCCTCACTGCCTGGGCTTGTGGCGCTGAGTTCGATATCGCCGGTGGCGAAGGTCACCGGTCTGTCGTAACCTGCCAGGTGTGAGCCGTTGAGGTAGACGACCGAGTCGCCTTCGAACCTGAAGAGGATGCATTCGGCTGTTCTTCCGGGGGTGGGCCAGGTGGAGAGCATGGGGAAGAGTTCCTTCTCGGGATCTATTCTGATCACCAGCACACCGGCCAGCACCGTGTCGCCGTCGTGTGGCATCCGCATGGGGATCAGCATGTCGAGGTGGAGGTATGAAACTACTGATGCCGTGTGGAATTCAGTCATGAAAATGACCGGGTTGGATATCGATGCAGTGATATTTCGCCTGAGGAATTCACCTGCGGCAGACTCTGATTCAGGAACGGCAAGTCCGGGGTTTCCTCCGGCATCCACCAGCACGACGCCCCCGAAATCGTAGTTTTCTATAAGCGTTTTGAGAAATTGTTCCAGTCTCGACTTTTCCCACTGGGGTCTCTCCTTGATGAACATGGCATCAATGTTTTCGACGAGGGTGACGTTCTCATGGATGAGCCTGGCGTCGTTGAGTTTTTCGCTTCTCCATTTGGCAACCTGGTCGGCCTTGAGGCGGGCGACGGCTTCCATCTCTGTAGTGGCATCACGCAGGATCCTCTCTTTTTGTCCGGATGAATAGAGTAGTATCACGGCTGTGAGCATTGCTGCAGTGAACAGCAGCACGCTGACGGAGGTCCAGGGGAAGGGCGACTTATTGCTCTTGTTTTTCATCTGGTCCGGCGGTTTCCATTAAAGCCGTGGCATGAAGATAATAAAAGACAAAGATACAACCGGGGGAGGTTGCAAATTATTGTGTTCCGGCGGGAAATTAGATGGCAATTTCTTATACTTGCCTGAGAAGGGCTGATCAGGCTTGTCAATCTGGTGACACCTAAACGGGTGAGTATATAAAACTAACCCACCCCTGTCGGAGAAAGGCTGAACAGACCAACCAATCTACTGGCACCCAAACGGGTGAGTATATAAAACTAACCCACCCCGATTGAAGGATCAGGATGGTAATTGAAAGAGAGACCGGAATATGTTCACGGAAGAGATCCGGCTGGAGCTATTCTATTTAGCGTTTTTCTTTTCCTTCTTCTCCTTACGTTTTTCCTTCAGGCTCTTTGTCGGTTCCTTTTTCGCGCTTTTCTTTGTTACGAGTCCTTTTGTCATAGCCTTAAATTTATGATTAACAGTTAATTATGTTTTCGGTTATTAATCCGTCGTGATTATCTCAAAAATATACTCAAAGAATTGAAAATGCAATCGTTGTTAATTAAAAACTGATAAAAATGCCGGATTATTTTGGGGTTGGGGGGCGGTTGGGAGACAGTCAGGAAACAACCTTTGGGCTTTGTCGCAGTGTGGGTACTTTTTACGGATTATAATCGCGGTTTGGTCAAATAAAATCTTTTTTGTTCCGCAATTATCTTAATTTTAAAGTCGATTTTTAAGGCTGAGCATAATTTTATTCTGAGTGTCCTGCTTCTTTTGAGGCGGCGGCATTAATCCTTCACGGTTATGAATATTGTGTGCCCAGCTCTTTACCGGGAGCCTGGCACATTTTTTTCAGGCTCATTCAAGGAAAAGTGTCAGTGTGACTGACGGAACGAAGGTATATTCAAATACTAATCCTTTTCAGTCATAACCAACAGATTAACAATTGATTATTGTCTGGTATCATCATATAGTCCTGCAGATTCAATTCTTCCTTTTCTGCCCTTTCCGGGCAATCAAACAGAACCTTGTTTTTATTCTTTTCACGCAACCTCACCAGGAAAAAAGGACTTTGACATGGATGATTCTTTATCCTTCAGGAATGCTTTATGGCACAAAGGCATAACGGCGGCTATGACAATAGCTGGCTCGCTTCTGTTTTTCAGCACGCAGAATATTGCTGCACAGACTGCCGTGGCAGGCAACTCCGGGCCAATATGTTCCAATGGCACCGTTATGCTTAACGAGACCGGCGGTGATGCAGTCTCATGGGAGTGGAGCTCCTCGGGAGCGGCGGTATTTAATGATCGCACACTTCAGAACCCTTCTGCCACAGGAGTTATCAACGGTGAAATCTTCACAGTGCTTATAACTGATGCGGGCGGCAATAATGCTGTGGCAACAACCGTGGTCACTGTTTTTAATTCGACTCCTGCAAGGCCGGGACTGATATCGGGAAATGCTACGCCATGCGTTAACGCAACAGGTGTGGTTTACAGCATCAGCCCGGTTGCCACTGCAACGAGTTACCTGTGGGAGGTACCCGTCGGGGTGGAAATCATTTCCGGTCAAGGGACGATTTCCATTACTGTGAACTTCGGTCCCGCTACACTTATTGCGAGCAACATCAGGGTTTCCTCCACCAATGCGTGCGGGACAAGCACCCCTCCACGCAACCTGGGTCTGACGGTCACGCAACTGCCGGTGGCAGCCGGTCCTATCACTGGGTCATCCGCTTTTACCCCGGGCACAACGGCAGTGCCCTACTCTGTTGGCACTATCACCAATGCGACAAGCTATGCCTGGAGCTATATCGGAACGGGGGTTACAATCACCGGCAACGGATCAAGCAATGTGACTCTTGACTTTGCCTCAGATGCCACGGCCGGACAGCTGAGTGTGGGAGGAATAAACACATGCGGAGCGGGTACCACCTCATCGCTTGAGCTCATCTCAGCTTCGAAAAGACTTACTCTATCGTCCGTTCTTCTTGAAGGCCTTTACTCAGGATCAGGCACAATGAGACAGGCCTGGAATTCCACGGGTCCTCAATATGCAGCTGGTGTGGCTGATCATATCACTGTAGAACTCCATGACGCAGGCAACTACTTAACCGTTGTATGGTCTCTGCCTGATGTGCCGCTTAGCATAACGGGTACGGCGGAGATTAACATTCCGGCTGTCCACAGCGGTTCATATTACATAACAATCAGGCACCGCAACAGCATTGCCACCACTACGGCGCTGCCGGTATCTTTTGCCGGGAGCATTATAAGCTATTCATTCGGATCAGCTTCAACTGCCTACTACGGGAACCTGAAATTATCACGCGACGGAGTTTACCTGATATTCGGCGCCGATGTGAACCAGGATGGTATTGTTGATACCGGCGACATGAACTGGGTTGATAATGGCTCTGCGGCAATCCTGAGAGGGTACAATGCAGCTGATGCGACAGGAGACGGTATTGTCGATACTTCAGATATGAACCTTGTTGACAATAATTCAGCGGCTATTGTAAGGGTGAGGAGACCAAATTAAATCAGTATATCAACAGATAAGAGGAATAATCATGAAATTGCTAATGTCATTGTTTAGGGAGTACGTTGTTACTGCACTGCTTTTAATGGTGATGGTAACCGGACTGAATGCTCAAAATCCAAGTTATCTGTGTGAGCTGAGGACTGACATTCAGGTCGATGCCAGGACCTTCGAGTTTGATATTTATCTATTGAGAACCGGCACAATTCCTTTTGAATATTCCAGTATGCAGTTCGGCATTAACATGAATCCGGGTGCACGAAACGGGGGTGATATCTTAGTCAGTCTCGTCGACGGAACATCAGAACTGAATGCAAATCAGGTACCTGCTGCTTTACGGTTCTCATTTGATGCAGCTGAGAATTGTATTATCATGACAGGTACGCCTCCGCCAGGGGCAGGCAGTGGGACTATCATTTCAAATTCTGGTTTCGGAACCAGGGTGGGAAGGATCAGGCTTTCAAATACAGTAGACTTTGGGACTGTAAGGCCTGACCTTACCTGGAGTTTCGACGATGCCAATGGATATGCTACCAAGATAAATGCCTATGTTGGCAGCACAGCGGGGGAAGTGACGGTCACCTCTTCGCACACCACTACCAGTTTAGTTAACGCAATCCTTAACCAGGCTCTCCCTGAAGTTTTTAATATTACCGGCGGAGGCAGTTACTGTTCCGGAGGTGCCGGGGTTCCTGTCGGCCTTTCCGGATCTGAATCCGGAGTGACATACACACTGTTGAGAGGTGCAGAAACAGTGGCAACTCTGCCTGGCACAGGCAGTTCATTGTCCTTTGGCAATCAAACTGTTACCGGAGTATATGAAGTAACTGCCACAAATGAGGACGGTACCCAGCCAATGAATGGTACTGTTACGGTCACTGTGGACCCGTTACCGACGACCTCCGCGATCACAGGCAGCGCTACTCCGGCATGCAGCAGTACCGGTAATGTTTACAGCGTGACAGCCACAGCAGGGTCAAGTTATGCCTGGACTCTGCCGGCTGGTTCAACTATCACAG
>JBAQCQ010000036.1:0-70742 GCA_049294275.1 Bacteroidales bacterium
CAACTCGGATTCTTCTTCTGTTAATGTCACTTTGTATCGTACCATCGTTTTTGATGGCAAGTTATAAAATAAAACAGACATATTCAAGTTGACATGACATTAGAATAGATATTATGTGCAATATCTGGACATAATCCTTCAAACCATCCCCAACCTCCCCTTTCTCAGGTCAGGTTAAGGTATCAAACCTGACCCCAGAGAACTGATCTCCATGTTGGATGTAATCTGTTTAGGGTAACGAGGAAAAAGTCCTTTATATTCAAAAATAATGGTAGCAACTTGCTAATCGTTTAGAAATTCATTTAATTTATTCAATGATTTCTTCTCCCTTAAAATCAAAGAATTATCATCATGAAAGACATTAATTCGGAAGAAATAAAAATTGAGGGTGAAATTGATGAAGAATATGACCTTTCTTCTAAGCGTACAATTTTCACCGATCAGGGCGATCCTGAAGTTGATTCCTTACATAAACGTTACCTAAAGGGTCGTCTTAACGTTCAACCAGAGTTCCAACGTCAATTTGTTTGGGACAAAGTTAAAAGCAGTAGATTAATAGAGTCAGCCCTTCTTGACATTCCAATACCGATTATCTATCTCTCAGAAGAAAAGGACGGGAAAGATAATGTTATTGATGGGCAACAAAGGTTAACAGCTTTCTTTTCATTTATTGATGGAAAATTTCCTGACAACTCTGATTTCAAATTGTTTGGATTAAATGTTTTCACAGAACTTAACGGAAAAAAGTTCAATGAACTTTCTGAAGATATTCAGGACAAGATTATGACCTATAAAATACGGGTCATTAAATTCAAAAAGGAGTCTGATAATGATCTGCAGTTTGAGATTTTTGCCAGATTGAACACAGGAGCTGTTCCCCTTAATGATCAGGAGTTAAGAAACTGCGTTTACCGTGGACGATTTAATGAATTATTAAAAGAGCTATCTAAGGAACCAGATTTTAAGCATTTGTTGGGTATCACAAAGCCCGAAAAAAGGATGCGGGATGTTGAGCTAGTATTGCGTTTTGCATCCTTCTATTTTAATACCTATTTGAACTATAATGCTCCAATTAAGAGGTTTTTGAACATCACGATGGAGGCATACCAGCATATTTCTCCTGAAAACGAGATTAAACTAAAAACCGCCTTTAAAAATACTATTTCCATTATACGCAATTTATTGGGGACAAACGCTTTCAAACGCTATTACAAAGGAAATGAGAGAAACAAGAATGGAAAATGGGAAACTCAAAAATTCAATGTCTCACTTTTTGATATTCTTATGTATTCATTCGCCACTGAGGATAAAAACACTGTGTTTCAAAACATGGATAGGGTCCGTGAAGCATTACTTGATTTAATGACAAATGATCAGGAGTTTATTGATTCGATTGAACTATCAACCAGTAGTAAGAAAATGGTTACTATTCGCTTTGATAAGTGGCGATTAACTCTTCAATCAATCCTTGGTATCGGCACAAAGGAGCCAAGATGTTTTTCATATGCACTTAAACAGCAATTATATGAAATGGATAGTAGTTGTGCCATCTGTGGTAACAGAATTCTTAGTATTGATGATGCAGCTGTAGACCATATCGAACAGTATTGGACTGGAGGGAAAACAATACCAGAAAATGCTCGGCTTGCTCATCGTTTTTGCAATAGTTCAAGGTCTCCACATGATCCTGGGGGAACTGAACCTGGTAAAGGTCGATTGGCCAGACCTGGGGATGGAGTTAATCCACCAAAAAATCCGAATCGAAGTCGGGAAGAAAGAATGTATTCTTTCTTTGAGCAGTTTATATCCATCTGCAATCAAAAAACAAAACTGTTTAAAAAAGTATCGCCAGTTGGGTATCAAAGTTGGATCGGAGCAGGCGCGGGTAAATCAGGCGTAGCCTGGAATGTAATTTGTCAGGATAAATCAGCCAGAATTGATTTCTTCTTTTATTCACAAAGAGTCGATTTAAACGAGTCTCGATACCAATTATTTCTAACTGGTAAAAACGAAATTGAACAATCTTTTGGAGAACCCTTAATTTGGGATTTTAATGAAAGTCGAAAGCAGCAATATATAAGATCAATCTGTCCCGTAGGTAGTTTCAAGGATGAAAGCAAATGGACAGAAATCCAAAATGATTTAGCTGAGAGGCTTATACGATTTGAAAAGTCATTAAATCCTTTTATTGACCGCATTTAAGATAGGTCTTTACCCCCCCCAGACATCTGGACATAAGTTTAAAACCACTCTTAGCCTCCCCCTTCCCCCAGGTCAATTTAAGGTATCAAATCTGACCCCAGAGATACGATCTCCCTGTTGGATGGGGTCTGGTGAGGGTGATAGCGGGATTTCTGGCCAAGGTCACTCTGCATTTGGAGAGTACCCGACTTTTTCGATTAGTTATATTTCAATCATACCCATCAGAACCATAAAATTGAAAAGATAACCGAGCCAGAAATAGCTTCAAACCTTTCAAGGTGCAACTCGATCATTTATTACCCTTTATCGAACTGGTTATGATTTCAGCCATAATCCTTGTCCCTGTCTCATTTGGATGAATTCCATCCAGGAAATTTTCAGGTTGATTACTCATTTGAGTATATAAATCGATAAGAGGAAGATTATTTACTTCGGCTAGTGTCTTTATTGCTGGGTCAATAGAAGCACGCAAGCATGAATCACCATCATTCCAATTGAAGACATTTTTATAAATAGGGGTTGGCAGGCAAAGGAAGATTTTGGGTGTGGAATTAATAGTATTGAATGTATCTATCATGGCTTGATAGTCTTTACTGAAGTCCTCAGCATTCCAATTAGTGCCAGGTTTACCATCCATTCTGGGTCTAACATCATTCGTCCCCAATTTTATAACGATAATATCTGGTTTATAAGCAAATACATTATAGAATTCGCTGCAATTCCAATAAGGTACATCTCCCTTTTTCTGAACCGTGGTACTGCTACGCCCACAGTTTAACACAGAATAATCAGACCCCAATATGCTGTCAACCATTACTGGGTAAGCATTTCTGCTTTGGTTTGGCAATCCATATCCTTCAGTAATACTGTCGCCGACAATGGCAACTTTTATTTCCTTCGTTGAACAAGAGATAAAGAATGTGGCCATTAATGCTAATGAAATGAGTTCTTTGTATTTCATGATTCAGGCTATTAAGAAAAGATAATTCAATTAGAACCTGAAAGTTACAACTGAACAGAGGCAAAGTCAAATAAATATTTCCAGATAGAATGTCTTAACCCTCCAAATGCTGGACATAATTTTAACCCATCCCCAATCTCCCCCTCGGACAGGTCATGTTAAGGTATCAAATCTGACCCCAGAGACCCGATCTCCATGTTGGATGGGGTCTGGTGAGGGCCGTGGGTCGATCATCAGCCTGGGCTCACCAGAATGTGAAAAGTCAAAAGTCTGTCCAATCGGTTTAAATTTCAATAGAACCCGTCGAAAGGATGAAAAAGTCATGTGGAAGGTCTTTTTGGGCATCCGAACAAATTGAAGAAGTACCTTCCAAGGAATATACCTCGGGAAAGAAAACTTACATTTGTTTATCAGTGGTCCGAAATGAAGAAGTACTGTAGGGTGCTCCAAGCTCTTTATAATTGCAATTACGAAAACCTTTTAAAGCAGGGATAAAAAAGGACCCCAGAGTGAGCAAGCTCGGCTCTGGGGTAACAGCTGTCGAGTGTATGATTAACACTCCCAAGTAAGTGAGGTGCCGAAGCATCGAAGTAATCTGAGACTGTCATATCTCCATGCCAGCTGACGACACTGTCGTCTCCCTTCCTCCTTCGATTATTATTTAAATTCCCTGTCCTCCGCAAGGAAGGTACTAAGATACATAATTTTTGCTAATTTGGCTTATTAATTGCTTCATAAACAATGGGAATACAAACAAATGCAACCAAGATAGATCTGTCAAATCAGGGATTAGACCATATTCCCAGTGAGATTTTCGGATACTCAAATCTTCAGAAGTTAGTATTACGCAACAATAAAATTAAAGTTATTCCCAAAGAAATTGCCACCCTTAAAAGACTAAAAGTGATCGATCTATCAAATAACAAGATAGAAGTGTTATATGCTAAGTTATTCTCGTTAAAGAGTCTTTGAACCTGCAACAAAAAACTGGACAGTTTATTAAGCCACAAATTGGTTTAAAATTATATCGTTTTTCTTCTTAATAGATGTTTTAATAGTTGTGTGAATCCTGTTCACATTATACCACGACTCAATGTATTCAAATACAGACATTTCAGCTTCTCTGAATGTTTTGTAACTATGCTGGTAAATATGTTCAACTTTGAGGGTTTTAAAGAAGCTTTCCGCCACTGCATTATCCCACGGGTCCCCTTTGCGGCTCATGCTTCTTTCCACAAGTTTGTAGGATGAAAGCAGGTTTGCGAACTCATGGCAAGCATACTGAACTCCTCTGTCAGAATGGAAAATCAGTTTACCGGTAATCATCCGATTCCTTACAGCCATCTTCCATGCCGGAACGGTTGTGAATGCTGCCTTTAAAGATCTGCTGAATGACCAACCGATTACTTTTCTATCATAAAGATCAATAATAACGGTCAAATAGAGCCACCCCTGAAACGTTCTGATATAAGTGATATCCGATACCCATACCTGTCCCGTACGGGTCACAGTGAAGTCCCTTTTGAGCTTATTTTCAACCACCGGGTAGTTATGTCTGGAATCAGTAGTAATAACCCATTTCTTGCGAATAATACTCTTCAGGTTCAGCTTTTTCATCAATCTCGCTACTCTTCGTCTTGACACATGAAACCCTTCTTCCTGAAGTTTAATAGTAACCCTGGGGCTGCCATAGGTCTTTTTGCTCTGTTCATGAACCTCCTTTATGCGTTCAGAAAGTATTTGGTTGTCAATGGACCACCTGTTCAGATTACGCCTCAGCCAGCTGTAATATGAACTCCTGCTTACTTTTAAAACTTTACACATCTTCTCAATGGGAAATATGCAGTCATTTGACTTTATGAATTGGAATATTTGCCATCGCTCCTGGAGAAAATGCTTACAGCTTTTTTTAAGATGTCGCGCTCTAGCTGTGCATCCCGAAGCTCTTTCTTTAATCTTAAGATCTCTTTTTCCTCCTCGGTCAAAATCTTGTTGCCCTGGCCCGGGAAGCTGGCACCCAAATGTGCCAGAGCTTCCCGGCGCCACCGGTAAATCAGTTCCGGCTGAAGATCCATCTCCGCAGCAAGTGCAGAAATGTTTCCTCTTGCTTGTGAGAGCTCAACAACCATCTGTTTATACTCCCGGTCAAACTTTCTCCTTTTCTTCATATCCGTTAAATTAAGCTTTTTAGCTTAACTTACTGTCCGGATAAATGTAGCAGTTCCACTTGAGGAACTTTATCTTAATAATAACAAGATCAAAACATTACCCTTGCAAATTTCTAACCTTAAAAAGCTTAGAAAGTTAAGTCTATCTAACAATAATTTGAAATCAGTACCTCCTAGCTTATCATTGCTTACAAAGCTTGAATTCTTGAATATTTCATCAAATCTCATAGAGGATTTCCCAACGGAGATACTTAAGCTAGGGCAACTAAGACAACTCAGAGTATCAAATATAAATTTTAAATCATTCCCCTCTCTGGCAATTTATAATGAACTTCATAATCTTTCTACCCTTTATTGTTATAGCACCCATATTCAAGAAATCAAAACAACTGAAACCAATAGGGACTATCTCTTTTTAGCAAGTTTTAGGGGAAACTGTTTACAAAGATTAAAAAGCCTAACCGAAATAACTCCGATAATATCTTCTGACCAGCCACCATCAAGACCTAGTGCAGATTCCCAAAAGACGCACCATATAAAACAAAAAGGACCTATGGTAGTCCTCAGAAAGCCAACTAACAGAAATCAGATTTTTATCTGCTATTCACATAAAGATGCACATTGGAGAGAGGAGGTTGAAGAATCAATAAGGACTATGCAACTGGAAGGAATTGAGGTAGATTACTGGAGTGATAGTCGCTTGAAAACAAGTGATGATTGGCGCGAGGAAATCTTTAACGCTCTGTCTAAATCTAAGATCGCAATTCTATTAGTCTCAAAGTCATTTCTTGCCTCTGAGTTTGTTCAGAAAGAAGAACTTCCAAGAATTCTTGATAAAGCCAAAAATGCTGAATTAAGAGTTATGAGTATAATCATTAACTATTGCCGATTTAAGGAGAATAGCAAACTGTCTAAGTATCAATCCCTGAATCCTCCAGAAACACCACTAATAGGTATGGCTGAAGATAAGCAGAGCCAATATCTGTATAAACTAACAAAAGATATTGAGCCCTTTCTTAAATAATAAGATCAATGTGGCTTTCCCTTACAATACCTTGACATAATCTTCAAACCATCCCCAGCCTCCCCCCTTTCCCAGGTCATGTTAAGGTATCAAATCTGACCCCAGAGAGACGATCTCCTGGTTGGATGGGGTCTGGTGAGAGTCGTGGGGGGATCGAGGGTCTGGGCTAACCAGAATAGGAAAACTTACATTTCTGTTTAAAAATGGATACTATCTGCAGCGAATTGGCGTCCATTCTCGTATTAATGATAAACGCCATAGAGGACAATTGGCACAAGATTGATACTTGATCAAGAGACTGAAATACTATGAAACCCATTAAGTATCTACTCCTTACCATAATTCTTCTTCTAACTGCTTGTAAAAAAACTGACAAGGACTGTCCTGATTCTATTCAGGTCGTCTGGCTTATTCCCTGCATTCTAATTGACTTTCAATTGTCAAATTTTGAAATTTGTGAATTAAACTGGCTTGATTCTTGTTGTTAAAGATCTAACTCTAAAACTATTACCAATGACGAATATGAACCACTTAAGTCTTGCAATAGTTTTAATTATTATCCTTTCACTTACTGGCTGCGAGAAGAAGTACGAACTGGTTAACAAAACCACAGATGCCCAGGTCATCGGTTTTATTACAGAAAAATGCTTCTGTTGCTGGGGCTGGGTTATAAAAGTTGGTACAGAGACCATTAAAACCGAACATATTCCAACATTAACTTTTTCTGAAAGCACTGAGTTTCCCATCGATGCGCGAATAACAATCGGCTCAAGAACAATTGATTGCTCGGGTGAAATGGCTGATTATTACGAAATCAGAGAATTCACCGAAACAAAATAATCAACACCTGAAGCCATGTATAAATTTGCCTTAGCAGCTTTATTTACGGGATTTCTGCTATTCGGCTGCAAAGAAGAGCCAGATATCCCTGAAGATGATTTGACAATTGGCCTGCAGGGATGGGAAATTTCAAAATCAACCTATGATTTTGATATCAACCCAAGAGATATGTATTTCGTTGACGAGAACATTGGCTTCGTTGTCGGGTATAAAGGCAAGATTTTTAAAACAACCGATTCGGGTACCACCTGGGAAAAATTGAATTCGGGAACAACCATACATCTATATTCTGTCTACTTTATTGATGAAAATGTGGGTTTTGTATCAGGTCAGGCAATGAGTGGATGCCTGGATGCGGATTGCGACAAAGGAAGTGTGTTTTTAAAAACCACAGATGGCGGCGACACATGGACTAAGACATTCATTCCTGAATTCATCCGAATTCTGTCATTGAAGTTTTTCGATCCCCTGAATGGAATTGCAGTAATTCATAAACCTGACATTTCAAGTTCAAGGGATGAGTATGTTGCAACAACATCAGACGGAGGATCCACCTGGAATCTCATTGATCTGGGAATAAAGCCTTACAGTTACGAATTGTTTTATGTTGATAATCTCGTTTTTGTTGCTGGTGAAAATAATCAGATCTTCAAAAGTTCGGATTATGGTCATAGTTGGCAAACTATCTCAACACCCGTTGAAGCAAATCATGATGTCAGAAACATCTACTTCTACAATGAGAATATCGGTTATATTGATGGCATCTCTCACATTTATAAAACCATTGATGGCGGTTTAAACTGGGAGGAAACCAGTTTCCCGTTTACCTACTTTGGCACATTTCATTTTTCATCTGAAAATGAGGGTTTTAATATTCAACCCATTGCTGTATATGAGGGTCTCGATTTCCCTACCTTTAAAGGGAGCATTTCATATGAAACCCTGGATGGTGGTATTACCTGGACTAAATCTGAATTAATGAAATCCCTGTACCTGGGGCTGACATTCTTCCCACGAAAAGATTTGGGATATGGTTTCAATTTTTCAGAGTTCAGTATTATTAAAAAGAAAGAATAACCGCAACTCTTGCATGAAGAAACAAACACTGGCAACATGAAAATCGTAAAAGTACTTTTTGCTCTGGCTATCCTCTTTCAGTTCTCATGTCAGAAAGATGATGTACTTCCGCTAATAGGTTATGAGGAGGTAACATTAAAAAATCTTACGGGATTTGACGGTTGTGGGTTCGTTTTTCAGAAAACTGACGATAAATATCTTGAACCAAACAACATTAATGATTTCCTGCAAAACTATTCTGACGGAAAAAAGTACTGGATAAAATATAAAATTGATCATGTCAATTCAGCCAGTATATGTCAGGTTGGTGATGTGATTAAAATTGTTGAGATCAAGGATCAGGTGAAATAATAACAACACTGGTTATAAAAGCTCGGTAATTGAAACGGCTAACAGATCATCTGCAATGACACCATTTGCTCATTTTACTAAGACAGACTGATCCAATAAAATAATTATCCAAATGTTATGAAAAACATCCTCGGTAAATCTCTGATAGTTACAATTTTTGTAGCTCTTCTGTCCGCCTGTGAGAAACCAAGTGTTATTGAGGATGCCGAGTTACTTAATCGTCTTATGGCAAATTCGGTTGATACTCTCGTTTACAATTCCAGTAAGCATGTGATTGAGGCAGAAGCTTACCGTAACTTTTTCCCTGGCAGTTCAATACCCACAAAAAGACCTCTAATTGCTTCTGTGAGTCTTGTTAATCTGGATAGCGTACGAATTTCAACAGATCTTGATATTACCAAACTGTACATAATAAAAGATCCAATAATCTGGGTTTCATCACCTACCTCCACAAACAGTCAAAGCATCCCAGAATATAAGCTCAGCAAGTTTAGCAATGATGGTCCCGAATGGGACACCGATCAACTTGTCGATGTTGTTCTGGAGATTAGGAATTCGGTTAAAAGTGAAAACTACCTAATGATAGTCAGAGATATTACAATTGAAAGAATTGAGTAATAACATTACAAGCATGTACAGCCAAATTTCTGAGGTTAATCCAAAACATTTGAAGTATTTATCTATCATATTTATAACGGTATTATTTGCGGTGTCAGGCTGCGATAGAGAAAAGATCGACCCCTTTGACTCAGCGAAAAGAGCCATTCTTGGAAAATGGGAAATAATTGAGTTGGGTAACTGGCCTGTTATGAATACCTATCCAGCAAATGGGTATGATGAGTACCTGCCTGACAATACTGTTCGTTTTTTTGACTATGAATCGCAACAAGTCACCTCTCAAAGGAAGTACTGGATTGATTCCTTATTACATGAAAGTATTACGAGAGAAGACGGATTTGAGCTGGTATTTGATAACGACTATGAATTTTATGAAAACAAATTGCGGATAGATTCAAGAGCTTTTAAGATTTATAATACAGCTATTTATAAACGACTTGAATAAGAGAAGTTTTATGTATATTCAGTACCAAACAATGTTCTTATGAAAAGAATCCTAATCGCTGCCATATTTCTATTCCTCACTATCAGCGCATATTGCGATGTTATCTTCTATCCACCTCAAAAATCCTTTCTTTCATATTCTGCTGAACTAATTTACAGTTTTGAGAAAGTAAACAAACCCAAAACGACTACCAGCTTGTGGGGTGGTCTTGGGGTTGTAGGCTCCTTCAGTAGCCTGTCTGAACCTGCTGCTGGCTTGGAGGTCGCAATTGAAAGGAGGCATTACTTCCAGGAGAACACATTCAAGCACTTCTTTATAAGTGGGTATCTGGGGGCTGCATATATGACAGATTTCAAGTACATCTCGGATTTCGGGATTGTCCCAGGGGTTAAACTGAATTATAAAGGACAGCTTTCCCCTCATTCAGTTATTGAGCCATATGTTAGTTTATCTGTCCCATTCACATGGGAGACTGAAGATTTTGACAGTTATCTACCACTGCCTGTCATTACAGTAGGCATAAGGATTGGGCTGTGTAACCTTAAAACCAAATGAGAGGTAAAAACCGTACTATAACTAGTAATCAAAGGGAAGGACCTTCACGCTGGTCGTGTCTTAGAAAATTGACACTTGTCATTGTGACGATTTCATTTTCATTGAATCTGCATGCACAGGAGAAGCAATTCTACCAAAGGAATTTATCCGATTATACAGAATTTCTTTCAAAGGAATATGGTATTATTTGTGGCCACCCCGAAAGGTTTACGGATCTGGATAAATACTATGTTATGTGGAAAGTTCGGGAAGAAAAAGATAAACATACAGGGGGATTATATGGTCCTGTATTTCAGTCCAGGGATAAAGGTTGTCTTGTAATTTATACTGCTCTACCACATTATGTTTCCAGGGAGGATGCTGAAATATTTAAAAAATCAGCTATGATAGAGCGTATAGTTAATAAAGACACTTCGACTTCAGCACCAATAGTTTCACCTAATCGAAATTTTCCACGAGGGCAAATTTCGGCGGAAATAAAGACCGCGCTTGGCCTGTATTACAGACCTGGGCATCCATCAAACAATGACTCTGTAAATATTGATTTAAAGGATTATGTAACCATCATCGCAGGTGATAAACCTCGTGAAATGTTTAATGCTGACACTATCTACATCTATGACATACCGAGTGCTGATTCTGTATCTTTTCTTGACAACTCATTAGAAAAAATGCGCAAGAGAAAGTATCCCTATTGCACTGGCGTGTTTATTAGTAAAGATGGCAGAGCCACAATGTACTTTAAGTTCTTCTTTACAAAAAGATCCAAGAAAAAGGAGGAGAAATACATCAACATGCTAGAAAAACAGGTTTGGTATGATGAAAATTTCAGAAATGAATAAAGACTTGAGCTGGTATATGATTACGACTATGAGTTTTATGAAAACAAATTGCGCATAGATTCAAGAGCTTTTATGACTTATAATACTTCCATTTATCGACGAATAAATTAGGTAATTATGAGAGGGAGAAGATTGACACTAATCCTATGTTTTCTGCTTGTTATGATGATGCCAAGTTGTAATAGTCACAAAACACCATGTGCCTGTGGTATCGAAAATCCTCAAGAAAACATTGAATGGTTAAAGTATCTCTTAAGCCGTACTTATTGCGTAGAAGTATACACAGTAAGTTATAACAATGAAGAGTACATTGGTATTCGTGATTGCCCCAGAATTGTTGATGGGATGACGGTTATTTACGATTGTTCAGGGAATAAAGTATGCGAATTCGGCGGACTTACTTCAGGATCGGGATGCACCCTTCCTGATTTTTGGAATTATTTTGAAATAAACAAGAGACTTATTTACATACAAGATAAGCAACCTTAAAACCTACGAGCTATGAAAAGAATTATTTCTTTACTGTTCTTTTATCTTAGCTCCCATAGTACCTGGTCACTACTGAACTTTTCTTAATGCTCCATTCCCATTGTCACTGGATTGACCCAAATCCTATCATATCTGACGCCACAGACCATAAACCCTCACAAGCTTGGTCTACCCCTGTCCAGAAATTATCATCGTTCTGGGCAAACCTGGGGATGATTAATTGAACATAGGTTTTAAATCGTTTAAAAATCCACATAGTCCGTCAAAACCAGAACGAAACATTAAGGGGTCACGACATGAATAGCTGGAATTTTTCCAGCTTTTTTCATTTAAGACCGTCATCCATTTAGAACCCAAAAACAAGGAATTTCATCCAAAACCTGGCCCAAAACTGGCGCACCCATAAAAAAAGACACCCATGGTTTCCCGTAAGTGTCTGACTTGCTTCGCTCCCCAGCTAGGACTTGAACCTAGGACCCCCTGATTAACAGTCAGGTGCTCTGACCAACTGAGCTACTGAGGAGTATATCGCTCTTTTGAAGCGTCGCAAAATTAACCGCTTTAAATGAATTAAGCAATATCTTTGTCGAAATTTTCCGGATGAAGAAGATTATTGGCATCGGTAACGCTCTTGTCGATGTGATGACAATAGTGCCAGATGAGACATGCCTCAGCCAGTTCAGCCTCCCCAAAGGAAGCATGACAATGGTCAGCGCCATCCGCTCAAACGAGATAAAACAGGCAATCATTGGCATGAAAAAAAACCTTGCTTCCGGCGGCTCGGCAGGAAATACCATGTACGGCCTTGGGGTGATGGGAGTACACTCATCATTCATCGGTAAAGTGGGCCGCGATGAACTGGGTAACTTCTACGAAAAGGATATGGTCGAAGCCGGACTGACAACCGTGCTGATACGATCCCCTGAGTCGCCCACCGGAACAGCCGTGGCACTGGTGACACCTGACTCCGAGCGCACATTCGCCACCCACCTCGGAGCAGCCACCGAACTCATGGCCGAAGAACTTCAACCAGACTACTTCAAGGGATACCATATCCTCTACCTCGAGGGATACCTGATCTTCAACCTCCCTCTCCTGGAAAAGGCCTGCCAACTGGCAAAAGAGAACCGCATGTGCGTGGCACTCGACCTGGCCAGCTTTAACGTGGTCAAAGCAATGCTCCCTGAATTCCGGAGAATAGTGACAGAATATGTGGACATCGTCTTCGCAAACGAGGAGGAGGCTCGCGCTTTCACCGGCCTCGGACCCGTGGAGGCACTCACGGAAATATCTGAAAAATGCCATATCGCCATCGTGAAAACCGGCTCTGACGGATCATGGATCAAGCGAGGCGATGAGGTCATCAAGATCGACGCACTCAAGGTCAATGCGATTGACACCACCGGCGCGGGCGACCTCTATTCGTCCGGATTCCTCTACGGCTTCTCAAACGGATTCAGCCTCGATAAATGCGGAATGTTCGGATCAATCCTGGCAGGTAAGGTGATCGAAGTGATAGGTGCACGCATGCCCGAAGAGAAATGGGCCGAAGCAAAAATACTGATAGCCGAAGTGGCTGAAGACTGATACATCTGCACAAAAAATACAGAATTAATCAGCAATTAGCTGAAGACTAATAAAACCTTCTTCGCGGGCTGTTGTCATCCGGACAATTACATTTGCCCAGGTGAACGAACTTGTACCCTACACCAAGAGTCACCCCTGAATTGTATAAAGTCTGAGGGTTATCTTCCGGCGTGAAAGGAAGCAGTCCGTACTGAACGGCATAAGCCCTGACCCTCACAAAAACATCTGACCTGAAATTATACTGAAACCCTGCCCCTGCCGTAGCTCCCAATCCTGACATATTGTCAACCCCCGGGAAGCCGGTCTGCAGCGACAGCACCGCCCCGGCATCGGCAAAGAACCACTTCAGGAAATCCAGCCTGGCGGTAACAGGCACGGCAACCAACCCGAAACTGCCAGGTTGGTTCTCGCCCGAAATGCCCGGGGCTGGAGAGGTGTAATAATACTGATGTGACCAGGCGAGACCAGTCTCTATGCTGAAGTGATCGCCGAACAGTCTCCGCAGGTCAGAGCCTGCAGTCCACATACCCGTTCCGTTGACTGACCCTGATCCAATCAACTCCTCAAACCTGAAAATTCCATTGTTGCCGCCGCCTGCAAAAAACGAATATTCCCCCCACCATGTCTTCTGCCCGCTGCATATACCTGAAACTAAAAGCAACGTAAAAGTGACTATAAATGTTTCATTTCTAAACATGCGAATCCCCATTAATTATAAATTTTTTTTCACTCTTCGCCTTGATGATGCCCTCAAACAGGACTCCGAGGGCTTCAGGTTTCAAATCTCATGTTTTAAAACGATATATTTGCAATTGACAATATCAATTCTAACCGGAAAATTTTAAGAAATGCGTGCATTGTTTACAATACTGACCCTCCTCATCACAATCTCCCTTTCACATCAGTTGCCTGCACAATCAACGGATGAACAGACGCTGCTAAAGCACTTCCACTCGATCAGCAGTGAGGAGATAGCCGGCTGGATGGCGAAACTGTGTGCCCCGGAATTCAACGGCAGACTGGCAGGAACAGCTGAATACCTGGCTGCTGCCGGATGGGTGGCAGACAAAATGAAAGAATGGGGTATCAAACCGGCAGGTGACAGCGGGTCGTACTTCCAGTGGTTTGACCACCCCTATACGGTGGTGAATGACATCGGGGCCCTGCAATTGCAAATTCCGCAGAAAGACGGCAAAACAATCATCAAGGGCTACGCTGCCCCGGCTGATTATTATCCCGGAATGAACTCGGGAAACGGGGAGGTGACCGCTGAGGTTGTCTGGGTCGGATACGGCGTGAGCGCCCCCGAGCTTAATTATGACGATTACAATGGCATTGACGTAAAAGGCAAAATCGTTCTGATGAACCGCGATGTTCCTTTCAAGGATGTGCGCAATCCCGAATATACAAAGTGGGTCAAATACTGTTATCACCAGTACAAGGTCGAAAACGCAGCCGCACACGGGGCGGCCGGAATGCTTTATATCGACGGCAACAGCTCCAACCCCAACATATCATATATTGAAAATATGATTGTCTGCGGCATCGGCCCCGAGCCTCTGGCTGACATCTTTGCCGGCATCGGTAAAGACAATGCAAGCCTTTTGCAACAGACTGATAAAACATTCAAACCTACCTCATTTGCCACTGGCAAAACCATGACAATAATGGCAAACACCACCAGGCACCCTGATGGTAAAACCTGCAATGTAGTCGGTATGATCGAAGGGACAGACCCTGTCCTGAAGGATGAGGTGATAATCATCGGCGGACACCTTGATGCCGTGGGAAATGCCGGCGGACTGCTGGTTGCAGGCGGATTTGACAATGCCAGCGGGATCATTGACATAATGGCGGCTGCCAAAGCCCTTGCGGCCTCAGGCATCAAACTCAAACGCACCGTGATGTTCCTTATGATAGGCGGAGAAGAGGCAGGCCTCCTGGGCAGCAAATTCTACACAAGGAATCCTGTATTCCCCAAAGATAAGACGGTCACGTATATCAACCTCGACATGGTAGGCAACGGTACGGGTCTGGCGGTAAGCGCATCAGCAACGTGCGCGGGTCTGACAGGGTATTTCAAGGCTGCCAATGACAAATATATCCACAGGCCCATGAGGGTCTCCACCTCAGGTGGATCGTTCTTTGGCCGGCCCCGCAGTGACGGTCTGGTTTTCCTGGCAGACGGGTTCAGAACCATGAGCATCTCTACAACCGACGGAGTTAAACCTGTTTACTACCACCTTCCGGGTGATGATGAGACGGCAGTCACGCCTGAGATAATGGAGGATGTTGCCAAACTGATATACCTGTCATTCATAGAGATGGCAAACACAGATACACTAAGCTACTAAATCGCATTACCCCCGGTCATGGCCTGTAAAGTCCTGTTTATCAGTGATATTTCGCTTTCCCCCTTCACAACAATTGCCGACAGGATGCTCATCAGGGGTCTTCGTGCAAGGGGTGCCGACATTTCCGTTGTAACCCAGAGGCCGACACCTGAGACAAGGGAACTTGAGGAGGAAGGCATCAGGGTGGAATATATAGTTTTTGATAAAAAGATCAGCCGGAAGATAATCGGAAGGCTGAAGGATATAATTGATCAGGGCAGTTTTGACCTCATTCATGTGACCTTCGGCAAGGCCATGACCAACTGCATTTTGGCGGCAAGAGGAAGGAAAACAAAGATCATAGGCTATTTCGGCTCGCTCAGCCTGCACTGGCATGATCCCTCGGCATGGCTCGCCTTCCTCAACGGGCGCATCGACCGGCTCATATGCGCCAGCGACGCAGTGGAGGCACACGCGAAACGCCAGCTTCCTCCATGGCGAAGGGACAGAACCGTAAGGATTTACAGGGGATATGACCCGGAATGGTTCAGGGACCTTGTGCCGGTCTCAAGAGAGGAAATGGGTGTTTCGGAAGATGAGTTCCTGATATGCTCGGTGGGGATCCTCCGTAAGGTGAAGGGAATAAAATTCCTTACCGAAGCTGCAAAACTCCTTCCCCGGGAGATGCCTTTCAGGATTATCCTTATCGGGGACGGGACCGACTCGCCTGACACCCTTCGCCTGGCGCAACAGAGCGGAGTCCCGGAACGGTTCATTCACAAGGGCCATCTGAAGAACGCTCCTGCCTGGACAGCAGGTTGCGACCTTTATGTCCAGCCCTCGCTGAGCGAAGGACTGGGAAGGGCTATCACGGAAGCAATGTGCCTGGGCAAACCGGTTATTGTCACCGACGGCGGCGGCGCCAGGGAGCTGTTTAAAAGGGGAGATAACGGGTTCGTGGTCAGAAGAGGCTCAGCTGAGGCACTGGCAGATGCCATAACCAGGTGCTGGAAAAACAGGGACTCCCTCGGCCTTACTGGTATGAAGGCGAGGGGTACCATTCTGTCTGAGTTCAGCCACAGCGCTACCGTGAGCAAAACCTGGGACCTGTACTGCGAGCTTCTCGGCTGAGAGGTTATTTCACCTTCAGAGATACGTCAATATTTATCTCATCCATGATGACGTTGTCGCCAAGATTGGAGAAGAATTTACCAGACCCGTACCTGACATCGTAAAGTGAGCGGTCAAATGCAACGGTTGCCGTGTACGTAGTGAGACCACCGGACTTCGATTCCTGAACGGTAAACTCGACCGGATGCGTAGCCTCCTTGATTGTGAGGTTTCCCTTGATGGTAGCCTTGCCCCCGGTAAACTGACCTCCGCCGGTTATCACAAGTTTTGACAAAGGGTACTTATCAACACCGAAGAAGTCAGCCGATTTAAGGTGACCTTCCAGTTTTGCACGACTGTCGGCATCCTTTAAATCTTCATTCTTAATGCTGTTCATGTCAATGATGAACTCACCGCCGGTGATTGATTTTCCGTCTGAGGTAAGCCACCCCTCTTTGAGATCAATTGTACCGAAGTGCTTGCTCCCGACTATCTTTTCACCATGCCATTTTATCACCGTGGCCGAAGTATTGGCAACGTATTTCTTCTGCGCAGCCAGCTGTGTGACAGCAAAAATTGCCATTAGTGCAATAAATCCTGCTTTTTTCATTTTATTCTGTGTTTTAAGTTTAAAGAGTAACCAGCAGAATGAAGATTTTGTTCAACAAAAGTTGAATAAAACCGGTCATGACAGAAGCACTTAAACTGCAGTGCGCTGGTTATCAGATACTTTGGATATTCATCCCGCCGCTGACATCGAAGACGGTACCGGCCGAGAAAGGCCAGTCGCCCCGGGCAAGTGAAGCCACGGCCCTGGCCACATCCTCCGGTGTGCCCCATCTCTTCTGCGGGATCAGTCCTTCTGTGATGAGCCTGTCAAATTTATACTTGCTCCTTGTGGTCAGCTCCGTCCTGATGAGTCCGGGCCTGACCTCATAGACGCAGATCCCGTACTCGGTGAGACGGTCGGCGAAGACCTGGGCGGCCATGCTCAGGGCCGCTTTGGAGATGCAAACCTCCACGCCGTGTGTAAATGAGGTATAGGCAAGAAAAGATGTTATGAATATTATCGATGGCCTGTAATCCTTCACCTTCTCTTTCATCCATATCATCTCCTTTGCCACTCTCCTGGCAAGGAAGACCGGGCCCCTGAGATTTACTGCCAGAACGAGGTCAAATTTCTCCTCCTCCATGTCAAGGAGGTCCTTGCGCTCAATGGGCGCAATTCCCGCGTTGTTCACCAGGATGTCTATCCGGCCGTAGCGTTCGAGTATGCTTGAGATGGCCTCATCATGATGGTCGGTGTGCGCCACGTCAAGTCCAACGGGGTAGAATTCTGCACCGAGTTTCTCTATCTCGGGCTGAAGGGAGAGCATGCATTCACTGTCAGGAGTGCGGGCGACAGCGGCAATATCGTATCCATCGGAAGCAAGCGCGAGCGAAATGGCCCGGCCAATGCCCCTGCTGGCTCCCGTAATTATTGCTACCGGTCTTGAGTTCATATATAACCCTGTAATCAGGCAATAGGTTTCTTCCGCAGTTTGAGGACAACCTCGCACTCTCCGCTGACATCGGCATCGGCGATCAGGTAATTGCTCTGATTGATCGTCGCCATGATGTACTTCTTCTTCTTCCCTCCGATGGTGAGGTCGCCTGCCACATAATTGGCCGGCACGGGCAGTGAGAACTGTATGTACCCGTAGCTCCCCGTCAGGCTTATGGTGAGTTTGTCGGCCGTATGGCTGTAGAGATACTTCACGAAGGCTCCGGAGCTCTTGTAATCGATCTTCACCTCCGCACGTTCAACTCCTGCAGCTATCCATTTTGGGCACAGGCGTACCCTCCTGAAGAGCTTGTCCTTATCCTGCACTCCTGCCAGCCCCTCCACGAAAGCATAGAGCATGGCCGAGGAGCCCCATCCGTCTGTCGGCCTGGCATCAGGTGAGGTGCTTGTCTCAACCGTTGACGGCTTCCCGTCAGGAAAATACCAGAGGTAGGTTTCGCCGTTGCGCGAGATCAGGTCATAATAGCGCATCAGTATGTCAATGCCGTACTGTTCAAACCCGTACTCGAGGGCGGCTCGTGCGAGCTCACCTCCGGTCAGAGGCATTATCCCGCCGTTGCAGTAGGCGCCTCGTGACAGCTTGTAGTCGCCAAAGATGCCTGCCGGAAAAGGAGGATCAATGGAGAACCACTCGGCAAAAGCACTTGTGGTCTCGCGACGCTTTATGTATTCATTGATGATCGCATAGGCGATGCCCGGAGATGCCGCACCACGGTTGATGGCAGCAGGGTTGCTCAGGCTAAGTTGTGACGCCTCGTCAACACCCTCGATGGTCACTGGCGTCTGCTTTACGAAATGAGTATAAAACGAGCCGTTGAAACAGGTGGTGTTAAGGCTTTTGCGAAGCTTCAGGGCGCGGTCGCGCCACTGTGCCGACTTTACCTTGTCACCAAACATTGCATACCAGTGCGACATGAAATGGAATACCTCGTAATAACCGCTGTTGTCACCGTGAAAGTAACCCCAGAAGGTATTCTCATCTATCTGGAACTGCAGCCAGTCGTGATGTCCGGCATGATATGCAAAATCCCATGTGTCTATCGTATAAGGCCTGCGGAAAAGGAACTTCTCCCTGTCAAAATAGCGCCCCTCCATTACATATGCCAGCGCCCTTTCGAAAGCGGGAATCAGTTTCCGGATAAAGTCATCGTCGCCGTTTGCCTGCCATGCCAGCCACGCCGCCTTGATGAACCTGAACTCCGTATCGGCCTCGACGGGCGTACGGACATACTTGGTCCAGTTCTCGCGCTCGCAGGGGAGTTTTTCGGGGAATGTGGTGAAATAGTCAAATATGCGGCCGTTGCGCGACTGGTTGTCGGCAAAATGCTTCACAACGCTCTTGAGATCAGCCTCCGAATAGCGGAGAGCCCTCATCATGTCGGAATAGTTCCTTATCCAGATGGATCTGGCATCAGGCGACCTGTAGCCTCTTATCCTTTCACCGTCAATATTCAATTCAAGGAGATCCTGCTCAAGGAACCTGTTGATTCGCGGGATGAGCTCATCAAATGCCGGAGTACCAGTTCTGACGTACATTACTGGGATATTAGGTTAGTTTTAGCGGCCTTAAAAATAGCAATTAATTCACTTGGTTCGATGGCGGGGGTTCATTTTCTTCAAGCTGACCGTCTTCATCGTCCTCCTCCCCTTCATAGAAAGGAACGGGCCTCTGGGGTCCTTCAGCACGATACCACCCTGCAAGGAGCAATCCGGCGACTGCTCCGAGCATGTGTGACTCCCATGAGATATCCATCCCGAATCCCGGGAAAATGCCCCATACCATCTCTCCGTAAATGAATGCAACCAGCAGTGACAGTCCCATTAGAGGTATATGCCTGCGGATGATGCCGCTGACAAAGAGGAATGTAGCCAGGCCGTAAATTATGCCGCTTGCCCCGATGTGCCACGCTGGTCTTCCGGTGATCCAGACGGCAAGTCCGGTCAGCAGCATGATCAGGAACAGGACCCTGAACGATACCTGCGAATAGAAGTAAAACAGTGCCGTACCGAGAATGAACAGCGGAATGGTGTTGTTGAACAGATGCCGTATCCCGGAATGAATGAAAGGAGAAGTCATGATGCCTGTAAGAGAAGAGACCTGCCGGGGAAAAATGCCCAGGAAATGAAAGTCGGTCTCAAACAGCACCTCCGTTATTTTTACCAGCCACATGAAGGCGACAAGCAGGAACGGGATCAGCATGCTAAGCAGCAATCGTCTCCTCTCAGTGGCGGTAGTGGTTTCATCCATGGTTTGCCCTCCCGGATTCAGAACTACCTGTCCCGCCCCGGGTACTTTATGCCCGTCTTTTTGCGTACCGTATCGAGGGTACGGGCAAGGGTAAGAGTGAACGACAGCGGAACCACCGGACTCTCCGTCAGGCCCCTGTCGAGGCAGTTCATGACCTCCATGGCCTCATACTGGTATCCCTGTGCCGGCGGCGTGAAGATACGGTCATCCGTGTCGCCGGGCAACTCAATCACCAGGCGCTGGTTGCGGTCGCGGCCCCTTGAAAGGATCAGGTTTCCCTTTTCACAGTTCATCTCGGTTGAGACGCCACTCATGTTTGCAAAAGAGCAGTATGCCTCAGCCATCCGGCCATCACTGAACTTAAATATAACAGAGGTGCTTTCATCGGCGCCGGTCGGTGACAGTACGGATGATGCAACCATTGATTCTGGTTCTCCCATATACCTCAGTATATCCATAATGGGATAAATGCCAATGTCAAGCAATGCGCCCCCACCCAGTTCCGTGTTGTAAGTCCTCAGTTCAGGGTCAAAGGGCGATATGAACGCGAACTTACCTCTCATATGAAGCAGTTTGCCCATCTTCCCGCTCTTCATGATCTCGTCAGCCTTCAGGTAGGAAGGCTGAAACGGAGGCCAGAGGGCCTCCATCAGGAAGAGCCCCTGCCTGCGGGCTTCCTCGGCCATCATCTCAACCTCCCATGCTGTTACCGACATCGGTTTCTCGCAGATGACATGCTTTCCGTTCCGCAGCGCCAGCAGGGTATGTTCAAGATGATGCGAGTGAGGCGATGACACGTATACAATCTCCACCCCCGGGTCGGCGACCATCTCCTCATAGCTTCCAAAAAACTTCCTGAACCCGAACTCAGCCGCAAAATTTGCGGCCTTCTCTGCATCGCGCGATCCTACTGCATGAAGATGCGCGTTGTCAAGCAACATCAGCGCCCGTGCAAAGGTGTGGGCTATTTTGCCTGTTCCCAGTATTCCCCAGTTGTATGCTTTCATGGTCATTTGTTTGCATAAAGTTAGTTATTCCTGCCTATATACCGTTATCATGAAAACGATCCGGTTGCCATTAAATAAAAATATTCTTAAAATTTTGGTTCTATGTATTGCATAGTATTATTTTTAATTATATTTTTGCAAAGTAAAATTAATATGTATTAACAGGTACCTTATTAAAAAGACAATGAAAGTAACGGTTAACATCAATCTGGGAGGATTTCCGTTCAACGTGGACGAGGATGCCTATGAGCGTCTCCGGCATTACATGAAGAGCCTGGAGAAGGAGTTTTCAGGCGAGTCAAGCGCTTCCGAGATCATGACCGACATTGAGGGAAGGATCGCGGAATTATTCAGGATGAGGCTCAATTCCTACAAGCAGGTCATCACTATGAAGGATGTGGAGGAGGTAATCGCCATCCTGGGATCACCGGAGGCCATAAGCGGCAGCGGCACTTCGGAAGAGCGGCCTCCGCGGTCGCAGCGCCGGATGTACCGTGATCCGGAAAAACGCGTTTTCGGAGGTGTCTGCGCGGGGATATCTGCATACCTCGACTGGGATCCGCTGATCATGCGGATCATCTTTGCCTTCCTGATTTTTGCCGGCGGGTTCGGCCTTGGCCTGTATCTCATCCTGTGGATTGTTCTTCCGGAGGCAAAAACCACGGCACAAAAGCTTGAAATGAGGGGTGACCCGGTGACTATTGAAAATATCAAGGACTCCGTAAAGGAGGAATTCGATACGGTAAAGAAGAAAATGAACCTTTGATCTCTGCAATCAGCCTGTCAAAATGAAAATAATGGAATTGCCATGAATACGGACAACACAAAAGCACAAATGCGCAAGGGGATCCTTGAGTATTGCATCCTTGCAGTACTCTCACGGAATTCCTGCTATGCGGTCGACATCATCAATGAGCTCAAAAAAGCCGAAGTGATAGTCGTTGAAGGTACCCTTTACCCCCTGCTGACACGACAGAAGAATGCGGGGTTGCTCAGTTACAGGTGGGAAGAATCGCCGCAGGGCCCCCCACGCAAGTACTACGAACTTACCGAACTTGGAAAGATCTATCTCAACGAGCTTGACAAAGCATGGGAGGAACTGGTCGGGTCGGTTAACCAGATACGTGACAAGAAATAGTGGCAGCCATGAAAAAAACCATTGACATCAACATTGCCGGGCAGCTTTTCCGTATCGACGAGGAGGCCTGGGAGATCCTGAAGCATTACCTCGGACATGTCTCGGCCCGGTTCAGCTCCGAACAGGGGGGCGATGAGACCGTTGCAGACATTGAAGGACGCATTGCCGAGATATTCGGAGGCGGCAGCGAACCTCCCACCCTTGTCTCAAGGGAGATGGTGAATGACATGATAAACATTATGGGCGCACCCGAAGACTATTATGATGACAACAGCGCCCCGGGCAAAAAGGGGGTCTACAACCGCAAATCGATGTACGATCCGAACAGTCTGTCTGCGCGTGCCGGAAAGGCGTTATCCGAGTTCTTCAGGGCATTCGGAAAATTAATGTCGGCTATCCTGAGGGTGATTGCCATATTTCTCGGATCAGTATTCACCATTGTGGGCTTTACGCTTCTCTTCTGCTTTACCATTCTGATCTTCTTCAGTAACGCGCCCTTCCTCACTTCGGTGATGGAACCGGAGATGACCAACATTCACACCCTTCTTTCCATTGTCCTCAACAGCAATATGGTCTGGCCTGTTCTTATTCTCTCGGCCCTGGTCATCCTTATTCCCCTTGCTGCCCTGACCTGGCTGGGAATCAAGATGATCTTCCGCATCAGGGAAAAGTTCCGGGTACTGAACATCGTGCTTTTCGTCATATGGATTGCTTCGCTTTGCGCGCTTGGAGTTTTCCTCAGCCTTCAGCTTTCGGTTTACTCAAACGGCAAAACAGCTGAAAAACGGATAAGTCTTGACCCGGCCCCGAAGTCAATCTGGATTGCACCCGGGGCCAGGCTGACGGAGATATCTTACGACGAAACCGCATCTGTTGATCACTTCACCTTCTACCTGGATAAAGTAAGAGACAGGCTCTATGCCACCCCGGATCTGAATATCTACGGAAGCGAAAATGGCACGGGAGCAATATCTGTCGACAGGCATGCCAGCAGCAACTCGGACAGTGAGGCACGGGAAAATGCCCGGGCCGTGGAATACAACTGGCGGTTTTCCGGTGATACTCTCTACCTGGATGAATTCTTTTCTCTGCCGGCAGGCAGCAGGTGGAACGGCTCAACTGTCGACATAGACATCAGCCTTCCCGAGGGAACCGTGGTCAGGTGTGTGCCGGGATTATCGCTCCCGGCATGGTTCCTGCGCAACAGTGACCCCGAAGTCACCGGATGGCGTATCGAGGACGGTGAACTAAGGGAAATTCCTCACTGATTACAGGTAAATATTTTACACCCACGTTTTTTTACTCTTCAATGTCCCGGTCTGAACAGTCGGGATTTTTTTGTGAAGCAGGCACCGTTTTGCTATATTTAGGCCAACAATCTGCCGGCAGGTGACAGTAACTACTGAAAATATTCTCCTGATTGGTTCAGTCCTTATTCTGATTAGCGTCCTGGCTGGCAAAACCTCGTTGAGGATTGGCGTTCCCACACTGATTTTATTCCTTCTGATTGGCATGCTTGCCGGGTCAGAGGGAATCGGCGGAATTCATTTTGATGATCCTGATATTGCCCAGTTCATAGGTATAGTTGCCCTGAACTTTATCCTTTTCTCCGGAGGCTTCGAGACTGACTGGCATTCGGTAAGACCGATAATGTGGCAGGGGGTGGCTCTCTCTGTCCTGGGTGTGCTTCTGACAACCCTTTCCCTGGGGCTTTTTGTATGGTGGGTGACCGACTTTTCCATCTATGAGGGACTGCTTCTGGGTGCAATAGTCTCATCAACAGATGCGGCTGCCGTCTTTTCCATACTCAGGTCAAAAAGCCTGGCACTCAAGGGCCATATCCGCCCTACGCTTGAGTTCGAGAGCGGCAGCAATGACCCGATGGCGTTTATTCTTACAATAGTATTCATCGGGCTGGTGCAGAATGGTGATAAGTCGGTGTGGTCTGTGCTGCCGATGTTCTTCATGCAACTGATCCCGGGTAGCGGTCTGGGTTATCTTTTCGGACTGGCAAGCAAATATGTGATCAATCACATCAAACTCGATTATGAGGGTCTCTACCCGGTGCTCTCGATTACCCTCATGTTCCTGACCTACTCGGTTACGACAGCTGTTGGTGGCAACGGGTTCCTGGCAGTATATATTTCCGCTCTTTATCTCGGGAACCAGGAACTGCTTCACAAGCGAACCATCATGAAGATGTTCGACGGCCTCGCGTGGCTGATGCAGATCATTCTCTTCGTTACACTCGGGCTGCTGGTCTTTCCCAGTGAGATAGTTCCTGTAATTGGCATCGGGATGCTGATTTCAGGATTCCTGATATTCGTCGCCCGGCCCTTTAGCGTATTCCTCACCCTGTTGCCCTTCAGGGTCAATATTCGGACAAAGACCTTCATATCATGGGTCGGGTTGAGGGGTGCCGTGCCCATTGTTTTCGCCACATTTCCACTTATGGCCGGCCTGGCGAAGGCGGATATGATCTTCAACATCGTCTTCTTCATTTCCATAACATCCGTTCTGCTCCAGGGCACCACGATTCCAGTGGTGGCAAGATGGCTTCATGTCTCACTGCCCGCCAGGGTCAAGTCGGTAACCCCTGCTGATATTTTGCTTTCGGATTCGATCAGTTCGGAGATGGCCGAGTTCGTCATTGCTCCCGAAAGCCGGGTGGCAGGCCTGAAGATTGTCGATCTGGGCTTCCCCAAGCATGCACGGATAGCCCTGATTAAGAGAGCCGGCAAGTACCTCATTCCCGACGGCCTGACAGTGATCGGGGCTGACGACAGGCTGATTGTTCTTGCCGGCAGCAAGTCCATTCTTGAAAATGTGACAAAATGCCTCCTTTCAGATACGCCGGCGTGCGGTGAGGCGCAAAATCCTTCCTGAAAAAACTAAAGAGATTTCATATCTTTAGTGCCATAACTGCACAGACGAAATGGAACCGGGTGTCCTTAAGGATATCGTTATAATCTTCGCGCTCTCCACCCTTGTGAATTTTCTTTTCACCCGCATCAGGGTCCCGGCGATCATCGGGTATCTTATCACCGGAGTAATTGCAGGTCCGTACCTTCTGAAACTTATAAGCTCACCGGAGAATGTTGAGGTGATGGCCGAGATTGGGGTGATCCTCCTGATGTTCACCATAGGCCTCGAGTTTTCGTTGAATCATCTTCTGAAGATACGAAGGGTGGTCTTTTTAGGTGGATTCATGCAGCTGCTCCTCACCGCGGGCATCACCATACTCGTTGCACGGATTTTTCATTTTGCCTGGAATGAGGCTGTGTTTGTCGGGTTCCTTACTGCCCTCAGCAGCACGGCGGTGGTTCTGAAACTGCTGCAGGAACGGTCGGAGCTGACCACCCGTTACGGAAAGACAATCGTTGGGATACTGATTTTTCAGGATATCATCCTGATACCGCTGTTGCTGTTTATTCCCATCCTGGGAGGGAAAACCGCCGATGTGGGGCACGACCTTTTTCTCCTAATGGTTAAGACGATCGGAATAATGATATTCATATGGGCGGGAACGAGGTGGCTCATGCCGTGGCTTCTTCACCTGATTGCCATGACCCGCAGCCAGGAGCTCTTTCTCATGAGCTTGCTGCTCATCTGCCTTGCCGTGGCAATGCTCACAAATGAACTGGGCATGTCTCTTGCGTTCGGTGCCTTCCTGGCAGGGCTGATGATCTCTGACACCGAGTACAGCCACAGCGCCTTCGGCAACCTGATTCCCTTCAAGGATGTCTTTACAAGCTTCTTCTTCGTCTCCATAGGTATGCTCCTTGATCTCGGGTTTGTGGCAGAGCACCCGTGGCTGGTGCTTGCAACGGTACTCCTTGTCATTGCGGTTAAGACCATCATCGCAGGATTCACTGCCTTCTCACTCGGACACACCTTCTTCGGAACAGTGGTGGTGGGGCTTTCGCTGGCACAGGTGGGTGAATTCTCATTTATACTTGCAGGATTGGGCCTTACCAATGGAATCATAACTCCCTATCACTTCCAGCTTTTCCTGGCAGTTGCCATCACCTCCATGGCACTCTCTCCGTTTCTGATCCAGGGTTCCAAGCCACTGGCAAACCTCGTCCTGAGACTGCCGTTGCCTCCGTTCCTGATTAACGGCCTCTTCCCTCTGAAGCAGGTGGAAATCCCGGAGATCAGTAAACATGTGGTTCTGATTGGCAAGGACTCAAGGGCAATAAACCTGGCTTCAATGATTAAAACCATGGACCTGCCCTTTACAGCAATAGTATTTGACATTGACAAGGCCAGGTCAGAGATGGAGAAAGGCCACCTGGTGGTGTTTGGGGATGCGACTTACGAACCGGTACTGAGGGAGGCATATGTACATACCGCAGAAATTGTGGTGGTTTCCGTGGGAAACCTGATAACGGCAATGTCAATAGTTGAACATGTCAGGGCAATGAATAAACACGTCCATATTATTGTCCGGACAAGGCATGTGACTGATATCGAGGAACTTTACCGGCTCGGAGCAAATCAGGTCATTCCCGAGGAGTTTGAAACGGCCATTGACTTTTACGAAAGAATTCTCGGTAAATACCTTCTTCCCAGGATGGATATCGAAAGGGCAATAGCCAGGACAAGGGAGGACAACTACGGTATTTTCCGGGATAAAAGCAAGATGGGGAGCTATTCACTGCTGAAGGATATACCTGATATTGAGATTGCTGCAGTAAAGGTAGGTGAAAAATCCGTTTTCGCCGGTAAAACGATTGCAGAGACAGCCCTTAGAAAGACCTGCGGAGTCACAATGGTGGCTATAAGGCAGGGGGAGACTGTCACCCCGAATCCCATACCCTCCACCGTGATAAACATCAATGACATCGCATACCTGCTTGGGAAATCCGAGATGATAGCCATAGCATCGGACCTGTTGACAAAAGAGGTGGATAAACCCTGATCAATTCTGTTGAGGTAATAGGTCAGGACACAGCATCCCACATTTTGATAGCAGTGAAATAACTCTCCTGTGACGCCGCAAGAGTAATTGGAGAGCATGTCTGCCGGGCTAGGGATCAGCGCCATGTAAACGTTCCGGAGTGTGACATGCCTCCAAAAAACTATTTGCCATGATTTTTGTTCCTTTTTAATACATATTAAAATTAAATTTGTCGTCCATCTGCGTTATGCAAATTTTTACATATTGAACTTAAACATACCATCATGAATAATGCGATTTACTCTATCCAACACCCTGATAACGAGCCTTTAATGAGTTATGCGCCAGGCTGCAATGAACGGGCCGAACTTGAGAAGGAGCTTAACAGAATTTCTTCCGAAACCGTAGAGATACCATTGATAATTGGCGGTAAGCCTGTCAGGACCGGGAAGCTGGGCAGGGTTGTCATGCCGCATGATCATGGTCATCTTCTCGCCACGTATCATATGGCAGGCGCGGAGGAGACAGCAGATGCCATCAGGTCTGCCATGAGCGCCAAGGAAGGCTGGATGACACTCTCATGGATAGAGAGAGCTTCGATAATGCTCAAGGCTGCTGAGCTTCTCTCAAAGAAATACCGTTATACCATAGTTGCGGCGACGATGCTTGGACAGAGCAAGACGGTGCACCAGGCCGAGGTTGAGGCTGCATGCGAGACCATCGATTTCCTCCGGTTCAATGCCTATTTCGCAGGACAGGTATACCAGGAACAGCCCCGTTCAGCCACTGACCAGCTTAACAGGGTGGAATACAGGCCACTCGAAGGCTTTATTTATACCATTACGCCGTTTAACTTCACGGCCATTGCATCGAACCTCAACATGTCGGCAGCCCTGATGGGAAACACCACGGTATGGAAGCCGGCCACAACCTCATTGCTCTCAAGCTGGATACTGATGAAGGTATTCATGGAGGCAGGAGTGCCTGCCGGGGTCATCAACTTCCTGCCCGGGCAGGGGTCTGTGATTAGCTCGGTAGTGATGAGCCATCCAGATCTTGGCGGCATCCATTTCACAGGGTCTAACAACACCTTCAACTCACTCTGGAAAACTGCAGCCGCCAATCTTGACAAATACAGGTCGTACCCACGGATAGTTGGCGAGACCGGTGGCAAGGACTTCATCATGATACACAATTCAGCCAACCCCCTTGAGGCTGCAACTGCAATCATAAGGGGTTCGTTCGAGTACCAGGGGCAGAAATGCTCCGCATCATCCCGGGTTTATATCCCCAGGTCACTTTGGCCCGAGATATCAGGGTATCTGAAGCGGCAGGCCTCGGAGATAAAGGTGGGAGACCCTGCCGATTTCAGCAACTTCATGAATGCTGTCATCGATGAAAAGTCGTTTGAAAATGTAATGAAGTATATATGGCTGGCGAAGTCATCTTCTTCATGTGAGATTTTTCACGGGGGCAACGGCGACAAGAGTAAAGGTTATTTTATTGAACCCACTATCATCCTAACAACCGACCCTGACTTCATCACCATGAAGGAGGAGATCTTCGGTCCGGTCGTTACTCTGTATATTTATGAAGACGAAAAGTACGAGGAGACCCTCCATCTCTGCAATGAGACATCCCCTTACGGACTGACAGGATCCATTTTTTCAAACGACAGGCCGGCAATGGTTAAGGCATGCCAGGTTCTCCGCTTTGCGGCAGGCAACTTCTATTTGAACGACAAGCCCACGGGTGCCATGGTGGGGCTCCAGCCCTTCGGCGGCGCCAGGGCCTCGGGCACTAACGACAAGGCCGGCGGCAGGCTGAATCTGATCAGGTGGACCTCCCCGCGCACCATCAAGGAGACCTTCCTGCCGGCGACAGACTTCCGCTATCCCTATATGGACTAAAGACCGAAAGTCTGTAAAGTCAAAAGTCGAAAGGATGTACGATTTTATCGAACGATGCCTATGACGGATGGTAGCTGTCTGCTGTCTTTAATGATCTTTCCTGTATTTCTCCCGCAGATTATCAATTGATATCAGGGCCCCATCCCTCTCGGCATGCCAGTAAATCCAGCCGTTGGTCCGCTCCCGGCCGGAAACAACAGTACCTGTAGCGTGAATTGATCCTGACCGGCCATTGAAGAGAAGCGACCCCTCGGCCTGAACCTGCGCCCGGAATTGTCTGTCGGCCGTCCAAAGGTACTCTCCCGCCCTTATATATCCTGATGCGACCAGGTTCCCGAACGGGACCCTTGGAAGGCGTCTCTCGGTACGGTACTCAAGCAGCGGCTTGTCCAAAGGGATAACCCTTCCGACTCTCTCCCTGGCAAGAGTGACATATGAAAGCTCACGCTCAAAGGCAATAAAATTTCTTCCAAGTCTCCTGGATACTGCTGCGGCCGTACCGCTTCCTGCAAACAGATCCACAATAAGATCCCCGGGATTTGTCGTCGCCATTATTATCCTGTACAGCAACTCCTCAGGTTTCTGCGTCGGATGCGCCTTCTTCCCCTCCTCCCTGATCCTCTCCGGCCCCTTGCATACAGGTATCAGCCAGTCGCTCCGCATCTGCAGATCATCATTGTACCCCTTAAGGGCCTGATAATGAAAAGTGTATTTCGAATCCCTTGATTTCGACGCCCAGATAAGCGTCTCATGAGCATTTGTAAACCTTGTTCCCATAAAATTGGGCGTTGGATTGGGCTTGATCCAGATGACATCATTGAGGATCCAGAACCCGGTGTCCTGCATAACAGACCCGACCCTGAAGATATTGTGATATGTCCCTATCACCCATATACAGCCGGTAGCCTTCAGTACCCGCCGGCATTCCGCGAGCCATGCGCGGGTAAACTCGTCATAGGAACGGAATGATTCAAACTTATCCCAGCCCTCGTCAACTGCACCGACAAGCGACCTGTCAGGTCTGAAGAGGTCTTTATTGAGTTGAAGATTATAGGGCGGATCGGCAAAGATCAGGTCGGCAGACTCATCAGGCAACTGCCGCAACAAATCCAGGCAATCGCCGTGATAGATCCAGTTGACCGGCAGTCCGTCTGGTTTCATTGGCTCTTTTTTTCAAATTTACCTTATTAAATCGTTCTCTGATCGCAAAATATGCCCTGATAATCAAAAGAGGATTACCGTGGGACAAAAATTAATTATATTTGGTTATCAAAGACAGTGAGCAGGGCCCGGAAAGATTGATGCAGAGCAGGATTAATTCATTGTCACAGCATCCTTAAAACAGCGGACAGATATGAAAAAGCTCATCCCATTCCTCCTGTTAATCGTTATTGCGCTGGTATCCCTTCCCCTGAGTGCCCAGAAGACATTCAAGGCTGTTTGTGACAAGAGTGACGGCACGGTAAAGATTGTTGACGGTGAAGACCGTTCACCAAACCTTGTGCCCCTTAAAGGGGGCTTCCCCTTCTACCAGGTGGCTCAAAGCTGGGTGACAGAGAACTATCCCAACGGCAAGTGTGACCCTGCAGCCGCAGCAGCGCAGAACCAGGCGGCTGCCGATGCCGCTGCACAGCAATCAACCATGCCGAACCAGCCGGCAGCAAACCAGACGAGCCCACCCGCCCCGGCCTCTTCCTATGGAGCTGCTGTCGGTCAGCCCCTCCCCCTTGCGCATGCCCCGAAGCATCACAACACCTCAATGTTTTTTTCTTTTCTCTTCTCTGACCTCGGTAAAGTCTACGGCATTGATCCTCCACTTATTCCAGGAATGAGTATCGGTATTGAACAGGTGATCGGAACAAAATTCTACGGAGGGACAGGCATCGCTTTCAACACTCTGATCGGAAAAATTTCAGACGATTCTGATATCAATGCTTTCTACAGCATCAGGATCCCTCTCTTCGCAGGATACAGGATGACCAGCGGCACCCGCTACTGGGGGGTGGACTTTGGACTGGCGGCAAACACAATGCTCAGACCCTTATCAAGTGATTTTAGTCTCGGTGGAGAGATCGCGTCAGATGTCTCATTCAACACTATTACCAGGGCACGATTCGGGACCGAGAAGAGGGCGTTTGAGCTGGGCATTGAGCTCTGGTTGAATGATATACTTGCCTCTTATGAGGGTTATCAGATGACGGTTCTTACGCTGGGATACCGGTTTTACTTTAAATAACGGATGCTCATGAAACCACGAAGAGTACGGGCAGCAGCACTCACCCTGGTCATCCTGATTATCCTTGCCTTCAAAGGTAATATCCTTGCACAGTCAGACAAAGCCTACCTGCAACTGACTGATGAGCAGAAAGAGACACTTGATGATGCCCTTTCAACCTCAAAGAATATGGCCACTGAATCGCAGGAGAAGCTCACTGAGATGCTTAATCACTGGAATATCCTGAAGGACAATTTCCAAAGTCTGCCACCGGAGCTACAGGATGCCATCAACAAAGTTGAAAAGGACGGCTTTACAGCTAAGGTCAATTATACACTGGGAAAGCTGAAACAGTTTGAGGGGGGATTGAAGGAGGTGATGGATGTCAAGGAAGACCTCGAAAAAGCTGTTAATTTCTATGAGCGTTATGCCCCGGATGCAGAGAACCCTTTCCGCTCCCTTGAAGTAATGAGCAATTTCTTTAAGGATGTTGAAAAACTGCTTCCCAAAGAGGATAAATATGAAGCCATCAAGTCTCCGGTGACGTTCATGATCCGCACAGGTATCAACTATTTCAGGGATGGTATTGACCTGGCACTCGGCGGACTGAAAAACATCCAGAAACAGATCAGGGACAGGGCAGGCAACTGTATTGGTTATGTTGGAGGCGATGGCACCGCTGATAGCTCTGACCCCAGGCGAAAAGCCTTTACTGACATCGGGACAGGTGATGTCATCTGCTATACGGGCGTGCGGCCCATAGGTGGCGAGATATGGTGCGATGAGACCGGTAACGGAGTATATATCTGGAGCTCTGGCAGATGGACCCTGTTACAGGCGGCGTTTGGACTGGTAACAGACATCTTTACAAACTGGAGGCTGGCAAATGAATCTGTCATCCCGGCCGATGAGATGATCCGCTGGTGCAACAGCTACCAGAGACTCTACATTGAATCCCGCGACTGGGGGCAGAAAGAGTTTGGCAGGCTCGCGGCTATGAATAACTGCCGGGAAGATCTTCTTGAGAAAAGGAACCGGTACGGCGACTGGATGAAACTGATGGAGTCAGTTCAGACTGACCGCCAGCTTTTTGTAGCAAAATACATCTTCAACAAGGACGGGATACGCGAGGCTGCAAAGACCCTCACCGACATTATGTACGACCAGGTCCTGTTCCAGGGTGTGATTGAGGATCAGGAGGGAACCAGAGTATCAGGTGCTGCGGTAACAATATCAACTCCTGCCGGTACCAGGTCTGATCAGACTGTCAACGGCCGTTACACAATAATAATGGACTATCCCGAGGCTGACCGGAACAACTCTCCGATTGAGATAACCGTCACCGCCAGCGGCTATTCCGACCTTAAAGAAACTTCAGTGTTGTATACACAGTGCATGGACCTGGGTTTGCTACTCCTTGACAAGGTGGTTCAGGATGAACAGCCGGACACGTCGTGTGGTCCCAACGAGTACTATGACCCTGTCGCACAGGTCTGTATATGCAACGTCGGTTATGTGAGAAACGCCCAGGGAATATGCGTTGAAGATGCGGATGATGAGCCCGGGATACCAGACTGTCCCGACCCCAACGCAGAACCGGTATGGAACAATTCCACAGGAGTTTATGACTGCCTCTGCAAGGATTACTTCATACCTGATCCGGTCACGGGACTATGCAAACCGGATGTTCAGCAAATACTCAATGATTCGGACTGCTCTCAATGGCCCAACACGCACCCAGTCTGGGATTACTCCAGGAACGAGGTGTACTGCGACTGTCTGCCCGGATACTCCTGGAGGCCTGACAACCTCGGATGCGAGGAAACCGGTAAGCTGCTGGCCTCACAGGCCGACTGTTCAGGCTATCCCAACACTCAACCCGTCTGGGATGATGTCAACAAGACAGTGATATGCGACTGCCTGCCAGGATATGTCTGGGACGAGAACTTTACACAGTGCTACCCTCAGTCAGTGGCACAGCTTAACAGTATCAACTGTGCTGCGTTGCCAAATACCATGCCTGTGTGGGATCCGGTACGGCAGGAGCCCTATTGCGACTGCCTGCCCGGGTATAAGTGGCGCGATGACCTCAGCGGATGTGACCAGATCACGGCAACACAGATAATGCATGCCGACTGCTCTCATATCCCCAATTCGCACCAGGTATATGACCCGGCGAGTGACATGATGTACTGCGACTGTCTGCCGGGATTTGTATGGAACAGCTCACTGACTGCATGTGAGCCGGAGAGAAAGAGACCAGCCATAGATATGAATACCCTGATGAATTTCATGACTGTCCTCTCGGGTGCCATGAACAACAATATGCCCGGTGCCATACCTCCGGGCAACATGCCGCCAAACCAGCAGCCCCCTGTGGTACACCAGAGCCGGTGCAACGACACCCAGAAGGCCGGCGGCGACGCTCCTGAAGTGCACCAGATAGACCTCGGTATGACAAGCGGGGTATTCCGCTTTGACTACCAGACCTTTGACGTTAAAGACCAGATAATAATCACACAGGGAGGGATGACCATCTTCAACACGGGCTGCGTGGGTGAAAACCGCTCCGTGCAGGTACAGTTCAACGGCTACACCACCATGATAGAGGTGAGAGTAAACCCGAACTGTGCAGGGTCATCAGGTACGGCGTGGAACTTCACGGTTCACTGCCCCGGCTATTAATTAACCACCAAATATAAATTTAAAATACTCCTGTTTATGAAAAAGCAACCACTGATCCGCCTGGCAACAGTTCAGGCATTGATTCTCCTGGCTGCGGGATGCTTTCCTACTGCTGATACTGACGACGCGTGCCTGAAAAATAACTGGGAGACAGCCCAGGAACCTGTCATTTATGTGAGAATGACATCGAATGCTACGTCTTTCTTTGATAACACCAGACAACAGTATAACCTGACCCAGGCAAGCTCAATATCCGTCACCGGTGACATAACAAAAATATACTGTACCGGTAAAGTGAGCGGCTCATTCCCCATTACCGCCCAACTGCTTCCCAACAGCGGAGCGATTCCGCTCGCCAATGTAAAGATCGGTGGCCCGTACCAGTTCAAGTTCGAGAATGATGAAGACCATGTTGAGGTACACATCAAACTTCGTGCGACCTTCCCCGACGGATCAGTATTTGAAACCACAGACCTCTGGTATTCCTATTATTATACCTCCATAAGACTCAACGCCAACACCCTGGAATATTATGTCCTGTTCACGGTGAGTCAGTCTGAGCCTTTCATAAAAGTGAGCCGCTGAATATTAATTATAACTACTTTTATGAGGATCCTTACGCGAACCATTTCCGCAAGGAATAATCAATGTGTAATCTTGCCTCCCCCTTTGTTTTCCTGCTGCTTTCAGTAAGTTGCCACGGACAGGTCAGCGAAGCTTCGGTTAAAGACTCCCTTTCAAAAAGGATGATCGAACAGATCATCCTCTTTCCCCAGGAGAAGATCCATCTCCAGACTGACAGGCAGGTGTATGTCGCCGGGGAGACAATCTGGTTCAGGGCACATCTTGCCAATGCGGTTCTTCATACGCCACTGGTAAACCAGTATGTGTATGCCGAACTTATCAATCCGCTCGACTCCGTGGTCAAACGAGTCAGGGTACGGGCAACCGATAACGCCTACAGCGGTTATCTCGAACTTGACCAGGCTCTGCCGGAGGGTTATTATACGCTGTGCGCCTATACGGAAAATATGCTGAATCCCGGAGCCGATTATTTCTTCAGGAAAAGAATACGTGTTGCCGGGCCGCTCTCGGCAACGGTGAATACAAAAGTCAGCTACAGGTTTGAGAAGGGAGACAGGATAACGGCGGAAGTGGAATTCAGGGATATTAAAACAGGCAGGAGAGTTGTTCCCCAAAACCTCGGAACGAGGATAAACAGGCAGTCTATTACGGAAGTCCGTCCCGATGACGACACTGTTTCCAGGTTCGGTTTCAGGTTACCCATTGATAGTGACCTGAGGGTCCTTTCTGTGAGCACCTCAAAGAGCAATGTTTTCTTTGGAGTACCATATCCGTATGGAGACTATGATGTCAACTTCTTTCCAGAGGGTGGCAACCTTCCGGCCGGAACTGCCTGTGCAATTGCATTCAAAGCGCTCTCTTCCGGCGGAGTGCCTGAAAAAATAACGGGAGAGATCCTCGACAGCGCCGGAAATTTATACGCCCTCCTGGAGACTGCTCACGACGGTATGGGCAAGTTTTATCTTTCCGCAGAAGAGGGAGCAAAATATTACGCGGTATGCAAAAATGATGACGGTCTTGAAAAACGGTTTGAGCTCCCTCCTGCACTCCGGGGTGTCAGTTCCCTTAGCGCGAAGAACGTCGGTGATACGCTTTTTTTGAGCGTACTCAATTCAGCAGATATTGGCAGGCGTCCCGGACTCTTTCTTATTATTCATACGAGAGGAATTGTTCATTACGCCGAGCGGTGGGACAGCAGTTACAGCACAGTCAGCTTTGAAAGGCGCGATTTTCCCTCTGGTATTCTGCAGGCCATCCTTTTAGACGCTGAGATGAACCCCCTGAGCGAAAGGCTTGTCTTCTGCAATGGTCATGACCAGGCAAAGACCGAGTTCGCAACTGACCGGCATAACTATGAAAAACGGCAGCCTGTTAATGCACAGGTTCTGATAAAAGGTCCTGACGGATTACCCCACGGAGGTACCTTCTCCGTCTCGGTCACCGATGACAACGACATAAAACAGGATACAACATTCAACATTTTAACTACCCTGCTTCTTACTTCAGATCTGATGGGTTTTATAAACAATCCTGCCTGGTACTTTGATGAAAATAACCGGATGGCAGCATCCGGGCTTGACCTGCTCATGATGACCAACGGTTGGCGGAGGTACAACATACCTGAAGTGGCGGAGGGAAAATTCAGTAAACCGGTATTCCCTTCCAGGCAGGGAATGGAGATCAGCGGCAGGGTCAGGACCCTTGTTCTGGGCAAACCGGTTGAAAAAGCTGCGGTGGTCGCTTTCTCCTGGGAGTCGGGATATATTGAGGAGACGTTTACAGACAGCCTGGGCCGCTTTGCTTTCAGGGGGATCGAGTTCGCTGACAGCACCCGCTTCGTCATACAGGCTTTGAACAAGGCAGGCAATCCGGGGGTTGAACTACTGATTGACAATGACCTTTCCGCGCGGGTGGAAACACTTCCCTTGCCGGCCATGTCCGGTATTGAAGATGCAGGGGATTCGGAACAGATCAGCAAATATGTCACCAGAGCCGATACGAAGTACACAATGGAAAACGGTATGCGGACGATTGATATAGAGGAGGTAGTGATCACTGCGAAGGCTCCTGAAAAGAAGGATTACGGTTTTTCGTATTACATGCCAAAAGTCAGCCAGGCGCCAAATAATGTTATTGACTACAGGCAGATAGAGGAAATGCACCCTGCTCTCACCTCTGAACTTATCTATCATATACCTTTCACCCGCGTCGAAGGCGGCAAGGTGGTTATCGAAAGAATGAGCTACGGGCTGAACGGAACACTCTATGCGGTTCTCATAATCGATGACATGATAATACATGAGTATGATATTGATGAGATTGATCCTTACAGCATTGAAAGAATAGCAGTCCTCAAGGGAAACCAGGCAGCCATGCTTGGAGGCGACGGAGCAGGCGGAGCCATTGTGATCACGACAAGGAAGGGAACGGATGCGTATAAGGAACCGCCGAAGTTCAATATCAGAAGCGTCACCCCGCTTGGATTCCAGAAGCCTGCGGAATTCTATTCGCCCCGGTACGATACTCAGGAGTCCAGGGAGAGCGGGCCTCCCGACCTCAGGAGCACCATCTACTGGAATCCCAATGTGACCGTCCCGGCCGATGGCGAGGCTGCTCTTGATTTTTATACCGCTGATGCATCAACGGATTATACAGTGCTGATTGAAGGCATCACCCACGACGGACTGATCATTTACAGCCGAAACCGCATCTCACGCAGAAACGAAAATCACTGACTGACAATAAATTTAACGCTGCGGCCGTCAGCAGTGATTATGATGTAGAGGCCTGGCCTGAAACCTCTGACATCGATCACGGCTATCTCCCTTCCGGCAAACTCCTCGTCAATATGTTCGACGTTAATGTAGAGACCATAATAATTACCATTGATGTACACCCTTACATGGTTGGCCCCGGGTACCGCGATATTCCATTTCCGAAGAATATCCCACATGACCTTTGACCTCATCACGGTAGGGTCATTGTGTTCCCCGTTGAGGTTCATCTTTTCAACGCCGTAATATTTTCCCCCGGGTGTGAAGGTGTTGAACGATACCTTAAACGGTTTCTTCTGCGAATTACGGGAGGTATTGCCCCGCAAACGGAATCCCACCGGGTCAACCGTGTCGCGCACCCTGCCGTTGTCAAAGACGAAGGCAGCATGAAACTCCCTGTCACTGGAGGGGTTGGCGTAGATCCATGCCAGGGTGTCGGGATTTACGGTTATGTCTATACGCGGAACGACGGTATCAACGAAAAGCTCTCTCACCCTCAGGATGAACAGGCTGCCCGACGGCAATTGCTGCAGCAAGAATGCAGACCAGTATGAGATACAGGATCCTTTTCATCACACAATAATACTCAAATTAATACCTTTATGCTCCGTATTAAAGGGCTGCAGATCATGAATACCACCCCGCTCAGGTTCACCGACGGTGTTGTAACCATACGAAAGTTAAGGCGCAACGATAAATTCTCCATGGCGGAGGTTGCCAACAACGAAAAGGTAGCAGTGAATCTCAGGGATGCATTCCCCTCACCCTATACTGTTGAGGATGCTCAGAAATTCATCTCGATGTGCCTCAGGCAACAGCCTTACCAGGTCTTTGCCATCGAATTCGATGGGGAGTATGTCGGAAATATAGGGCTGCACCCGCAGGACGACGTTTACCGTAAGACGGCCGAACTGGGTTACTTCATCGGGGAACCGTGGTGGAACAGGGGTATTACCACCAGGGCGGTGAACCTCATCTGCAAATACGGCTTCGGTGAGCTTGACGTCATAAAAATCTTCTCGGGAGTCTTCTCCTTCAACACCGCCTCACAGAGAGTGCTGGAAAAATGCGGGTTCGAGAGGGAGGCGGTGCTCAGGAACGCCGTCATCAAGAACGGGCAGATATGTGATGAGATAAGATATGCAAAGCATATCACTCCCCTAGATTATACTTAACCAGGGGCTAGAGACGATCCAGGGCTTTTTTCAGATGCTCGCCAACCAGGGCGGCTACCTCAGTCACAACATCGTTTTGTATTGCCATCATTGATTCGGTGGGGTTGACAGCTGCAATCTCGATGTTATTATCTCCCTGTTCGATGACCAGGACGTTGCAGGGTAGCATTACCCCTATCTTATCCTCGGCCATCAATGCTTTGTAAGAGAAAACCGGGTTGCATGCCCCGAGGATGCGGTACCTCTTGAAGTCAGCTCCCACTTTAGCCTTTATCTTCTCATGAATGTCAATTTCCGATATTACGCCAAATCCCTCTTCTGAGAGTGCAGCGGTTACCTTTTCAATTGCATCATCGAATGATGTCTGTACTGTTTTTGAGAAATAATATGCCATTATTGCAGGTTTTAGTGTTCGTAATGGTTTTACGTAAATGAAACAAAGCAACCGCCGTTTGGTTCGGAAGGGGGCTTCCCGATACGCCCTCGTTCTGCTCAGGCTATCGGGACTACTCGCTGCGCTCGCAGCTTCTCGCCCCTTTGCCATCCCCTCAGGTCTCTCAACAAAAAATACCGCATGCGCGGCATTTTTTGTTGACCCACAGGGGCTCGAACCCCGACTCTTCTGAACCAAAATCAGACGTGTTGCCAATTACACCATGGGTCAATCGGCGCCTGATAAGGCGGTGCAAAAATATATAAATTTTCGGATTTCAGGTCTGCTCCGTCTCGTAATAGATGAACGGACAGTCTATAAACGAATGAATTATCTGACCCAGCTCATACTGATCCTCATCACCCTTCTCGTAAAACCACTCAATCGATACATTCTCATGAACATCGTGATAGAGGGCAAGCCGCTTGATGATGGCATATACCCACTTTGTTGAGGCTGTGTTGATGAAATCAAATGACAGCACGACATGCGTCCTGACGGCAGGCTGATTAATATAATCAGCCACCCACGCTTCCAGCGGCCTGTAAAACTCCGTGGCGTTCTCGGAAATCGATCTGCCCTTTATCTCAAGGTGCCCTTCAAGAAAGAGCACCCCAGGCGTAACCTTTGTGGGTTCTATTTTAATGATATCCAATCCCATATTTGCCTCGACAACGCTATTCCCCCGTTTGCGGCATTACAAAAATAACAAAATTAGCCTTGCGGCTCAATCTTTACTGTTATTTATCACCTCGTGTTAGAAAAGGGTTGGCTCACCCTGCTCCCATAATGAGGGATGCTCCGTGTCAAACCTGCCTACAATAGCATGCATGATCGTCCGCCTCATGAAATCCGACTTGCTTCTTACCCTGAACCGCTTGCAGTAGATGTTGAGTGCCCTCGCCTCCCTCTGGTTTAACCTGAGAGTAAGAGTTGTAGTCCTCTTTATCTTTTCTTCAGTGACCGGGCCCCGCCTCAAAATCGTTTGAAATTTTATGCTAAAATAGCCCGTGAGGCCATCCCTCCGGGGTTTGAAAACCGTGATTTATTAACAACAAAAAAACAGGCCGGTGTTAAAACGCTGACCTGCTTTGTGTTAGCCTATTAATAAGTCTTAAAACCTGTTCAGTGCATTGAGGTCTGCAAATGCCTCCTTAAGCCTTGCGATGAAGGTCTCCTGCCCCTTGCGAAGCCATACCCTCGGATCATAATACTTCTTGTTGGGTTTGTCTTCACCCTCGGGATTGCCGATCTGGCCCTGGAGATATCCCTTCTTTGCTTCATAATAGTTCTTAACTCCATCCCAGAATGCCCACTGCATGTCAGTGTCGATATTCATCTTGACGGCGCCGTACTTTATCGCTTCAGTGATCAGGTGCTTCTCCGATCCCGATCCCCCGTGGAATACAAAGTTGACAGGGTTGGGACCGGTCTTGTATTTCTTCTGAATATAGTCCTGTGAATTCTTCAGTATCTCAGGCCTGAGAGTAACGTTGCCCGGCTTGTAGACTCCGTGCACGTTGCCGAAAGAAGCTGCAATGGTGAAGTTGGGAGAAATCTTCAGGAGCTCCTCGTAGGCATAGGCCACATCCCCGGGCTGAGTGTAGAGCCTCGAGCTGTCGACCCCGGTGTTGTCAACGCCGTCTTCCTCACCTCCGGTCACGCCGAGCTCTATCTCAAGGGTCATCCCCATCTTGTCCATCCGCTCAAGATAGCGCTTGCAGGTCTCGATGTTCTCCTTCAGCGGCTCCTCCGACAGGTCAAGCATATGCGAACTGAAGAGCGGTTTGCCGTTGGCTTCATAGAACTCCTCACCGGCCTCCAGCAAAGCATCAATCCACGGAAGAAGCTTGCGGGCAGCATGGTCTGTATGCAGGATGACAGGCACCCCGTAGTACTCGGCAACATTATGCACATGCAGCGCGCCTGAGATACCACCGGCGATCGCTCCGGTATGGCCTTCCTTAGTCAGTCCCTGGCCGGCAAAAAAATGCGCCCCGCCGTTTGAAAATTGAATTATCACCGGAGAACTGACATCGCGGGCAGTCTCCAGGACTGCGTTCACAGAGTCGGTTCCAACCACATTGACCGCCGGAATGGCAAAGTCATTCCTGTTGGCAAAGTCAAACAATCTCTTCACATCATCGCCGCTGATAACACCGGGCTCCAGATTTAATCCTTTGTTACTCATTATCTTATCCGTTAAATTAAAAATCCTTGATTAAGCAGCACAAAGATATGCAAAAATGCATGACGCTGATACCTGCCTTACGCAGCATCATAATATCCGGGCCGTCTTTAATTAATACTGATCAATTTCCTATCTTCGTAGCCTCATTTAATGCCATCATTATAAAACATGAAAAGAAAGATCCTTTCCCTGGGCTTTTTTATTCTTCTGACCCCGCTGGCACTGTTGTCGCAGCAAAAGGCGTGGACCCTGGAGGAGTGCATTGCATATGCCCTTCAGAATAACATCCAGATAAAGCAGCAGGAGATAATGACAGAGTACCAGGTTGCTTCCCTGGAACAGTCAAAGCTGAACCTCCTTCCCACCCTTAACGGCAGTGCATCACACAATTACGCCTTCGGCCGTGCACTTGACGAAACAACCTACGAGTTCACCAATCAGTCTGTACAGTCGAATAACTTCTATGCCGGAAGTAACGTGACACTCTTCAGGGGGCTTGTCAACTACAATACCATCCAGAAAAACAAATACCAGGTCCTTGCCAGTGAGCAGGACCTTGAGCGGTTCAGGGATGATATCTCCCTCAGCATTGCGCTCGGATATCTTCAGATCCTCCTCAACCAGGAGCTGGTGACTGACACAGAGGCACAGATTGACCTGACAAGACAGCAGATTGAACGCACCGGCAAGATGGTCGATGCCGGCAGTCTTGCCCGGGGCAGCCTGCTTGAGATAGAGGCCCAGGCTGCACGCGAGGAGCTTCAGCTCGTGAACCTGCAGAACCAGCTGACAATTTCCCTGCTGACCCTGGCCCAGATGCTCGAGCTTCCCAATGCAGAAGGCTTTGCAGTAACAGTACCGGTTATTGCCGTCGATGATGCCTCTGTAAAAGGTGATCCGGTAAATATTTATTCCATTGCGGAAAAAATGAGACCTGAGATCCTCAGCGCCGAGTATCAGCTTAAAAGCGCAGAATATGACCTTGCCATAGCCAAAGGCAGCAGGAGCCCGCGGCTGAGCATGGGCGCATCAGTGTCAACAGCCTATTCAGACAACAGGCTCAAACCATTCACTGATGAGAAATATCCATTCGGGGAGCAGCTGAATGACAATATTAACTACGGTGTGGGCTTCTCGCTCAACATACCGATATTCAACGGGTGGCAGGTCAATATGGGAATAAAGAATTCGAAGCTGGGCATAGAAAACTCGAAATATGCCCTCGAAAACACAAAGAAACAGCTCTATAAGAGTATCCAGCAGGCATATACCGATGCCACCGGCGCCATGAAGAAATACTCAGCCAGCAAGAAGGCCGTGGATGCGATGCAGGAGGCCTACCGATATGCAGAGCAAAAACTTGGCGTCGGCCTGGTTACCGCTGTTGAATACAACCAGTCGAAGACACAGCTTCTCAACGCCCAGAGTGAGATGGCCCAGGCAAAGTACGAATTTGTGTTTAAATCAAAAGTCCTCGATTTCTACCGGGGCATCCCGCTTACTCTTGAACATATCACATTACTGGCCAAATAAATTCGCAAATCATTACACCATGAAGAACAACAAAATACTAATGATCCTGTTACCGGTCGTCATCCTGCTGATCATAGTTGCAGTAATCGGTAAGAATAAAGGCTGGTTTGGCCAGGAGGTCACCGTAAAGGTTGCTACTGAAAAGGCAGCTGTCAATCCGATAATCGAGGCTGTCACAGCCAACGGGAAGATCCAGCCTGAGACCGAGGTCAAGATAAGTCCCGATGTTTCCGGCGAGATTGTTGAGTTGCATGTGAAAGAGGGCGACTTTGTGCAGAAGGGTGTTCTGCTCTTCAGAATCAAACCCGAGATTTACATCTCGTCACGTGACCGCGCAGCCGCCACACTTAACTCAACCAAATCAAGACTGGCCCAGGCAGAGGCACAGCTGATTCAGGCAGAGCTGGCATTCAACAGAAGCAAAAAGCTGTTTGAGGAAAACACCATATCGAAGTCCGACTTTGAACAGGCAGAGTCGCAGTACAAGGTGGCAAAGGCCGAAAAAGAGAGCGCCGAGTTTTCCGTCAAGAGCTCCGAGGCGTCGCTGAAGGAAGCTAATGAGAACCTTGTGAAAACAACTGTCTACGCACCAATGACCGGCACCATCTCGAAGCTTGCTGTTGAACTGGGGGAAAGAGTCATCGGGGCGAACATGATGACTGGAACCGAGGTGCTTCGCGTGGCTGACCTTAACCGGATGGAGGTTGTCGTAGATGTCAATGAGAATGACATCATAAGGGTAAAGGTGGGTGACACCGCCACCGTGGAGGTGGATGCCTATCTTGACCGCGACTTCAAAGGTGTGGTGACCGAAATAGCCAACTCAGCAAACACCCTCGGAACAACCACCTCTGACCAGGTGACCAACTTCGAGGTAAGAATACTGATCCTAAAGGAATCATATAACGACCTTATCAGTGAAAATAATCCTAGTCCTTTCAGGCCGGGGATGTCAGCGTCAGTGGATATCTTCACAAGTCGCAAAATGGATGTCCTGACAGTTCCGATACAGGCGGTGACGACACGCACAGACACAACCCTGACGGACCCGGAAGCTGCAAAGGAAATACGCACTCTCGTGTTTGTCTCAGACGGGAAATATGCCCTTGTGCGTGACGTGAAGACGGGCATACAGGACAATGTAAACATCGAGGTCCTCAGCGGCCTCACCGAGGGCGAAGATGTAATTGTGCAGCCATTCAGTGCAATCTCGAAAAAGCTGGCCGACTCAACCCTTATCGAGGTTGTTGACAAGGAGGCGCTCTTCAACACAGAAAAGAAGTAATAGCAGAGTCAGGAGGGACTGACACACACCGCCGATGATCCTTTGCATTGAGACAGCCACAGCCGTCTGTTCGGCAGCTTTGTGCGATGAAAACAGCGTCATCATGGTGGAAGAGGCACCACCGGGAATGTCGCATGCAGCACAGCTTACGGTCTTAATCAAACGACTTCTTGAAAAAACCGGAATAAATGCCACGGATCTTGACGCCGTGGCGGTCAGCAAGGGCCCCGGCTCCTACACCGGACTGAGGATTGGCGTCTCGGCAGCAAAGGGAATAGCCTACGGCGCCTCACTTCCCCTGATCGGCATCAACACCCTGACGTCAATGTGCAGCGGTTACCTCTCTCTTCATCCGCAGCCGCCGTCGTCAGATACCCTCCTCTGCCCCATGATTGACGCCAGGCGGATGGAGGTCTATAACGCTCTTTTCAGCAGTGACGGGTTAATGATAAGGGAGACATCGGCCGATATAATCGACGAAACATCGTACAGGGAGATCCTGGAGACAAAAAAGATAATTTTCTACGGTACCGGGGCGGAAAAATGCAGGAGCGCCATAAAGCACCCCAACGCACTCTTTGAGGATGGTTTTACCCTCTCGGCATCATATTTGCACATCCCCTCAGCAAATGCTCTGAGGAACAGGCATTTTGAGGATGTGGCGTACTTTGAGCCATACTATCTTAAGGAGTTCATCGCAACCAAACCGAAAAAGCTGTTCCTCTGACAGACAAGATTTCGAAATGAGAAAAAAAATAGTAACAGTTGTGACAATCATTGCTGCCTCCGTACTGCTGCTGCCGGCTCAGAAACAGCCTTACATGCCCGGCGAGAGGGTGACATTCCAGATAAGATACGGACTTGTTGGCAGCGGACAGGTTCTCCTCGAGATGAAGGAAGCCCTGTACAAGGGACAGCTGGTGTGGCATGCGGTGATCTCGGGGCAGACAACAGGATTTGCCGATAAACTTTATAAGGTGAGGGATATCTATGAAAGCTATATCGACCCCGCAACAGACCTGCCCGTCTTTTCAATAAGGAACATTTCGGAAGGCCGGTACCACAAGTATAACGAAGTGGGATTTGACCAGGAAGCGCGGCCAGACTCCACTCTGGTTTTCAGTGACCTGACGGGAAAACACACAGGTCCGAAAGGATTGCTCGACATAGTCTCGTGCTTCTACTGGTTCCGGAAGTATTACCTGTCAACGACCGACACCCTGGTCGCGGGTGAGACCTACCAGATGATGACATGGTTCGCTGACGAACTTTACCCGATAGTACTGAGGTACAAGGGCACCGAGGTCATCAGAACCAGGGAGGGAAAGCTGAAATGCCACCGTTTCCACCCCGTTACGGAGGTGGGCAGAGTCTTTGAAACAGAGGAAGATATGGTCATGTGGTTCACCACCGATGAAAATTTTTTACCGGTTAAGTTACGTTTTGATATCTTTGTGGGGTCATTTCATGTGGATATGACAAGTTATGAAGGGCTTAAAGCGCCTCTGAAGTATATTGACTAACGAACAGATTTGAATTTCTTTTATGGCTACTACGGCAGATTTCAGAAACGGGATGGTGATCGAATATAACAATGACCTTTATACCATAGTTCAGTTTCAGCATGTTAAACCCGGCAAGGGCCCGGCATTCGTACGAACAAGACTGAAGAACGTAACGTCGGGAAAGGTCCTTGAAAATACTTTCAACTCGGGAGTGAAGGTAAATGTCGCACGCGTCGAACGCAGGCCGCACCAGTTCCTGTACAGTGATGATATGGGCTACCACCTGATGCACAATGAGACTTTTGAACAGATATCGGTGCCCGAATCACTGGTGGAGAACAGCGATCTTCTCAAGGAGGGCGATACTGTTGAGGTGGTTGTACACGCAGACACGGAGAATGTCCTTTACGTTGATATCCCCGCCAATGTGGTGATGGAGGTGACCTATACCGAACCTGGGCTTCGCGGCGACACTGCCACGAACACCCTCAAGCCGGCAACAATAGAGAGCGGCTCAACAATAATGGTGCCTCTCTTTGTCAACGTCGGTGACAAAATACGCATCGATACGCGTGACCGCTCATACATAGAGCGGGTTAAGGGCTGACACGGCAATGATGAGTGAGAGCAGGCTACCGACCGACAGGCTGAAGATGTCGAAATTCAAGCTCGACGCCCTGCTCGACATAACCCTTTCCATCAACGCCAACCTCTCCACCGCCGAGCTTCTGCGCAAGTATGAATCGATCCTGCGCGACGATCTGGGCATAGGAAAGATATTACTTTACAAATACGGTGAACACTGGGAAGCCCTGCTTAACTCAGGCTTCCCGGACTCACTCCGGAAGACCATAAATGTCGAAAAGGACCTGCTCTGTTTCAGGGACATCCAGACAGAGGTGACTCAAAAGCCCTTCGTGGCTGTTGACTTCATAATACCCGTCCTCAACAACAATATCCCCTCGGCTTACGTGCTGATAGGCGACATCGACGAGGAGGGCGAAGGAATGAGCCCCCTGATAAAACACCTTAACTTCATCCAGACAATATCCGGTATCATCGTTGTTGCCATTGAAAACCAGAGGCTTTTCAGGGAGACTCTCAGGCAGGAGGCCCTCAGGAGAGAGCTGGAACTGGCAGCCCGGATGCAGATGATGCTTATCCCTGACAATGCCAGCCTTCCGGTTAACAGCACCCTGAGTGCTCAGGGATTTTATTACCCGCATTATGAGGTGGGGGGCGATTACTATGACTTCCTTTCCCTGGCAGACAACGTGGTCGGTTTCTGCATCGCTGACGTATCGGGAAAAGGGATGTCGGCTGCCCTCCTGATGTCAAACTTCCAGGCAAGCCTGCGGGCCATCTTCGCGGCCGAGGGGAGCCTGGAGGAGATGATAAGGAAACTGAACACCCTGGTGGTGGTCAACTCAGCCGGCGAGAGGTTCATCACACTCTTCATTGCCCGATACAACATCAGGACCCGCGTGCTCGAATATGTAAACGCGGCTCATAACCCGCCTGTACTGATAGACCTTCAGACAAACCGTCCCTCGGTGCTGAGGCAGTCATGCGTGGGGGTGGGCATGCTCGATGAGATGCCCTGGGTTCGGACCGACTATGTCACCCTGAAAAACCCGACAAAAATTATCTGTTACACTGACGGTCTCACCGAACTCAGGGATGAGCAGGGCAATGAGCTGGGCATATCACCGGTCATCAAACACTTTTCGAACCGGAACCCTGTCTCAGAAAACATCAGCTCACTTATTAAGGATTGTGACATAACCACCGCCAACCAGAGGCTGTTCGACGACGTCTCAATACTGGCCGTGGAGACAAAGTGAGCGTTCCCCTCTTATAAGACTGATTCCCCGGCTGGCTGCAGGTCCACCCCGTTTGGTTTTCCACTGCCGGATTCAGGTTTGCCCCTTTTGGCTTTCCCTGCCGGATTCAGGTTTGCGTTGTGGCGACCTGTTCAGCTCTTTTCAGATCCCTTGCAACCAGGATGGCAATAAAGCCCCACCACAGGGCTGCAATCTTGTCTGAGTCGAGGAAGCTGTTCATGATGCCGTGAATGACATAGGTAATCAGTCCCGCTGCTATTGCCAGCACAAAGTAGCCTTCCGCACCTCTCTTTTCCCTGTACCAGGCTCTTATGCCCGTGACGACGGCTGTAACAGTAACAAGGAGCCAGAGCAATGCCCCGGGCAGGCCTGACTCGCTCAGGGTGCCAAGGTATTCGCTGTGGGCGTTGCCTGCATCACCAAAGTCTGTGCTGATGGCCGTCCTCTCAGATGCCTTCTGGAATGGTCCGTAGCTGAACTGGTAGGTGCCCGGACCCCAACCTGTGAGAGGTTTTTCCTCAAACATCCTCAGGGCGCACTTCCACCTATTGATACGCTCGAGGTTCGACTGGTCTGTGGAGATATTGGAGGCCGATCGCAGGTGCTGTCCGAGATCCGCAGAGGAATCTTCGGTGGTGCTGTCCATCCTCTGCCATATCCAGCCTGCCGACAACACCAGCGCCATGATAAACACGGAGGCTGTGACAGCCAGAAGCCTCCCGGGCATCCTGACCCACAGGATACCGGCAAGTGCGACCGCTGCAATCAGGCTGACCCAGGCCGCCCGGCTGTACGAGAGAATAAAACCCGCCAGGAAGAGCACGATCAGGAATGCAAGCATCAGCCTGGCAGCCAGCCCGCTATCCTTCCTGATTAATAACACTGCAACAGGCGGGATGAGAAAAGCCATTGAGGCGCCAAAAGAGGTGTGGTCCTTAAAGAATGGATAGCAGGCCGAGTGTGCGAACTGCTGGTTCAGAAACCCCGCACCCTGTACCTTTATGATGAAGTATATCACCACAATTGCCAGTCCGGCCGCATAGGCAGTAATGTATCTGCGGTTGAACCGGTCACTGCCGGCCAGCTGGGCTGCGATAAGGTAAAAGCCCGCGGTGAACCACAGGCGGTAGGCCAGCGTCTTGAATGATACTCCCGGCATAGTGGAGGTGATGGAAGTCACAAGCGTCCACAGCAGCCAGAGGCCGATCATGACAGTCACCGGATGCTTCAACAGCCTGACTGAGAACTCGCGCGTGACTATGAGCTTAAACAGGGTGATGAAGAGCAAAAGCGCCATCACCGGTTCAGTGGGAACAGAGAAGTCAAAGCCGGTGACTCCGGTGATCTGGCTCAGCTGCAATGATAATGGAGTGAGGAAAAGTGTCAGTAACAGGAGATTTTCCAGTGACAGAAGCGCCAGGAGGACCATCGCCAGGGCCGCCGGCACAAGCAATATCAGCAGTTCACTGCCTGTCATCAGCGGGGTGCAGCTTCACGCCCTCGATAACGAACAGTATCAGCGCCAGCAGAATAAGAACCGAAGCTGTCGATATTATGACGATAAGGCTCCGGTGCGGAAAGACTTTCTTCTCAGCTACCACAGCCCTGTCCACAACCAGGGTGTACGGGAGGGTCTGCTGGCTGAGGGCAAGTACTTCGAGATACCTCCCCCTTATCAGGCCGAGGTAATCCGTTTCTGTTTCAATTGTCGTCCAGATCCTCAGGGCAGCCTCGCCTTTAAGCGTGCTTAGAGTGTCCTCATAACTTCTTACAAGCTTGTCCTGCAGTTCGTAGCTTCGGCTGATCTCATCAAGCATCTGAGTGGCTGCGCTGCGCTGCAGGTTATTGAAGATGGTGTCGGCACGTGAGGCTATGTCGTTAGCCATGGCACAGGCAATTTCCCTTTCACGGTCGCGGACCCTGATTTCAACCGAGCCGAAAGATGTCTTCGAACAGCGGATGAACCTGTCCATCTTCTCTGAGATTACGGTGTTGGGATACTTCTCCCCGGGCTTTATATTATAGTGCGATGCAAGGTCATAGGTAGTCCTGAGCCAGTCCCTGACCTGGTCACTGTTGATTACCTGTATGAGCTTTTCAGTTGCATCGTCATCACCGAAAAGGGCTGTCCTGGAAGTCGGCTCGCCCAGCAGGGTGCGCGCTTCGGTGATGTTGGACGAAGGATAGAGAGTCACGGTCGATTCATACAATGGCTTTATCATCAGAGATATGACGGCTGACAGAACCGCCGCAACCACACCCGTGATCAGAAATTTCCGGAAATGGCGGATAATGAAATTCAGCAGGTCGGCAGAGTCAGGCTTGAATTCAGCCCTTGTGTTTCGCTTCATCGTTTCAGCCATTGGTTTATATCACCCTGATGAGGAAATAGCTCTTTTTGCCCTTCTGCAGAAGGAGGTACCTGTTGTTCAGGAGCTGGCCGGCAGTGACTTTCATATCTGCCGAGTCGACCCTCCCCTTGTTCAGGCTGACGCCTCCCCCCTGGATCAGGCGCCTCAGCTCACCCCTGGACTCGGCGATGGTTGTGTGTACCACACAAAGGTCAGCGATGGTGACGCCTGATGCCAGGATGTCCGAACTTAAGTCATACATCGGCACCCCTTCAAACACGGCAAGGAATGTACTCTCATCCATGCGCCTGAGTTGTTCGGTTGTTCCCTTGCCGAAAAGTATCTGTGAAGCCTCCACTGCTGCCTCATAATCCTCCCGGGAGTGTGCCATGACCGTCACCTCCTCTGCGAGACGCTTCTGAAGCAGCCGCAGGTGGGGTTCGGCACGGTGGGCGCTGACAAGATCGCTGATCTCGTTTCGCGAAAGCATTGTAAAGATCTTTATGAATTTCCCGGCGTCGTCATCTGCCACGTTAAGCCAGAACTGATAGAACTGGTACGGGGTGGTCTTTGCCGGGTCAAGCCATACATTACCACTCTCTGTTTTACCGAACTTCTGTCCGTCGCTCCTGGTTATGAGCGGGCAGGTAATGGCCCAGGCATCGCCCCCGGCTTTGCGCCTGATCAGCTCCGTACCGGTGACTATGTTTCCCCACTGGTCAGACCCGCCCATCTGAAGCCTGCAGCCGTAATTGGTGTAGAGGAAGAGGTAGTCGGTCCCCTGTACCAGCTGGTACGAGAACTCGGTGAATGACATTCCCTGACCGGTTTCGGAGTCAAGCCTCTTCCTGACGGAGTCCTTGGTCATCATGTAGTTTACGGTGATATGTTTTCCTATGTCCCTGATGAAACCAAGGAATGAGTACTCCTTCATCCAGTCGTAATTATTGACCATTACCGCCCTGTTCGGGGCAGAGGAGTTGAAGTCGAGGAATTTTTCAAACTGTCTTTTCAGGCACTCCTGGTTATGGCGCAGGGTCTCCTCGCTGAGCAGGTTGCGTTCTTCGGATTTGCCGGAAGGGTCTCCTATCATGCCCGTGGCGCCTCCCACAAGCACTATGGGAGTGTGGCCCGCATTCTGAAAATGCTTCAGCATCATCACTCCAACCAGGTGCCCGATATGAAGGGAGTCGGCCGTAGGGTCAAATCCGACATAGCCTGAGCTCTTCTCCTTAAGCAGGAACTCCTCCGTGCCAGGCATGATGTCATGTATCATCCCTCTCCATCTCAGCTCTTCAACAAAGTTCATCATCAGCAACAGGATTTTTGGTGCCGCAAAGATATCAAAACCACTCAGATGGTCACATCCTTCGGGCTCTTTTTGTGACGGTTGAAACTGTCAATCAGGTCACCCCCTTCCACCATGGGGAAGATGGCGGGGACCAGGTCGGCAATCGGATTGTAGAGAACTGATTTTGCTATCGTCGATGAGGGAAGGAAATGTTTCTTCTGATCAATGCTGTTCAGGAAGACGAAGATGACGCTCAGGATGAGAGCGGTTTTCAATACGCCGAAGACAGCTCCGAGGGTTTTTACAACAAACCCTAGTGAGATGGTCTTCATAAGCGAATCTATCATCTTCCCGAGCAGGTAAATGGCGATCACAATCGCTGTGAAGGTGATGGCAAATGCCACGATGCCCGTCCATGCCGACTGCATGTCAAACCACTCCGAGAGTTTGAGTGCGGTCCATCCAGAGAAGTGTATCGCTCCCCAGATACCCGCCACCAGGGCGGCCAGCTCTGCCACCTCGATTATCAGTCCGTCAATAAAGCCCTGTATCAGTCCGAAGGCAAGCAGGGCAATGATTACAAAATCGATCCAGTTCATGGCAGGTTGGTTTGAGGGTATGAAGTTATGAATTTGTAAGGCAGCAGGCAATAGGCAGCAGGCAATAGGGGGCCGAGCGTATGAAAATGACCCTGCGGGTTATATTAGAGAAGGAGCCAGACTGCAGGGAGAGGCAATTGTCCGGTCGGCAGTCTTCAGCCGGCAGTCTTCAGCCGGCAGTCTTCAGCAGGCAGTCTTCAGTGGCAGTCTTCAGCCGGCAATTTTTACAATGAACGGAACCAATCACTATATTTGAGGGGTCCTGTGAGAAACCATACAAAAACATGGATGTAGTTGCCATTTTCGATGTTGGTACGAGCAGCAAGAGGCTCCTGCTATTTGACCACAGTCTCAATATTGTGCATCATGAAGAGAGGCTTTTCAATGAAATTCATGACGCGAATTGTGTGCCGTGTGATAATATAAGTGCCATAACAGAATGGATGAAATCACGCCTCACAGACTTAATCAGGAGAAGTGATTACGAGATAAAGGGGCTGAATTTTACAGGTGCGGGGCCGTGCCTGATCCGTCTCGGTGAAGACGGCAGCTGGATAGGGTCAGAGGAGGATGCCTCATCATTAAATAAAGCACACCCTGAGTATTTTGACTTAAGTATCGAAGGACATGTTATCCGAACCGGCTACGGCGTGAGGAACACTTCAGCAGCCTTGATACCTTATCTCAGGAGCACTGACAAGCCTTTCATACTTGTATCCACCGGAGCCTGGTGCACCTTCATGAACCCTTTCAATTCAGAACCGCTGACGGAGGAAGAGTCTGCCAATGCGAACATCTCGCTGGTAAATATCGAAGGAATGAGGGTAAAGACTTCCCGTGCTCTTTTGGGGGAGATTCACGATCTTAATGTTAGACGACTCGATGACCGCTTCGGCGTTACCGGAGAACTGTTCAAGACTATCAAAATCAAGAGCAGGAAAATAAGAAGGATGCTTGAATACAAACATGGCAGGATTTTCTTCCGGCACGGAATTCCGGAAGGCTATGTCGACAGCGACGCCAACCTGTCACATTTCCTTACCTATGCCGATGCTTATCACCAGATGATGTATGACCTTGTCGATCTGTGCATGGAATCATACAGGTCAGTTATACCTGCCGGTGACGCTTCCGAGATTGTATACATCACCGGAGGGTTTGCCAGGAATGACACCTTTGTCCGGATCCTGGCGGCCCGGATGCCTGACAAGAGAGTCTTTGCAAGCTCTGTCGAGAATGCAACTGCCCTGGGTGCCGCAATGAAGATCTATGAAAGTTCCTTCGGCAATCCATGGCCAATGGTCTATCTCGGTTTGAAAGCAATAATTGACAATGACTGAACAATGAAAAGGAAACTTGTTTTATCACTTGCCCTGGTGGCCCTCAGCCTTGTGCTGACTGCACAGGTCGCGGTAACCGGTCTGCTCACTGAAAACATGACTGATCCTGTTGGTATTGATGCTGCCCGTCCGCGGTTCTCGTGGCAGCTTCTTACTGACAAAAGGAATACCGCTCAGACAGCTTTTGAGCTCAGGGTTTCCGACGGTAAAAGGACCCTGTGGAGCACCGGCAGGGTAAATTCAGACCAGTCGGTTCACATAGCCTATGCCGGTGAGCCTCTTAATTCAGGCGGGAACTATACCTGGCAGGTCAGGGTCTGGGATAACCAGGGAAAAAGATCCGCATGGAGCCTGCCGGTAAAATTTTCGATCGGGTTCCTTGACAGTAACGGGTGGAAAGCAAAATGGATTGAACCGGGCTATCCCGAAGACACGATAATGAGACCGAGCCCGCTGATGAGAAAGGAGTTCACCCTCAGGGGAAAGATTACCGGGGCCACCGCATATATTACCTCTCACGGTATTTACGAGGCAGAGCTCAACGGGAAGCGCATCGGGGATGCCTTCCTCACCCCCGGCTGGACATCCTACGGCAAGCGCCTTCAGTACCAGGCATATGATGTGACCGGACTGCTCAAAACCGGCCGCAACGCCATCGGGGTGATGCTGGGAAGCGGATGGTACCGTGGCAACATAGGCTTCAGGAACAGTGTCAACTTTTACGGCAAAGACATAGCCCTGCTGTGCCAGATTGACATCACCTATGCCGACGGCACAACCGAAACCATTATTTCAGACGGTTCATGGAAGTCATCCACCGGAGCCGTACGGTACTCAGAGATCTATCACGGGGAAATATACGATGCCAGGCTTGAGAAAAAGGGCTGGACACTTCCGGGTTACGATGATTCTGCCTGGGATGTGGTGAAAGTTGCCTCCCATGATATGGGAGTACTGATTGCCACCCGGAATGAGCCGGTGAAAAAGCACGAGACCTTCGTCCCCGTTAAAATATTTCAGACACCCGCTGGCGACCAGGTCATCGATTTTGGTCAGAACCTCGTCGGGGGGGTTCAGATGAGGGTGAAAGGAGATGCCGGCGACAGCGTGATCCTTTCACACGCCGAGGTGCTTGACCGGGAAGGCAACTTTTATACCGCCAACCTGCGATCGGCAAAAGCCCGGGATATTTATGTCCTCAGGGGCGGAGGAGAGGAGTTTTTTGAGCCCCGTTTCACCTGGCACGGCTTCAGGTACCTGAAGGTCGAGGGATACCCCGGCAGACTCAGGCCTGAGGATTTCACCGCCGTGGCTCTTTATTCCGCTATGAAACCCACGGGTTCATTCACGACGTCTGACAGCCTGATAAACCGTCTGCAGCATAATATAGTCTGGGGTCAAAAGGGCAACTTCCTGGATGTACCCACCGACTGTCCGCAGCGCGACGAGAGGCTGGGCTGGACTGGTGACGCGCAGGCTTTCTCGCGCACCGCAGCCTTCAACATGAATGTGAACAGCTTCTTTGCCAAATGGCTGAAGGATGTGGAGGCAGACCAGGTCGACGGAAAAGTGCCGTACGTGGTGCCCAACATACTGGGACCCGGATCGGTAAACAGCACCGGCTGGGCTGATGTGGCAACCATTGCGCCCTGGAATATGTACCTTGTCTACGGCGACCGGCAGCTGCTTGAGCAGCAGTACGGCTCCATGAAGGCATATGTCGAGAGTATCAGGAGCGTGGCAAAGGATGATTTATGGAATTCCGGATTCCATTACGGCGATTGGCTCTTCTTCCGGCCTGACGATGACAACAGCGGGATGGCCGCCGTAACTGACAGGTATCTCATTGCGCAGTGCTTCTATGCTAACTCGGTTCAGCTGCTGATAAAGGCCGCAGAGGTTCTGGGAAGGACAGAGGATGCTGCCTCGTATAGTAAACTGCTTGATCGTATTAAAGATGCGTTCATGAGAGAATATGTGACCCCTGGCGGCCGCCTTGTGTCAGGAACACAGACCGCATATGTCCTGACGCTCAACTTCGACATGCTGCCGGAGGAGCTGAGAGAGCAGGCTGCCGAACGCCTTGTGGCCAACGTCAGAAGCTACGGACACCTGACCACTGGATTCCTGGGTACTCCCTACCTGTGCCATGTCCTGTCGCGCTTCGGTCATACCGACCTGGCCTATGAACTTCTGCTGCACAAAAAATACCCATCATGGCTCTACCCGGTGACAATGGGAGCCACCACCATCTGGGAGAGATGGGACGGCCAGAAGCCTGACGGCACCTTCCAGACGCCTGGCATGAACTCCTTCAACCACTATGCATACGGCGCAATCGGCGACTGGATGTACCGCGTGATGGCAGGAATTGACACGCGGGAAGAGGGAGCCGGATATAAGCAAAGTATCATCAAGCCTCACATCGGTGGCGGGTTCACCCATGTTTCGGCAAGCCTCGACACCTATTACGGGAAGCTGAGCAGCTCATGGAAGATTGAAGACGAAAAGCTTACACTGGATGTTGAGATTCCCGCAAATACAACCTCAACGGTTTATATTCCCGGTGATGACCCGCAATCAATAATGGAAGGAGGCCTGCCCCTGGCTCAGGTAAAAGAAATTCAGATTACAGGCCGCGAAGATGGCTTTGTTGTGGTGAAGCTTGGCTCAGGCAGGTACCGGTTCGTACACGGTAAATAGTTTAACAATCGGACGGAAACAACTCAATCGTTCAAGGTCACTAATTCATTTCAGCTTCTTTTTGTATTCAATGATCTTGAGCAGATCAGGGATATGTTCTGCCTTTTCTATACTCAATGCAACCGGGAAGAGCGTGCCGAAGGGTTTGCTGGCAATGAGGGCGTCCTTAACGTTCTGGTCAATATCAAGTTCAGGTATCCCGCCGCAGTGTCTCTCAACAAAATAAAAACCTGCCTTGAAATAACCATCCCAAACCGACAGCCAGAAGACCGTCTTCTTTTTGAAGACCACCTTGCAGAGCCATGCCTTGCCGTCGTTATAATACCTCCATTCCGGCACCAGCCCGTATGGCTCGCCGGTAATGACAGCCATTGTCTTTTCATATGCCGGGTAACCCGATCCGAGTGCAATCTGAAGAACCTCCGGTGACGGAGGAACTGCCGGGTCATTTAATAAAGGCTTATCCATTCATCTTATTATAAGTTTGGAATGATGGGTGAATTTTTCTCCGCTGACTGTCACAATGCATATGCCGGGCTTTATATTACCTCCTCCGGGCAGTAAAAAGTCAGCCCTCCCTTCGCGGGGCACATTGATCATTCCGGTGCCGATAATTTCCCCGGTGATGCCGGTGACTGTTATCCTCACTGCTTCCTCCGGCTGCAATCCATTGAAGGTTAAGGTGACCATCCCTCCTCCTGACGGATTCGGGGAAACCGTGATTGAACCGGTGCCTGAGATATCCTCAATCCCGGTCTTCAGGGAACCGAAAACCTCAAACTCCCAGATGGAATTCCCGTACTGGGAAGTTCTTGAATTTGAGTACATCCTTACATATCTTGCCGATGCCTGAAAGGTGAGATCATCAATCCCCCCGTCACCACCCGAGGTGTAGTACGCTCTTGACCATTCGGTTCCGTTAAGGGATACCTGTACCTCATAATTTTTTGCCGCGGCCGCTTCCCAGTAGATCCTTGCACCTGTAAGATCATACACCTCCTGCAGGTCGATTCTTATCCACTGAGGATCGGAGAAGGCTGACGACCACCTGGTGGCCAGGTTCCCGTCATTCACTGCCGACGGAGGCACGGAGGTGTTCTCCGATGATGAGGCAGTTACCGGTTTGAGAAGGGCGATATTCGGCGGCCCCACCGTAACCGATACCTCATCATAATCGTTCCTGCCGGCTGCCGAGACCTGCATCCTGAAAACATATTTACCCGGAATGAGTGATGATACTACCGGTCCTGCCAGCCCCGGGTTGCTGAACTGGGCTGTATTCGGTCCGCTCACCTGTGTCCATGTGATGACTACGGCATCGCCGTTGGCGTCGTATACTGATCCCTTCAGTGCCGTGCTGGCGGCCGGCTGGTTGATGAACTGATCCATCCCGGCCATTGCCACAGGCGGAAGATCGGTCGTCATACCCTGAAATGCCATCGCGGCATATAACTCTCCCAGCTTTGTCAGCATACCGTCTGCAGCAAGAAGGTCTATATCCGGATTGCTTCCCACGCGTGTTGCAAACCATGAGTACCGGAAGACTGCCGGGTCATTTTCAAGGATCGGGATTGCTTCCAGCATATACTTCACTACCCCTTCATAATCCGGCTTAGGGGGGTCCCACGGGGCGAACTCCGTGATCCAGAGAGGCTTGTTGTATTTCCTGAACATGTCGATATAGCTCCTGAGGGCTGTTGCAGAAGGGGCATAACTGTGGATGGCTATATAGTCAACCTTGCAGCCAGGGCATGCTGCAAAAAACTTGTCAAGCCAGTCAGTCGGATCATTTGTAACTCCCGGAACGCAATCTCCGCACCAGTTCACTGCCGGGCTGACCAGTTTCAGACCCTTATTGGCAGCAACCTGTTCAAGGCCGGGCCAGGCTGCAGCAGCCTGCGCCGGGGTCATGTTGGCCTGAGACATGAAGTTTGGTTCGTTGAACCCAAGCAGATAAAGGCTGCCGGAAGGAATCCTGTTCTCAAAGTCGGTCAGGTTGGCCGGGGCATTCCAGGCCATCGGCACCCACTCAATGCCTGAAAGCTGGCCCTGAGACACGGCAGGCGGTTCCACACCCCAGTCGTAATACCATGTGACATACGGTGCAAGAACCGCCAGGTCAAGTGGGGTAGCGTCACCGCAGATTCCCCTTTTGGGACTTTTGGACTGACCGGAGACCGTGACAGTGTAAGAAAACAGGATCACTGAACAGAGCATCAGGGCCCGGGTCAGGGTCAACAAGCGGAAGTTGATATTTTCAGTACTGTTTTGCATTTAAGTGACGCGCAGTGTATTATTTTATTGCCAGCCAGGCATTTCTCAGACTTTCAGGCCAATGGCTCTCAGATCTACCCTCAGCTGGTCAGCCGAGAGGAAATGAAATGAATTGAACCCCAGTTCCCCTGCGGCATCGGCATTGGGTTTGTTGTCATCAATATAGACCGATTCTGCAGGATTGATATTGTATCTCTCGATCAGCACCCTGTAGATTGCATGGTCAGGCTTAAGCAGCTTCTCATAGCCTGACACCACGAGACCGTCGAACTCTTTCATGAATTCATACCGTTCATAAGCTACCGGGAAGGCTTCATGTGACCAGTTGGAAAGGGCGTAGATGGGCATTCCGGCCGATTTAAGCTCTCGGAATATCTTTACCGTCCCTTCTATCTCCCCGCCCAGCATCTCAGTCCAGCGGCCGTAATACATGGCAATTTTGTCACTGTACTCCGGGTATCTGGCTGACAACTCTGCCGTGGCAACGCTGAAAGGCTTCCCTCCGTCCTGCTGGACATTCCAGTCATAGGTACAGATGTTGGAGAGGAACCACTCCATCTCCTCCTCGCTGTCAAAGACTTTACGGAACAGATGCCTGGGGTTCCAGTCAATCAGAACACCACCTATGTCAAAGACAACGCTTGTAATGTTTTTCATCGCAGGCTTATTACTCCTGATGCACTCAGAACTGCGGCATCACTCTCTCTTAACTTCCAGTTTGCATCAAAGGTACCCTTGCTGACAGCATTATCCGGACTCTCACGGAACAGGATGAAATCGCCGAAGTTCTTCAATACCTCAATCCTGGAACCCATGAATGTCATACCACCCTGGCCCGGAGCTTTCTTCGGCGGGGTCCACCATGGAAGGCCTGAATTTACAAGTATATAATGCCGGTTCATCGGGAAAATATAGACAAGGCCGTAATCCTTCGCATCAGCACTGAGATGCATCGGCAGCTTGTCAGAGAATTTTTCGATGATGGCATTGGTCTCCTTCGTGCCGAAGAGAATCAGGTTTGAGGTTACGTAATCACTCTGCCTGACCTCTTTGTCAGAAACTACTCGCGGGAATACCATTATCCTCCCTCCGGGACCCGACCAGTCGGCTGCTGAAAAGGCCTGTGTTCTCCTGGAGGCAAGCTCCTCCTGTGACGGGTTGCCGCCGGTGCCGTAAACATACAGGTGACTGCCTGCAACAGCCTCATAAAGAGGTCCTTCTGCTCCGTGTTGCTTTGATGTGAGTCCCGGGGTGAATTTCCGGTTTTCCCATTTCCCCGCGGACCTGGTGAAAGAAACCGCGTCGGCACTTTTGACGGCAAAAGACTGCCCGTCGACTTTTACCGTGACCTTCCGGCCGGGATTGAACCGGGGATGGCCGTTGATATTCAGGGTGAAGGCCGGCACTCCGGCTGTCGTTACCTCAACAGTGTTGTCGGCGGTGAAACTTGCATCCACTGTAGCCATCTCACCCGGTACGAGATCGTCAATCTTCACCCAGTAAGCCTTGTTGTACTTAAATTTGTCCGTGCTGAAGCTGACCTTCCCGGGAAAAGGATCACGCCTGAACTGCGAGAACCATTCAAAGATAAACCCGTCCTTATATGCCCATTCCCAGCTGTTGTGACCTACACCGGGGTATTCAACGTAGTCAAGTCTCTGAGCCGTTGTTTCCAGCTTTGCCCTCCACACTTTCGCCGTCTGGAACAGGAAATCCTTATCCCCGATAAAAAGATGGACAGGCAGATTTGCGGCATTCCCTGCCAGGTTAATTGTACCTTCCGGCGGAGCGGGACAAACGGGAGCAATGGCTGCCCAGATGTCGGGACGCGTCAGGCCGAGCCAGAGAGTACCGCCACCACCCATGGAAAGACCAGTCAGATAAATCCGGTCTTCATCTATCAGGAAGCGCGACTTAAGGTCGTCAATCATATCGTAGACATCCTGCTCCGGGATTCCCTGGTAACCGGCTGTACCCCTTGCCAGAGGAGCTGCAGCTATGTAATCCACAGGCCTGAATTCGGGCCAGTACCGTGTTGCTTCGACATCATTTTCAAACGGTACATTGCCGGGTTTGATAAAGTCGTAACCCTGGCTGTTGCCGACACCAAAGAGTCGCCTCAGTCCAAGCCGGTGGTTTGACCAGGCACCGTGCAGAAAGACTACAAGCGGATAGCTTTTCGACTCATCGAAATTCTCCGGGATATAAACCGAGTATGGCTGGTCAGTATCATCCACGGATGAAAAAAAGGAGAGATCCTGCGGACCGGACTTCAGGCGCTGTGCCTCTGCATTCAGCAAGCATAAAACAGAAAGTACCATCGTAAGCACAAGGAAACGAACGGGAGCGATAACTGGTTTCATCTTCATTTTTTTTAGCGCTGTAAATTAATACAGTTTTATCAAACGACAGGTACAGAAAACCATGTTTGAGATTAAATGTGAAACAATTAAAGACGGGGAGCTTCCCCGGTTATTTTTCTTCTGCCACGCCTTTTTCCAATAGGATAAACCGGAGATGTGAGCTATATTTGATGCACTGCATTTATTTTGAAAAGTGACCGTCACCGATAACGAACTGGCTGAAAGACTGAGAAAGGGAGACCTGGAAGCATTCGACCTTATCTATGACATTTATGCCGGGAAACTCCATGCCTTCGGTATGAAGTACCTCAGATCCTCTGCTGAGGCAGAAGAGCTTGTGCAGTCCGTCTTCCTGAAAGTGTGGGAGAACCACCGCAGAATTGATGTTGCACTTTCATTCCGCTCCTACCTGTTCACCATTGCCTACAACGATATCTGCAAACTCTTCCGGAGGCAGAGCTACCTTCAGAAGTACGTGCTTGAGACGTTGTATGAAAACAGACAATCATCATCTGCAGCCGAAGAGGGAGCTGAATATCAGTCTGTGCTCGGGGAGGTGCAGAGATTACTGGGCACTCTCCCGGAGTCTCAGAGAAAGGCCTTCATAATGAGCAAAATCGAAGGCAAATCCTCCCGGGAGGTCGCAACTCAGCTGGGACTCACACCCGGAACTGTTGATAATTATATCTCAGGCGCTCTTAAAATGCTACGCGGTAAGCTCAGCAGGGAAAATCTGCCGGTCGTCCTCTTTATCGCTCTTTTCCTGATCTGACAGGCCGGTACCGGTTTCCTGACAAAAAAATATCTTATCTTTTAATATGAGATTTTTCATCCCCGTGGATATAACATATAACGGGAGCGAAAAAACAGTCACAACCATAAATAACACAGAACATAATGAAATTAAGTATAGAGGACGGAGAGAAAATTTTAAACCACGTTAACGGCATTGCCGGAGAGAAGGATTCTGATGATGTAAGGGCATTGTTCTCAGCCGGTGAAGACAATGAACAACTTAAGAATTTCATTGCAAATGACTGGAACGGGTTCATGAACAGTGATATCACAACAGGGGAAGAGTTGAGGCCGTTGCTTGACAATATACATCATCAGATAAGGCTTGATGAGTTCAAACGCAACAGGACTTTTGTAAGGAAATTATCAGTTCTTTATGCCAGGGCTGCAGCGGTAATACTGATCCCATTGCTTTTGGGAACAGGATATCTTCTTCTGAGAGGAATGGCCGGAGATGCAGGGCGACCGGCGGTGGCATCCATATATGCTCCGGCCGGTTCCAGGGTTGCATTCTCGCTGCCTGACGGGACGGAAGGAATGCTGAACAGCGGATCAAGGCTTAGCTACACAATGCCCTTTGAAAAGAAGCGGAACGTGGCACTTAACGGCGAAGCCTGGTTTGAGGTGACACCTGATGTAAAACACCCCTTCCGGATTGACGCCGGCAAACTGAAGCTTACCGTCCTTGGCACCACCTTCAATGTCAATGCATACCCTGATGAAAATTATACAGAGGTGGTACTGGAGACCGGGAGCATACTGGTTAACTGCGGCCAGTATAAAGAGGGCATGGTCATGCAGCCGTCTGAAAGACTCATTTACCGGAGCGGTAAAATAACCAGGAGTAATGCCGACCCGTCCAAGTATTCATCATGGACGGAGGGCAAGCTTGTATTCAGAAGCGACTCCATGTCAGAGGTGGCAAGGAGGATCGAGAGATGGTACAACGTCAATGTGGAACTTATGGACAGCGATCTGGAAAACTACTCTTTCCGCGCAACCTTCGAGGATGATCCGCTTGAGGAGGTACTTAAGTTTTTAAGCATGACCTCACCCATAAGATACGAGATCACCCCGCGGGAAATTATGGCCGACTCAACCTTTGCAAAGAGCACTGTGAAAATATACCTGAAATAAAAAGTAATTAACCAAATCACCAACCCCATGAAAAAGATCAAAAGCCCTTAACCGGCAAAAAAAAGGAAATCGCTGCAACGATTTCCTTAAAAAACATCATTTAAGATATTTTTTAACCTGAAAACTTACAAAGTTATGAAAAAAACCAAACTCCGGGGGAGCGCATTTGACAACCCCCTGAAAAAAATCCTTCTAACGATGCGTATAGTATTTGCACTTCTGGTACTGGGGATCCTGCAGGCGCATGCGACAGACGCATACTCCCAGAAGACAAGACTGTCTCTCAATATCACCGATGCCCAGCTGGTGACAGTGCTCGATAAGATTGAGGATGAAACGGAATTCTTCTTCCTCTATAATGAAAAACTGCTGGATACCGAAAGAATAGTATCCATCAGTGCTGACAACCAGGTCATTGATGTTATTCTCGACAGGCTCTTTGCGGGGACTGATGTAACACATACCATCATCGACCGCAAGATCATTCTCGCTCCCGGTTATCTTACTGAAGCGGACGGGATGCAGCAGGTGAAGGTATCGGGAAAAGTCACCGGCACCAAGGGCGAACCGTTGCCGGGTGTAACGGTTGCAGTCAAAGGTAAGGTCCTGGGAACTGCCACCGGAATGGACGGTACATTCACTCTTGACAATGTCGTTCCGACCGACGTCCTGATTTTCTCATTTATAGGGATGAAGGACCAGGAGATTCCCGTTGGATCGCAGACTTACTTTGAGGTAGTACTTGCCGAGGAACTTATTGGCATGGATGCAGTCGTTGTGACCGCACTCGGTATTAAAAGAGAGGAAAAAGCCCTCGGGTATGCTGTCCAGAAGGTTTCGGGCGAATCTGTCACAACGGTCAAGGGCATTGATGTCGGGACCTCACTCACCGGTAAAGTAGCAGGTCTGATGGTAAGGAACAGCAGTGAGTTCACCGCTGAGCCGGAGATATTTATCCGTGGGGAGAAGCCGCTCCTGGTTATTGACGGCGTGCCATACGGCAACATGACACTTCGTGAATTACCCTCTGATGATATAGAAACCATAAGTGTCCTGAAAGGCGCCACTGCCTCCGCACTGTACGGTTACAGGGGCGCCAGCGGTGCAATAATGGTGACCACGAAAAAAGGAGCCGGCAAGAACGGACTCACAGTAACCCTCAACAGCAGCACCATGTTTACTGCAGGGTACCTGGCAATTCCCGAAATGCAGTCGACCTACGGCCGCGTGGTAAATACCTCAACAAACACCTATGCACGGACGGGAGACGGATCATGGGGAGTGCCCCTCGACGGCAGGGAGGTGATACAATGGGACCCGGTGTCCAAATCACTGAAACTAATGCCATACCTGCCTGTCGGAAAGGATAATTTTCAGAACTTCCTCGAACAGGGATTCGTTCTGAACAACAACGTCAACATAATCCAGCAGAGTGACCTCGGAAGCCTCAGGGTATCAGCCACCTCCGTGCAGAATAAAGGCCAGTATCCGAACTCAATGTTCAATAAAATGACCTATAGTATCGGGGGTGACATGAAGATCGACCGTTTTTCACTCTCCTCCGCCATCGCATACAATAAGCAGGTCTCTCCCAACACCGGCTTCAGCGGCTATACCGGTTATGACCCGATGTACAACATGCTGGTATGGTCAGCCCCCGACTATGACATAAGGGACTACAAGGATTACTGGATGGTGCCTGATGAGGTGCAGAACAACAGCTACACCAGCACCAACAATAACCCCTATTTTGACAGATACGAGAGAATCCACAGCATCAACAAGGACGTTTTCAATGTCAGCCTTGACCTGGGATATGATATCCTGCCATGGCTGAAAGCAATTCTTCGCAGCGGCTATGACATTTACAGCGATCGCCAGGAGATAAGGGTTTCGATGGGATCATTCCAGGGTGCAGGAAGCGCCACCGTCATTCCCGGAGGCACCCAGATCTGGGGTGAGTCTCAGAAAGGCTCCTACAACCTTGGCCTCAGCAGGGGCTTCAGCATTAACAACGACCTGTTGCTCACGGCTGACAGGACATTCAATGATTTTACGGTCAACGCTCTTGCCGGTGGTACGATCTTCTTCCGGCAGGATGACGGAATTGAGGCCAGGACACAGGGAGGGCTGTCCATTCCTGCATTTTACTCTCTCAAGGCTTCCATTAACCCCGCAGTTGTGGGATCATCTCTTAGTCGCCAGCAGGTCAATAGTCTCTTTGGCCGGCTTGCAGTATCATGGAAAAGCCTCGTATATGCCGAAGCGACACTGCGTAACGACTGGAGCTCAACCCTTTCCAGGTCGACCAGGTCTTACCTCTATCCCTCTGTCTCAGGAAGCTTCATCGCTTCAAACGTCCTTCCCGAGATGGACTGGCTCTCATTGTGGAAAATACGCAGTTCATGGACCTCTTACAAGAAACCCGCAGGAGTGTTTGACATCAACTCCGTCTACACCATTACCAACAATGCATGGGGATCACTCAGCTCAGCCTCTCTGCCCACAACAATCAGGGGAACAGACCTGTTACCCGAATCCGCGGGCACATTTGAGATCGGGACGATGGTCAACCTCTTCAGAAACAGGGTTTCCGTTGACCTGACATGGTACAGAAAGAGAATGTATGACTTCATTAAGTTTGCTTCTATAACCCCGGCCTCCGGTTTCTCGACAAGGCTTCTGAACATTGACGAGGAATGGGCAAGAAAAGGTGTTGAAATTGAAGTAAACGTGACACCGGTAAAAACTGAAAACTGGCAGTGGGACATGGCTCTCAACTGGTCTACATATGCTACTTATTACATCCAGCTTGACTCGCTCTACTCGGCTGACAAGCCGTGGGTTCAGGTGGGGGCCAGAACTGACCATTATGTTCTCAGAGACTACCAGAAGGATCCTGAAGGAAACATCATCCACAACAACGGGTTGCCTCTCTATTCAGGGTATGACTCCAAATTCGGCGACTATGATCCGGACTGGATCTGGGGCATGAGCAATACCGTAAGGTACAGGAACTGGTCGCTGACAGTCTCTGCAGACGGCAGGGTGGGCGGCATAGCCCAGACCACCACTGAGATGTACATGTGGAGGGCCGGTTCTCACCCTGGTTCGGTTGTGCCTGAACGCTACCTCGACGCCACCCAGCCCGGAACAAAGAATTATATCGGTGCAGGCGTAAAGGTCATTGAAGGAACAGTCACCTATGACACCTACGGAAACATCACCAGCGACACCAGGGTTTACGCACCCAATGACATTGCCGTAACTTACAAGACCTATACAGAGGCCCTGCACAAGGGAACGGCATGGGGCGGATCACCATCCACTCTTGACGCCTACAGCACCACCTTCTTCAAGATAAGGGAGATGGCTCTGACATACCAGGTGCCTGAGGAGTTCTGCCAGAAACTTGGCATTAACGCAGTTTCTGCTTCGGCTATAGGGCAGAATGTACTTCTGTGGGCAAAACAGTACAAGTATTCTGACCCCGACGGCGGCTCAGAAAACTTCAGCGATCCGGCTGTAAGATACCTGGGATTGAACCTGAGAGTTGGTTTCTAATCATATAAAATGAAAACTGATGAATAAGATGAACAAAATAACAGGCCTTGTTCTGGTCCTGGCAACAATAGCTGCCGGATGCAGCAAATTCGAGGATATAAATACGGATCCGAATAAAACAACCGTATCCAGCGCATCAATGCTCTGCACAAAGGCAATTCTGAATGTCACGGCATTCAGCGGCAGGGATGGCAAGGTAATGATATCAGACAATGCCCTGCCAAAGTATGTTGGTTATGCCAATGAGGGCCAGCTGGGAACGCAATACAATACCATCGGAGCCACTGATTTCGGCGGTCTGCTCATTCTTCCGAACATTGACCAGATGCTGACGGAAGCCGAAGGCACCGTGATGGAGAATTCATACAGGGGTGTGGCAAGCTTCGTAAGGGCTTACCGCTTCTTCAGGCTTACCATGGAGACGGGTGATATGCCCTACTCAGAAGCCAATAAAGGAGCTGACGGGCTCTACAGGCCAAAGTATGACAGCCAGGAAGAGATCTTTCTGGGTATTCTTGACGAGCTGAAAGCAGCTGACCAGTACTTTGCACAGGGAGTCAAATTCAACGGTGACCCCACTCCTTATAATGGTGACCCTGCCAAGTGGCGCAGGGCTGTCAATGCGACAGCACTCAAGGTCCTTATGACACTGAGCAAAAAGGAAAATGTGGCCTCCCTGAATGTGAAATCACGCTTCGCCGAAATCGTTAGTGCCGGGTATCTCCTGGAACCGTCAACAGGGTTCCTCGGTCTGAACTATTCAACCCAGAACAAACATCCTCTCTCGGGCACAAACGACCTGTTCACAAGCAGAACCGTCATGAGCTCGCTCCTGGTTGATAACCTCAGACTTTTAAATGACAGACGAATGTATTATTATGCAGAACCTGCCGGGGCACAGATCATCGCAGGACTGACTGAAGTTGACCCTGAAGCCTATACCGGTGTTGAAGTCTCAATCGACTATGCCACCATGAACGCAGGTCACAGTGCCAGCCTCTATTCACTGCTGAACAAGCGTTACCTGCAGGAGGAGGCTACCGAACCACGCAGGCTCATGACCTACGCCGAACAACAGCTCATCCTTGCCGAGGCGAGAATCCGCGGATGGATAACCACCGGAACTGCACAGGAGTATTATGAGCAGGGAGTAAAGGCAGCTCTGGCACATTTCCTGACCGTCAATTCAGCCTATTCTCATACTATGACAATCAACCAGGCATATATTGACGGTTACTTCACCGGCGAAGCAGCCTTCAAGACAGAACAGGAAGAACAATTAAAACAGATCTGGATGCAGCGTTACCTCCTCAATTTCATGCAGGATGCCCAGTTCAGCTACTTTGAGTACAGGAGGACTGCTTTCCCTGTGTTCCCAATCAATCCTGCAACCAGCCTCAATGAGAACAATCCCAACGGACTTCCCATGAGATGGCTCTATCCCTCCTCGGAAACAAACTATAACCGTGAAAACCTTATCGAAGCTCTTAATGAGCAGTATGAAGGTTATGATGAGATAAACAAGCTTATGTGGTTGTTAAAATAGGTTTTATGTAGATTAGATTAGTGGTTCCGTAAAAAACGGATTGGTTTGAGCAAAAGGGTGTCCCGCAACAAATCGTGGACACCCTTTTCCGTTTGGCCCGGCCCCCCTGCCTACCTGATACAATTGAAGTACTTATTTAATTAACCAGGTGTAACTCCCTTTATAAGAATGATATTACCATATTTTGCAGTCTCTCCGGTCATGACCACGGCAAAAGCGTTCATTGCCCTCTCATAGAAGGTGTACCTGTCGAGGCGTTTTATGGGTGGCAGATCAGGGTTTGTAACCAGGATGCTCTTTAAATACGAATCTTCCACCTGCGGATCAACCCTGTCTCCGGCCACCGGTTCCATCATAACGACAGGATGCGGTACATAACTGTCGAGTTCGAAGAGAGGCAGAATGGCCTCGAGGAGATCGGCAATGCGCAATCCGTCTGCCCTGATAACCCGTTTGCCCAGGGTCTCGCCCGGGAAATGTGCGTCGGCCAGCACAAGCTCATCACCATGTCCCATCCGTGCCATCACTTCAAGCAGCTGGGGTGAAATAAGCGGAGAAATACCCTTTAGCATAATAACCGTTGTTTGGTCGGTGAAAATACAAATTTCGGGGGAACGGGGGAAATTACCGGTCGGTTAATACGGCTGAACATTCGGTTTTTGATAATTTAGCGGAACGGATTACAGATCGAAAACACTGAAGATCATTTATCCATGCAACAAAAAAGATCAGTATCATGAACAACGACCGTCGTGAATTCCTGAAGAAAGGCTTACTGGGAGTTTCTGCCGCAGCATTGATTCCCGGTGTGATCAAGGGCTCTCCTGTCACCGCTACGGCATCAGCCACACCGGCTGAACTGCCTTCAAGGATATTGGGACGTACTGGTATCAAGGCACCGCTCATAAGCCTCGGTGCCAGCGGCACTGCCAATCCCGACTTCATTAAAGGAGCTTATGATGCCGGCATCAAACTCTTCTTCTCAGCCACCTACTACGGGGAGGGTAACAATGAGATCATTGTCGGCGAAGCCCTTAAAAAGCTGCCGAGGGACTCCTTCGTGGTGGCCACCGCGGCGCCTTGCAACGAGGTTGATAACCGGACGGGCCTTCTGAATGACAAATTCAGCACCAGGGCATATATGGAGAAGGCCGAGGGCAGCCTTAAGCGTTTCGGGCTTGACCACATCGATATATTTCTCTTCCCCTATGCCGCGAAAAAGGAGACCGTCTGCAATGAAGAAATCCTGAAGACCATGGAGCAGCTCAGGCAGCAGGGCAAGGTCAGGTACACGGGAATAGCCTCGCACAGCGGCACTGTAGAAGCACTCGATGCAGCTGCCTCCACCGAAGTATATGATATCGCAATGATCTCGTATAACTTTAAAGTACAGAAAAGGGAGTCTCTTGATGCCGCCATTGCCAGGGCGACGGCCAGAGGGATGGGCATCGTTGCCATAAAGACCACTGCCGGTGTTTTTCGCGACAAGAGCGGACCGGGCATTAACTCAGATGCTGCATTGAAATGGGCTCTCCGGAATGTCAATATCTCAACAATCGTCTCCGGAATGACGACCTCTGAACAGATGCAGAAGAACCTGGCGATGATCAGAAACCTGAAGATGACTGAAGAGGAGATGGCGCAACTTAAAAACGCCATGGCATTTTCAGACACCGGACTCTTCTGCCAGCAGTGCGGACAGTGTCTGCCAGGGTGCCGGGCCGGCCTTGACATACCCGCGATCATGCGGAGCTATATGTACGCTTACGGGTACGGAAACCTGCGGCAGGCAAGGAGTACGCTGACGGCAGCCGGAGTGCGGCAGGAGCCATGCGCGGACTGCAGTTCATGCAGCATAAAGTGCAGCTCGGGTTTTGATGTAAGAAGAAAGATTCAGGACATAGCGCGTCTGACTGATGTGCCTGAAGACTTCCTGCTGTCCTGATGTTTACCGGGGTATTTGACCACTTCATGAAGCTGTTCCCGGCAGGAAAATAAAGTTCCCGGGAACAACGGGGCGGATAATCTGTTTATACATGTATAAACAATACTGACTCAAATGAAAACTACTGATTTTTTTAAGCTGGCTAATGGCGTTACAGTTCCTGCAATAGGTTTTGGCACCTGGCAGATCCCTCCTGGTGACATTACCTATAATTCTGTAAAAGAGGCTCTTAAGGCAGGATACCGTCATATAGACACCGCACAGGCCTATGGCAACGAAGCCAGCGTGGGGCAGGCCATCCGCGACTCGGGCATTGACCGCAGTGAAATATTCGTCACCTCGAAGCTCCCCGCAGAAATAAAATCGTACAGGGCGGCACAGATAGCTGCCGGAATGACAATGAAAAAGATCGGCCTCGACTACATTGACCTTTATCTGATTCATGCTCCCTGGCCATGGGCGGAGATCGGCACAGACTATACCAAAGAGAACATCGAGGTGTGGAAGGCGATGGAGGAGTTTTACGAGGGCGGGAAAACCCGTTCGATAGGCATTTCAAATTTCAATGTGAAAGACATTGATGCCATCCTTGACAACTGCCGGATAAAACCGATGGTAAACCAGATAAAGCTCCATATCGGTCATCAGCAGGAAGAGATTGTAAATCACTGCGTTAAGAATGACATCATCGTGGAGGGTTACTCACCGCTGGCCACCGGCCGGATACTGAATGAGAGTGATATAGCTGCCATTGCCGGGAAATACGGCAAGAGCGTCGCCCAGCTCTCGATCCGTTATGTCCTTCAGAAGGGAGCTCTTCCCCTGCCAAAGTCGACACACCCTGAATTCATAAAGCATAATCTTGACATCGACTTCAGTATAGCTGCCGGGGATCTAAGTTACCTCGACAGTCTGAAACTGATGAAATAACGATGAAGAGCCCGCAGCAAAATTATCCATGCTATAAGGCATGTTTTATCAGAATCAGTTTTAATTATTTTGGTGGAGTGAAATATCATCACTGATGACCAGCCCCCACCGCCGGAGGTTAAACGCATTGCTGTCAAGCCCCCTCATCCTTGCAGCTGTGCCCTCATTGATCATTTTCCTCACCGTACCAATGAAGCATGACCGTTACAGTCTTGAACTCCTCAGCAGGTCATATGTAGGGTTTGGTGAATAAGTCTTTTATTTTCTTGCCTGTAATTCCATCCTTTCGATCACCAGGTTCAACCTG
>JBAQCQ010000037.1:0-87508 GCA_049294275.1 Bacteroidales bacterium
ACATATAAGTCACCGAAAATTGCCACCCTTGGCCGGTGTTTTCTTTTTACCGGGATTGTTTTAAAGTCACCTGCAATTTCTTCAATAGTTTCTTCTTTCAAAATGCCGCTCAGGAACGCATCATAAAGTTTATTCAATGCCGCCTGTATCATGGCATCTGTAGTTCCCTTCTTTATCTCATAAGGGCGGATGCTGCAACCTGCCTTTCTGATATAACCACCCAGCATATAGGCTAAATAAGCATTTATTGCTGTCTGTAATGAAAAGTCGTAAAAGATAACATCTCCAAGATAAACCGAAACATCCTCCATACCCTTGCCATAGTCCTCAAGTATTTTTTTCATATACCAGGGGAACATGCTGAGGTTGCATGAAAGTCTTGTTTTCATTATCCAGAGGGCTGTGTCTGACGGATTGAGTCCGTTTGATTCAATGTAGTCGATCGCATTCTGAACAATAATGTTCAGAGGCAGGCACTGGCCGGTATTAAAGCTCAGGCTTCGCTGCATTGAATCAAAGCTGCTGTTCAGCAGGCGGGCATTTATACCGCTGTTTTGCAGAACTGCCTCCAGCAGCGGTCCGACATATGGATCCCATGCCGGGAGCAGCAATGTCTTGTCGGCCAGATTTTTTGAACCGGTGAAAACAGACCGCGATATATAGTTGTTCTTGGCTTCAATCTTCTGAATTTCCTGGCTGAAAAGCCTGAAGTCGATGGAATGGGCCTTAAGAATGCGGGAGGCATCACCGACAAGTGATCTTACATGATTATACCAGGCCCGGTTAGCTGGAATACCTTCTCCCGAATATTGAACAGATTTTGTTTTTGGCTGTAACACTGGTTTCCGGTCAATATCAGCCACCTGTCTTCCAAGGTGATTTCTGAATGCCCTGACAGCCGCCTCAATTCTTGTTTCATAACCCACCGCCGAATCATGCTCATCAAGCTGCAGGATCAGGTAAGGCTTCTGATATTCATCGAGGATCTCCTTGAAGTATTCAATGACAAAGGAATCAGGTGAGCATTTGAAGGAAGTGACCAGAACCGGATAGCACCTGTCGCTTTTTGCTGCCACCTCAGCCGCACAGAGGATCTTCGAGGCAAATTTCCATTTGATTGTCCTGATCAGCTCTTCAGCCTTAAGAACTTCGTATGGTTTGGCCGGCAGCATATCCATGAAAAAGGTCATGATCCCCATCTTTTCGATGATTTCCGGGATTGAATTGTTCATAGCCGGGGATAATATGGTATATGGACGACCCAGCAGCATAATATGGATATCATCAAGCCCCTTTATTCCATCCTGGTATAGTTTTCTCCATTCTTCATTGAGTGAATTCACATATTTCCTCGCTTTTTCATAAGCCAGGCTGATGTCGAGAAAGCCGATGTCATCAAAACCTATTGACCTGAACATCCTGTACAGTTCCAGACGTATATAAAGCTCCCCCTGAGCGGACTTCAGTACCGGAGTCAGCAATTTCTTCCCGGAATTCAGATCCTTATGCACTGATATGATTGAAGACACAAACTGGGTATAATAACAGTACTGTTTGTTCATCCTGGCCTCCCCGGGTTCCCCGATGTAAACCGGCAGAAAAATATAATCGGCTTTGTCCCTCAGATAATCAACATGTCCGTGCAGTGCAGCTATAGGAGCGCAAAACTCTGCGCCGCACAAGTTCTTGCCGTCTTTTACCGGGTTCTGGTATTCTTCGCTTGTTACAGTCCTGATGGAAAGAAGATCGAAGAATTTTCGCCAGAATGGTATTTCTTCAAAGAGATGGAGCCCTGCAGGAATGCCGATAGTTACAGTCTCTTTATTTATTGAAGGAGTAAACCCGAACAGTTCTTTTCTTTTACGGATCAGTTGAAAACTGAGGGACTTGTTCCTGACGTATTTTTGGATTCCGTAATCTCTGCCGCAAAGGAATCCGTAAGCTTCAATTTGACCATCAATTTCAGCAACCTTGAGCTTACAGTGATTGGTGCATAATTCACAGACTTCAGACCTGACAGGTACTGATTTCTTATACAGGTCGAGTCCCCTGAATTTTGAGGCGAGGACCTTCTGGTCAGATAATTCGATTGCCACGCCGATGGCGCCGGTAAGGTGACAGTACTTTGAAACCATCACCGGCTTCCTGAGTTTTTGCTCCAGCGCTGCCACGAGCGCCTTGTTCTTTGCAGTTGCGCCCTGGAAAAATATTTTGTTTCCTATATGGGCCTTCGGTGCGACCCTGGCGAAGTAGTTTTCACATGTTGAATGCAGGACTGCTGCAAGTATTTCATCTGTTGAATAACCGGCCATGAGGTAATGATTCAGATCGCGCTCCATGAATACTGTGCAGCGGTCGCTTGCCACAGGGGAGCGGGCCTTTTCGGCTCTGTCAGAATATTCAGCCAGGGAACAGCCCAGTCTTTTAGACTGTTCTTCAATGAAACTGCCGGTTCCTGCAGCACATACATTATTCATTACTGAAAAAGTAACCATGCCATTTCGCATAGTTGTGAACTTGGAATCCTGTCCGCCAATCTCTATGATTGTATCCGTCTCACTGTCCAGCTCATAGGCTGCCCTGGCATGAGCCGTTATTTCATCAAGAATGATGTCTGCCCCGATAATTTTCCCTGTAAATTTCCTTCCTGACCCTGTGGTGCCGACACCTGATATGGTTATCCTGACGTTCCGTTTTTCAATAAAATCGGCGATAGCTTCAAAGATGACCTGCACAGCCTGCAGGGGCTGCCCTGAAGTACGTGTATAGAATCCGGCTTTGACTTCTTTATTTATATTGACCAGGGCAGCCTTGGTGCTTGTTGATCCGATATCAATGCCAAGGAAGATCTGCCCTGCATCACTGTTTTCGGTGAATGAGTACTGATCCACTTCAACTGCCTTCATTGCCGGAAACAGGGCAGAGCGGAATTCATATTTCTCATGGTTTCCGAAATCGGGATAATCTGACAGTTTCAATTGCAGCGGAGGGTAGTAATATTTCTTTTCCGGGTTTTCTGAAACGATAATATCCTCAAAACACCGCAGCTGATATTCAACCTCAGTCTCCGCTTCACTGCAGGTCAATGCAGCTCCTGCGGCGCCATAAACGTGAGCAAACTCGTCGACTGTGATCCGGAGCCGGGTAAGCTGTTCAATATGGCTGATCACTGATTTATTGAGAGCGACCCCTCCGGCTGCGACAACCTCTTCCAGGGCGCTGCCTTTGAATACAGTATCAACAATATTCTTTGCCAGTCCGTACGATAATCCGTCACATATTTCAGAGAGTGAGAATCCCTCCTGCTGAGCATGGATAAGATCGGTCTTGGCAAAGACGGCGCACCGTGAGGCTATCAAAGGGATCTTCCCCTTATTCCCGAAAGCTATTTTACTGAATTCATGAATGCTTTGGAGGTTTAACCTCTCCGCCTGCTGATCGAGAAAATTGCCCGTACCTGCTGCGCATGAGCTGTTTGACTTGTAATTGCTATACCCACCCTTATCATCGAAGGTGACCAGTCCGAATTTCTCGGCACCTATTATCAGCAGCGATCTTAGCTCCGGATGAAAATGTCTGGCTGCAGTAATAAAAGCCACTCTCGAGTCGACTGATCTTCCCCTTTTGATTATTGAACGGGATGATGAAGTATATCCGACAGCCTTGATGTTATTAATATCAAATTTCCCGAGCAGGTTTTGAAGTGTTTCTGCAATCCGGCCTTTATGGAAGTCATAACCGGTATGAACTACCCTGTTGTTTTCATCAGTTTCCGCCACCGCGACTGAAACCGAACCGACGTCAATGCCGAGAAAGTTACTTTTCATAACTGTCAGCTGCCCTTTATGGTTTCCTTCTTTATGGTATTGCACTTTCACATATATCAAAGGTACGTTTCAGAATATTACATGTCAAGTATTTGTACTTTGACCCGGGATTCTGTTTTGTGAGGTCATTCCGGAAAAAACTTCCTTTCTTTGCGGTTGAATAAACTTTGTCCTGAATTTATGGGTTATAGGTAGTACCAGTCAGGCAATATGGTGTCTTTATAGGAAATACAGGATGATGAGAAGAACATTAACATTTCTGTTACTGCTTTTTTCCGCAGTGACTCTTAATTCGCAGGTCCTTGAACCTGTAACATGGAGTTTCCGGAGCGAGAAGACCGGTGATAACACATTCGACCTGGTTATGACGGCCGAACTGGAGAAGGATTGGCATCTGTATGCCATGGATATTGAGGCGGGCGGGCCGATTCCCACCAGCTTCACCTTTGAGCCAGGGAACGGCTATACCCTTAATGGGAAGGTTGTTGAGGTCACCAAACCGGAGGTGAAATATGACAACAGCTTCTCGATGAATATCGGGATGCACAGCGGCAAGGCCGAGTTCCGTCAGAAGGTGACCGCGTCTCAGTTGCCGGTAACAGTTAAGGGATATGTCACCTTCATGTCGTGTGACGACAAGCAGTGCCTTTCGCCGCGTGATGCTGAATTTGCCCTTGAACTGAAAGGAACCCTGGCCTCTGCCGCCGCGGAAGGTTCACAGGCGATTGCCGCCGGTGCTGCCGGGGAGACCCTGCAACAGGTTGATTCGGGGAACCTTGAACTCACCACCGTGCAGTCCGGCCCGGGATTACAGGTTGCCGCGACTGAGGTGCCGGTTGACAAGCCCCGGAGAGGGTTTCTCAGGTTTTTCCTCCTCTCGGTGCTGGCAGGTTTTGCCGGTGTGCTTACTCCCTGCGTATTCCCGATGATACCGATGACGGTTGCTTTTTTCAGCCAGGGTTCTGAGAAAAAGGGTTCAGCAATAGGCAAGGCGCTCGTCTTCGGTTTCACCATAGTGCTTCTCTATTCCCTGCTTGGCATCATTGTTTCCCTTACCAGTGCAGGGGCAGGATTCGCAAACACCCTGAGCACCCACTGGATACCCAACCTGTTGTTCTTCTTACTTTTCCTGGTCTTCGCAGCCTCATTCTTCGGCGCATTTGAGATTGTCATGCCAGCCAGATGGGTCAGCTCAACGGATTCAAAGGTTGACAGGGGAGGGGCTCTTGCGGCATTCTTTCTGGGATTAACGACGGTGCTGGTATCGTTTTCCTGCACGGGTCCGATTGTTGGCGCTCTGCTGGTGGAGGCAGCGTCGGGTGACGTACTGCGTCCGACGATAGGCATGTTCGGCTTCGGGCTTGCATTTGCACTTCCGTTTACCCTCTTCGCACTCTTCCCCTCATGGATGAACAAGATGCCGAAATCGGGCGGATGGCTGAACTCGGTGAAGGTGGTTCTCGGGTTCATCATTCTGGCATTCAGCCTGAAGTTTGCTTCGGTGATCGACACGGTTTACGGACTGGGAATACTCTCGCGTGACATCTACCTTGCAATATGGATAGTACTCTTTTTCCTTATGGGTCTCTATCTCATGGGCAAGATCAAATTCTCACATGACAGCGATGTGCCCCACATCGGCATTTTCCGGCTCGTGCTTATAATTGCGTCATTTACCTTTGCCATTTATCTTGTTCCAGGGCTCTTCGGGGCACCGCTGACACGCATCTCTGCGCTGCTGCCTCCCCGCGAGACATCGGGATTCAACCTCCTGAAGGCAATCTCTGAAAACAGGGGAGGAGGAGCTGTCGTAACAACCACCGGGGGGTCAGCCATCTGCCGGACACCGAAGTATTCAGATTTTCTACACTTCGAGTACGGGCTGGAGGGCTACTTTGATCTTGAAGAGGGACTTGCATGCGCGAAGCAGCTTAACAAACCGGTGCTTATCGATTTTAAAGGACACGCCTGTGCAAACTGCAAGGAGATGGACGCAAGGGTATGGTCTGATCCTGAGGTGCAGAGACGTATAAGAGAAAATTTCGTACTTGTAGGCCTCTATGTTGACGACCGCACGAAGCTACCTGACAATGAGGTGTTTGTCTCGAAGGTCGACGGCAAGGAGAAGAAGACGATGGGCAAGAAGAACGAGGATATTGAGATATCAATGTTTAATACCAATACCCTGCCGCTGTACGCTATTGTTGATCCTTCGGGGAAACCGCTGATCGAAACCCGCGGCACCGACTTCGACATTCTGGCATACTTGGAGTGGCTCGACCGGGGGGTGGAAGCATTCAGGAATCAGTAACCGCTCTTTGACAATCAGAGGGTTCCTGCAGGTGCAGGGACTTCCCTTTACTTTGTCATATGGAACACCAGCCAGCCGCCCTGCATAATCTCGTCATGAGTGATGTAGAGACGTTCCAGTTTCCGGCCGTTCAGCTCAATTTTTTTCACATATACATTTTCCTGCCTCTGGTCGACAGCTGACACTGTGAAAGTTTTGCCGTTTTCAAGGGTCAGGACGGCCTCTTTTACCAGAGGACTGCCCAGGTCATACCTGTCGGAGCCGGGTGCAACAGGGTAGAAGCCAAGTGCTGAAAAGATGTACCATGCGCTCATCTGCCCGCAGTCGTCGTTGCCGCTAAGGCCGTCGGGCGATGGCAGATACTTGGTATCCATAATGTACCGGACCCATTTCTGGGTTTTCCGGGGCACTCCGGCGTAGTTATAGAGGTAAGGAACATGGTGCGACGGTTCATTGCCGTGCACGTAATTGCCAATAATCCCCTCGCGGGTTATATCTTCCGTCTCAGCAAAGAACTCATCGGGCAGGTGCATCGTGAAGAGGGAATCAAGATGCTGAACGAACCTCTTATTACCTCCCATAAGAGATATAAGCTGTTCCGGATCATGAGGAACATAAAGACTGTAGTTCCAGGCGTTGCCCTCGATGAAGCCCTGTCCGAGGGTGCTGAGGACGTCAAAGTTATCCCTGAAGGTACCGTCGGCCTTGCGGGGGCGCATATAACCTGTGGAGGGGTCCCAGACATTCAGGTAATTGCGGGAACGGTCATTGAATTCCCGGTATAATTCCGTGTCCAGCCCCGGATATTTTGCATGCAACGGCTCTGCCGAAAGTTTATTGATGATTTGTCCAATGCACCAGTCGTCGTAAGCATATTCGAGGGTGACCGAGACAGATGATCCGGTTCGCTCGTCAGGCACATATCCGAGTCTCACGTAGTCATCTAGCCCGTCATAATACCAATTGCGTGCTGTGGTAACGCATGCCTCCGTTGCCCTGGTGTAGTCAAACCCATCGATCCCTTTAACGATGGCATCGGCAATCACCGGGACGGAGTGGTACCCTATCATGCACCAGTTTTCATTGGCGTGGTGAGACCACACCGGAAGCATGTTATGCACGCTCTGATCATAATGGGCGAGCATCGAGTTGATCATGTCAGCTGTACGTGAAGGCTGGGCTATGGTGAAAAGCGGATGAAGAGCGCGATAGGTATCCCAGAGTGAGAATGTGGTATAATTAGTGAAACCTCCGGCGGAGTGAATGTTCTGGTCAGGCCCCCTGTAATTATTGTCGGTGTCCATATAGACGGTGGGAGAGAGGAAGGTATGGTAGAGAGCCGTATAGAAGCTGACAGCCTGATCATCGTTCATGGTTGTTACCCTGATCTTTCCAAGCTCGTCTCTCCAAATCTCCTCTGCCTTACTGCGGGTGGTCCCGAAGTCTGAGCGGGGCGCTTCGGCCTTCATGTTCTCAATGGCGCCTGCCGTGCTGACCGGTGACAGGGCAACTCTTACGGTTATCTGTTCCCCGGGCGTGGTCTTAAAGTCAAAATGGCCCTTTATCAGGCGCCCTGCTGCTTCCGGGAAATTAAGGCGCTGGTCAAAACGGCGCCAGAAACCCCTGTAGATCTGCGCCGGCTCTTCGTTTACGAAGCCGTACGATTCAACAGGCCTTGAGAAAGCAATGGCAAAAAAGAGTGTCCTCGTTCTTGCCCACCCGCTCGTCTGCCTGTACCCGGTAACAAGGGTGTCATTTTCAACCCTGATAAATGTCCATACGTTCTTGCCGGCATAATTATAAATGCCATGGACCATATCGAGTATAATATGGGCGTCACCTCCTTTGTTGAAGGTGTATTGGTGCATACCGGTACGGGTGGTGGCTGTCAGCTCGGCAATGATGTCATGGTCTTCGAGTTTCACGGAATAATAGCCCGGTGAGGCTTTCTCATTGCCGTGAGAAAAGGCTGATCTGTAGCCCTTGCCGGGGGCATCGGCCGTACCCGGATTAAGTTGCAGGGTGCCGGTGGTCGGCATTATCAGGATGTCACCCAGGTCGGAATGGCCAGTGCCGCTGAAGTGTGTGTGGGAGAATCCTACAATCGTATTGTCGCTGTACTGGTATCCTGCACAGTATTTATAGACATCACTGTTATACCGTCCGTTTACTTCATATGCCAGTGTGTCGGTGTCAGGGGAGAGCTGAACCATGCCGAAGGGTACCGTGGCGCCGGGATAGGTATGGCCCATGCGGTCGGTGCCGATGAAGGGATTTACATATTGCAGGATGTCGGCTTTTTGAGGGTAGGCTGAAACTGAAAGCAGAAGGGACAGGCAGAAGGTGGCTTTTTTCATGATGTCAGGAATTCCTGACAAAATAAATATACAATACTGAATGCCCTACAGGCAATCAGTTTTATTTTTGCATCACACCTACAATACTTTATCGCCGGAATGATCTGGATTCCTCCCCTGATCTTACCATACTTTATCGCCCCGATACACATGACGGCATTCGGGGCAGGCTCTACGGCGAAAAATCTTGTGTAACTATCTTTGTTCCTGGTATCGCAGGACCTCCTCGTTGTATTTCCTGTTCTCGAGGATCCGGACATAGCGGAGGCCGGGCCTGTTACGGTAATCTGAATAAGCTTTCTGTGCCCAGGCGATTGCATCATCAATGTTACCGTTGATCTCGCTGATGATAGCCATGTTGTAATGTGCCCTTCCAGCTATTTTCATCTTCGGATTTTCTGTTTCCTTTTCCCACAGTTCGGCCGCATCATCCCACTTGCCCAGCTGCGCGCGCCGCTTTGCCACCTTGAAGTTATCGGTCCCCTTCACAAAGTAATCACGCGTTACCCTGAGCCGGTAGGGAATGAGCCTGAGGGCGTATATATGACCAGCTTTCGTGCTGACCTCCTTAACGGCGTCCTTGCGGTGGATCATCCCGGCCACTGCAGCCACGGGGTTTATGCCTTTGCCGGCGAAAACGACGGATTCGGCAACGATGTGCTCATCAAGAATTGCCCTGTCAGATGGGGAATAGATCCTCCATCCGGTCTTGACAAGTGTCTCCATTGATGCTGAATGATTAAGAACGGGAATATCACCGAGGGGAGTTTTGACCTTCCCCGGTTCTGTTCCGTAGCTGATCCTTGTGTCAGTATCATAAAGCTCGAGCGCAAAAAGTGCCTGTGTGCCGTTCTCCCGGCATATGCCCTCAACCTGATCCCATGTCAGCGGTGCCGGCATGCCCCCGAGGCTTGATGTCCTGAACTTCAGTCCGTTAAGGAGCTTCACCTCGTTGAACCTGTCGTTGGCCGCCAGCTCCTCCGTCACGCCCTTTATGGCTTCAAGAGTGCCTATTGAGTCGAGGGCGGCTCCTTCGAGGGTGAGTACCTTGTCAATAACATCGAGCGATTTGGTTTGGTCTGTTGGGGTTGACCGGTCGATGATTCCGACGGTTTTTATCTCCGGGACGATAGTCACCGGTGCCGGTTGGGTGACGTTCAGGTACAGCTCCTGCGTGGCACAGGAAACGGCAACTGCGGCTAAGAGCGGCAGAAGGAGGTACTTCTTCATCAGGGATAATGTTTGGTTCTTCTATCGTAATAACTTGCCCGCGAAACATATTATTGTTTCATATGTATGATATTGAGATTCCGGTACTATGAACAACGGCCCTGTAACCGTAGTATCAAACTGATAAGTGAGATATCTGCAATAATTTATCAATTATTGAAATATATTCATTTATTTTGTCCTATCAAAGTAATAGGATAAATAGTATAAATGCAAAATGAGGCAAATTTTAATTATCACATGCTTAGCGGCCGTCCTGGCAGGAGCATTTCCGATTACATCAGGCGCGCAGGTAAAAGCAAAACTTATCCTTTCTGAGAGCAAGGTGTGGGCCAGGGGCACTTCATCATTGCATGACTGGGAGGTCGCATTTGAAAAGTATGATGTTGAGTTTGCTGTCAGAAACACTGACAACGGCAAGATGTCGATAAGTAACGTAAAAGCGGTCTTTGCAGGTGCTTCTGTAACCAGTGACAACACAATTATGACCGGCAAAGCGCGTGATGCCTTGATGATCAGGGAGCATCCTGAAATAATTTTCAGCTCTGAAGGTGCTGAAAACGTGATAATCAATGACGGGAAAATTTCCGGCAACCTCAAAGGCATTCTCAGCCTCAGAGGTATTTCAAAATCAATTGATATCTCATTTTCAGGCAGCATCAACAGTGACACGATTCTTATTTCAGGTTCGGAGGAGTTAAATATGTCTGATTACGGAATAAAGCCTCCGACTGCATTACTGGGTACAATCAAGACCGGAGAAAAGGTCACCGTTGAACTTCAGCTGAGCTTTCTTTTTCCCGGCGTGGAAACCGCCAGCTATTGACGAACATGTTATTAACACACAGATACTATGAAAGGGAAATTCTTACTTATTCTGTCCGGTCTCATTTTCTCGCTGGCCACTCACGCTCAGTTTGAAGAACCGAAAGTTGATGTTGCCGGTTTTGAAAAAATCAAGGTACGCGTGGGTGCTGATTTTGCAATGCAGTACCAGTTATTGAATCATTATGCTGACAGTTCACTGATACCATTGGGTAAGGGATTCAACCTGCCTACTGCCAACCTTATTACTGAAGCTTTGCTTGCGCCAGGCATTAAGGTGAACCTTGTGACTTACCTCTCTGCCCGTCACCATAATGAAGCATGGGTCAAGGGTGGTTACCTTCTTATTGATGCATTGCCGTTCTTAAAGTCGGATGTTGCTGACCGTATAATGAACAATCTGACGATCAAGGTCGGTGACATGGAGGTCGACTATGGAGATGCCCACTATCGCCGGTCCGATAATGGGAATGTCATTCATAATCCATTTGTGGGCAATTACATTATTGATGCATTCACGACTCAGTTCGCTGCCGAATTATTACTTCGCAGGAATGGAGTGCTGCTGATGGGTGCGGTCTCAAACGGCACGCTGAAACCTTCACTGACAGGATACAGCGCTTCGTCAGGTTATACCGCCTATGACACTCACAAGGAGCTTGCCTGGTACTGGAAGGCAGGTTATGATAAGCAGTTTACCGACGACCTGAGGCTGCGGCTGACGCTTTCAGGTTATCACAGCCCCCGGCATCATTTCGGCTCACTCTATTACGGAGACCGTACCGGGTCAAGGTACTATCTGGTGATGAACAGGATAACCGATAACGCAGCAGATGTTGACATCACTCAAAACCATCTCAGTGGTAACTGGGGTCCGGGTTTTACTGATAAAACCAATTCATTGATGCTAAATCTCTTCGCAGAATATAAAGGTCTGGAATTTTTCGGGACATATGAAAGATTCAAGGGAACCCTGGTTTCCGGTGCGGAATCTGAGTTTGGGCAGTATGCTGCAGAGTTGATATACCGCATGGGCAGCCAGGAGCAGTTTTTTGGCGGCGCCCGGTATAACGATACCTGGAATGGATTTGAACAGTCGGTATCACGTTTCCAGGCTGTTGCAGGCTGGCTTATGACCGAATCCATAGTTCTCAAGCTTGAGTATGTCAACCAGGATTACAGGGAGTTTATATCAAACTACGGCGCAGAAGCCGGGTTCAAGGGTATTATGTTCGAAGCAGCAATTTCCTTCTGAAAATGAGGCGAACGCCAAAAATATTATTTTTTGCCATTGTACTGTTTCTCTCCGGAGGGATCAGTAATCCGCTGTTTCCAAATGGATTGCCCAAAGAGGACCCACGTGGTACCGGTTGTGTAAATTTCCTGGTCATTAATGGCGAATCCAATATCAACAAGTTCAGCTTCTCATATATGACCGCTCTTCCGGCCGGAGGTGAGAACGCCGGCAAGGGGGCTGAGGATGAAAGAATTGATTTTAAAATTCCTGTTCACCAGTTTAAGCCAGGTAATCCAAGGATGTACGATGATTTTCTTACCCTTTTAAATGCGGAAGAGTACCCTTATATAATGATCAGTCTCCTGACTGGCAATTCATACGGGGGAAGAAATTCAGGCATTTCCCGAAACGAAAGGATTTCCGTAACAATTGCCGGTGTTACGAGGGAATACACAGTTAACTGTACATTGGTTCACTGCAATGAAGATTTGGTCCTTAACGGGATGCAGACGGTAAATCTAACAGATTTCGGGCTGATTCCTCCTGTCAGGTTAAAGGGAATCGTGAAGGTTGAGGATGAGATCAGCGTAAGATTTGGGTTTATTGTTAACTTTACTGATTGACGGATGTCCCTCCTTATACAGTGAAAATAAGTACCAGAACACGATATGGATTAAGGACCATGCTGGAAATTGCCCGCGCGAAAGAAGCTGCCGGGGTATTCCAGAAGGATATTGCTGTCAATCAAAACCTGTCCCTGAAATACCTTGACCATATTATCCATGCTCTCAAGACGGCGCACCTGATTGCCAATGCCAAGGGACGGAAGAGCGGGTATGTGCTGACCCGTTCCCCGGGTGAGATTACTATCTATGACATTCATCGCGCTTTTGAGCCAGGCATTTGTGTAATCGACTGTATCGGCAAGGATTTCAAGTGTGACTTTTCTGAGCAATGCCAGACACAAGGTTTCTGGCGCAATCTGAATTACCTTATCCTGAATTACTTCAGGTCAGTCACACTCAAAGACCTTATGGACGGGAAGGCAGATCTCCCTGAGGAAAACTGACACTTCCTGACACTTTAAAGTCGTGCTGCGGAGGAACTCCTCCTGAACTTTTATTCCAGGCTTCCCACGGTCATCTCCACCTCATGGAGTATCTCACATGATTTCACGAGCTCCTTCATTTTGGTGTGATCATCGTAGAGAGGGCGGTCGATATCGAGGAACTCAACGTGTTTGCGGATGACATCCTTTGCCTTCTGAACGCCGGCGCCGAAGCTGTACTCCTCTTTCCTGAAATCCAAGGCCTGTGCTGCTGCCATAAATTCTATGCCAAGTATGCCGCAGGCATTGTCAAGGATCTGGTTGTTCTTGATGGCGGTGTTCATGCCCATGGAGACAAAATCCTCCTGGTCTGCTGCCGCGGGTATTGACTGTATCGAAGCCGGCATCGAGAGTATCCTCTGCTCAACTATCAGCATGTCAGCAGTATATTGACTGAGCATGAGGCCTGAAAACATTCCCGCCCCTTTGGTAAGGAAGTCGGGGAGTCCTACACTGAGTGCAGGGTTGTTAAGGCGGTTCATCCGTCTCTCAGACATCACCGAGACCATTGTTACGCAGGCGCCGGCCATATCCATGGGCACGCTCACGGGCGATCCCTGGAAATTGGCTCCGGAGAGCTGCAGGTTTTTTTCCGGGAAGAAGATTGGGTTGTCACCCACGCCGTTGAGTTCGATCTCAACCTGGCTGCGGGCGTATGCCAGCATGTCATGGGCCGAGCCAATCACCTGAGGTGTTGATCTCATCGAATAGGCATCCTGCACCTTTGACTTCACCCTGCCCTCCTTAAGGTCACCGCCGGCAACACACTTATTGATTGCGTTGGCACTGCGGATGGCACCCCTGAATCCTCTTGCTTCATGCAGCAGCGGAGTGTATGGTTTCATATTGGCCTTGAGTGCCTCGAGGGACATTGCTGCTGCAATCTCGGCCTGTTTGAGCCAGTTGTTGGCATCGACGAGCCAGATGGCGCTCATCGCGGTGAGCATGTTCGATCCGTTGATAGCAGCCAGGCCGTCGCGTGCATGCAGCCCGGGCACCTGAATGCCTGCCCTCTTCATTGCCTCCGCGCCGTCAAGGAGCTCGCCCTTGTGGTAGGCTTTGCCTTCTCCCATGAGCAGGAGGGCTATCTGTGACATCGGGGCAAGATCGCCGCAGGCACCAACCGATCCCTTCTGGCAGGCGAAGGGGGTGACACCCTTGTTGAGCATCTCCACGTAGGTTTCGGTTATCTCAAGCCGGCACCCAGAGTTGCCGTGGGCGTGTACGTTGATCCTACCCAGCATTGCGCCGCGGACTGTCTCAATCGATGCGGGGTCGCCTATGCCGGCAGCATGATTGTAAACAAGATATTTTTGAAAATCCTTAATCTGGTCATCGTTGAGCACAATCTCGGAGAACTCTCCGATGCCCGTGTTGACTCCGTACATGATCTCATGAGCCACGATCTTCTTCTCGAGCATGGAACGGCACTCCAATATCCTTTTGCGTGCATCGGGGTGCAGTTCCACCTTCTGCCCGTGACGTGCGACATTCACAACATCATTAACCGTAAGTCCTGATCCGGTAATAATTAATGTATCCATAATTGTATTGTTTTTGATTATTCAGAGGATTAATTGATAAAACGAAACGGATAAATACCGGGGCCGGCGCACAGGCTGTGCGTCATATCACCGGTATTACAGATACAATCCGGAGCGGTTGATTTTTATCTTGTATTCCAGTGTCCAGCTGTGGAGCATAATGGTTTATTGGCAAGCCAAATATAAAACAAATAATTAAAAGTTTATTCCGGACAGAAGGAAGGTTTCACGCCGTGACGATCGGTGTATCTTCCTGAAAAATACAGCTTATTATTTTGCAGGCAGCACAGAATTATTTCATATCTTTAATGGTTAAATAGCTAAAATATGAAACCTAAATTTACTCCGATTCTCTCGATGGCTGTGGTTCCGGCCGTTATCGTGCTGGTTCTTACGGCTTTCACCCTGGTAAGATCGCTCCCGCAGGAGGATCTGAAGGGTAAGTACAAATACACTGATTTCGAGTCAGCCCTGAAGTGCCGTTCATGCCATCCGGGGATCTATGAGCAGTGGTCACAGGCCATGATGTCGCAGGCATACACTCATCACTGGGACGAGATCGAGTACTTCGAGCTGGCCGTTCCTCATGCTGAGGTCAACCCTTCACTCAAGGGCCCTGTTGACGGCTGCAACGGCTGTCATGCGCCACTTGCATTCATGGGAGGTACTCTTCCACCACCGCGTCCGGAAGAAAAGAGCATGGCCAACGAGTCGGTCTCCTGCGAGGTGTGCCACCTGACACAGAAGGCACAGGCTGAACCGCCAGTTAACTTCAGTTATTACATTGTTCCCGGCCAGACGAAATACAGCGGACGTGAACCGCAAACAGAGTCGCCTGCGCACAAGATCATTCAGAATGATTTTTTCAGAACAACAGAGTTTTGCGGCAATTGCCATAATGAAATGAACCCCTACGGAATTTGGGTCAAGAGCACACAGCTCGAGTGGAAGGAAGGTCCTTATGCGGCGGAGGGTGTTCGCTGCCAGGACTGCCACATGCCGAAGGGTGGCCCGTATCAGCTGGCGCTCATGGGCAAGACTTTCAGTGACGCAAGGCTTCATCTTTTCCACGGCGCCCATGACCCGGGCAAGGTAAGGGGCACCATAGAGGTCAGGATCGAGCCTGATACGCGCCGTGCAGAACCGGGCGAGACAATAGTCTTCACCGTGGCGCTGTTCAACCAGAAGACCGGGCACAAATTCCCGACAGGTTCCGTTGAAGACCGTATTGCATGGCTTGATGTGGAGGCCACCGATGCAAAGGGAAACAAGTATCACCTGAACGTTGACAAGAAGGGTTTTGAAGGGGAAGAGTATACGATATCAGGAGATTACCTGGCCTATCAGGACATGGGTATACCTCTTAAAATCAAGGATTTCAAGGGTGTTCAGCGTGACGGTATCCCCTTCGGGAACAGGATATTCCGCATGCCTTACTTTGATGAGCAGGGAAACATGACGATAATGCAGTGGAACACCTTTTCACAGGGGGTCGATTACCGGATAGGCCCGAGGGAGACTAAGGTTGAAAAGTTTACATTCAGAATTCCTTACGAGGCCGCTCCCGGGGAGATGACGGTGCATGCCGCCCTGAATTACCAGCTCCTTGTCAAGCCTGTTGCCGATTATCTTAAAGTACCCGCTGATGAATCGGCAATACTGGTGGTAAATGACCATTCCACAAAAGTTGAAATTCTTCTCTGATAACCTGGAACCTAAAATCAACAATATGAAAAAGTCAACATTTACCGGGGTTATCGTCCTGGCTGTAATGGTTTTGCTGATCATACCGGCAGGGAAGGCGGATGCCATTCCGGCTTTTGCCAGGAAATACCAGATAAGCTGCCAGGTATGCCACTCGCCGGCAATGCCAACGCTGAAAGCCTTTGGTGACGAGTTTGCAGGCGCCGGGTTTCGGATGACCGATTATGAATCACCCAGATATTTTATCAATACCGGCGATGATCGTCTCTCACTCTTCCGGGAGTTGCCACTGGCCATCAGGATAGACGGCTTCGCCACTGTGAACTTCAACAATGAGGGCACTGCTGATTTCGGGGCGCCCTTTGTAGTGAAGATTCTTTCAGGAGGAGAACTTTCTGACAAGCTGTCTTACTATTTCTATTTCCTGCTGAATGAAAGAGGCCGTATAGCAGGCGTTGAGGATGCATTCCTGATGTATGCCGATGCCTTCAACACGGGGATCAATCTCTATATAGGCCAGTTCCAGATCTCGGATCCGCTTTTCAAGGGGGAGTTACGGCTAACGCTCGAACCTTACAAGATCTACGGTGTCAAGCCATACACTTCTAATGTCGATCTGAAATATGACAGGGGGATAATGTTTGACAAAGGATTCTCAACCGGGACAACGATAGTTGGTGAGATTGTAAACGGAAGCGGAATACATGAGGCCTCTTCGGGATATCTGTTTGACAAGGACAAGTACAAGAATTTCATGCTGAGAATAAACCAGTCTATCGGGAACAGCATATCGGTCGGTTTCTTCGGTTACACAGGAAAGGAGGAGTTGTGGGGCAGTGAACCTGTTCCGGTTGTCAGCAGCATTAAAATGTACGGACCGGACGTGGCAATTGACATTGACGGGAAGCTCATGATCAACATGCAGTATTTATGGAGGGTAGATTCAAAGGCCTACAATGGCATATCGGAGGAGCCGGCAGATGACGTTGCCACCAGCGGAGGTTTTGCTGAAATTATATATGCGCCAAAGGGAGATTTGAGTAAATACTACCTGACCGGGCTGTTTAATCTTGTTGAATCACAGATAGATGTGTTTGATTACCAGTCGGCAACGCTGCATGTCGGTTATCTTATGCGCAGAAATGTACGTCTGGTGGCAGAAGGCACCTATATCTTTTCGGGCACTCCCTACGCCAAAGCCAGCCTGGGTTTCGTCTCCGCGTTCTAAGGTACCACAGGCGGGAAAGTTAAGGCCGGTGATCAGAGCAGATCGCCGGCCTTTTTCGCTTTGCCGGTGAAGGGCTCGGTGGCTCGGCCGAATATGCCGTGCACCCAGGCAATGGCCATTCCGTAATTTGTTATGGGGATATGATGCTTTTTAGGCTCGCGAAGACGGTTTATAAGTTGCCGGTGGGTCACCATGCAGCCGCCGCACTGTATCACCAGGGCATACTCTTCAATCGCGCGGGGAATGGCATCGAGTCCTGCCACGTTGTCAAACTCCAGCTTTTTGCCGGTGAAGTTCGTAAGCCACCTCGGTATCTTAAACCTTCCGATGTCATCACACGCGATGTTATGCGTGCATGACTCCAGCAGCAGTATCCGGTCGCCATCCTTCAACTCACCTATTTTGGGTGTTCCACGCAGGTACTCTTCGAAGTCGCCCTTCTGCCTTGCCAGCACGATGCTGAAACCCGTCAGTGGAATGTCTCGTGGTATTGCTGCATTGACCTTTCCGAATGCCTGGCTGTCAGTTACTACCAGTTGGGGTCTAATCCCGGTCTTGCCAAGGAAGGATTCTATTTCATTCTCCTTCAGGATTATGGCCGTACAGTCGTTGTCAAGCGTGTCTCTTATCACCTGCACCTGTGGAAGGATCATCCTCCCTTCCGGAGCCTCGATATCGATGGGGGTCACAAGAAGGATTATGTCTCCCGGGCTGACAAGGTCACCGATGAGACCTCTGCTTTTGATGGCTGACGGAGGCATGGCTTCCTTGAGCACCCTGAGCAGTTCCGGATTGTATTCTTCGGGCTGCTGGGCGGAATAACCGGTAATTTCCCTGCCTGTGAGTGCTTTGACCTCGTTGCGGAAGTCGTCTGTGAGAGGTGCTAAATCATTTTTGTTATGTACAAGCACATAAGGAATCTCAAGTTTTCTGAACTCTTCTGCCAGCTCTGCCTCGTAGCTGTCGAACCTGTTATCAGACAGTACCAGGATGGCAAGATCAATCAGTTTAAGTGTCGCCATCGATTTTCTGATACGCAGCCTGCCGAGTTCACCTGTGTCATCCATGCCTGCGGTATCGATGAATATGAGCGGGCCGATTCCGTGAATCTCAATACTCTTTTTAACCGGATCGGTGGTGGTTCCGGCTATGTCTGAGACGATGGCAATATCCTGCCCCACCAATGCATTTATGAGCGAGCTCTTGCCCACGTTGCGCCTGCCGAATATCCCCACGTGGGGTTTTGTATCTCTTCCTCTGGATGTCATCCTGATGTCACTGTGCGGTCTGTAAATCGTCACCCGCGCCGGGCAGGGAAAGTTTCCGTGCCTGGGCTTCGGCCTCGATCTCCTCACTTTTCTTCTGAAGTTCGTCTATTGAGATGATCTTAGCCCTTTTCTCGGTAGGAGGATTCAGTTTCTCGGACTTTTCGAACTCGATGACCTGCTTCTGGATCTCCTCAGGGAGATCTTTTTCACTCTTCAGGACGAGATCTATAAACTCCTTCTGGAAGAACTGGTCGACCTGTATCCTTCTCTTCGTGGTATGTGCAAACTTGCCGATAATGCGGCAGATGCTGTCACGGTCCTCGGGACTGAGTTTCTCGGCGAGATCATATTCCTCGATTTTTTTCAGTGAAAGGATGACCGGTTCGAGTGAGTCGCGGGTAATCACAAAGACATCATAGTCGCCCAGCCGGTATGTAAGTTGCTTGAGTTTATCGATGGTGTTGGTGGGGACGACCAGGAACACCGACTTCTTTACGCTATCCTGGCTGGCGTATTTCTTCAGGTTTTCCGCCTGTGACTTTATATATACGGGGAAGTTTGACAGGTCATCGTTTGCCGGGCTCTTGGCATCAAATATGATGTATTCGCCGCTGATCTCGATGGTGTTATCGGGGTTTCCCCTGAAGGGTACCTTATCGATGTAATTCACATGATTGACATCGCAGATCCTGATGATGGTGTTCTTCACGTCGGCCTCGTGTTCAGCCCACTGTCTCTTCATCGCCTCAAACCGTTCAGCAGCTTCTTTGATGCGGTCTTCGTTCAGCTTCCTGCGTTCTGCCTCGAAGCTCTCCTTTGTCTGGTTAAGGCGGGCGATGTTTTCATTGTAGTTTTTGACGTTATCCTCCTTTGTGGCTTCGAATGCCGCAATTTTCTTCGTCAGTTCATTGATGGTGCCGGAGTACTCCCGCATGCGGCCGTTAAGCTCCTCAAGGCTGGCATCCTTGCGTGCCGAGAGGAGCTCGATATCCCTTACCTTCTGGGCGAGGTTTTCATTACGGGCGGAGATATCGGTGAAGCGGTTTTTCAGTTTTTCGATATTCTCCCTGCCTGCTTCCAGCTCACGGGCAAACGACCGGTATTCCTCATAGGCATCAAAGCTGAGAGTCCTTATCTTTCTCCATTGGAAGAGCCTCTGCCATAAGCTTATATCCTTTATCTGCGCAAAAAACAGGTTAAGTTTTTCCATGAAGACAAAGTTAGCAATTCTGTCAAGGCAGAAAGATGTGTTGAAAGAATTACCTGAGCAGCGCTGCGGCGCACCAGAGTACCGGTGCCTGCCCGTGCAGATCGCCGGTGATCCGGCGGCGGTTGACATAATGATTCCTGTCGCTGCTCGTTCCCGTTCCCTCACATACTTCTGTGAGGTTGCCTTCGTCATTGATATATGTCACAAGGGCGAGCCAGGCTTTTCTTGCCGCGGCACCGTATGTCTTTTCATTGAGCCATCCGTTCTTCACGCCGGTGATCATGGCGTATGTGAACATGGCGGTTGAGGATGTCTCCTTCCAGAATTCAGGGTCATCAATCACCTGTCTCCACATGCCGTCATCAGCCTGGTGCTTCAGCAGCGCTGCCATCATCTTTTCATAGCCGTCCAGTATCCGTGGTCTCTGCGGGTGACCGGCGGGCATTGCACGGAGAATCTCTGCCATGCCTGCTGCCATCCATCCGTTACCGCGGCCCCATGAAAAGTGAGCCTCGGGTGAGTGGTAGAAGAGACCGTTGTCAAGCTGGATGGTGTCAAGGTAGAGCACCATTTCGCGGGCCGCCCTGTCAATATATTTTATGTCTCCCGTAGCACGGTATGCCTGGGCCTGTACGGCGGTTATCATGAACATGTCGTCGATCCATATCCGGGTCTGCCATGTGTACCCCCTGTCAGCATAAGCCTTCTGTTCCGGCGAGGCGCTGTCAGGCAGCACCCACTGGGTGTCGGCATAAAAAAGCCCCAGGTCAAGGTATTCCTTCTTGCCGGTCTGCAGATACAACTCGAAGGGAACTGATCCGAATACATTATTGTCCACGTGGTTGGGAAGGGGCAGGAGATGTTTCTCCGCATCGAACAGGGGGGTGAACCGTGTTTCAAGCCTGATGATCAGGTCGGTGTTATTCGTCGCCTCGGCAAACCAGAGGCTTCCTAGCCAGGTGCAGACATCAGGGTAGGTAATCTGAGTGGGGAGGTCGGTTGAGGTGATGTTGCCGTACATTGTATGTGGAGTGGCAAGATACCTCTCAGCCAGGTGGTTCCCGATCTCCTGAGGTGAGGAGCCCCTGGGCCATTGGGTGAGGCTATGGCTCTCAGGACGGTTGCAGCCCGGCATCAGGACCAGCAACGAAGCAACAACGCAAACAGCAGGGAGGTTTTTCATGGCTAATATTATCAAAGATGTTTTTTCAGGTCGTTGAGGGTCTCTGCCGTACCGGTTGTGAGCCTCGTTGAAAACCGGGTATTGGTGACATGTAAAGTTATTTCAGCCTTTTCAGTGGCACGAACCGTACAGGCTCCAGTCGTTGTTCGGTGATTTTGCCCTTGCGTTTTGTAAGAACGATCAGTTGCTGGACTGTGGCAGGGTTACCAACAGGCATAATGAGCCGGCCACCTTCCGCCAGCTGCTCTTTCAGTGGTTCAGGTATGTGGTCTGCAGCGGCAGTAACGAGGATAATGTCAAAAGGGGCGCGCTCGGGCCAGCCCTTGTATCCGTCGCCGTACCTGGCCACGATGTTCCGGTAACCGAGCATCTTAAGACGGGCAGCGGCCTCCCTGGCCAGTTCGGGGACAATCTCAATGGTGTATACTGAGTCCACTATCTCGGCTAGGACGGCAGCCTGGTATCCTGAGCCCGTACCTATCTCCAGCGCCTTCTTGCCTTTCGCCGGCCTGGCCAGTTCGGTCATATACGCCACTATAAAAGGCTGTGAAATAGTCTGGCTGTAGCCGATAGGCAGCGGCCGGTCACTGTATGACTGGCTGGCATATGATGGGGGTACGAAGATGTGCCTTGGTACCTCTCTCATAGCCCGCAGGGTAGCCTGATGGCTAATTCCCCTGGCAGCTATCTGGCTGTCAACCATCTGGTTACGTGCCTCTGCATACTTCTCCTTCTCCTGGCAAAGAAGGCTGCTGCCAAGGGTGATCAATATGACAATCAGAGGCTTCATAACGTATATTCTGACTACAAGTTACGAAAAAAATCAATGTTGCCTGCCCGGTAAGGAGATGAGGGCTGACGACTCCGGTTTTTTTATATCTTCATGTCATGAAGAGATTGGTAGTCCTGACCGGCGCCGGCATGAGCGCCGAGAGTGGCATCAAAACATTCCGCGACAGTGGAGGATTGTGGGAACAGTACAAGGTTGAGGAGGTGGCATCAATAGATGCCTGGTACCGCAATCCGGACTTTGTACAGCGGTTTTACAACGAACGCCGCAGACAATTGGCGAACGCGGAGCCAAACGACGGCCATAAAGGGCTTGCAGCCCTGGAGAAGGATTTTGAGGTACACATCATAACACAGAATGTTGATAACCTGCACGAAATGGCCGGCAGCACAAGTGTACTCCATCTTCACGGTCTGCTCACACAAGCCTGCAGCAGCAAAAATCCGGACGAGATCATTGAGATTGGCTGTCGCGATATTCTTCCGGGTGAGAAAGCGCCTGACGGCTCCCCCCTTAGACCAAACATCGTCTGGTTCGGCGAGGCAGTCCCTGCCATGGAAAAAGCGGCCGACATCGCCTCACAGGCTGATATTTTTGCCGTGATAGGGACCTCACTCGTCGTTTACCCGGCAGCAGGACTCGTGCACTATGTGCCTGCCACGACAAGGATTTACCTGATTGACCCGAAGCCGGTCCAGGTTCACTCAGGCCACAGGGTGGTGTATATAAATGAAGGTGCCGGGAAGGGTGTTGCCAGGCTTGCAGAAATGCTTGAAGAATATATTTAGTTGTTATTTGTCCAGCCGCCCTTCGCAGAATTGCCTGAAAATTTCATTCAGCTGTTCCTGAGGGTTTTTATCCTTTCACGGATGGCACTCATTTTGTCAAGCCGTGGCAATGAGAGGGTCTTTTGCCGGAGGTCGATAAACTCGAACAGCAGCAACGATTTTTCCGAGTTTTCAAGTGATCCCGATCTGTTGCCCTGAGCCATTTGGATCTCCGCCCCGGCGTTGAAAAGTTCCGCGAGAATCTCCAGGTGGCCATAGGTATAATTATGCTCCTCAAGAAGCTTTCGAGTCAGCTCTTCCTTTGGTATCAACCTGAAGAAGGCAGCATCCTCCTTCAGCATGTCATAATATACACGTTCCAGTTTTTCATTCGCCTTGTTGAAGTCGCCCTTCCTCGCCAGCCCAAGTATAGCAGCGATGATGTCGCCGAGCATCTCTATCATGCGGAGGATGTAGTCTTTCTGGTACATGATGGCAAGTTACCAATAATCAGGGGAACTTAACGGGCAGCGGAGGGGGGTAAGTTTAAAGCAGAAAGGATAAATGATAAAGAAAGTGAAGACCGCTTTGGCGCGGCGAATTGTTAATTAATGCTAAACATATGTCCGGGAGGGGCTTGGTTTTACGATTATGTCTAAATTTCAGGTCGAAGTCTAAAAATAAAATCGATGAAAAAAATCCTCTTCACCCTGGCGGTAATGCTGTTATTTACCGCCGTTTCACCGGCACAGCACAGCAAGGTCACCGACCGCATCATTGAACTCGGAACAACCGATAACCAGACCATGCGCCATCTGGACATCATTTCAAACCGGTTCGGGGGACGGCTCATAGGCTCGGATGCCTATGACAATGCAGCCGATTGGTGTACTTCGGAATTCAGAAAATGGGGCATGGAGGTGATCATGGATGAGGCCGGTACCGTACCGGTGGGATTCAATCGCGGCCCGTGGTTCGGCAGGATGCTTTCTGACAACGGGATGACACTGCATTTTGCCACTCCTTCATACACTTCAGGTACGAAGGGTGTGCAGCGCGGGCATGTTCTGCCGGAGCCAAAGAGCAAGGAGGAATTTGACCGCATGAAGGGAGCCCTCAAAGGCGCCTGGGTACTTATAGGAGGAAAGAATGACGGATGGCCGGTTGACTGGTCGGCAAAGGCTGACTCTGCGAGGGCAGTGGTCATTTCATACAATGATTCCATCGCAAAGATCAACCGCGAGATCATGCGGGAGAACTACACAAATCGCGATAAGCCCCAGAAAGAGATGCTCCCCCTGAAGGAGGAGCCGGCCCTCTTCTACAGGGAGATGCGCGAGGCAGGGATACTCGGGCTGATACAGTCGTCGGAGGTGCCCATCAGGGCTCTCTATGACAGGAAGAACCTTGATAAAATGACATTTGAAAACCTCCCCACCGTCTGCGATATCAAGCTGGATGAGACCCAGTTTGCCGTTATTGAGAAGATGGCGAAGGAACGCAGGTATTTCCAGCTCGAGTTCGATATCCGTAACCATTTCAAGCCGGGGCCGGTGAATTACCATAACGTGATAGGTGTAATTAAAGGAAGTAAGTATCCTGATGAATATGTAATGATGGGAGGGCATCTCGATGCATTTGATGTGGCTACCGGGGGAGTTGATGACGGATCGGGAGTGACACCGGCGATGGAGGCTGCAAGGCTTATCATGGCTGCTGGAGGAAAACCGGAACGTACCATACTGGTATGCCTGTGGGCCGGCGAGGAGTTTGGTCTGCTGGGGTCAAAGCACTGGGTTGAGAGCAACAAGGATAAGCTGCCGAAGATTTCAAATTATTTTAATCGTGACGGAGGGCCAACACCGATTATGGGAATTACCGTTCCTGAGGCTATGTATGATGATTTCGAAAAGATCACCAAACCGCTGGCCTCAATGAGCCCTGATTTCCCCTTCACTCTTAAGAAGCGCACCGATGCACCCCGTCCACGTCCGGCAACTGCAGGCGGATCAGATCATGCACATTTTTCAATTAACGGTGTTCCCGCACTTCGTTTTGATGAGTCTGACATAAAGGGCTACAACTTCAATTACGGTGAGATATGGCATACCGAGCGTGACACATACGACAAGAGCATCGCGGAATACCAGGAACATACAACTGTAGTAACTGCAGTCATTGTTTACGGACTGGCCAATCTTGACCATTTGCTGTCAAGGAAGGACCTCTATGCGGAAAAATAGCGAATGGTTGTATTAATAACCTGAATATATCTAAATTTATAGAGTATTATATGCCCTATGAACTGCCTTATAACCGGTGCCAACGGATTTATCGGGCAAAGGCTCGCCGAGCGACTCTCCTCTGAAGGTCACCGGGTCAGATGTCTTGTCCGCTCTCCTGAAAAATTCAGCACCCTGGTCAACCTTCCCGGTGTAACTTCTCAAATTGGTGATCTCAATGATGCTGATGCCCTGGCAGAAGGGGTGAGGGGTTGCGATACAGTCTTCCACCTGGCAGCCTTTGCCAAGCCGTGGTCCGGAGACAGGAGTCTGCCTTTCCGGGTCAATGTGACCGGAACGGAGAACCTGCTTAAGGCTTCCCTCGCGGAGGGAGTAAGGCGTTTCGTCTTTACCTCGTCAGCGGCTGTGATTGGTCCCTCTCCGGGTGTCGAACCCATTGATGAGGATTTTCCGCGGACTGTTCCCTGGTTCAATGAGTATGAAGAGACCAAGGCTGAAGCTGAAACGGTTGTCAGGGCTTACTGCAGGGATGGAATGGAGACTGTAATCGTCAACCCTCCTCGTGTTTACGGACCGGGTCCGGTGAACGAGAGCAATGCATTGACACGGATGATAAAACTCTATGCAACCGGCAAATGGCATATTGTGCCCGGAGATGGTACCTGCATAGGCTGTTATGTTCTGGTGGATGATGTTGTCAGCGGGCATATATTAGCTGCGCTGAAGGGCCGTGCGGGGCAGCGTTATGTGCTGGGAGGCGAAAACCTGACCTTTGAGCAGTTCTTTGAGACACTGGCGGAGGTGACCGGGAGACGGAGATGGGTGATACATCTTCCTGTTTGGCTTATGACAGCAGTTGCCGGGGTGATGGAGTGGCAGGCGTCTGTCACAGGCATCGCGCCACTTATAACGGCACCATGGGTAAAGAAATATCTCAATCACTGGAGCCTGAGCAGCAATAAAGCGATGAGGGATCTGGGTTACAGTTTTACTCCTTTCCGTGAGGGAGCGAAGATCACCCTGGAGTGGCTGAAAAAAGAAGGAGAAATAACATGAGCAAGGTCAGCGATCACTATGCGATTGTCACCGGGGCCAGTTCCGGCCTTGGCAAAGCCTTTGCAGAGGAGCTGGCAAGGCGCGGGCATAACCTCCTGCTTGCTTCCCTGCCAGGTACCGGACTGCCAGTGCTTTCAGATGAGCTTCATGCCCGGCATGATGTGGAGGTAAGGTTCATCGAGACTGATCTGATGCGGGCAGAGGCGCCGGGAGAGATTAAAAGGTTTGTTGCGGATCACAACCTGGAGGTTGATGTACTTATCAACAATGTTGGCATTGGCCATGGGGGAGCAATTGGCGAATACAGTGAAGCAGCGATTGAGGAGAGTTTTTTACTGAACATGAAGTGCACAACCCGGATGACAAATCTCTTTGTTGAGGAGCTTAAGAAGAGGGAGCGGGCATATATTCTGAACATGGGCAGTTTCGGCGGGCTCATGCCAATACCTTACAAGAGTATCTATTCAGCAACCAAATCGTATTTATATCATTTCTCCCTCGCCATCAGGGAAGAGTTACGCAGCGAAGGCATCAGCGTCAGTGTTGCCATGCCGGGTCCGGTACTCACGAACGCACAAGTCAGGGAGCGCAACAGAAGGCTTGGCTTAATTTCACGATCGAATGTCATTGAGGCTGACGAAGCTGCAGCTTACATGATCAGGATGATGTACAGGAGCAAGGGTGTGATCCTTCCCCGATTTACCATTCGGGTTTCATATGCCATTGGCTGCTTTCTTCCTTACAGGCTGTTGCTTGTTCTGCTGGGAAGGATTTTCAAGGGAGTAAGTTGACGGATCTTTACCTGAAACCGTTTCAGGATTGGACAGGTCAGTATAAATTCATCTCAGTGAATTTGATGTTCTGTGGGATAACAAAGTATTTTGCATCAGGAGCCACATTGGTTTTCACAGATGTTGCCTCCTGTTTTGACGGGTAAGCACCCATTTTAAAATCCATCAGCATCATGATGCCATTCCATACCAGCACTTTCCCCATGTCACCTTTAATGACATCACATTCTTTGCCGAGGAGTGTTTCTTTGCCGCTTTTTACCATTCCCATTTTGGTGTACATTTCTTCAGTGTATGATTCTAGTGTATCTCTGGATGATTCCGTGATCCATGTCAGGAGCGGATTTCTCATTTTCATTCCGTCAGCAGGCTGATCCGGATCCCACATATACTGGTAGTTGCCGGAAGTAAGCACCCAGCTTGTGCTTTCTTCGCCTTCGGAGAGGGTTTTCATGTAAATTGCGCTCTTCATCCCGTAATCGTCAAAATAGAGAGTGCCGGTACCGGTCTTATCGCCGGAGTAGGCGTATTCAATAATTCCCGATTTGATGCCATAGGGCTTCAGGGCTTTTTCCTGGGCGCATGCTGCCGTCAGCATGAATACCAGGTAAACTCCAAGTGAAATTGACTTTTTCATATTATTTCATTTTTTGTTTGTAAAAAAGTCTGACGGGCTAACGTGCTTTCAGATTCCATGTGATTGTATAGGTATAATCCGTACCATTCTGTTCCGGATCATAAGGTGGCTGATCATATATTGCCTCCGTCAGGTCTGTAATACTTAATCCGTTGCTGTCACTTTTTGAACTCCATGATGCTCTTCCGTACAGATGTTTTATATCTGTGACCTTATACCTTATCATACAATCTGTCAGAGTGGTGAAAGATGCAGAGTTACTCCACTGGCAGCCTTCATCTCCGTGGTCAGACCTGATTCTTCTCTGTGTATCGACATATTCACCCGGGATCATGATATCATAGAAGTTATCCATTCCGAACTGTTTAAGCTGGTCAGCCACAACCTTATTGTCTGTTGGCAACACCATGGTGGTAATAATCATAGCATCCAACACCATTTTGGGTACACTGCCAGAGCCTGATTCATCATACATCAGCCCGGGGCAGTCGCCGCAACCTTTCCCCTCGCAGTAGCGTCTCGCATTATGTTTCCAGGTTCCGTAAACTGTTCCTTTGCCGAAGATCTTTATCGGTTGTCCCTCCATACCTTCCATCTCGGGGATTGGTTTGAATGTTCCGTTTATATTGATCGTCTGGCTACCCGTATAGGTTGAGGCGTGATCATCATATTGCTTTACATAATCCCAGCTTTTAGTAATGGTAACTGTCCCCGAATAACCCTCGTTGACAAGCGCTATGTTCACTGCGCCAATTTCCTCCTGGATGTCAACCATTGACATAGCGATTATGTCAGGGCTTTGAATTATACAACCATTAAAGACAGTTATGTGGTCAAAAGTAGCTTTATCAGGATCCGGGGCTTTATATTCAATTGTGACCTGACCTTCCTCGCACATGAAGGAATAGAATTTGGCATCCTCTCCCATTTCACAGCAAGGCGTCCCGTTGGTAAGTGTTCCAAAATCAACCTTTACCGCAAGTCTTTGCCACTTTTTTGGCTTCTCTCCTTTTTCATCTGTCACCCTGAAGGTAATCCTTTTTGTCCTTTCAGGGTCAACCTTTATTACTTCGCTTTCGAATTCAGCTTTTTTGGGTGCTTTTTCGTATTCAAGAATTATCTCTTTAAGATTAGCAAAATGCTGAGTATAAAGCTTTCTATGAGATTCGTCGTGATCTCCAGTACCCTCATATTCAGGAGTAGAGGCTTCCTTTACGACCTCATTCCAGAATGGATTATAAAGTTGAATTGTGAAACGCCACTTCCCGATGGCATTTCCCGGTTCATATCGTTTAGTACCTGGTTTTGTATCCTCATCAATGTATGCATCATCCCATTCTCCCGGCACGATTGTATCAACTGAGAGTAGTTCAAGTTTGCCTTTCCAGATGTAGTCAGCCCCCTTTCTTGACTCCTCATCCGACTGGAATTTGGGTTGAGTTTTCTGCACGGCAGCTGCCATTCTTGCGAGCATGCTATCAACTACCATGTTTCCTTCCCATGACCGGAGTTCGAGTGGTATTGGACATTTTTCCAACTCGTGAGCTCCGGCTTTTAGGGTCATACTGTTCCAGAGTACTGAGATGCCTAGTGACAGATCACGTTCCTGCCCTTCAGGCATCGGGAATGAGGGAAACATTAATATTCTCCGACAGCAGTATTCCTCCTGCGCCAGTCCGGCAACCGGAATGCCCATAAGCAGGAAGATTATCACTGCCTTTATGAGTTTTATAAAATTCATCATCAATAGATTTACAATTACTATTCAAAATTTATTTTCAGAAGCAATCATCCGGGTCAAACCTGCCGTCGCCGGGTTGTTTGATAACGAAAGCTCTGTATGAAGCGCCTGCGGTTGAATTCCCGTCACTCCAGCTGTTATTGGGCGGATCGAGCGAATAAATTTTGGACTCTTCAACTGTTTTTGTTTCTCTGCTTGTTTCGTCATAATTTCCTTCCGTGTTTCTCCCCCAGATATGGAATGTTCTTTTGCATTCCCAGTAAATCTTTATGTGTGCTTCGCGGGAAAGCCTCCCGAATTCGTCTTCCTGAACCTTAATGTTGCCTTCTATCCTTTTTGAGGTATAGGAATTGTTCCATTCCTCATGACTTTCCTTTTCATCTCCAACCCAATGGGATTCAAAGTGTTCATGCCTATTGCCAGTGCCCTGTACACCCTGTTTGCCAGTGGTTATAAATTCATTCCATGGGACATGACAGTTAACTGTTCCATAGGATGTCAGCCTGGATTCAAACATTCCACCCAGATCCATCTCCCTGGGGTGACCTGACCACTCGCGTGACTCGACAGAAAAGACATAAGAACACTCGTTCACAAGATTGTTGAAATGCTGTGCAACAGGTGCCTCATCCTGGATATTCATTCCTAACAAAGTGGCAGCTTCAGTATATTTTGCCGCCGCCCTGGTATAACTGCTGCATCGGTTAGCAGGCGACGGCCTGTTGAGGTAGTCGTCTATGGCATCCTGAAGGGCATCTCTGGCTTTATCACGTTCTGCCTGCTCTGCAGCCGGATTATTTGTATAGATAAAATGCTCAACCCATGACATGTGCCCCTCGACCTTTGTCAGGGCTCTCTGCCACCGTATGCACTCAGCAGGATCAGGTGCATTGTACTCTGTTATTGACAGGTTCAATTCATACGGTATTGCGAATGGGCCTCCTGTTAAAGGGAACGGGTACATATCAGGGCTGTCAGGAAGAATCCTTGCAGGAAGGTCAGATTCCACCCCGCCATAAGCCAGTGGCCTGGCAGGGCTGTATGCTGTCAGTTTATTTGCCTGGGCGGATGCTTCGGCTGCTGTTGGGGAGCCCAGACTAAATCTGCCTGTGGAATAAAAGGTACCCTCAATCCAGTTTTCATCCTCATGTATGCTTTGTGATCCCAGCGGAATAATGAACTTTTCACCGGCAATATGATACAGCAACATATCGTCTCGGACATCCCCGGGAGGGTTATAGACATGAATGCTTGCCTTTTCAAGAAGCAGCAGGCCTTCCGGAAGGATGGCAAAACCGTTGATATGTGTCTTCCCGAGTACTCCGGGCCGGGGGGAGCCGTAAACTATCAGAGTTATAGTAGTCTTTTCTGCCAGGGCGCCTTCGGGAAATATTATCCCGAATATTACTCCCGTCTCCCGATCCTCAGCATCAATATATCCTCCTTCGGGACCTATTTCCATACTGGTATGTATATCAGTAGAAAGGGGAGTGGCTGGGGAAGAAAAAGGAAGTGTAACTACTATAAGTAGTATCAGAAACCATCTCCCCTTTAATACTTTAAGGTTTGACATATCATTATAAATTAAATACGATCAAAATAGATGTTTTCCCCCGTATCCTCAGTGTCTCCGTCATTATTGCTGTCACGGACAAGCCACAGATAGTCCTCACTTGCTTCAAACTCACCCATGACAGTTTCCCTCAGGTACTGGATATAATTATTATAGGTGGCAGTACCCTTTGCAAACCATTCGACAGTGCTGGTGCATTGATTCTGACCGTCTTTGATACATTCACCAACGGCGGTCAGCCTGAAAGTCATCTCACTGCCGTTGACTTCAAGGTTACCCTTAAGGCCAAGTATGGCCGCTATTGTGGCTGAGTTATCACGCTGCATAACATATATCTCCTCATAAGTTGTTGTCGTAAGTCCAAGTGTACGGGTAGAATTATAAGTGAATTCTCCTGCATAAACATTGTCTTTATATTCCCATGTCCCTACATAATAAGGGTCATCCTTCACCCGATCGCAGGTTACTGTCATCAGGACTGCCAGGGTGATCATCATAGTTTTCCCTGTAAAGCAATATGTGGTTTTCATCTTCATATTCAATAGTTTTTAATCTCAGTTTTTTACGAATTCAACCCTTCTGTTGGCAGCTTTGCCTTCTGATGTATTGTTCACGCCAACAGGTTTGCTCTCGCCCCAGCCCTTGCTGGTCAGACGTGAGCCATCTATCCCCAGCCTGATTAGCTGATCAACTACAGCCTGTGCACGTTTCTCAGACAGGGTCTGGTTCATGGCTTCATCACCTTCGCTGTCAGTGTGTCCTTCAATACTTAAATGCAGTTCCGGATGATCATGCAGCAGCCCGTAGATGGAGTTGATGACACCCATCGACTCAGGCTTGATGGTGGCCTTGTTGACGTCGAAACGTATCCCGTTAGCAACGATCTTGCCATCCTGCATCAACTTGTCATAAAGCTTCACAGCGCCCTCGGCTATTCTGATGTTTTTCACAAACCTGTTAATTCCTGTGGCTCCTGCCGAATTCATTTTGTCACAGCAGATCGTCAAACCTTCCGGATTGATTCCCAGGCTAGGGATATTGACAACCCGTGCATCATCAAGATAAACCTTCAGTGCCCTCGTATTGAAACTGATTGCCACATGACGCCAGAATCCGCTGGTGATCTCACCTTTTTCCTCATAACCGGGGTAAAAACCTTCACCCACATCATTGATACCCGCATGGTTGGCGTTAATTATGAGCGGGTCAATGTCTATGGTGCTTTCACTCTGGTTCTTATGATCCCGGAAATCGACATAGTACTGACAATATTCGTCAGGCTCGAACCAGCAGTCGAACTCAACCGTAAAGAGGTCGGGGAGGTTGTCCTTCTCAGGTTCTTTGAAAAAAGGTATGATACATGAGCTGGCCTCTTTGAACCAGATGACATTCTGATCGCCGAAGGACGCATTTTCAACATTGCCTCCTCCTGCAAGATCCCACCTGGAGGGAAACTCTCCGTTCTCCTCGCCTTCCTGATTGTCCTCAAATATTATCTTTTCTCCGGGAACGAAATCATATTTGTTCCACTTAAGGATTGATTGCGTCTGCTGGTTACCCCTTGCTTCGGGCTGATTCCTGCCTGATCCGGATTCATCCCCGTCTCCGGAAATCTCTGGTGTGTCCTGGTTACCAGGTTCATCCTTTGCCTTTTTGTCTTTCTTCTTAAAGAGCTTGCCTATGCCTTCCTCGATCTTGTCGAAGCTGGCATCAATAACCTCTTCGGTCTTTCGGTTTGCGCGGTTATCGGTCTCTTCTATGACTTTACCCTTGACGTCTACTTTCACCTCCTGAGAACTGGCCTCCTGAGAACTGAGGAGAAGAGGGGCAATCGCTACTGCAAAAAATACTGAGTACTTCATGACCTTTGGTTTTAGGGAAAGTTAAACCCGGGCCAATGACGGATCAAGAGCAAAAGAGCAAAGAGGGTGTCTGGATTAGTATCGGAGGGGTTTTTGTCTTGCGGTCATGCGGTCATGCGGTCTGTCGCAGCGCTCCGTCTGAAGGTCTTAAGTCGAAAGGTCTGAAGGTCGTGCTTAATGATTAACAAACACGGACCGCAAGACAGTTATTCGTAGAGATGATCGGTGATGGCCTGGAGGACTTTCTGCTTGAGGTTGGGGGAGACGGGGACGGCGGAGCCATCCTTAAGCTGCAGGTAGCCTCCGTCATGCTTGAAGAATTTGTCAATATGGTTCAGGTTGACAATATGCGACTGGTGCACCCGGATAAGGCCCGAGCCTGAAAGCATGGCTTCATATTCCTTGATGGTACGTGAGACCATAATATGTTTACCGCCAGTAAGATGAAAGTGAGTATAGTTGCTCTCAGCCTCGGCACGGATGATGTCGCCAACAGAAATCAGCTGCAATGCGTCGGAGGTGCGGAGGATTATCCGTTTCAGCACCTTCTTACCTGACAGGTTCTCGCTCAGCGCCTGCAGCTTGAGCTGTTCCTCATCATGGTTGATTATCTCCCTGGCTTTGGTTATTGCCACAACCAGCTCGTCAATGTCAATTGGTTTGAGGATGTAGTCGAGCGCGCTGACCTTTATAGCATCCAGCGCATATTCCTGGTGCCCGGTGATGAAGATGGTACGGAACCGCACTGGTGAAAGCCTCTTCAGGAGGTCAAACCCAAGTCCGTCTGGCAGCTCAACATCGAGGAAGAGCAGATCGGGCTGATGTGCGGTTACAGCTGAATATCCCTCTTCAATACTGCCGGCGAGGGCGCTGACAGAAATATCAGGAAAACTACCCCTTAGCAGGGATGAGATTGTATTCCTGATTGCCGGTTCGTCATCTACAATAATCGCCTTCATAACTGACCCGTTGTCCGGGCTATAATTTAAGCATAAATCCTCTTATACGGGAGCATCATCACAACTTTTGTCCCGGCAGCCTCCTCACCGTCAAAAAGGTCATTAATCTCAAAGCTGATCTCTTTTTCCTTCAAAATCTTCCTGAAGTGTTCGAGACGCTTTTCTGTCAGTTTGGTTGAGATTGACTGTTTCTTCACGCCCCGGGTCTCTGCTGCAGCCTTTTTCCTTCCGATGCCGTTGTCGGTAACCTCAAGCATGATCAGTCCGCCTCTGAGGGAGTAGCTGATACTTACCCGGCCGTTCTCCCTGCCCGGCAGAAGCCCGTGCTCGATGGAGTTCTCAACACAGGGCTGTGCAAGCATGGGTGGCACGGAAATATTCTCAGGATCAATTGATTGATCAACGCTGATATTATATTCAAAACCCTTTTCAAATCTCAGTTGCTGAACATCCATATAATATCTGAGAGTCTCAATCTCCTTTTCAAGGGGTATGTATTCCTCTCGTGAGTTTTCAAGTATATTGCGCATGAGCCCGGCAATCTTTGTAAGGAAAGCGTTGGCCTTTTGCGGCTTTTCAGCCAGGATGAGGTTCTGTATGGCGCACAGTGAGTTGAATATGAAGTGAGGGTTCATCTGGGCTCTCAGCAACCTCTGCTCGAGGTCAATCTGTGAATATTTTGCCATCAGGCGGTTATGGCGGAGATAAAGAAGTGAAATGAGGGCAACCAGGATAAGCAATATTGCAAGCCCGCGGAGATAGAGACGCTGCTGTTTTATCTTCTGGTCTCGTACTAATTTTTCCTGCATCTGTTCATATTCGGCAGCCTTTTGTTTCTTGTCGAAATCATACTGTATCTCCATCCTCGTCACCTGTTTCAGGAACTCATCATTGCTGATGCTGTCTTTCAGCTGCATATATTCCCTGAGATACCGGTATGCCATCTCTTCCCTGCCTGTTTTGCCGTAAATGTCGCTCAGCAGGAGGGCAGCATCAGAGAGAGGAAGCGGAAGCTCTTTTTCTTTCGCAAGTGAATATGCAGTCAGAGCATTATCAGTTGCGATGCGGTACTTCCCGAGAGACTGTTCAACATTTCCAAGTGTGACGTAATATGACGGTGGCACCGAAATGCCCTTTGCCTTTGCAATTTCAACCGCCTTTCTGCTGTACCAGTAGGCCGAGTCTCTTTGTCCGAGATGGAGCATGGTTGAGGCAATGTTAAAACAGGCATCGGCTTCACCTGTGGCCAGGCTTATCTGCCGGTTAAGGGCCAGGCTCCTCCGGTGAAAAATAAGGGCGCTGTCATACACATTCCTGGAGTTGTAAATCTGGGCTATATTGTTGCACATCTTGGCCATTTCCCAGAGATCGCCCCGTTTTTCGGAAAGTATGAGATGCTTAAGGCTGTATTCAAGGGCTTTACTGTAGTTTTTCTGGTAATAATAGGCCAGGCCAATACTTCCGTAGGCAATAGACATGCCGGCACTGTCGCCTTTCATCTCCCATAATTTCAGGGCCTCAAAGTAGGTATCTATTGCCTGGCTGAAGAGAGCCATCTCCTTATAAATGTTCCCGAGGCTGTTTGTCGCGTCGGCAAGTGGCAGGGTATCCTTGACCTCACTTGCCGTTGATATGGCCTTCTTTATATATGCCGTAGCCTTTTCAAGATCCTGCTGTTGCCTTGCCAGGTATGAGAGGGCATTGAGGCTGTTTATCATTCCGCGGTGATCACCTGCCTTCTCAAAATACTGCAGGGACATGTTACTGAATTTTTCGGACGAGACCAGGTCACCTTTAAAGCTGTAGACATATGAGAGGCCGTAGCATGCACGTGCCTGTCCGGCGATGTCACCGATCTCTTCATAGGAGGCGAGAGCCAGATCATTGTAATACAGAGCGCTGTCGCCCCTGTTGTATTTGGCCAGGTAAGCCATGCCGAGGGCAAGTGAGGCGTCTGCAACGCCTCTCCTGTAATCCATTTTGCGTGAGTCATTCAGCGACTGTTGGGCAAGGAGGATTGAGATATCGGGATTTCTTCTGGCTCCGGCGTAAGCTTCCCTTGAGCGCTTATTTATGACGGAGGTGTCGGGAATCGCCTGGGAAGCCAATGATGCCTCCGCTGTTAACAGGAACAGCAGAAAAACAAATATTGAACCGGAGGCCTTGACACTCATAGGCTAAGCAGCTGTGTTACACCAGAGAACCAATTTCGTAAAAAAAGGGTTCAGTTCAAATTATTCAGAGAGATATTATCTCGGATCTCAGATTTAGTGCGTCCACCTGGAGAAGCCGGCCCGAGAGGATTTCTCCTGCTCCTGTGATGATCTTGATCACCTCGCAGGCCTGGTATGAGCCTATGATTCCTGGCAGAACACCTATCACCCCCAGCTCTGACGGCCCTTCATCGGAGGCCCGATGCATCTCTTCCGGGTACAGATCCCTGTATTGCGGTCCTCCCCTGTAATTAAAAACGGAAACCTGTCCCATGAACTGACTGACAGCGCCGTAGACCATCGGAATACCGGCATCGCGGGTAGCGTCGCTGAGCAGGTATCGTGATGCTAAGTTGTCGGTGCAGTCCACCGCAATGTCATAGCCTCTCAGCAGCTCCGCCGCATTCTCTTCGCTGAATCTCACGGGATAAGTCCGTACTGTTATCAGGGGATTGATATGTGAGATCCTTTCGGCTGCCGCCTCGACCTTTGGCCTTGTGATATCTTCCGTAAGGTAGAGGATCTGTCTCTGCAGGTTGCTGACATGAACTTCATCGGGGTCAGCTATGCCAAGGTTACCGATCCCTGAGGCGGCAAGATACATGAGTAGGGGTGATCCCAGTCCGCCTGCACCGATGACCATTACAGCCGCGCTGCGAAGCATCTCCTGCCCGCGTTCCCCGATCTCCGGGATGATAATCTGCCGGTTGTAGCGGATTATCTCTTCTTTTGTCAAGCCAGTCATATTTGCATCAGAAAAGTATTATCTCAATCACAATATGTCAGGTTTGTGGCCAGTTGCCTCCTGATAATGTCAAAAAGCTGGTGCGTATTGCGTTTCTCTGATAGTACCGGCAGGTCTTCAAAATCGAAGAATCCGGCTTCGGTAGTCTCATTGCTGTCAGTGAGCTCACCTCCTGTCAGTTCACATAACAGCACGATTTTATAATAATGATACTCCAGGGGTGGAAAATTATGCCTGTCTGTATCGATTACTGCCAGCACACGGCTGACCCTGACCTCCAGTCCGGTCTCCTCGCGCACCTCCTTCACAGCCACTTCTGAAGGAGAGTAGTTGATATCGGCAAATCCCCCCGGGAGGGAGAACCCGCCATCGCTTCGTTCCCTGGCAAGGAGGACCTTATTGTCTTTGATTACAACGGACCTGACGTCTACCTTGGGTGTCTGAAATCCGGTCTCATTAGTAAAAAGATCCCGTATCTTATTTACCGGCTTGTCAGCAGCGGCTGCTGCAAGCTCAACGCTCAGATTCCTGAGCTCCTCATAGCGCTGCCTGTCAAATTCGTCCTCTGCATAATGCAGACCTGCCTGTGCTAAAGCCTGTATTCGGCGGGCTGTTCTGAGTATTTCGTGTTCCGGTTTCACTGTCGGGTAAATCCAGTTGCTAACTTATGAAAAAAAACAGAACTCAGTAACCGCCGTCAACTTAGGGCCTTATAATCAGAATTTTGATCCCGAAATGGTATGATTTTTGCGCACGTTTGACGTTACCTAATCTGCCAGCGAGATGAAAAGAGATTTAAGATACATTGCTATGTTGACGCTGGCTGCCATTTCCGGCATTATGGCGTCGTGTGAAAGCACCAGGAATGATCCTCCTGCGGGAGATCCCGTTCTCATAGAGCTCTCTCTGAAACAGAAAGATGTTGTTGACTCGGCGAATAAGTTCGCGTTTGATCTCTTTGTTCCTGTTGTGGCTGAGAAGAAGGGGTCTGAGAACATTATGATCTCTCCCTTCAGCATCACCTGCGCTCTGTCAATGGTGCTCAACGGAGCTGCCGGGGAGACCTTTGATGCGGTCAGGCATACACTGAGATATGACGACAAAACCCTGCAGGAGATCAATGAGACCTACCTTAAGCTAATGGAGGAGATGATTCCGGTTGACCCGGGAGTCACGATGGAGATAGCAAATTCAGTGTGGGTGGAGAAACGCCTTACGGTAAAACAGTCTTACATAGATGCACTGAAGACATGGTATCTGGCAGAAACCAGAAGTATCGACGTCACGGACCCGGGTGCCGTGGATATGATTAACGGCTGGATCGAAGAGAAGACTCATGACAAGATCCAGGATATGCTTGATCATCTCAGTCCCGATCTTGCAATGCTGCTTATCAACGCCATATATTTCAACGGCAAATGGAGATACCAGTTTGATACAAAAAATACTCAGAATAAACCATTTTTCCTCACTCCTGATGAGTCGGTCCAGGTGCCGATGATGTACCAGGAGGGTAACTTTGCTGTAACAACAACGGGAGATGCCACCCTTGTTGAGTTACCGTACGGGCAGGGGAACTATTCGATGGTGGTTATGCTTCCGGATGAGAATATTTCGCTTGCTTCAGCCGCCTCGGCCTTAAATCCGGAGGACTGGGCTGAGTGGATGCAACGGCTGTCATATGGTACCGCTGAGGTTCAACTGAGCCTGCCCAGGTTTGAATATGAATACAAGCGGGAACTGAGGGATGATCTTTCTGCCCTGGGTATGGGAGTGGCGTTCGATCCTTTCAAGGCAGACTTCAGCAATATCAGTGACCAGGATATATTTATCTCAAGGGTGCTGCACCAGACATTCATAAAGACTGATGAGGAGGGCACCGAAGCCGCCGCCGCGACAGTGGTTGAATTTGAATTTACATCGATGCCTATGACCACAGTTGTAAATATCAACAGGCCATTTCTCTATTTCATCAGAGAGACAACCACGGGCACCATAGTATTTATGGGGCAGGTGGTTGATCCCAGGTAATTGTCGGTTGCCGGTTGTCGGCTTGCGTTTTGGGAACAGGATGACCTGAAGCCGGCAATTGCACCAGGGCAATGTTTTATTCTCTAGAGGTGCTGCTTTTGTATTCCATCAGCAGCGACCGGAATACCTCTTTAACTGAGAAAATGTGAGTCGCCCTGAAGGCATTTGATCCTGCAAAGGCATACCCTGCCTCGAAATTTCCTTTAAGTGCATTCATCAGTGCGATGATGATACAGTAAGGGCTTTTCGATATATCACAGGTTTTAATGCACTTGAACGGACACGTTTTTGGCTGCTTCTTACCTGCCTTCACCTTATTGATGAAATTGCTGAGAATTGCCCTTCCCGGCATTCCCACCGGGCTTTTGATGATTTCAATATCCTTCTCGGAAGCATCAATATAGCTCTGCTTAAAGCCGGTTGACGCATCACATTCATCAGTGGTCACGAACCTTGTCCCCATCTGTACTCCCGATGCCCCGAGGGCCATGATATCACGGATATCCTGCCCGGTATAAATACCTCCTGCAGCAATCAACGGGATCTGCTGACCGTATTTTTCTTCGAAGGTTTTGAGCTCAGTGACAATTTCAGGAACAAGCTTTTCGAGAGAATAGTTGCCGTCTCCGATCTGCTCTTCCTTGAAACCGAGGTGACCCCCTGCCTTTGGTCCTTCAACGATAACGGCATCAGGCAGATAGTCATAATTGGTCTTCCATTTGTCACATATGATTTTTGCGGCCCTGGCTGAAGAGACAATAGGAACCAGCTTTGTACTGCTGTCTTTCCTGAGGAAGGAGGGCATGTCAAGCGGCAGACCGGCGCCGGCGATCAGGAGATCGACCTTTTCAGCAATGGCTGTCTTCACCATGTCAGCAAAGTTTGTCATGGCTACCATCACGTTAACACCGATCACTCCTGCTGTTTTTTTTCGTGCTTTCCGTATCTCTTCCTTAAGTCCTGCTATGCTCGCTTCAAGGTAATCTGCCGATAGATTTTTGTATAGCAGGCCCAGGCCTGCGCTTGATATAACGCCTGCACCGCCTTCATTGGCAACTGCTGAGGCAAGTCCTGAAAGTGAAATCCCCACTCCCATTCCACCCTGTATGACCGGAACAGCGATCTCCAGGTTTCCGATTTTCAATGCTTTCACGATATTTTACTGTTTAAGTTCGCGCCAAAGGTATCCTTTAATTGGAAGCAGTGACCGTGAAACAGATAATTAACATAAATATCAGGGACTTATTAACCTTTATTATGTTTTGTCGCTTCGTTCAAAAGTTTTTACTTTGCCTGCCTTACATGAAAATATGTTATGTTTTCATTTTCTGATCACAGGGAATATCGAAATCAAATCACATGTCAGCAATGAACCTGACATACATTGATTTTCTTGTCAGCGCTGTGCTGGCCACGATCATGTTTGGTGTAGGGCTCTCGATCAACTTTAATGATCTGAGGTTGATTTACCGGTCACCGAAAGCACTTTTTCTCGGGCTGGTATCACAGATGATCCTGTTGCCACTGATCACATTTGCAATAATCGGATTCACAAATCTGCCGCCGGTAATCAAGGTTGGTTTCATCATTCTTGCTGCCTGTCCGGGAGGTACCACGTCGGGATTTGTAACCGTTCTCTTCCGCGGCAACGTTGCGCTCTCCGTCTCCCTGATCACTGTCAACAGCCTGCTCACACTGGTTACGATACCGCTTCTTGTCAATCTGGCACTGACAGTTTTCACCGGCAGGCACTCTCCCTTCGAACTGCCGCTGGTACAGACTTTCCTTCAGATTTTTTTTATAACTCTTCTGCCTGCATTCATGGGCGTATTGTTAAGGTATTACCGTGAGAAAATTGCAGATAAAATACAAAGGCCGGTAAGGACGGTGATGATTATTCTCTTTGCGGGAGTTTATACCCTTATTGCCTTTGCAGATGAGTCAAAAGGAGGATCTGGTATCACCTCTGCTGATTTGTGGAGCATTCTACCGTATGCTGTTGTTATTAATTTTGCAGGGTTTGCAGCTGGGTTGGCCATGGGCATATCTGGTAAGACAGGTATCAGGACAACATGGACAATAGGTGTGGAGGTCTCCTTGCAGAACACCACGCTTGCCCTGCTGGTGGCCGGAACGCTGATACAAAGCAATGAGATGGTCAAGCCGGCGCTGGTCTATGCGCTGTTTTCGTTCTGGACCGCCCTGTTGTACGGTATCGGCGTCAAGTGGTACAATAAGTCAAAGTTGTTCGGTGAGTTTAATTAGTTTTTCATTGGTTCTGTTATTCACTACTGCCTGCTGCCTGCTGCCTGCTGCCTGACTCCTTTGAATATGCCAGGCCCATTGCATCAAACCTCTCCATCATCATTTGCAGTCGTACGCTGAATCCTTCCCAGTTGCGGCTTTCCGGTGCCGACCACACCACCTCGGAGAGAGCTGTAAGTCTTGGGAGGATCATGTACTCAGCCGTTTTGCCGTCGGTCACATACTCCGTCCAGAGGCACCCCTGGGCCCCCATGATATACTTTCTCTCCACGGGGGTCAGTTCTGCAGGCACGGGTTCAAATGAATAGACCTTCTTCAGGGTGGTGAGCCCGTTGAAAGAGGCAGGTTCAGTTGCGGGGTCTCCCTGGTAAACGTTGAAGTAACAGTGTGATACCGGAGTCATGACGGCATGGTGACCTGATTTTGCAGCGGCTATTCCTCCTTCAAAACCCTGCCATGACATCACTGTCGCCTCCGGGGCAAGGCCTCCCTGCAGTATCTCATCCCATCCGATGAGCTTTCTTCCTTTCGATTTAATGAAATGTTCAATCCGTTTTACGAAGTAGCTCTGAAGCTCATTTTCATCTTTTAGTCCTTCCTCGCGGATCCTTGCCTGGCAGTCGCGGCACCTGCGCCATTCGGTCTTGTCGGCCTCATCTCCTCCAATGTGAATATATTGCGAGGGAAACAGGGCAATCACCTCGTCCAGGATATCTTCAAGGAAAGTGAATGTTTCCTCCTTGCCGGCGCAGTAGATGTCAGTTATGGGCCATACTCCTCCGGGCGGAACGGTAAACGGACCGCCGGTGCATGAATATTCAGGGTAGGCAGCCAATGAGGATCCCACATGTGCGGGCATCTCTATCTCGGGAACGACGGTAATATATCTCTCTGCTGCATAGTCAACGATCTCCTTAATCTCCTCCCGGGTGTAAAAGCCTCCATAAGTAGCCTTTTCGCCCGGCTGCTGAGGTTCCCTCGAGTTCCATGTTTTGTCCTCACGGTCAACACGCCATGCCCCGACCTCTGTCAGCCGCGGGTATTTTTTAATCTCGATACGCCATCCCTGGTCATCAACCAGATGCCAGTGAAAGACATTCAGCTTATGCATGGCCAGGATGTCAATGTACCTTTTAATGAATTCAACATCAAAGAAATGACGGCTTACATCGAGGTGCATACCCCTCCATTCAAACCGGGGATAGTCGGTTACCGCCACACAGGGCATTGTCCATTTCACTTCGCTTACAGCGTTGCTGTTTTCAATCTGAGGCGGGAGAAGCTGGCGGATTGTCTGGATGCCCCTGAAGAGACCTTCAGGGTTTGCTGCCGTGAGTATCACTTTTCTCTTTGTCACCGCAAGTCTGTACTCCTCTGCCTTCCATACGCCGGAGGTGTCTGTGAGGAGACAGATATCTCCGTCACTTCCTTCGGAGACAGTCAATGCAAATCCGGTAGCCGGGCGAAGCAGTATTGCCAGTTGTTCTGCAACGGCTGCAGCTTCATTTCCTCCCGTGTAACTTATCCGGGTTGCGGGCTGAATGTAAAAAGATCCTCTTGTCACTTCCATATGTGCCGGCAGGGGTATTATCGCCGGCAACGATGTCTGTTCATTCTTGCATGAGATTAAAATGGAACTCACTGTAATTACCGTTAAGAGATATCTGGTCTTCATAAATCCCGGATCGTTAATCCTTGTTCAAAATCATTAAGCTACAGGGTCAGTTCATTCTACAACATCAATATCAAATATTTCATGCCTGTCGAACTGCAGCCAGTAGTTTATCGAGTTTTTTCTGACCAGCTCCCAGTAGATGTCGTTGTCAAGTCCGTAGATGAAATTTATCTCTCTAAGTTCCGTGGAGACCTTATCTGTCAGTTCCTTCTTGAGAGAGATGCGTATCGTTTTTCCTTTGTGGGTGAAATCAGCTGCGGCATAAGGTGGTTTTTCATTGCTTACTGTCAGCAGTCCGTGCCCGGGTGTTGCCCCGGTGCTTACCTGGATTCCGTCATTCATGCAACTCAGGGGAGGCGATGACCCTGCATGAGTGGTTACCATCATCTCATCAACTCCCGTGCTGAAATATTCGCGCGCCCTGATCCCCATTTTGACTCCAATTATTGCGAACACCCCGAGATGACGGTGCAACTCATTGGCTATCACTCCCGAGCTCCATTCATCTTCACCGTACCTGTTCCTGATCTCTTCAACAAAAGGCTGTATGTCAGGCATATAAAAGGAGGTATCGGCAGGCATCCTTTTGATGACCTGCATTCTGTCCACCGTCTCTCCCCGCAATATTTTAATTGCTGCCCGACGAAGTTCAGGGATATCGTCCGGGGAATAAAATGTAACCCGGTTATCAGTCCGGCTGGCTGTAAACAGTCCGGGAAAATGAAGCAGCAGCGGAGCCATCTCGTCAAAGGCAGTATAGACGAATGAATGTGAAGGCACGGAGCTTATCAGTTCACTCACCTTTGAGGCATATGGATTATGTATTTTAATGATTTCATCAAGGAGCTTGTTATCATAAAAGCCATCTCCTCCAGCACCGGCAACAATAACAGGGAGGGGTCCGGCAAGTACCTTTTCGGCAGCAACGGGGTCAGAACTGTGGTTGAATCCTGTCCTGCCCGGCAGTCCGCTGTTGGTCCACAACACCTGTTTCACCTTCGTGGTGAAGTGTTGTGACTGTTCCATTGCTTTCCGCACCGTGGTCAGGGGGCCCATTGCAATAAAAGTCACCGGAGTGGTTTCTGCTGCCAGTGTCTCATCAATTAACCCGACGGCATCTGCACCTCCTGCCACGGGTAAACCCTCATGCCACAATCTGTCAGCCATGGCTCTGATCTTTTCGTATGCTGCAGGAGCCTTCTGATATCCGTCAGAAGCTGTAATGGCCAGTATCCGAACATCAGGTGATGCCATCAGGAGGCAGATTGCCCTAAGGTCGTCAATGCCTCCGTCGCTGTCGATGATCACATAATGCCGTGGTTTCCATGGGTGCGCCCCGGCAGGCAGTATCAGAAACAGAAGCAGAAATAAAAGCAGGGTCCGTCTCATTTAAACCGTTTTTTCAAATGTAATAATTTAACTCCTATTGCCGGCTGAAATCGTCATTACCTGTCGTGTAACAGCCCCGGACTTATGTTCGGATTTTGTTTTTTACTATCTTGACATCCCAAAAACGGCTTTTGTGAAGAAGAGGACCTGGTTGTGGTTTTTTATCGGCCTTGCTGCCGGCATACTTATTTTCACGGGACTGGGGAAGGCGGTAGATGCTACCTCGACAAATGATTTCTGTGCCTCATGCCATGTGCATCCGCAGGCTACCGTCAGCTGGAAGCAGGGGGTTCATTATGCCACGAAGTCGGGCAACCGCACTTCATGCGCCGAATGTCACCTTCCCCCCAAAGGAGAGGGTTACCTCATTGAGAAGGCCAAAACGGGCATGCGTGATCTCTGGAGTTACTGGACCAAAGACTCCACCGAGTTCGACTGGGATGCCGCATCAACCCTTGAAAGAGCTTCGAAGCACGTCTATAACTCATCATGCCTCAAATGCCACGAAAATCTTTTTCCCGGGACACTCACCCGCGAAGGTTCAGAGGCGCATCTCTATTACAGGCAGATGACAGAAAAGGGGGAAGAGCTGCAGTGCATCAGCTGCCACATGAACTCAGGGCATTACATGAAGGACTATGTTCACGGCAGCAACACCGGGTTTGGCCAGGTGGCAAAGGCAGCTGATACGACATATGTCACCCCGGCCACTGTGACCTCCTTCAGTAATTTCACTGAGCAGATACCCGGATCAGGGGTCAGCTTCCGTATGATCGCCGTGCCGGCCGGTACATTCACAATGGGTAGTCCTGACAATGAACCGTTACGCAATTCCAATGAAACCATCCGGGAGGTGAAAGTGGACTCGTTCTTCATTGCCGAGGTGGAGGTGACATGGGATGAGTACATGGAGTTTTACAGACAGACAGCTTCGGAGGGCAGGTCGACAGACACTGAGGGTTCACGGCTTGTGAAGGCCGGTGTGGATGCTGTCAGCGGAGCCACGCCTCCCTACGGCAAGCCCGATCAGAACTGGGGTATGGGACAGCGGCCGGCTATCTCGATGAGTTACCATGCAGCTGAGACTTATTGCAAATGGCTCTCGCAGGTGACCGGGAAAAAATACCGTCTGCCCACTGAGGCTGAGTGGGAGTATGCATGCAGGGCCGGTACAGAGACACCCTACTTTTTTGAGGGTGATCCGGGAAAATTTGAAAAGCGAAAACGACCAGGAGGAAAGCCTGACACAACGGTGATCAACACTTATGTAATCTACCGGGGCAACAGTCCTTCAAGAACTCAGGAGCCGTCTGCCGTGAAGGCGAACCCGTGGGGGCTAAAAAATATGAGCGGCAACGTTGCGGAGTTCTGTTCCGACATATATGAAGGGACCAGTGAGCACGTGATCAGGGGTGGGGCTTACCGTGACGGTGCGGCAGGTGTAAGAAGTGCGGTGCGTGATTATACACGAACCGCTGATTGGCTGAAAACTGACCCGCAGATGCCGAAGAGCATCTGGTGGTACTCGGATTGTTTCTTTGTCGGATTCAGGGTGGTCATGGAGTATAGTCCACAGTCCTCAATCGGCAGTCACCAGTACGGTACTAATAGCAGACCATGATACCTTCAGACTTTCAGACCTTCAGGTCAACAACATAAAACATAAATACTATCTTTGATTATTCAACCAAATCAGCTATGAAAAAGTCATCAATCTCCAGAAGAAACTTTCTTGGTACTGCAGCAGCCGCGGGGGCGGCAGGAATAGTAGTGCCGGCATTCATTACCTCATGTTCAACCGAGAAGCGCGCAAAAGTCGTTCTGCCCGTCATGCTTGATACGGCACCTGACGGTCCGCTGCTTAAGGCAGGCCTGATTGGCTGCGGAGGCAGGGGCACGGGAGCTGCCCTTAACTTCCTTCATTCCGGGCCCAACCTCACCGTCACGGCACTGGGTGACGTGTTTGCAGACAGGGTCGCATCGTGCCGCGAGAGTCTTGCCAAAGACGGTGTGGAGATTGCCGATGAGAACTGTTTTGTCGGTTTTGATGCCTACCAGAAGGTAATCGATGCAGGCGTAGACATAATCCTCCTTGCGACCCCTCCGTTTTTCAGGCCGCTTCATTTTGAGGCAGCCGTGACTGCGGGCAAGCATGTCTTTATGGAGAAACCGGTTGCCGTTGACCCGGCCGGTGTCAGGCAGATAATGGCCACAGGTGAAAAGGCCAGGGGCATGGAACTGTGTGTTGTGACAGGCACCCAGCGGCATCACCAGCATGATTATGTCGCCACATGGGGCAAAGTGCAGGAGGGCATGATAGGTGACATCGTGGCCGCAAACTGCTACTGGAACCAGAATCAGCTGTGGTACCGTGATCCCAACCCGTCATGGACGGAGATGGAATACATGATCCGTGACTGGGTTAACTGGTGCTGGCTGTCAGGTGATCACATTGTGGAGCAGCATGTCCATAATATTGATGTAATAAACTGGTTCACAGGAAAGAAACCGGTTTCTGCCGTGTCATTTGGTGCACGCCACAGGCGCGTTACGGGTGATCAGTACGATTTCTTCAGCACTGACTTCATTTATGACGGGGGGTTTCATGTTCACAGCATGTGCCGCCAGATAAACGGCTGCGAGGGCAATGTCTCGGAATGGATACAGGGAACGAGGGGAACGTCCAACTGCCAGAATGCAGTGTGGGACCCGGCCGGAACGGAATTATGGAAATACGACGGATACAAACTTGATGACCAGGGGAAGATGACCGATCAGCTTATCAGGAGTCCCTATGACCAGGAACACATTGATTTTGTAACAGCAATCCGTACCGGAAAACCTCTGAACGAGGCAGAGTTCGTTGCCGTATCAACAATGGCCGGCATCATGGGACGCCTTTCGGCCTATACCGGCAAGAAGGTGACATGGGATGAGATGATGAACTCGGAGCTGAAGCTCGGGCCCAGGGTATTTGACATGGGACCGGTAGATGTTACGAAGAGTGTACCTGTTCCCGGTTTGTAGTAAATTGAGACCGGCAATGAACACAAAATCACGACGCAGTTTTATAAAAGGGGCCGCAGCCACTGGCGCGGCCCTTTTTACCGCACCTGTACTTCTCGGCGAAAGGAGCAGGGAAGCACTCGTGCCTGACGCTGACAAACCTTTCAGGCTTGCATACGCTCCCTCGATAGGCATGTTCCGCGAGCTCTGCGGCAGCGATGATCCTGTTGACAATCTGCAATTCATTTATGACAAAGGCTTCAGGGCAGTCTTTGACAACGGGCTCCCCGGGCGCCCTCCTGCAGAACAGGAACGCATTGCCTCAGCCATACAGCGGCTGGGCCTGATGATGGGACCATGGGTGTTGTATGCCGATTTTAGCAAGACATCCTTTGTGCTTCCGCACAGGGAGGTGCGCGATTTCCTGACTATGAAGATGGAAGAGGGAATTGACCTTGCCAGGCGGACCGGGTTTAAGATGGCGCTGGTAGTGCCGGGAAGATATGATGAAAGACTTCACCCTGATTTGCAGCGGGCAAATGTTATTGATAATCTCAGGTATTGCGCTGATATTACCGGGCCTGAAGGAATAACACTGGTGATCGAGCCCCTCAATACGCTCCGTGATCATCCCGGCCTGTGGCTCACACAGATGCCCCAGGCATACCAGGTGTGCAAGGCTGTCGGCAGCCCTGCTGTAAAGATTGTTGAGGACATGTACCATCAGCAGATCACCGAGGGCAACCTGATTCCCAACATCGAGGCATGCTGGGATGAGATAGCGGCATTCCACGCGGGAGATAACCCGGGCCGCAATGAACCGACAACGGGAGAGATCAATTATAAAAACATCTTCAGATATCTACTTTCCCGAGACTATACCGGCGTGATATGCATGGAGCACGGACGCAGCGTCAGGGGCCCCGAGGGAGTTAAAAGGGTCATTGAAGCCTACCGCGAGTGCGATCCGTTCTGAGAGATATTCTTTAATCATCTGAGACTGTTTGAGCAGAGCCACCGCAACAATAAGTGACAAGTGGATCAGGGCATCCATTATTGGCACCATCTGGGCTGCTGCCGAGATCGTACTCGGCAGTTTTCTTCATAACCTGCGTGTACCGTTCAGCGGCAACATGCTGACAGCCATTGCCATGGTGATACTTATTGCGGTGAGCTACAGGTGGCGTGAGCATGGTCTCTACTGGCGGGCCGGACTGATATGTGCACTTATGAAGACCATGTCTCCCAGCGCAATCATCTTTGGTCCCATGATAGCGATCATAATGGAGTCCTTGTTGCTCGAGGCCTCAGTCAGGTTGTTCGGAAGAACATACCCCGGGTTCATTGTCGGGGCCATGCTCGCAATGTCGTGGAATCTTTTCCAGAAGATATTCAACATGATCATTTTTTACGGGGGCAACCTTGTTGATATTTACTCGAGCATCACCGCCTACGCCTCGAAGCAGTTAAATCTGCAGTTTGACGCCTTCTGGGCGCCTCTGGTGCTGCTTCTGATCATCTACGCTCTGTTTGGTGCTGCAGCTGCTGTCGCCGGCATCATAACAGGCCGGAGGATAGCATCTCTGCCGCCAGAGGAGTCGCTGCCTGAACCTGCAGTCATAAGATCCTGGCCAAAAAAAGAGGAGCATCCGTTTGGCTATTCGCTTGCGTGGCTGGCAGCCGACGTGCTGCTCATTGCCGGGATGCTGGTGGTTGTCAGTACTGCTGAATGGTATTGGTGGCTTATTACTGTTATTCCCGGCATAACCATCCTTGCCTTGCGCTACAAGAGGGCTATGAGGCAGCTCTCGAAACCGGGCTTCTGGGTAACCTTCGTAATCATCACGATGCTTTCGGCGCTTGCATTCACGGCATTTCAGCCCGGCAAACATGACCTGACGGCGGCTGTACTCATCGGGATACAGATGAACTTCAGGGCAATAGTTATCATAGTGGGGTTCTCATCACTGGGAACAGAGCTGTATAATCCGAAGGTACGAAGCCTATTTGGCAGAACCCGGCTCAGGCAGCTTCCGGTAGCCCTCGAGCTTGCCGCCGCCAGCCTGCCATCGATGATTGCCGACATGCCCGACCTGAAGACTGCAATTAAAAGTCCGGTCTCGATACTGAACCGGATGATCACACGTGTGGAGAGGCGGCTGAATGACGAAAGGAGAGAGCAGCAGGGTATTAAGAAGGTGTTTATCGTAACGGGCGTGATAGGCCAGGGGAAGACCGCATGGCTGGCCAGGCTGGCCAGGCTGCTTAAGGAGAAAGGGGTCATCGCGGGAGGAATCCTGGCACTGCGGTTAGTGGAGGAGGAGAGAACTATCGGTTATGATGTGTCAGACATAAGTACCGGAGCCAGGACTCCTTTCCTGAGACATACCGGAGAAGAGACCGCCGGGGTGGAGCGATTTACCATTTATGATGCCGGTTATGATGCCGGGAAGAGCGCACTCCATCCGGAAGCCAATCTTGACAAGGATGTAATTATAATCGATGAGGTGGGTCCGCTTGAGCTGAGAGGTCTTGGCTGGAGTGAGAGGTTAAGCTGGCTGATGAATGAAACCAGTGCAATACTGATTATTGCAGTGCGCAAAAACCTAACGGAGGCAGTATCTGCCAAATTCGGAATGGTCGGCGCCCGTGTTATTGATGTAGCAAACGGAGACGTAGTCAGTTTTGCAAATGAGATAGCAGCCATGACTAAAAAACATAAGCATGGAAGAGGTAATTGACAAGGTAAGAAGAGAACTCAGGGATGCTTCGGATGAGAAAACACGTGAAACAGGGCTGAGATTCTTCAGGGAGGAAGTAAACCTATACGGGATCGGGGCAAAAACTGTTTCTGAAATTGCACGGTCAAACTGGGCCCTGATAAAGCAGAGGCCGAAACATGAGATTTTAAGTCTGTGCGATTCATTGTGGCAATCGGGCAGGATGGAGGAGACATTCGCAGCCTGCATGTGGTCTGAGAAACTGGCCAGCCGGCTTGCTCCCGATGACTTTAAAACGCTTGAAAGCTGGGTTCACAACTATGTCAATAACTGGGCCTCTTGCGATACCCTTTGCAACCATACGGTTGGAGACTTCATTCAGAAGTATCCGGAATTTATTTCTGAATTAAAGAAGTGGGCAGGATCGGAGAACCGGTGGGTAAGGAGAGCAGCTGCCGTTTCGCTGATAATACCTGCCCGCAAGGGTAAGTTTCTTGCCGAAATCTTTGAAATAGCTGAAATATTACTCCCCGACAAGGATGACATGGTGCAGAAGGGTTACGGCTGGATGCTGAAGGAGGCCAGCAAACCCTTTCAGAAGGAGGTGTTTGATTTTGTCATCAGGAACAAGTCCGTCATGCCCCGGACAGCCCTCAGGTATGCCATCGAAAAGATGCCTCCGTATCTGCGGGCGAAAGCAATGACTAAGTAGGGTCGGGGGAATTAGTAATTAATCATTGTCCTCTAAGCTTATCCTGATCATGGTTTGTCAAGGTCTGTGAGACATTCGGTGAATTGGCAGGTATTGCAGTAGTTTCAATTGCTGACTTTTTGGAATATAAAGACATCGGTAAGTTGTAATATTAATATATTAGCTGCCGGAAAAGACCTGAACCAGATTTGGTGCAAAAGAATTATATAACCTTTCATGACGCCCTGAAGAGTGGGGCTATCTGCGCTTTTTCATCAATGGTGAAACCCTTGGGTTCAGCATGTAATCTTAATTGTGCTTACTGTTATTATCTTGACAAGGCGCCTGTTATCTATGAAAACCGGCAGATCAAAATGTCTTTTAAAATACTTGAAGAGTATATACGCCAGTACATAGAGGCAAACAAAGTGCCTGAAGTGACATTTGTCTGGCATGGGGGTGAGCCACTCATGGCAGGACTTGAATTCTACAGGAAAGCCATAGAGCTTCAGAAAAAGTACGCATCTGGAAAAGTAATTATCAACACACTGCAAACCAATGGTATACTGATGAATGCTGATTGGTGCAAGTTTTTTCATGATAACAGGTTCCTGATTGGCCTTTCAATTGACGGACCCCGGGCTATTCACGATGCCTACAGAGTTAATATTGTGGGAAGACCTTCTTTTGATAAGGCAATAGCTGCGGTCGGCCTGATGAAAAAGCATGGTGTTGAGTACAATACTCTCACCGTGGTAAGTAACTTGAGTGAAGACCATGGGGCAGAAGTGTATCATTTTCTAAAGTCTATTGGCAGCAGGTTTATGCAGTTCCTCCCTGCAGCAGAATATATAAGGACTGACATGAACCTGGGCAGGTCAGTCATATCAAAGCCAGGAACAGAAGGAGCATCAATGGCTCCGTGGAGTGTGTCTGCCCTAGGTTATGGTAAGTTTATGACTGACATCTTTGATGAGTGGGTCATAAATGATGTAGGTGAATATTTTGTACAGGCCTTTGACATGACCCTTGCCCAGTGGGTTGGTGTTAAGCCGGGATTATGCGTCTATTGCGAGACCTGTGGTGATGCCCTTGTAGTTGAACACAACGGAGATGTTTATTCCTGTGATCACTTTGTTTATCCTGAATTTAAGCTGGGAAACATTCTCGAGTCCGAGCTCGCAGAACTTTATCAAAGTCCGAAGCAGTTTCAGTTTGGGATTAACAAGAGAAACGCACTGCCGCGCTATTGCATGAGTTGCAAATATTATTTTGCCTGCCGGGGAGAATGTCCAAAACACAGGTTTCTGTATACTGATAAGGGTGAATATGGACTTAATGCTCTCTGCGAAGGGTTTAAACATTACTTCAGGCATGTTGAACCCTATATGGAGTATATGAGTAGTATGCTTTCTCAGAAGAAAGCACCGGCATTGGTAATGGCATGGGCAAAAGCCAGAAGGGATAAATAGATGTAATTTTGACTGAGGGGAGCTATTAAAAGACAAAAGATGCAGAAAAATGTAAATGATATTCGTGAGCTTGCAAAGCTGATAAACCTGTCTACGACCACTGTTTCACGTGTGTTGAATGGCAAGTCTGAAAAATACAGAATCAGTTCAAAGACCGCTCAGCGTGTGATAAAAGCTGCTCAGGAGTATGAATATTCTCCGAGTAAGATAGCGCGGGGATTGAAGATGGACAGGACAGATACTATAGGACTTATAATACCTGACATATCCAATCCTTTTTTTGCTGACATAGCACAGAGTATTGAGAAAGAAGCCAGAATGAAAGGCTTTTCATTAATCCTGTGTGATAGCGGAGACGATCTGAACGATGAAAAGGAATTAATAGGATTGCTCCGGAGTCATAAAGTTGACGGAATGATTATCGCACCAGTAGGAACAAGATTTGAGCATATCATTCAGGTATATAATTCTGGTATTCCTATAGTTGTTATTGATAGATGTTTTCCCGACATCAACGTCCCCTCTATTACCTCAGATAATTACCAGGGAGGATATGATGCAGTAAATTATCTCATTTCCCTTGGTCACAAAAAAATCATATGTATACAGGGTAAACCGGAAAGTCTGCCAAGTAAGGAGCGTCTGCGTGGTTATATTGACGCCTGCAAGGAGAACGATATTAAAATTGATAAGGATTTTATTATGGGTGATAGCTTTACAATAGAGAATGGCTACAGGCAGACCAGGATCATTTTTAGTATGGAGAATCCTCCAACCGCCGTATTTGCATTCAGTAACCTAATTTCTCTGGGAGTCATCAAGGCGGTAAATGAAATGGGAATGAAAATACCTGATGATATATCCCTGATTTCCTTTGATGAGCAACCGTATTCGGCCTACCTGAGCACTCCAATGACAACTGTGAGTCAGAAAAAGAGTGAAATCGGACAGCTTTCGATAGATGTTCTGCTCAAGTATATAATGAATAAGGAATACTGGAAGAAAGTTGTCTACATGAAATTGAAGACAAGTCTTATTATTCGTGATTCAGTGAAGAACTTAAGGGAGTATTGATGCCCCTTGTTTTTAATAGTTGCGCAAACGTTTATTCAAACTTTGAATTTTATTTATATGTGTTATATATACTCTGATGCCTTTCTTAATCTTATAGATCAATTAATGTAAACACTTCATTTTAGAATATTATGGGACATAAAAATAATTACCGGCAATCAGGGAAAAAACACTATTTCCTCAAAGGCACTTTGACACTTCTGTTTCTGGTAACTTGTTTTCACAAAGGGACTTTTGCACAGGATCCTTTAGTTGGGGAAGTCAGATACACTGATGAATTGCCGATGCCATCACAGGTAAAAGTGGAGGGACTCCTCGGACAGGCTGTTGATCAAAGTCAGAATGGCCGTTTGTTATGCCTTCCGGGATGGAATGAGGGACAGCTCATAAAGATCTTCAGCCAGGAATCCAGGCTGGCCTCCACCACTTACGACTGGTATGGTGAACATGCAGGGAAATGGCTTTATACTATGGCAAGGGCGGCTTTCCGTACAAATGACGCTGTACTCAAAGACCTTTTATTCAGAACAGCTGATTACCTCGTAAGCACACAGGAACAAAACGGGTACCTGGGTACCTACTCACTGGCACAACGCATAACAAACCATCAGGCAGCGACACATGAAAACTCATGGGATGTCTGGAACATGAGCTATATTGTTCTTGGTCTTCTGGAAGTGAATAAGTATTTTCCGAATAAAAAATATTTGCAGGTTTCAAAGAAGATCGGCGAATTGTTTCTTGAAAATTTCGGGGAGGGAAAGCAGAACATAACAGGTTATGGAACACGCAGAGGCATATCAGCCACAGTAGTTCTTGATCCGGTAGTTGAGCTATACCGGGTAACAGGTGATAAGCGGTACCTCGATTTTTCAGCACAGGTGATCAGTCAGATGGAAGAGAAAGACGGACTGCATCTTATTTCAGATGCCCTGGCAAACCGGGAACTCGAATGGATAGGAGATGGTAAAATTTATCAGTTGTTATGGAATATAACGGCTGTAGCTAAACTTTACCAGCTTACAGGCAACAACGATTACCTGATAGCATCTGAGAATATCTGGAACAAAGTGCATGACTATCATCTCACGATCACAGGAGGGCCATGGGGAGGCATAGGAAAGCATAAGGAATGCTTCAACAGCCGTGGTTACTGGAGCCCTTATGGTTATATTGAAACTTGCAGCGTAATGGCCTGGATCCAGTTTAACCGCGAGATGCTTAAGCTCACAGGAGAAGCCAGATACACTCAGGAAATAGAGAGATCAGCATTTAACTCCCTGCTGGGTGCACAATATCCCAATGGTATGGACTGGTGCTACCATTCTTTTACAAATGGTGCTACACATATGGCTCATTTTAATGACTGTTGCCCCTCAAGCGGAGCATTGGCACTGGAGGAATTGCCTCCATTAATTTATTCAGTTAAAGAAGGGGGCATTGCCTGTAATATATATGCAGAAAGCACGGCCTCCCTGAACATACCAGGCAATGTTAAGGTAATGATCATACAGCATACTGATTATCCTTTTGACGGTCAGGTGAAACTTATTCTTCAACCGGAAAAGAAAACTTTGTTTAAACTGTATCTGAGGATACCGGAGTGGGCAAAGACTGCTACGATCAAGGTTAACAATCAGACAGCTGACCTGTCTTTGATGAAACCTAATGAGTACTTCATAATTGAGAGAACATGGAAGAAAGGGGATATTGTCGAAATTAATTTTCCGTTGGAGTTGAAAATTGTGCGACAGGCCGAAGTCTCAAACGCGCCTCAACGAGGTGGCTCCATTTATCAGTTACAATGGTTTGCCCTCACACGCGGGCCTCTGTCTTATGCGGTCAGTGGTCTGTTGGGCGGTGAGGAAAGAGAAGAGGTCTTTCTGTTAACGGAGAATGATCCCGAAGAGTTGTTCATTCCGGTTATACCTCCTGAAGGATTGACAGGCCCGGCTTATGAGCTGAGACTGCCTGACAAACCGACACTACTTTTTCTGCCATTTTTTGAGGCCAGCGAAAGAAAATCCGGTACCTGGCGACTTACCTGGGTACAAGAAACTATAAGATAGGAGAGGATAATAACCTGAAATCAGTGCTTGCCGGAAGGCTTATTATTAATAGTCAGAATTTGGATTCCATTTTAGTCTTGTTCTGTAGTTGAGGATATGTTAAGCATTGAGAAACTACGATCGAAGAGGCAATTGGACAGTCCCAAAAACAAATTGGCCTTCCTGGGGATGCCCGGTTATCATCCTCCTAAGTAGTATCAGAAAATCTCGAAAAACTGATCGTAAGGATTCATTAGGGTGTACTGACCCTGACTTACAGAATGCCAGAGCTTCCTGAGCTGACGAAAAGTGATCATAAAGAAAATGGAAGAGTTAATACTGCTGCATTCTACAAATGGTCACAAAGGAATATTCATATTTAATTTGCACATTAATATTGACTATCTGTATATGAATAACAGCGGATGAAAGGCAAAGAATTATAACACAAAAATTATCACAAATGAAAAAAAACGGGAAATTTATTTGGAATATTATATTTTTTATTTTTACTTGCACAAACGTTTGAGCATTAACCTTAATAACTAACGATATGTTTATAGTAAGTTCTTATTCATGGGCAGTGGTACTTTGTGTTATCACAATGCTTTGCTGGGGTTCCTGGGCTAACACTCAGAAGTTATCTTCAAAAAAATGGGCTTTTCAGCTGTTCTACTGGGATTATGCCCTTGGAGTTCTCCTGCTGTCTCTTCTTCTTGCTTTTACTTTAGGAAGTACAGGTAGTGAAGGAAGGGGTTTCATTCCGGACCTGGCCCAGGCTGATTCGTCATCCCTCTGGCTGGCACTGCTGGGTGGGATCATATTTAATCTTGCAAACATCCTCCTGGTAATTGCCATTGATATCGCAGGAATGGCAGTTGCTTTCCCGGTAGGTATAGGGCTGGCACTGATTATTGGTGTCATTACAAATTATATAGGTAAGCCTGTTGGAAATGCATTACTACTGTTCATTGGTGTTGCCCTGGTAATCCTGGCAATAATACTTGATGCACTAGCCTACCGTAAGATGCCTGCTCAGGGTGGAAAAACCACTACCAAGGGGATTGTAATCTCTGTAGCTGCCGGGATTCTGATGGGATTCTTCTATCGCTTCGTTGCCGAATCAATGACCGTGGATTTTGTTCAGCCTGAAGTCGGTAAACTGACACCTTATACAGCTTCAGTTATTTTCTCAGTCGGGCTACTGCTGTCAAACTTCCTGTGGAATACTATAGTAATGTACAAACCAATTGCAGGAGAAAAAGTTACGTATCGCGATTATTTTACACACGGGACCATGAAGTTACATTCCATAGGGATTCTCGGTGGAGCAATCTGGAGTCTTGGGATGACCCTGAATATTATAGCATCTGGACAAGCAGGCTTCGCCATTTCATATGGGCTGGGGCAGGGTGCTACGTTGATTGCGGCCCTCTGGGGCGTATTTATCTGGAAAGAGTTCAAAGGTGTTAAGGGCGTTAATTCACTAATTGCTTTAATGTTTATCTTCTTTTTTATTGGCCTTGGATTTATCATCGCTGCCAGAATTTACTAAGATTTAACTTGTCCATCATGAAGCCAAGGATTGTTGTTATTGGAAGCTCAAACACTGATATGATAATAAAATCATCACATATCCCGGGACCGGGAGAGACAGTCCTGGGCGGAAACTTTACTATCGTACATGGAGGCAAAGGGGCAAATCAGGCTATTGCCTCCTCCCGCGCAGGCGGGGATGTAGGATTTATATCCTGTGTGGGCAACGACTCCTTTGGCCAGAAATCAATCGCAGAACTTGCCAGACAGGGAATAGATACCTCTTTGATTAAAATTGTAAAAGATATTCCATCGGGAGTTGCGATGATTAACGTTTCTGAGACTGGAGAAAACAGCATTTCGGTCGCTCCGGGAGCGAACAGTTATCTGCTACCTGAAGATATAATTAATGCAGAACCTGCTATCAAAGCCGCTCATATCGTGCTGATGCAACTTGAAATACCAATTGATACGGTTGCAACTGCTGTCAGAATTGCACATAAACATAAAGTTCCGGTTATACTTAACCCTGCCCCGGCATGCAGACTTTCCGAAGAAATACTTTCTAATGTAGATATAATTACTCCAAATGAGAGGGAAGCTGCTTTTTTAACAGGTATGGAAGTCACAAACAATTCCATTTCTGACATAGCCAGAACATTGAGAAAATCAGGTCCAGACATTGTTATAATTACCCTGGGTGAAAATGGTGCCTTATATTTTCATGATGAACTTGAAAATCATGTTAATGGGCATAAAGTAAAAGTTGTTGACACCACTGCCGCTGGGGATACCTTCAATGGGTACCTGGCTTTTTCGTTGGCGCGGGGAGACAAGCTTGATCATGCGGTACAAATGTCAAACAAAGCAGCCTCACTATCGGTAACTCGTTTAGGTGCACAACCTTCCATCCCTTATTTTGATGAGGTGATTGCATAGTGGGAGGTGAATTTGCAGGCAAGATGAATCAGCCGGGAGATCAATTTTCAATTCAATATGAACAAACGTTTGAGGTTTTATGAAATACAGCAGAAGCAATTCATTAATGTACATTGTGAACTCAATCAGCTCTATAACAAAATACAATATAACTCAACTAACCAATCCTATGCAATGAAAAACAATAAGTTAAATGGGAGCTGCTCTCCTGTTTCAGAAAAGTTGACGATGCCATTACTCCGGTCAGTTTTGGTTCTGTTTTGTTCAATATTACTGACAGTTCAAGTTATGTCACAGTCTATTGATTCTGGCCTCAGGCCAATGGATCAAATTGAAGAGACTCTGACAAGCCTGGCCCCTGTGGATTCCGGTGATGAAATTCCTGAACCGGATAACGAACCATTTAAAATCCTAAATCAGCAGATCAAGGAAATTTCCGGAAAAGTTACTGATGAGTTTGGTCAGCCGCTTGCCGGTGTTACTGTCTTCATAAAAGGAACGACAACAGGGATACTTACAGATAATGACGGGAATTTTAAGCTGACAATTCCAATTGAGGCGGAAACCGTTGTCTTCTCCTTTGTAGGTATGAAAACAATTGAAGAACCTATAAAAGGGAGGGCGATTATCAATGTTGTTATGTCCCCTGTGGAGTTTGGGCTTGACGAAGTGGTTGTAGTAGGCTATGGAGAGCAGAGAAAGGTAAATCTCACCGGTTCTGTCTCCACCGTACAGCAGGAAGACCTTTTAAAAGTGCCTTCAGCCAATATCTCAGAAGTACTAGTGGGTAAGGCTCCCGGTCTTATCACCAAGCAGAGCACAGGGATTCCGGGACAGGATTTTGCCACACTCAGTATCAGGGGTTATGATGATCCGCTGGTCCTTGTTGATGGCATTGAAACATCATGGACACGCCTGGACCCCAATGAAATAGAATCTATTAGTGTTTTAAAGGATGCGTCTGCTGCTGTATATGGTGCCAGGGCAGGGAACGGAGTAGTTCTTATCACTACTAAAAGAGGGGCAACGAACAAGCCTGCAATTAATTATACAAGTAATTTCAGTTTTCAGAATCCAACCGTATTGCCTGAGTATATATCATCATGGAAATATGCCGAGATGCTGCGCGAAGGTGAGTTTAACAGCGGTTTACCTTATACATATACTGAGGAAGAGGTTCAGCTTTTCAGGGACGGGACGAATCCTGATTATATCAATGAGGATTGGTATAATGCTATTTTTCGAAGTTGGGCGCTTATGCAATCTCACAACCTTGGGGTTTCCGGCGGTAATGAGAGGGTGAAGTTTTATTTGTCTGCAGGATTTCTTGATCAGCAAAGTACTTTCAAATCTGGCGACTTGAATTTCAGCAGGTATAATGCACGTTCTAATGTGGATGCTCAGATTACTGACAGGCTATCGGTTACCGTGGACCTGTCATATCGTAACGAGCATCGGTTTGAACCGCAGGCAACATTCCAAAATACCGACCCACTTACAAATATTTGGACCGACCTGAAGCTGGCATTGCCTGTATGGCCTTCGACCCTGCCGGATCCGGAAAAGGGAGGCGCTTATGCTGGCTTCACCACAAGGAGCCCATTAACACAGACATATAGCAGCCTTACAGGCTTTATCGATAACATTCAACAATATTGGACAGGAAGGATCAGTCTCGATTACAAAATACCCGGAGTAAAAGGATTGGAATTTAATGCAACCCTGAATTATACAGGGAATAATACATACGTTAAAAACCAGGATAAACCTTTTGAGGTATTCAGCTATGATTATGCAAACGATCTTTATGTCAGCTGGGGTATTAACGGGGAAAACGCGCTTGCTGAAGAGTTTTCAAATTACACACAGTTTTACCCCTTAGCATCACTAAAGTATGAAAACACATTTGGGAATCACTCTATACAGGGGCTTCTACTGGCGGAGGGGATTAATTCTGACTATTATTACCTTTCCGCTGGACGCGTCGACCTTCTTTCTCTGGAAATACCCTATATGTTTGCCGGTTCGCCTGAAAATGTCACAAATAACAGCGGAGCGGTCGAGACAGGACGTGTAAGCTATGTTGGCCGGGCTAACTACGGCTTCAAGGGTAAATACCTGTTGGAAGGCACTTTCAGATATGACGCCAGTCACAAATTCCCGGAAGAGACCAGGTGGGGATTTTTTCCAAGTGTGTCCGCAGGCTGGAGAATTTCCGAAGAGGCTTTTATTAAAGACAATGTTACCTGGATCGATAATTTAAAGATCAGGGCCTCCTTCAGCAAAGCAGGGGATGATAACGTCAGTGCCTTTAAATACCTTACAGGCTACGAGATACTTGAGGATCCCACTCAGGTTTATGTTTTCGGAACCGATGTTTATCGGCTGATAAGGTCAACAGGGCTTCCCAATCCGGACATCACATGGCTCAACATGACAAGCTATAATGTTGGTCTTGATGCAAGATTTTTAGACGGACTTATTGGAGTTGAATTTGACTTGTTTTACCGTCTGACTGAAAATATTTTCGGCCAGCCACTTGAAACCTATCCGTCTACCTTTGGAGCTACCCTTCCCGCATTAAATCTGAATTCAACAGATGACAGGGGATTTGAACTGACCCTTAATCACAGGAACAAGATTGGCGGGGATTTCATATACAGCCTGGCCGGCACAGTGAGCCTGGCACGTGAGAAATATAAAGAATGGTCAGAAATACCCTATGATGACCCGGATGAGATCCGCATCTACCAGAGGACCGGTAACTATACGAACCGGTGGATCGGGTATAAGACAGACGGCTTATTCATGAGCCGGCAGGAGATCGATGAATGTGAGGTAAACCAGGATCAGGCAGGAAACACCACACTGGTTCCGGGTGATATCCGTTATGTTGACCTTAACGGGGATATGATCATAGACTGGCGCGACCAGGACCAGATCGGATACGGCACATTCCCTGATCTGGTATACGGACTGGATCTGCGGGCTGAGTATAAAGGTATAAACCTCTCGCTCTTATTTCAGGGAGCATCTATGTTCAACATAAACATTGATGATACTTACCGGGGTCCGCTTACCAACTGGGGGCCTCCCCTTGAGTTCCATTACACATACCGGTGGCAGCCTGATCCCACAAATCCGGATGTAAACATCAATCCTGATGCCAGACTGCCTGCTCTTGTCGGTGACGGTACCGGTACACGTACACATAACCGTAAAACTTCGGATTTCTGGCTTCAGGATGCAACCTATCTGAGGCTTAAGAACCTCAACATCAGTTATACCATACCTCCGGCATGGACTAAAAAGGTAGGAATCCAGGACCTGCGCATATTCATAGCTGGGAGTAATCTGGTTACATTCTCCAAACTTGGTATTTACAGGAATTCACAGGATCCGGAAGGCGGCGGGTTGAAATACTATCCTCCCGTCAAAACAGTTTCCTTTGGGCTAAATGTAACATTATAAACTCCATTGTCATGAAAAATATCAAGTACTTAATCCTCATAGTTTCCATGTTATTTATGGGATGTGAGAGTTTCCTGGATAAAGAACCTCTTGACATCATTTCTGATGCTCTTGTCTGGGAAGACGAAAACCTGGTTGATTCATACCTTGCTAACCTATATTACAGGACAGATTTTATCGAGCGGAGGGGTAATGGTGATTGTGTATCACTCTGCATGATAGCTTCCATGGGTGGCGAAGGAAGATCCTACGGGGCTCATCATAATCCTTATATAGCATCAACTAATGTTCTGACCGCGGCTGGCCCAAATGCCGAATTGGACTACTGGAATTACACAAACATAAGGGACTGTAATTTCTTTATTGAAAACATGGATGGCAACCCCAACTTTGATGAGACTTATAATAGTCAAAGAATAGCAGAAGTAAGATTTTTAAGGGCTTACATGTACTTTGAGATGGTCAAACGTTTTGGAGGTGTTCCGATTATTGTAAAAGCCCAGAGCATGGACGCTACTGACGAGGAGTTATATCTACCGCGTAATACTGAAAAAGAAGTATACGATTTCATAATTGCTGAAATGGATACTCTGTCTCTGGTACTGCCCTCTGCCTATGCGGTCCGGGATAAAGGAAGACCAACAAAATGGGCTGCCTTAGCCCTGCAGAGCCGTGCCGCACTTTATGCTGCCAGTATAGCAAAATACGGACAGGTTCAGCTGGATGGACTTCTGGGATTTCCGGCTTCAGACGTAAATTATTATGCTCAAATCTCCTATGAAGCATCGAAAGCGATTATTAATAATGGGATTCATTTTCTTTATGAAAAACAAACCGATCCAGTATCGAACTATCAGAACCTTTTTCTTGATGAATCCGCAGATAATACTGAAGTGATTATGTCTGAGGTATATGATTATAGCAAGAACAGGGCGCATGCCTTTACATTGCGTACCATGCCTCACGATTTCTCGGCCACCTGGGGTTCTATGTATTATCTGTATGACTTTATTGAACGGTTTGAATATGCTGATGGTAGTCCGGGCAACTCTATTACAAGAGCCCAGTTGACTGCTGCAGGAGCCGAATGGACTCCAGCTCAGCTTTGGGAAAGCCGTGACCCGCGTTTCAGAGCTACGGTGTTTTATCCGGAAAGCCCATGGCAAGGAGGTAAAGCACTATTCCATTCGTCAACAATTCGTGGTGGGGTGACATATACTTCGGGATTTGCAGAGGATGGCTGGCCTTACAAAGCTTCCAACAGGAACACGACAAAGACCGGTTTCATGGTGAGAAAGCGCTGCAATGAGAGTATGAAGCTGCCAACTGATGTCTTTAATGACCAGACCGATTATATCGTGTTCAGACTGGGTGAGATGTACCTTAACCTGGCCGAAGCAGCTTATTATCTCAATCTGACAGACGAAGCCCTCACAGTTCTGAACCGTCTGAGAGAACGCGCCGATATGCCGCCCAAGGCAACAATTGATGAAGCTGTAATACAGAATGAGAGGCTGGTTGAGCTTAGCTGGGAGAATCACAGTTACTGGGATATCAGGCGCTGGCGCATTGCCAAGCAACTCCTTGACGGAGTACGCACTCAAGGTCTTGTATTTACTTATAACTATGACACTAAGAAATACAGGATAAAGATGATCGCTGGTGAAGGTGTGGCAAGGATTTTCCAGGACAGAAACTATTACCTGCCCCTGGGTGTGAACAGAGTGGCTGAAAATCCGAACTTTGTGGAAAACCCTGATTATTAAGAGTTACTTCTTGGGAGATTTGGGTAGGAGGAAAGACAAAGGGCTGTTAAATAAGATGGTCCTTTGTCTTCTTGAAAGTTGAAACTCAGCAGTAAGACTTTCTTCGTGTATGATAATTAAATATCGACCACAAGGCATTATGCTTGATTAACTGATATTTACAATCTTAAAATGAATATGATGAAGAAAATGAAATCTATAATTTTAATTCTGTCTTTTGCTCTGATTTGGATGAGCACTGGCTGTTCCGGGAAAAAACCCGGACAATTTACCATACCAGCAAAGATCACCCTCACTAAAGATGTATTACAGGATAAGGTCAAGGGTGGCTGGGCAGGGCAGACTCTTGGAGTCACTTACGGCGGCCCGACGGAGTTCAGGTATAATAGCAGGACTATTCCTGACAGCGTGATGATTCCCTGGCCGGAGAGCGGCTACTGCAAAGACTGGTTTGACAACAGACCGGGATTATATGATGATATCTACATGGATCTGACTTTTGTCGGAGTTTTCGAAAAATACAGTCTTGATGCTCCGGTTGACAGTTTTGCAACTGCTTTTGCATATGCACCATATCCTCTTTGGCATGCCAACCAGGCCGCCAGGTATAATATTATGCACGGGATTATGCCTCCACAGTCAGGGCTTTGGAAATATAATCCTCATGCTGACGATATTGACTTCCAGATCGAGTCCGACTTCGCCGGGCTAATGTCGCCCGGTATGCCAGTAGGTGCGTCGGAGATAACTGACAAGATCGGACATATTATGAATTCTGGTGATGGCTGGTACGGGGGTGTGTATGTTTCAGCCATGTATTCCCTGGCCTTTATCACAGATGACATTGATTTTATCGTCCGCGAAGCCTTGAAAATGCTTCCTCAGGAAAGTAATTTCTATAAGTTTATGAGCGATGTCATTATTTGGAGTGAAAAAAATGAAGACTGGAAACAAACATGGGAGGAGATAGAAACCAAGTGGGGGGATGATAAAACCTGTCCACAGGGTTATGCTGATCCGTTCAATATTGAAGCTTCGATAAACTGCGCTTATATTTTGATGGGACTTCTCTACGGTGACGGTGATATGGGTAAGACTGTTGAGATATCAACCCGATGCGGTGCAGATTCAGACTGCAATCCGTCGAACGCAGCAGGCATACTTGGAACGGCAATCGGATACAGCAGAATCCCCGATTATTGGCTTAACAATGTAAAGGAGGTTGAGGACCGGATATTCCCGTTTACCAGCCTGTCACTTAACAATACTTATGAACTGAGCATGAAGCATGCTCTGGAAATGGTTGAACGCAACGGTGGAGAGGTCAAAGGAGAGAAAGTGACCATCGTATGTCAGGCGCCCTCACCAGTCAGGTTCGAGAAATCATTCGAAGGAATTGTCCCCGTTAAAAAAGAGAAGTTGCATCAGTCATTGACTGCACCTGGATTTGCTTATGACTTTGAGGGAAGCGGCATCCTGCTGGCAGCAGAGTATCCGGGTAAGCGGGAATCCACCGGTGCTTATATAGCCCTTGTTGAGGTATTGATCGATGGGCAACTTGCAGAAGTGGTGAAGTTTCCGGCTGATTTTATGGTCAGAAAACTAGACCTTTATTGGAATTTTGATCTTCCGGAAGGAAAGCATAGACTGGAGCTCAAACTGAAAAATCCCGACAAGAAAGATGTTATTGATCTGAATTACATAATAGTATATGCACCTGCAAAGGAGAATACTGGTCTATAATGAGGTGTGAGTTTTCTGACAACATAGAATCATTTACAATTATCATGGTGATCTGAGCCTTGCTGCCCGGATGCCAGAATATACAGGTCTGAAGGTTGTGAGACATATATCATATCTATCGACGAGGGTACGGAATTGGATCATGATCAGAAGACTCAGGTGAGCCCGGCAAATTTTGATGTCAGTCAAATGATTAAGAAATGATTACATAATAATTGATACATCAACTGATATTGTCCTCCTGGTGTACAACCGGTGTTACATGAACAACAAATTAAAATAATATCCGATGAAAAGACAAACTATTGGAATGAACTTGGGTCTGGGTCTTATGGGGTTGGCTCCGGTTGCTCTGGCAGCAGGTACTGCAGGAGAATCGACTGAGAAACCTAACGTGATCTTTTTCCTTGTAGATGACCTGGGTTGGACAGATTTGGGTTGCTACGGGAGCAGCTTCTATGAGACTCCGAATCTTGACAGATTTGCGGCTGAGAATATGCGTTTCACCTCCGCATATGCAGCCTGCCATGTTTCCTCGCCAACGAGGGCAAGCATCCTTACAGGAAAATATCCTGCCACACTTAACATGACAGACTGGCTGCCTGGAAGAAAAGAGTACCCTTTTCAGAGACTTTCGAACGCAAAGGTCAATCAGCATCTTCCGTATGAAGAGATCACAATTGCCGAGGCATTGAAAGCGCAGGGTTATGCGACGGCAATTTATGGGAAGTGGCATCTGGGAGAAGATCCATCTAATCCAATGGCTCACGGCTTTGATGCTCATGTACCGAATTGGGCAAAAGGGTGGCCCAATGGAAGCTATTTTCACCCTTTTGAGCTTGAGGGACTGGAAAGCAAAGAAGGAGAATACCTGACAGACAGGCTCACCGATGAAGCTTTGAAGTGGATCGAACAGAATAAAGAGAATCCTTTTTTCCTTTATTTTTCACATTATGCTGTTCATGATCCAATAGACGGCCGGCCCGATCTTGTGAAGAAGTACCAGGAAAAGCTGAGTAAAATGATTAAAAAGACAGAAGAGCCATTCATTCTTGAAGGGAATCCTGATTCCAAACAACCGGTCAGTATTGAGGAGGCAAAAAGAATGCTCGGGGATGAAGCCTTCAGGGGTTATAGCCAATTGCCCAGCCAGATGGTGAAAATAAAACAGTTCCAGGACAATGTGCATTTTGCGGCAATGGTTGAGAGCATGGATGAGAGTTTTGGCCGTGTAATAGACAAACTGAAGGCTCTTGGATTGGAGGATAATACTATCGTTATATTCTTTTCCGATAACGGAGGAATGGCTGCTGCCAATTTTGGCAATCCTCAAAGGGTGGTCACTTCCGAACAACTCGACCGGGCCTATTCCACTGCCAACCTGCCACTCAGGGGCGCCAAGGGATGGTTGTATGAGGGTGGCATACGTGTGCCCATGATCGTTAAATGGCCGGACGGTAACCTGAAAGAGACTGAATGTAACGTCCCTGTTGTCAGTGTAGATTTTTATCCTACAATTATGGAAATGCTGGGATTTAAGGTTCCTTTGGCTCAGAAGGTGGACGGTACGAGTATCGTCCCGCTGTTGCAGGGCAAAAGGAAAATTAACAGGGATGCCATTTACTGGCATTTTCCTCATTACAGCAACCATGGTATGCAAAGCCCCGGAGGGGCTGTTCGTTGCGGCGATTACAAGCTAATAGAGTATTATGAAAACAACAGTGTACAACTTTTCGACCTGAAGGAAGACCTGGGTGAACAAAATGATATCTCAGCATCAAATCCAAAGATGACCAATAAACTGAGGAAGAAACTACACCGGTGGAGGACCAGTATCAATGCCCGGATGATGGAATCTAATCCAGGTTATGTCACTGAAAAATAAGCATTTAAAAAACTTATAATCCTAAATTCATGGGACAGATCCTGCTCCTTCTTGTTGGCAGTTTTCTGATATTATCCGCCGGTTGTGAATCCACTGATGAGCCGGTAGTTTTGGGCATCATTCCAAAGCCTGCAGAGCTGATTGCCGGGGAAGGTACTTATATACTGGATAAAAACACTGTCATCAGATATGATCAGGCAAACCATGAGATCGAAAGAATTGCCGGCATGTTCATACTGGACCTGAAAAAATGTACCGGGATCGGGATAAATGGTTCGTCCGGTAAATTATCAAACAAGATCATAAAGCTGGAAGTATCTCCGATTGCAGGATTGCCGGAAGAAGGATACCTGATGACTGTCCGTTCCGGAAAGATCACCATAAACGGATCAAGTCCGCAAGGGGTATTTTATGGCTTGCAGACACTAAGACAGATTGTCCTTACCAGCTGGACTGAAGGCCCGCAGGTTACCATTCCAGCTTTTGTGATCAAAGATTATCCGAGGTTTGGCTGGCGCGGTATGATGCTGGATACTGGTAGACACTACTTTACCGTTGATTTGCTGAAACGGTTCATTGACCATCTTGCTTTATATAAACTGAATCGTTTTCATTGGCATCTAACGGAAGACCAGGGATGGAGGATTGAAATCCTGAAATATCCCCTGCTAACCGAAATTGGGGCTGGGAGGAAGGAGACTCTCTTAGGTAATTCAAGGGATATGCCCAGGGTGTTTGATGGTATCCCTTATGATGGCTTCTATACCCAGGAGGAGGTTCGTGAAATTGTCCGTTATGCTTCTGACCGCTATATCACCGTCATACCTGAGATAGAGATGCCAGGCCACTCTCAGGCTGCCATCGCAGCTTATCCTGAACTTGGGGTGACAGGTGATCAAGTCGAAGTACGCACAGAATGGGGTGTTTCACCAATAATATTCAAACCTTCCGAGCAGACCTTTCTGTTCCTCGAGGATGTGCTAACTGAAGTTCTTGATTTGTTTCCTTCCGAATATATTCATATCGGAGGTGATGAGGCCATAAAAAAACAGTGGAAGGAAAGCGCTGAAGTGCAGGACCAGATTAAAAAACTCGAGCTGAGCGATGAAGAAGAACTCCAGAGCTGGTTCATAAAGCGGATTGAACAGTTTCTGAACAACAGAGGCCGAAAACTGATCGGGTGGGATGAAATACTCCAGGGCGGATTGGCACCCAACGCCACGGTCATATCATGGCGAGGGATTAAGAGAGGCATTGAGGCTGCTCAACTTGGCCATGATGTAATAATGGCGCCTAATTCCCACCTGTATTTCAGTTATTACCAGGCCGATCCTGCCACTGAACCCATAGCCTCAAGAAACGGATTGACGAGGATTGACAAAGTATATTCATATGATCCAGTTCCGGCAGAACTAAGTCCGGAGGAAAGTAAGCACATCCTTGGCATTCAGGCTTGCCTGTGGACCGAGTACATGAAATCTTTCAAAAAAGTTGAATATATGATGTTCCCCAGGATTTGTGCTTTATCGGAGCTGGCATGGACTTCTGCTTCCGGTAAGGATTTTAGTGAATTCAGCCTGAGACTACAACAACAGGTATCCATGTTCAGAACACTTGGTATCAATTATAGTCGCAGTGGAATGCCGGAGATGGCTGAATGATAAACTGTCATCTTTGAGTCCCGGGAGAGATCAGTATTCCCCGCACTGCCCTCAGGTATCCATGGAAAAAATGACTGCCGGCCTCAGGGCCGCAGCAATGGGAAGATAGGTAATTCACGTCCGGTTATTTTTGCCCTGACTGCCATTCAGCGACAGAAAATACTGCTGAGTAGCTCTTCAGGGTTGCCAGAGTTGAGGCATGAACATCAGCGGCTGACACTTCACGGTCACCGTATTTCAGGTTGCGGGTGGCGCAGGCATCATGAAGAAGGAATACTGTATATCCGAAGTCATGCGCTGCCCGGACCGCTGCCTCAACACACATCTGCGTCTGCATCCCGCAGATCACAAGCGTGTCAACGGCAAGGCTGTCAATATACTCCTTCAACCCTGTCCCGAGGAAGCTGTTGACCTCCTCCTTTACAAAAACCTTTTCCCCGACGGCCGGTTTAACAAGATCATTGATCTCCATGCCTGTGGCCGACTTATGCTGAACAAAGATAACAGGGTTGCCCTTCCCCCTGGCTTTCTGAATTGCGATGGCTGCCTTTTCAGCTGCCTTTTCAGGCTCAACCAGTTCAGACCGGCCTCCATGAAAGTAGAAGTTTTGTATGTCAATGATTAGCAGGGCGTAATTCTTTTGAGCCCCTGCTGTCTGAAGCACTGAGATCAGGATCAGACTGAGGAAAATATTTTTCATGGCATTTAATCAGTTAATTGCCCAAAATTAAAGGTTAATTCGAACACCCGAAGGAACATCTCCCATTAAAAATTGTTTTACTTTTCAGAACCGAACATTCAACAAACAGAACTGATGAAGTTTTTAAGATACCTTGTGCCGGCGCTGTATTCCCTGCTCCTAATCTCATCATGCAGCACTCTGCCGGTTGCAAGGGATAAACCATACGTTGTGCTGGTCTCTCTTGATGCCTTCCGCTGGGATTATGATTCGATTCATGGCACTCCTGTGCTTGATGACATTGCCCGGAAGGGAGTGATGGCAGAGAGGCTGATCCCATCGTTCCCGACAAAAACCTTTCCGAACCATTATACGATTGCAACAGGTCTCTACCCTGATCATCACGGGCTGGTAAACAACAGCTTCTATGCTCCCGACCTTAACCTGGTCTACAGGATTGGCGATCGCACCATGGTCTCCGACGGAGCCTTTTACGGCGGAGAGCCGGTGTGGGTCACGGCCCGCAGGCAGGGTATGAAGAGCGCCTCTTTTTACTGGGTGGGATCTGAAGCACCCATTCAGGGAATTCAGCCCGACTACTGGAAACCATTCGACGATGAGGTTGCATTCGGTAACCGGATTGATACAGTACTTAAGTGGCTGTCGTTGCCGGCAAACATAAGACCTCACCTTGTGACACTCTATTTTGAGGAGCCTGATGCAGTAAGCCACAGTTACGGTCCTGTCTCACCTGAGACCGGTGCGGTTGTAAGATCTCTTGACAGTCTTTTGGGTGTACTGCGGACAGGCCTGGCACGCTTGCCTCATGCCAAAAATATCAATCTGATTGTCCTCTCAGATCATGGCATGACAGAGGTGGATGAAGCAAAGTACAACTATATTCTTGACACCGTGCCGCAGGCGATGATAACGAGAATCTACGGAGGAAGCCCGGTCTGGGCCGTGGAGCCTGCAACAGGAAAGGCCGACAGCGTGCTTTACCTTCTAAATCTTCAGAAGGGGATGAAAGCATACAGACGGGAGGAGTTGCCTCCGCATCTTAAATACGGAACCCACCCGCGCATTCCGAAAATTGTTCTCATTGCAGATCCGGGCTGGACTGCCGGGCTGAGGCCCGAAGCCCGATACAGCAGGGGTGACCACGGCTATGACTGGAAGTACCGCGACATGCATTCAATCTTCTACGCTGAAGGGCCGGCCTTCAGGAGAGGCTTTGTCACAGACACGCTCTATAATGTCGATATATATAATATTGTTACGGGTATTTTGGGACTGACCCCGGCTCCAAATGACGGCGACAGGCAGAGGATATCACCTCTTTTCAGGTGACGCGTGACTGACAAAGTCGATGTTCCTCCGGATCATTTTATAGCCGGTACGTTTTATCGGTGATGACTTGAAATACTTTTTGAAATCCTCAGGAGTCATATTCTGCCACTCTCGTCTTGTAAGCGAGGTTACATTAAATTCCGCGACAAGATCCTTGTCAGTGTATTTTACGGCCTTGTGGTTCCAGGGGCAGGCCTCCTGGCATCGGTCACACCCAAAAATTATCTTTTCTGTTTTGCCACTGAACTCACCCGGGATGTCGCCCTCATGTTCAATTGTCAGGTAGGCTATGCAGCGTCGGGCATCAATGGTCCGGTCATTGCAAATGGCTCCCGTCGGGCATGCAGTAATGCACAGCGTACAGTCGCCGCACCGGTCACGTGCAGAGGCATCATCATACTGAAACTCCGCCGTGGTGACAATTTCACCCAGGAAAAGGAAAGAACCTATATCCTTATTGATGACCAGGCTGTGCTTTCCGCGCCATCCCAGTCCGGCACGGATGGCCCACGCCTTCTCAGTGACCGGTCCTGCATCACAGAATACCCTGGACGATGATCCGGGGACAAGCTTCTTAATGATTTTCCGGATGCGGTCAAGTTTCTCCTCCATCACCTGGTGGTAGTCCCTTACCCTGGCATATCGGCTTACAAAGTAATTATCGGAGCCTGCGGATGGATCATTGCTGTAGTACCGGAGACCGGCAACAATCACTGATTTTGCTCCTGCGACCAGCGAAGTGATGTCGCCGCGCTTGTCAAGGTTCCTTTCCATGAACTTCATTGACCCGTTCCTGCCGGCTGCAATCCACTCGCTTAAATGCCGGCTGTCTTCGGGATGCGGTGAAGCCTGGGCGATACCGGAAATATCAAAGCCCTCCATGCGAAGACTTTCGTGGATCTTCCAGGTAAGCGCTATTTTACGGGCATCAGTCAAATTACAATTATCATAGTAATCCCAGTTCAAGCTTCGCCTCGTCGGTGAGCATGTCGCGGTCCCACGGAGGTGTAAAGGTAAGTGTAAGATCACACTCCCTGACCCCCCTGGTACCGGCAACCTTATACCTTACCTCTTCCACGAGATCCTCAGCCATGGGGCAGTTAGGAGCGGTGAGTGTCATTGTTATGTGCGCCACCTGTTCCTCATCAACCCTGACCTCATAGATAAGGCCGAGGTCATAAATGTTAACCGGTATCTCGGGGTCAAAGATGCTTTTAAGCACACCGACTATTCTTGCTTCAGTCTCCTGTATTTCCTGTATGTTCATGTCTGTTCCTGTCTCGATTTGTACGCCAGGGCATATAGCCGCATCTGCTTCATCATGGCAAGCAGCCCGTTGGAACGGGTGGGAGAAAGGTTCTCGCGCAGGCCTATCCGTTCGATGAAATAGATGTCGGCGCCCAGAATCTCATCCGGCGTGCGCCCGGAGAACACCCTTACAAGCAGGGCAACTATGCCGCGCGTGATCAGTGCATCACTGTCTGCTGTAAAGGTAATCACTCCGTCGTCAAGAGAGGGATAGAGCCACACCTTGCTCTGGCACCCCTCAATGAGAAAGTCGGGGACCTTGTGTGCCACATCAAAGGGAGGAAGTGTTTTCCCCAGATCGATGAGGTACTCATACCTCTCCATCCAGTCGCCGAACATCGAAAACTCCTCAATGATCTGATCCTGTATCTCGTTTATGTTCATGTCATTTATTCCGCGAACATTTCAGTCACTTTCTCCACGCCTTTCACGAGAGCATCGATCTCTTCCTCAGTGTTGTAAAAAGCTATCGAAGCTCTTATGGTTCCGCTTATTCCGTAACGCACCATCACCGGCTGTGCGCAGTGTGTTCCTGTCCTGACCGCAATACCCATCCTGTCAAGAATCATGCCGGCGTCATACTGGTGAATCGTTCCCGGGAGAAATGAAATCACCGATATTTTATGCGGAGCTGTTCCGTAAATATGCATTCTGCTGATGGCTGATAACCCGGATGTTGCCCTGGCAAGGAGGGCCTGTTCCCTCTCCGCCACCGCCTCCCGGCCCAGGGCAGAAAGATAATCGAGTGCAGCAGCCATCCCGATTGCCCCGGTGAAGTTCGTTGTTCCTGCCTCAAACTTAAATGGCAGCTCACTGTATGTTGTCTTTTCGAAGGTGACGTTTGCCACCATATCGCCTCCCCCCTGGTAGGGAGGGATCTCATTCAGGATGTTCTCCCTGCCATAAAGCACACCTATCCCGTTCGGACCGTAGATCTTGTGCCCGGAAAAGACGTAAAAATCACAACCGATATCTGTCACATCAACCGTTCCATGCTGTATACCCTGCGCTCCGTCAACCAGCACCGGTATACCGTGTCGGTGTGCTTCGGCCACAATTTCCCTGACGGGATTTACTGTACCGAGGACGTTGGAGACGTGTGTCACAGCCACGATGCGGGTACGCTCTGAAAGCAGGTTGCGGTATGCTTCAAGATCTAGCATGCCCTCATCTGTGAAAGGTATCACCTTTAGTTTCGCCTTTTTCCTTTCACACAGCATCTGCCAGGGGACAATATTGGCATGATGCTCCATCCCGCTGATGAGTATCTCATCGTCTTTCGTGACAAACCTCTCTCCGTATGAGAAAGCAACGGCGTTGATCGATGCGGTGGTGCCGGCGGTAAAGATGATCTCCTCCCTCTTCGGTGCATTGATGAATGCCCTGACGGTCTCACGGGCAGCTTCATAACGTTCCGACACCACGTCGGAGAGGAAGTGGACTCCCCTGTGAACATTGGCATTGGCGGTGCGGTAAAGCTCTTCCATCACCCTGATGACCTGTTCGGGTTTCTGTGTGGTGGCGCCGTTATCAAGATAAACAAGGGGTTTCCCGTGAACCCTGACTGAAAGGATCGGGAATTCTGAACGTATCTCCTCTATGGTTTTTGACAGTTTCATAACACCGGTCAGTTGCACTGAATTGCACAGGAGGCGCAGCGTGAAAGCTCACCGCGGAGGCGTTTCAGGACCAGGTTGTCAATGCGTTCCCGCAGGGCCTCGATGGGGATATTCTTTATCACATCATGTGCAAAACCAAACATAAGCATCAGCCTGGCTTCTCGTGCATCAATTCCGCGTGAACGCAGATAGAAAAGTGCGTTCTCGTCAAGCTGGCCTACTGTTGCGCCGTGGCTGCACTTGACATCATCGGCGTAGATCTCCAGCTGCGGCTTCGTATCCATACGTGCCGTATCAGAGAGGATTATGTTGTTGTTACTCTGGTAGGCGTTGGTCTTCTGGGCCTCCTTATGTACCATGATTCGCCCGTTGAAGGCGCCGCTGGAGTTTTCGTCAAGCACACCCTTGAAGAGCTGTGTGCTGTTGCAGTTTGGGGCGGCATGGTCGACCATCACGAAGTTGGCTATGTGTTGCTGTTTATCAGCCAGGTAGAGGCCATAGGAATGTGTCTCGGCGTTCTCCCCGTCGAGGCGGTGCCACGTGGCGTTTCGTACAAGGCCACCGTGCAGGGTGATATTGTTTGACGATGCAAAACTGTCGCGCTCCTGGTGTATGAAGGTGTGCGTCATCTTGCCCGAGTTGTTGTGCTGGTTCTGAACCCTGATGATCTCAAACCTGGCATTCTGACCCACGAAGACTTCGGTCACGGTGTTGGTCAGGAAATGCTGAGGAGAGATGGCATGGTCACACGAAAGAAGTGACAACTGCGCACCCTCTTCAATGATAACCAGGTTACGGTCCTGTGCAAAAATATCCTTGTCCGAGTGGAGCAGGTTGACTATCTGGATCGGTTTGGCGTAAAAGGTGTTTCTCGGGGCATAGAGGAAGAGACCGTCGGTGGCCATCGCGGTGTTAAGAGGTACAAGTCCGTCATTCTCATTTCTGGCGTACCTGTTGTAATGTTTTTCCACCAGTGCCGGGAACTGCCGGGCTGCCGCCTTCATGCTTCCGATCCATATGCCTCCGGGAAGCATCACCAGTCCTTCATCGCCACGGGGGAAGAATCCGTTGAGCAGCACCATGTTCCACACATCGAGGTCTTCAACCTCGCAGTGGAACTTCTCGGCCTCCCTGAAGTCGGCAGGCATTGGTGAGTAGTACTCCTGGTAGGGTATGCTGAACGACTTTTCGAGGTTTGTATATTTATAAGCCTCGTTTTTCCTGTCGGGAATGCCGAGGCGGAGGAACTCATCAAATGCCTTGCCGCGGTACTTATTGAAGATCCCGGGGGAGTCCTTCAGAAAAGTACCCTGGCTGCCCGCAAAGAGTTCTGACAGCTTGCTGATTACTTCTGGTCTGTAGTCCATGTCTCTTCGCTGATGTCTGCTTCCTTCCTTATCCAGTCGTATCCTCTCTCCTCCAGTTCGAGAGCCAGTTCAGGTCCTGCCGACCTCACGATGCGGCCGTCGTACATCACATGCACATAATCTGGCACGAGATAGTCAAGCAGTCTCTGGTAATGTGTTATGACAATGACCGAGGTGTCGGATCTGCGGATCTTGTTTACGCCGTTTGCAACAATGCGAAGCGCATCGATGTCAAGCCCCGAGTCTGTCTCGTCGAGGAGTGCCAGTCTCGGCTCGAGCATCGCCATCTGGAAGATTTCGTTCTTTTTCTTTTCGCCTCCCGAGAAGCCTTCGTTGACACTCCTGTTGGTCAGTGCCGAGTCAATCTCGACAAGCTCCTTCTTCTCGCGCATCTGCCGGAGGAATTCTGAGGCGGACAACGGCTCCAGCCCGCGGTACTTGCGCTGCTCATTGATGGCTGTCTTCATGAAGTTGACCATGCTGACGCCGGGGATTTCTATGGGGTACTGGAAGGATAGGAAGATTCCCTCGCGTGCCCTTTCCTCCGGTGACATCTCAAGAAGGTCTTTACCGTCGAAGGTGACCGTGCCATGGGTGACGGTTGCGATATCGCGGCCTGTAAGAACATTGGCCAGGGTGCTCTTGCCGCTTCCGTTGGGTCCCATGATGGCATGGATCTCCCCCGGTCTGACCTCCAGGCTGAGACCCCTGAGGATCTCCTTGTTGTCTATTGAGGCTTTTAGTTCCTTTATCTGTAACAAAAATTCACTATTCATATTCTGTCTGTAGTAAAACCATATTAACCGACGCTGCCTTCGAGGCTGATCTGCAGCAGCTTCTGTGCTTCAACTGCAAATTCCATCGGCAGTTTGTTGATTACCTCACGTGCATACCCATTGACTATCAGTCCAACGGCATCCTCGGTTGAGATCCCCCTCTGGTTGCAGTAGAAGATCTGGTCTTCGCCGATGCGTGAGGTGGTTGCCTCATGTTCAACGATGGCTGTGGGGTTGTCGACTTCGATATAGGGGAAGGTATGTGCTCCGCACTTGTCCCCCAGGAGGAGTGAGTCGCACTGCGAGAAGTTGCGTGCTCCCTCGGCCTTGCCCATAACCTTTACAAGACCCCGGTAACTGTTCTGCCCGAAGCCGGCGGCGATACCTTTGGAAACGATTGTGCTCTTTGTGTTTTTACCGATGTGTATCATCTTGGTGCCCGTGTCGGCCTGCTGGTGGTTGTTGGTGACGGCAACGGAATAGAACTCGCCCGTGCTGTTGTTGCCTCGCAGGATGCATGAGGGGTACTTCCATGTGATAGCAGAACCGGTCTCGACCTGGGTCCATGATATTTTTGAGTCGTCACCCTTGCATATTCCGCGTTTGGTGACGAAATTGAAAATCCCGCCCTTGCCTTCCTTGTCGCCCGGGTACCAGTTCTGCACGGTGCTGTATTTGACTTCTGCGCCCCGTTCTGCAACTATTTCCACCACGGCGGCATGCAACTGGTGCTCGTCGCGCATTGGTGCAGTGCAACCCTCAAGGTAGCTGACATAGGCGTCCTCATCGGCAATCAGGAGTGTGCGTTCAAACTGCCCGGTGTTGGAGGCATTGATGCGGAAATAGGTTGACAGCTCCATCGGGCATCTGACACCCTTGGGGATATAGCAGAACGATCCGTCGGAGAATACCGCGGAGTTAAGCGTCGAGAAAAAGTTGTCAGTGTATGGCACAACCGAGGCAAGGTACTTCTGCACCAGCGACGGGTGTTCCTTCACCGCCTCCGAGAATGAGCAGAAGATGATGCCCAACTCGGCGAGCGTCTCGCGGAAGGTGGTCTTCACAGATATCGAGTCCATTACTGCGTCAACGGCAACACCGGTGAGACGCTTCTGTTCCCCGAGAGGTATTCCGAGCTTGTCAAAAGTCTTTAATAGCTCCGGATCGACTTCGCTCAGGCTGCCCGGGGTTGGTTTCTGCTTCGGCGCGGCGTAAAAGATAATTTCCTGGTAGTTGATCTCCGGGATTTTCAGGTTGGCCCATGCCGGCATCTTCATCGTCAGCCAGTGGCGGTATGCCTTCAATCGGAACTCGAGCATCCACTCAGGCTCCTTCTTCTTGGCGGAGATGAGTCTTACGACATCTTCACTGAGTCCTTTCGGAATAACATCGGTTTCTATGTCGGTCACAAAACCGAACTTGTATTCACCTGTTGTTACCTCGTTCAGTACCTTATCCTGATCGTTTTCCATATCCTTTTCCCTCAATGGGTACATTCACTCAACAAATGTGCCCCATTAAAGTTTTAAGCACCTTTTTTTAATTGTGCAAAATTAATTAAAAATGACGAGATTGCAGGTGTGACGGAATGGTTTGAAGGGCTCCGTCAAATTTCCGGCAGCGGTACCAGACGGTGTTTACCCTGCCGGGCCGGTCAGATTATTTTCTGTTGTTGATTATCAGCGCCCCGATCACTCCCGGAACCCATCCGCAGAGGGTGAGGAGAAAGATGATCAGAACGGATCCGCATCCCTTGTCAATTACAGCAAGGGGCGGACATATGATGCAGACGAGGACGCGGAGGATACCCACTGGAATTTACGATTGTCGGTTTGCGATTATAAAAGTAAAGAAAATTTCACTATTGCCTGCTGCCTATTGCCTGCTGCCTCAAAAGGTGATCGGCGGCTTGCAGAATTTTAAGTTTCAGGTCCTGCGGATAATCAGGGTGCTCCTCAAGGAACCTCTCAACGGTCTCCAGAACTTCCGGTGACCGGTGCCCCTCGAGGGTTGAGGCAATCCAGCTTCCGGGGAAGAAGATGTCCCCGGTGCTTTTTATCTCCTCAAGCATCTCAAGCGATGGGAGAATGTATTTTTCCGATCTTTGCGCCACCATCGGGTGGTGCAGGTAACCAAGCGCCTCGAGGACCCAGGGTTCGTGTTCGCGGTTTGCCGGATCGGAAAGGCTTATGAAGAAGGCATCGCGTATGGCCTGGTCAGCCGATACCGAGGGAACCACGAAATCAAACCGCAGCAGCCTGTCGTTACCGGTGATCCGGGTTCGCTGTTCAGACAGTATCTTCCCGGTATCACCCGGATCCTTAAGAACAAGGATCAGTGCCAGCGTACAAAGCTCATCCTCACTCAGCTTAACTCCGCCCGGCAACTCCCCGTTCTTCCATAATTCCCTGAGCCGGGTCATCCCTCCGGCAGTGATGGCAACGTTCCTGAAGAGCCCGTACCAGGTTCTTTTTTCAGAGGCACTCTCCGAAACTGACATCTTATGCCAGATCATCTCCTCGGCTTCGGCAGCCGCCGCGGTGCGTTCAGTCTCTGACAGCCAGTCCCACCAGACCGAGGCAAACCTGCCTGAAAGGTAATTGCGCATCTGGGAGTCCGTTTCGGTCTCCAGTGCGGAGAAGGCCATTCTGTAAAAGTTGCCTGGTGTAATAATGCCGTTCAGGAGGTTCTCATTAAGATTGATCCACAATATCCCCCTCAGGAGCGGTTCCCGGAAGTCGTTTACATGGCTCCTCAGAAATGCGACAGTCGCGCTGTCAAAGAGAAACGTGCCGTAGGCTCTGCCGGAGATGTCAGGGATGATGCAGAGTGGCTCTTCCGGGACTGTGATAAACGACTGCCTGCCGGCGGGGATTACCTCGCCGGTGACCGTATCCCCGGAAGTGATCACCATCGTTTCGAGGCTCTGCGGCCAGTGTCTTATTATGCCTGCCGGGTCATCTTCGCGGAAAGATATCTTATATGCGTCGTTTTGTGTGATAACAGGTGAGATAATGGGCATTCCGGCCTCCCTGAACCACATCCTGCTCCATTCATCAAGGGGTTCCCTGGTGACCTTTTCGATGATTGCCGTCAGGTCATCCCACCGGGCATTGTCCCACGAGTACTCCTTAAGGTAAATTTGAAGCGCTTTCCTCAGGTTGGCTTCACCGGCAAGATTCTCAAGCTGCCTCATCACGATGGGGGCCTTGTTGTAAATGATGCCGCCGTAGAGTGAACCGGCGTCCTTCATGTTTCCCAGGTCCTGTATAACGGGGTTTGTTCCGCGAGTCCGGTCGACGGCATAAGCTGAGGGATAGCGTGAGAGCAGGAAGCGAAGTTCATGGTTGATATCAGGAAAATCAGGTCCCGCGATCTTGTCTGACATGTACCCGGCAAATACCTCCTTGAGCCATACGTCGTCAAACCACTTCATCGTCACCAGGTCGCCGAACCATATGTGCGACGTCTCATGAGCAATAAGTGAGGCGCGGGCCAGCTGCTCATTGAGTGTCGGAGCGGCTTCGAGAAGGAGGGAGGAGGCCCTGTAGAGAATCGACCCGGGGTGCTCCATACCGCTGTACTGGAAGGAGGGGATCAGCACGAATCCGAACTTGTCAAAGGGAAAGGGTATCGCAGTATAATCTTCGAGCCATTTGATCGCGTTGAAGTGCAGCCTGAAAATTGCGTCGGCATTATTCTCAATATAACCCGGACGTGTTTCACGGTGGAGCATCTCCATCTTCACTCCGTCGATCTCCTTTTCAATCAACTCAAAGCGGCCGGCCGCAAATGAGAAGAGGTAAGTACTAAGGGGTTTCGTCTCAGAAAATTTCAATATAACTCTGTCAGCCGTGATATCGGTGGCTGTCACCGGACTGTTTGACATGGCCCGGTATGAAGCCGGCATGTCAAGAGTGAGGCTGTAGCGGGCCTTGATGTCCGGCTGGTCAAAGCAGGGGAAGGCGGTTGAGGCACGGTCAGGAACGAAAAGGGTATAGAGGTAGTCATCGTTGCGGTTGAGCGACATGTCACCTGCACGGAAAACAATGTCAACCATGTTGTAGCTGCGTGCCAGATGCCTGCTGTCGATCACGATATGGCCGTTGGTCAGGACAGGTTCCACAGGCTTCCCGTTCACGGTCAGCGATTCCAGAAATTCATTTTCCGCCCTGAAGTCAATTACAAGCGGTTCCTTCCTGGATGTGAGACTGAAGGCAACGGCAACCTTCCCGGTTATTGCTTCCTCCCTCCCTTCGGGAATAGTGAACTCCAGGTGGTAGCTCACATCTTTCACGGTTTCATTGCGGTAAGTTGCCAGAAGCTTTGAGACCCCCTCCTCAAGGTATGCTTCCTGGTTGACCTGATTGCATGATATGATTGCCAGCAGGGAGAATAACGCGGTGGTCTTCAGACTATTCAGCCTTAAATTGAGGTTGCTCTTGACCGCATTACCGTCCCGAAGCTTTGGTCGGGATTTCCGCTTTGCTCCGATATGACTGCATGACTGCATGATCAGTTTAACAAAGTTCCTGGAAAGCCTGCCTGAACTTCAGCGGACGGGCAATGTTGTGGAAGGTCTCAGTGGTACCGCCGGTACCGATAATGGTTATTGAACCGTAGTTGAGGATGCGGCCAATCACTGTCTGATCGACATTCACCGTCTCGATCTTCGAAAGGTTCATCTCGAATGTTCTTCTGGCTATGAAACCCTCCTTGATCACGATACGCCTGGTGGTTATGACGAATTCCGACAGCCATCTCTTGAGCCAGGCATAGATTGTGAGTGTAAATAATGATTTCAGGGAGAAAAATATTACCCAGTGGTATTTGGTTTCATAGGCTACTGTTTCATCCTTGATGAGGTGCCCGTTGACATAGCTTCCCATTGTTTTTTATTAGTTGTCCGTTATTTTCAGTCAGTTACTTTAACTGCCTTGTCTTCGCTCTGCCAGAGGCCGTGTTTTGTGCATACGGCCATGGCGCTGAGGTTCATGGAGACATCGGGGGCAACTATGAAGAAATCGACCTCGAAGTGTGTCGGTTTATGGCCGTTGACGCCTGCCGAGTAGCGTGCTTCGGCCAGCAGAGTCTCCCTGTTCCAGAGTTGGATGAGGCCAATGAAATGATCGTGGTCATCGGGGTGAGGGTACTCTTCACCCAGGCGCACCTTGACCATGAATTTATCTCCCCGTCTCACGCTGTCAGGGCAGATTACGTGGGGCATATGGCGGTCGAGGTAATCGCGCATTACCTCTTTCTCTTCCTTCTCTATCTCAATTGCTTTGAATACACGTGGCATAGCTTTTTGTTTTTATAACAAACAGTCCCTGAAAATGATCGCACCGTTGGTGTAAATTTAGTCTGATTTCTGTTCGGTTCCTATAGTGTAAAAGTATGAAATGGAATAAAATCCAGATCTGATGCCACAACATTCTCGCGTACCTGTTCCGGGGTCTTTCCTCCGGGGATGACCGTATGACAGGCAGGGTGGGAGATGCAGAACCTGAGGCTCAGCTGGGCCGTCGAGTATTGCGGATATTTATCGAACACCGGCTGGTACGATTCCAGGGCGCTAAGATATCCGGCCAGCTTCTCGGGAGAGAGATTGAATCTCCGGTGGTCATTGTCGCCGAAGGAGGAAGCGCTGTTGAATTTTCCGGAGAGGAATCCGAAGAGGAGCGGGATACGGACAATGACTCCCGTGCCGTATTTCAGGGCCAGGGGAAAGAGCACATCCTCGGCCTTCCGTTCAAGGAGATTGTACCTCACCTGGATGACATCGAGGAGCTCATGGTGCCTCTCGAGTATCTGTGACTGTTCTGTCTCCATGAACGACTGCACGCTCCAGCCGGCATGTTTAATCTTGCCGGCCTTTTTCAACCGCTCGAGGGCAATCCAGGGTTCATCGCGCTCAAGGATATCGAGGTCAGGACTGTGAAGCTGAAAGATGTCGATGGCTTCGATGTTAAGACGACGAAGGCTCTGTTCAGCGGCAAACTCGAGATGTTTAACCGAGTAGTCGTGGTTGGCTGGGGTTATCTTATGCTTTTTTCCGAGGAAAGGATAAAAGTTATTTCCTGCCTTTGTGGCTATCACGATTTTGTTCTTTTCCGTCCGCTGGTTCAGGACTGCGCCTATCAGTTCCTCGGAGTGGCCGAATCCGTAGACGTCGGCTGTGTCAATGAAAGTCACTCCCGCGTCGATGGCTGCATGTATTGCTTTGCGGGAGCTGTCGTCATCGGTCTTTCCCCAGTCGCGGCCGCTGATGCCCCATGTACCGAAGCCTGTTGTTGATACCAGGGGGCCTTTTGTGCCTAGTTTTATGTACTTCATACCAATTGACTTTTGCAGATAGTTCAGAATGAAATGTGAATGTAAAGATAAACATTGTTCGGGGTGGTGATCATTGGATCTGTCAGGGATTTGGAAATGATCACCACTGAAAGTCAGCGCAAAAATTTCACTCAATTTTGCTATTAAATAAAATGGTTGTATATTTGCACTCGATATTGCGGGGTGGAGCAGTGGCAGCTCGTTGGGCTCATAACCCAAAGGTCGGAGGTTCGAATCCTCCCTCCGCTACAAAGAAAAAGCCTTGTTGCGACAGCAACAGGGCTTTATAATTTTCAGACCGAAGGAAGCTTGCTTTCTGAAAGGATGGAAATAATAAAGCCCGTAGCTGCCGCCCCGGCGGGAGCAAGGCTTTTTCTTTGTTAAGCACCCCAAAACGGATCATGAAATAATCCTCCCTCCCCTACAAAGTAAAAATAAAAAGCCTGTAAATTAATAACTTACGGGCTTTTTTTATGTCCGATTGGAAATATATCAGGAAACAGTTGACAGGATTTATAAGCATAACAGGGAGGCAGAACGATCACTATCCGTCAATTTTGATAAATTTGAGTAGAAAAATACAGTGAAACAATCTTATTAAGATGTAAAAGCCGGTGGCCAAGTCTACCTCACGCCAGTGCAGATTGATAACTTTTGGTTGGGGATAATTTGATGATCTATTGATACATAATAAAATATCACAATTTCGGGTGAAATATAGTCAAGGCGACCTGCTTATCCACTCAGATTGAAATACCATATAACTAATCTTAAAAGGCTTTATCCATGAAAACCATGCAACGCAAGATGTCAGTTCCAGTTTTATTTTCTGTTATGATGATGGCTTTTATGCCCGGTAGTGAGAAAGCAAAAAAGCCAATCTATCTGAATACCGCGTATACATTTAAAGAAAGGGCGGCCGACCTGGTTTCGAGAATGACGCCCGAAGAAAAACAAAGCCAGCTGGGAAATACAATGCCGCCCATTCCGCGCCTGGGAGTGAATCATTATGACGTATGGGGCGAAGCACTGCACGGAATCATGGGCAGAAACAATAACAGCGGCATGACAGCAACTTCTTTCCCAAACAGCGTTGCAGTAGGAGCAACCTGGGACCCGGAGCTGATCAAACGCGAAACAAAAGTGATTTCCGACGAAGCCCGGGGATTTAATTATGACGTTATTTTCACGCTTACATACTGGTCGCCTGTCATTGAACCGGCCCGTGACCCCCGTTGGGGACGAACTGCCGAGACCTTCGGCGAAGACCCTTTTCTTGTTTCTCAAATCGGGAAGGGTTTTATTCAGGGTTTAATGGGCGACGACCCGACCTACCTGAAAGCTGTTCCCTGCGGAAAACATTATTTTGCAAACAACACGGAGTTTAACCGCCATTCCGGCAGCGCAAACATGGACGACCGCGATATGCACGAATTTTACCTTTTACCATACAGAACCCTTATCAGGGAAGACAGACTTCCGGCAATCATGACAGCCTACAGCGCTGTGAACGGTATTCCGGTTTCGGCAAGCAAATATCTTGTTGATACGATTGCCCGCAAAACCTATGGTTTGGAGGGTTATGTCACCGGCGACTGTGGGGCGATTGACGATATGGTAAGAGGACATCGTTATGCAGAAAATCATGCAGTAGCGGCAGCACTGGGAATTAAATCAGGTGTTGATACCGATTGCGGAAGTGTTTACCAGGCGAATGCCCTGAAAGCTGTGCAACAGGGAATTCTAACCGAAGGCGAAATTGACAAGGCGCTTGTGAATATGTTCACCATAAGAATGAGATTGGGAGAATTTGACCCTCGTGAAATTGTTCCATATGCAGGAATCAAGCCAGGTATAATCAACGACCCTTCCCATAATAACCTCGCTCTTGAAGTTGCAGCCAAAACCCCCGTGCTTTTAAAAAACAGCACACTCACAAAAACAGGGGTTAAAGCTTTGCCGATTGATTTGAAGCACGTTAAGAAAATTGCTGTACTGGGTCCACAGGCCGACAAGGTTGAGCTGGGTGATTATTCGGGCCAGGTTGAGCCTCATTTAACTATTTCCCCGCTCGAAGGTATTCAGAACTACATTAAAGAACATAATCTGAATACCGAAATAGTGTCTAAGGTCAGCGGAAATACCAACAGAAAGACAGATTTTATTACCGTGAACAGTTTTTCAACGGTCCGGAATGGTGAAGTACTAAAAGAATATGATGCAACAAAATTTGCTTCTTCAGCTCCCGGTCTTATTGTAGCTTCAAGATTCGGACGCACGTCAGTAAGCGGTATCAAGGATGGTGACTGGACTGCCTATGATAATGTTGATGTTTCAAATGTCGATTCAATAAGGTTCAACCTGAGTTCATCAGCTGAAGGCGGAATTCTGGAAGTGAGGGTAGGCTCTGCGGCCGGCAATGTACTGGCATCAGAAAAAATCAGTACCGTTCAGCAAGGTGGTGGATTCCCTGGTTTTGCCCGCCCCAGAGTAGTACCCGCTAAAATTAACACGCTGGGTATCACAGGCCCGCAAACCCTTGTACTGGTGTATCGCGAAGCAGCAGAAAAGGAGATAGACCCGGAAACACTTAACCTGGCAGCCGGATGTGATGTCGCTTTGATTTTTGTGGGCACCGACCAATCCACCGGCAGAGAGGAATCCGACCGTTTTGCATTAAGCTTACCAGGCAATCAGAATGACCTGATAAAAGCGGTGGCCGCCGTAAATCCCAATACCGTTGTAGTTATGCAAACAATGGGAATGGTTGAAGTGGAACAATTTAAAGATCTCCCGAACATTTCCGGCATTATCTGGACAGGTTACAACGGCCAGGCACAGGGAACGGCAATGGCGAAAATATTGTTCGGCGATGTAAATCCGGGCGGAAAACTAAATGTAACCTGGCATAAATCGTTGAACGACCTGCCTGATTTTAACAATTATAATTTGCGCGGCGACGGCACCGACGGACGCACTTACTGGTATTTCAACAAAGATGTTTCATACGAATTCGGATATGGTCTGTCATACACCACTTTTGCATACAGCAATTTTACCGTCAGTAAAACCAGCATTACACCAAACGATAAAATTACTGTCAGTGTTGATGTTCAGAATACCGGAACTGTTGACGGAGATGAAGTGGTGCAGGTTTATGTGAGAACACCCGAAAGTCCCGCATCGCTCCAAAGACCGATAAAAAGGCTGAAGGGATTTAAAAGGGTGAGCATCCCCCGGGGACAGGTAAAAACTGTTTCAATGGATATCGACTGTCAGGACCTGTGGTTCTGGGATACAGAAAAGGGGAAAATTACTTTCGACCCGGGCAGGTATGTTTTTGAGATAGGTGCATCTTCACGTGACATAAAAGGAGAGGTGGAAGCTAAAATGAGCGGCAGTTACAAACCTGTGCTGACAACTGTAGTAGCCGAATGCGACAAAGTGGTGTTAAAGCCGGGAAATGTTGTGCAGACAAATGTCACGGCGAGTATGTCAGACGATAGTTTCTACGATATTGCAAAAGCTGAAATTACCTACAAAAGCAATAATCCCGGGGTTGCCAGTATTGATGAAAAGGGAAAAGTGACGGCTACCGGGGTGGGTGTTGCATCGATTTTTGCTTATGTTACAGTTGACGGGAAAACCGTTTCAAACAGTTACCCAATCAAGGTTATGCCCGATCTGAATCCCCGGTCACTTACAGTTAACGGTAAAAAAATCCAGGGTTTCGATAAAGAGGTAAAGGCTTACAGTTACTTACTGAAAAGCAATTCGAAAATTCCGGTAGTGAAAGCTGAAGCTTTGGGCAGTGGTATTTCGGTTGAAATTGAACAGGCTAAAGCAATACCGGGAACCGCGACAGTTCATCTGACTGACGATATCACCCTCGAAAGGAATGTCTACTACCTGAATTTCGATGCAGAATCGGTAAGCGATGAATTTAACAGCGGCGCCATTGACCCCCGATGGGAATGGGTCCGTGAAAACAAAACAACCCACAGTTTGTCCCGAAAACCAGGCTCCCTTACCATCACAAGTGAACCGGGAGGTGTTCTGGAGGCAACTAACAATGCGAAAAATCTGCTGCTGCAAAGTGCCAATAACGACTGGACCATTGAGACCCGGCTGGTCTGCTCCAGAACTCCGTCCCAACCGGAAAATGCGGGAATCCTGGCTTATCAGAACGACGATAATTTTGTTAAGCTGATGTTCAGGGCTGTGATTAAAACAACCCGGGCCAGGGGAGTGCAACCCGGCACAATCGATCTGGTTATGGAAGAAAACGGCATTGCAAAATCTTTGGCAACCTTTAACCTCAAAAATGAAATCATTGGAGACAATGCATTGACTCTCAGGATGGAGAAAAGCGGAAGCATTTACACGGCTTATTATTCACTTGACGGGATTAGTTTCGAGTTGCTCGGGACTGCCAGTATGCTCCTGAAGGACATCAGGGCCGGCTTGATTGTATGCGACGGTATCGTAACCCAGTACATGAAAAGTACTTTCTGGTTTGATTCTGATGCAACAAAACCAAACACGCCTTTTGATGTTTCATTCGACTATTTCCGCATAAAGAATAACGGATTAAAATAGTTACCGTATAAACTAAAGAAAACTTTATATGAAAAGTCAAGCTCTGATTCTCGTTGCCGGATTGATCTGGATTTCGGGTCGAAGTTATGGACAGCAGGCCAATGTAAACCTCGACTACAATCCGCAAAGGAACACCGAAGGCCTGATTCCGTTCAGCGCTGCTGTAAATTCGCCCGAGGTGCACGACGACCAAACCGTTACATTTCGTTTGAAAGCGCCCAATGCACAGAAGGTTGTTTTGCCGACAGGGGCAATCCACACGGCCAATAACCTGGGCAGAGAGCCCCTCCCGTTTACAAAAGGCGATGACGGCATCTGGACACTGACCATCGGGCCCCTTAAACCCGATATGTATGCTTATCATTTCAATGTCGATGGTGTTCAGATTCCCGACCCCGGCAACACTTACGCTGCTTTTACTGCCATGCCACCTTACAGTGAGTTGATTGTACATGGCGACGGGCCGGCATATTACGATGCCCGGAATGTTCCGCACGGAACGGTAACACGCCATGTTTATCACTCGGAAGTAACAAACGGTGAGCGCGAACTTTACGTTTACACTCCTCCCGGTTATAACCCGAAGAAAAAATACCCGGTTTTGTACCTTCTGGGCGGAAGCGGTGAACTCCCATCCAACTGGGTGTTCGACGGAAGGGCGAATTTTATTATGGACAACCTGCTGGCTGAAGGGAAAGCTGTCCCGATGATTATTGCCATCCCCAATAACCAGGTAATTCACCGGAATCATCCCAGACATACCGAGCTGACTTTCGATATTTTTGAAAAGGAGCTCCGGGGTCATGTAATTCCGCTGGTTGATGAAGTTTACAGCACAATCAGGTCACCCGGAGGCAGGGCCATTTCAGGTCTGTCGATGGGGGGCCGTCACAGTATGTTTGTCGGTTTTCGTTCGCTCGATCTGTTTGCCAGTTTTGGCATTCTCAGCGCCGGCGATACCAATGCGGAAACATCATTGGCGCAGTTTTTAAACGACCCGAAAGTGAATGAAAAAGTAGATTACCTTTTTGTTGGCCAGGGTACTGAAGAGGCAAAAGGTTTTATGGGACAAAGGTGCCTGGTTCTGCATGAAGCCCTGGTAAAACATAACATTAAACATGAATATTATACAGGTGGTCATGGTGGCCACGACTGGGCTACCTGGCGGCATCTTTTGTATTACCGGTTTTTACCCAACCTGTGGAAAAGCAAATAGCCAAACAACCCGGAATGGTCATGGGATGTGCATGGCCAATTGTTGACTGGTTTGTGATTCCCGATGAAGGCGCAGGTTTTTAGATGAGAAAAACTCCTGATGAATATTTCAGGTAATCAGAAATCACCGGCTGCATTACCCAGGATCCTGAAATTATATGTAAGCATTACTACAGGCCTGGCGAATATTGTCATCTGGTATCCTTTGATGGTGCCGTTCTCATATCTGAAAAATATCGAATAGGGATTCTTTCTGCCCAGAACATTATACGCCGATAATGTCAGAGAGGAGTGATTAAGCTTCCGGGCTTTAAGGTTCCCGTTGACAGTAACTGAAAGATCAAGTCTAACATAGGGTTTGGTGAAAAAGTCGTATTATTCTGACATTAGGTTGATAATCAACGTAATAAGTTGATAACTATAACTGCAGGGATTAGCAAAAATGCAAGTAAAAACATAGATTGCCTTCATAAAGCTT
>JBAQCQ010000038.1:0-15903 GCA_049294275.1 Bacteroidales bacterium
GTATGCGGATTGTTCATATCTGTTTGGTGAAAAAATCTCATTTTACGGGGTAAAATTCCCGGATTTTGCTACCTTTGCATGAGTTTATAAATTACATAATATCAAATTGTTAAAAGCGTAAAATTTCATATAAAAATTACTTGTAATGACTAATGAGGAACTGAAGAAGCGGAGTAAGGAACAGGATGAGTATTCAGCCGACAGCATCCAGGTGCTGGAAGGTCTGGAGGCAGTAAGAAAAAGGCCTGCCATGTACATCGGTGATGTCGGCGTGAGGGGATTGCATCATCTTGTTTATGAGGTTATTGATAACTCAATTGATGAAGCACTTGCAGGTTTTTGCACCCAGATTGACGTGACAATAAATGAAGATAATTCAGTAACCGTTGTTGACAACGGCCGCGGTATCCCCGTGGAGATGCACGAAAAGGAGCAGCGCTCGGCGCTGGAGGTTGTTATGACTGTTCTTCATGCCGGCGGTAAGTTCGACAAGGACTCATACAAGGTATCGGGAGGTCTTCACGGAGTAGGTGTTTCATGCGTGAACGCGCTGTCGTCAAGGCTGACTGTTGATGTCATGAGGCAGGGTAAAAGATGGACACAGACATATGAGAGGGGTAAGCCACTTGCTCCGGTTGCAGCTGTGGGTGACTCTGACGGTACGGGAACCATTACCACCTTTATGCCTGACAACACCATCTTCCAGACGGTGGAGTTCAGGTTCGAGATACTGGCTGCCCGTCTCAGGGAACTGGCCTTCCTGAACAAGAATATTCTCCTGACCCTTACAGACAAGCGTGAGGTGGTGGAGAACGGTAATGAATCACACCCCGTTACTGAGAAATTTTTATCAGAGCGCGGCCTGATAGAGTTTGTAGAATATCTCGATGCTAACCGTGAGAGCCTTATTGACAGGGTCATCTACATCGATTATGACAAGGGAGACATTCCCGTTGAGCTTGCCCTGCAGTACAACACCTCCTTCTCGGAGAACGTGCACTCATATGTGAATAACATCAATACCATTGAGGGAGGGACTCATCTGGCAGGTTTCCGGAGGGGTCTCACACGAACCCTTAAGAAATATGCTGAAGATTCGGGTGCAACTACAAAACTCAAATTTGACATCAACGGAGACGACTTCCGTGAGGGGTTGACATGTGTTATGTCTGTCAAGGTTGCGGAGCCGCAGTTTGAAGGGCAGACCAAGACCAAGCTCGGCAATTCGGAGGTCATGGGTGCCGTCGATGTGGCCGTAAGCACCGCCCTGAGCAATTATCTCGAGGAGAATCCCAAGGACGCCAGGGCCATTGTGCAGAAGGTCATACTTGCTGCCACGGCACGCCATGCAGCCCGCAAGGCGCGTGAGCTGGTACAGAGGAAGAATGTGCTCTCGGGGTCAGGACTGCCCGGCAAGCTGGCCGACTGTGCAGACAGGGACCCTGCGGTTTCAGAAATATTCATTGTAGAGGGAGACTCGGCAGGCGGAACAGCCAAGCAGGGCCGTGACCGCCGCTTTCAGGCCATTCTTCCTCTCAGAGGCAAGATTTTGAATGTGGAGAAAGCAATGCAGCACAAGATTTTCGACAACGAAGAGATAAAGAACATCTTCACGGCGCTGGGGGTGACAATTGGCACCGATGACGACAGCAAAGCCCTGAATATTACCGGGCTGAGATACGCCAAGATCATTATCATGACCGATGCCGACGTTGACGGATCGCACATCACCACGCTTATTATGACCTTTTTCTTCAGGTATATGTATGAACTGATACAGAACGGTCACATTTACATCGCCACCCCTCCGCTTTATCTAGTTCACAAGGGCAAGACCGAGAAATACTGCTGGACTGACGAGGAGCGTGATGCCGCTGTGCGGGAAATGGGTCAGGGCAAGGAATCGTCAGTTACCATCCAGAGGTACAAAGGTCTTGGCGAGATGAATGCCGAGCAGCTCTGGTCGACCACCATGAGTCCGGAGACCCGCACCCTTAGACAGGTTACAATTGACAGCGCCGCAGAGGCTGACCATATCTTCTCTATGCTTATGGGTGACGAGGTGCCGCCGAGGAGGGAGTTTATTGAGAAACATGCGAAGTATGCTAATATAGATGCGTAGGGCAGTAATCAGGCAGTAACGGAATTGTCAATTTCAGATTTCCGATTGTCGATTTAGTCAAAATTCGCAGATCGCAATTCGCAAATCCCAATTCGTAAATCCTTCAGACTTTCAGACTTATACACATGGAGATCTTTCAGACTGTTTTTGAATGGTACATGGCCAATCTGAACTATTTTACAATTTTTCTGCTGATGACCATTGAAAGTTCTTTTATTCCTTTCCCGTCAGAGATAGTTGTTCCTTTTGCGGCCTGGAAAGCAGGGCAGGGGGGCCTTTCAATGGCAGGGGTGTTGCTTTCATCCACAACCGGGGCCATGACCGGAGCCATAATTAACTTCTACCTGGCAGTCTGGCTCGGAAGGCCGCTGCTTTACCGCCTTTCAGACACCAGGTGGGCCCACGCTCTTCTGATAAACAGGCATGGTGTGGAGAAGGCTGAAGCCTACTTCGTAAAACACGGGAAAGCCTCGACCTTTATCGGACGCCTGGTGCCGGCTGTCAGGCAGCTGATATCAATCCCGGCCGGCCTGTCGAGGATGAAGATTGGCCCGTTCCTCCTGTTTACTTTTCTTGGTGCCGGTTTATGGAATGTAATCCTTGCCGTTATAGGATACTATGCATATGACAAGCGGGAACACATCCTGCCTTACCTCGACTGGGTCATGTATGCCGTGGGAGCCGTGTTTGTCATATGGCTTTCATGGAAAGGGTGGCAGGCCTGGAGGAGTAACAGGGACAGGAACAACAGCGGCAACAGAAACCGTCTCACTCCGTAAGCTCCCCTGCCAGAAGCCGGAGTCCGATCTCTGAGATCTTTGCCCTGTAGAGGGCTGTCAGTCTGCGGTTAATGGCACTCAGGTGATTGTTCTGGTACTCCCTGAACTCAAGTCCCGAGAGGGATCCCAGCCGGTAACGCTCCATTGCAATTTCAAGTGACACCCTGGCAACTTCGGCGCTCTGGGTCTCAAAATCCGTTACTGTAATGTTATTCTGGTAAGTATTGTAGAGAAGGTCAAGCTCGCTCAGTATCTCATTCTCGATATCAAGGTAGGCCAGCCTGCTGCTCTCAGACTCAATCTTTGCGTTGGCTATCCTTTTGTTGTTCTCCAGCCCTGAAAAGATATTCCAGCTCATGTTGAACCCCCAGTTAAACCCGTTGGTCATACTGTAAGAACTGGCCGCCCAGGGAAACTCACTGCGTGAGATATTATATCCGGTGCTGAAACTGATGGTAGGGTAGCGCAGCGCCCTGACAGCCTCAAGGTCATACTTTGAAAGGGTTTCCCCCTGGCGTGCCATGATAAGCTGGTTATTGAAACTGAGAGTCTTTTCACGCAGCATGTTGACATCCATCAGAGGGGCCAGCATGATCGAGTCTTTTATGTTGAAGTTGATTTCATGACCGGCATTGAGGAGGTTTGTCATGCGTATGTATGCACTTTTTACCGTCTCCTGCTGCAGGAGTACAGCCGAACTGTCCGCATTCAGGTCGATCCTTGCCTGCTGCAGGTCGAGTCCCGAGATGACACCCAGGAGATACTTTTCCTCGGCGTTCTCGTATCTTGATTTGGAGAGGCCCAGGGAAGTGAGGGCCGACTCCATCCTGTTCTGTTGAACGATTATGTTGTAGTACTCCGAGCAGACTCTCATGACAAGGTTTTCGACGTTGATTTTCACCCTCTGGCTGCTCATTGAGAGAAGTTCCTTCTGGGTGCTGTAGGTTGTGAACATCCCGAGGCCGTCAAAGATCCTCCAGTTCATGGTTACTCCCGCAGTGTAAAGGTTGGTTCTGGTCTTCTCCGCCTCACTGGAAGAAGACTCTGCCCTGTTGTTTGTCTGCGACTGCCTTCCAGTACCTGTTACGGTCGGAAGGAATGGAGCCAGAGTAACATTGTTGCCTGCTATGGCTTGATCATTCCGGCTGATTTTAAGGGAGTAATTATTCTGCAGGGCAGTGGTGATGGCCTCATCGAGGCTCATTGTTTTCTGTGCCTCCAGGGCGAAGGGAGTAATCAGCAATAATATAACTGAACTAAGACTGAGTTTTCTCATGGGTGATATTTTCAGCGTTTTTTCTTGCCGCCAGGTAGCTGTATACTGCAGGTACGACGAAGAGTGTAAGGAATGTGGCAAAGAAGAGCCCTCCGACCACTGTGACACCCATGGAGACGCGGCTCTCGGCTCCGGCCCCGGTAGCCAGGGCGAGGGGCAGTATACCCAGGATGGTTGTAAGACTGGTCATGAGAATAGGCCTGAAGCGGGAGACAGCCGCCTCCCTCACGGCATCCATGATTTTCAGTCCTGCCTTCTGCCGCTGGTTGGCAAACTCCACTATGAGAATTCCATTCTTGGCCACCATCCCTATAAGCATTATCAGTCCGATCTGGCTGAAGATGTTCAGGGTCTGCCCGGTGACGGCCATTGTGAAAAGAGCTCCGATCAGGGCAAGCGGAACCGTAACCAGAATTATCACCGGGTCACGGAAGCTTTCAAACTGAGCGGCAAGAACAAGATAAATCAGTATCAGGGCAAGGCCAAAGGCGAAGAGAAGGCTTGAGGTACTCTCGACAAAGTCTTTTGAATCTCCGGAGAGAGTTGTGCTGAAATCCTCGTTCAGCACCTTGTCCGCAATCCTGTCCATCTCCTCGATTCCTTGGCCGAGTGTATACTTTCCTGCAAGCCCCGCGGATATTGTTGCGGAGTTGAACCTGTTATACCTGTACAACTGCGGCGGAAGGCTGTTTTCCCTGACAGAAACGATATTGTCAAGCTGTATCAGTTCTCCCATGTCGTTCCGAACATAGACATTCGTAAGGTCAGAGGGATCATTGCGTTTTGTCCGGTCAAACTGGCTCATGATCTGGTACTGTTTCCCGTCCAGGATATAATAACCGATGCGCTGTTCGCTCATCGTCAGCTGAAGTGTCTGTGCAATGCTCTGGACATTTACCCCCATCATGGAGGCCTTCTCGCGGTTGATGATGACGGTAAGCTCCGGTTTGGTGAACTTGAGGTTCACGTCGCTGGCCGAGAAGTAAGGGCTGTTTGACACCTCGGCCATGAAATCGGGAATGACTCTCTTCAGGTCATCAAGGTTCTTGGCCTGTATCACATACTGAACAGGCAGTCCGCCGCGTCTTGACCCGAAGGTCTGCTGCTGTGAAACAATCGTACGGGCGCCAGTAAGCTGACGTACCAGAGGTGTGACTGATGTTGCTATCTCCTGTTGGGACCTCTTGCGTTCATCGATATCAATCAGTCTCACTCTTAGGTTTCCTGAGTTTCCGTTGACCATCATCATTATGTTGTCCAGCTCCGGAACATTATCCCTGACAACAGGAACAAGGGTCTCGGCGTAGTTCAGCATATAGTCAAATGTAGTTCCCTCGGTTGCGGTGGCATTGATGCTGAAATAGCCCCTGTCCTCAAGCGGTGCCATCTCCGACCGGAGCACAGACCAGATCCACCCGATCAATCCTGCTACAACGATAATAATCACAATAGCCCACTGCCTTTTCCTGAGAAAGGCTGAAACGGCCCTCCTGTACACATTCTGCATCCCCGAGAAGAACGGTTCAGTTGACTTGTAAAAACGTCCTTCCATGGCATTGTGCTTCAGAAGCCTTGATGAAATCATGGGTGTCAGCGAGAGGGCTAAGAATGCGGAGATTGTAACTGCTCCGACAATGACTAGGCTGAACTCTCTGAAGAGCCTGCCGGTTACGCCCTGAAGGAACACTATCGGGAAGAAGACCGCCACAAGCGAAATCGTTGTGGCTATAATTGCAAAATAAATCTCGGTGGAGCCTTTCTTTGCAGCCTCCATCGGCGACATCCCATGCTCAACTTTGGTGTAGATATTCTCAACCACCACAATTGCATCGTCAACCACGAGCCCTATGGAAAGCACTATGGCGAACAGTGTGAGAATATTTATGGTGAACCCGGCGATATACATTACGAAGAAAGCTCCGATCAGGGCAATAGGAATCGCGAGCACGGGAATGAGTGTCGTGCGCCAGTTGCGGAGGAAAAGGAAGATCACGAGCACCACCAGCAAAAACGCTATGAAGATTGTATTCTTCACCTCCGCGATCGATTTGCGGATATAGATTGTGTTGTCGAACAGAACCTCAGCCACTATATCTTCAGGGAGGTCCTTTTTGAGGCTTTCAAGCACAACCATTGCGTTGTCAACTATTTCTATGTAATTGGCTCCCGGCTGAGGTACAAGTATGACGTTCACCGAAGGGATGCCGTTGACCTTGAGGATGGACCTGATATTTTCAGCATCCACTTCCGCACTTCCGATATCCCTGAATTTTACCACCCTGTCACCTTTTTTTGTGATGATGAGATCATTGAACTCCTCAACGGTTTTCAGCCTTCCAAGGGTCCTGATGGTGAGTTCGGTATTGTCACCCTCGATCCTGCCTGACGGGAGTTCGATGTTCTCCCTGGTGACGGCATTGCGCACATCCAGCGGGGTCAGCCCGTAGGCAACCAGGCGCGAGGGATCCATCTTCATCCTGATGGCCAGTTTCTTCGAGCCCCAGACACCCACATCACTGACACCTGAAATGGTCTGCAGTCGCTCCTTGAAATTTATCTCCGCGTAGTTGCTGATCTCTATCAGTGACCGGGAGTCGCTTCTGAGTGAGATTGAAAATATTGGCTGGGCGTCAGCATCAGCCTTCTGAACAACAGGAGGGTCCACATCCTGCGGCAGGCGTCGCATAGCCCCTGACACCTTGTCCCTCACATCGTTGACGGCGGTCTCCATCTCTACCTCAAGCTTGAACTCGACGGTGATGCGGCTCGATCCGTCGCTGCTCGAGCTGGATATTGAACGGATGCCCTGGACACTGTTTATTGCAGCCTCCAGGGGCTCGGTGATCTGTGTCTCAATGACATCGGAGTTGGCACCCGGGAAGGAGGTGGATACGGTCACAATCGGAGGGTCAACGCTGGGATAATCACGAACACCGAGGAAGGTGAACCCGATGCCTCCGAGGATGAGTATCACCAGGCTCATCACTATTGTCAGGACTGGTCTTTTTATACTTAACGACGATAGACTCATCTTGCGTGGTGTTTACTGACAGAGGTTCAGTTAATAGTTATTCTTCCTGCAAATTAACCCTTACAGGCATATTTTGCCTGAGCTGCATCAGGCCACTGGTGATTACCGTGTCTCCGACCCTTATTCCCGAAAGAATTTCCACCATGGTCTCCGTGCGGGTTCCTGCAACAACGGGAACCAGTGCGGCTTTTCCGTTCTGGTAGATCCATACCCTTTTTTCGTTCATTTCAGGCACGACTGCTTCCGAAGGAATCTGAATGGCATTGTTCTTTTCATCGGTTATAAGCACCAGGTCGGCAAACATCCCCGGTACCAGTCGTTTGTCATGGTTGTCGTAACGCGCCCGCAGCCCGATTGTGCGGGTAGCTTCGTCAACGCGGTAGTCAATTGCATATACAGTCGCAAAAAACTCATCAGGGTAACCCTGGGCGTTGAATGAGATTCTCTTGCCCATCAGTTGCTGGGAAACATATTTCTCCGGAATAGCGAATTCGAGCTTCATCTGTGAGTAGTCAATGAGGTGGGTGATCTTGACCGAAGGCTGCACATAAGTGCCCTCACTCACGAACCGGAAACCGATGGTGCCGTCAAATGGGGCTCTGACTTCTGTTTCGGCTATCCTGACCTTCAGCAGGTTGATGTCGGCAAGGATGACATTGTAATCAGTCTGCAGCTGGTCAAAGGCTTCCCGGCTTACTGCGTCCTTCGCCAGGAGAACTCTCTGGCGCTCAAGCTTCTCTGAGAGCATCTTCTCTTGTATCTCTGCACGTTTCAGCTGTGCCTGGAGATCCTCGTCGTAGATTTTGACCAGCAGGGCTTCTTTTTTCACCACCGAACCCTCCCTGAAGAACACACCGGTCACCTTACCTGAAACCTTGCTTACTATGTCAACCTCCTCGTTTGCAAGCAGGGTACCTGCTGACCTTATGCCGTTTGTCAGATAGGAAGGCCGGGCAATTGTTGCCGTTACCGGCATCACCCCTCCCTGCTGTCCCCCGGGGCGCTGCCCCTGGCCCTGACCCTGAGTCTGGCCCTGGCCCTGACCCTGAGTCTGGCCCTGACCCTGACCCTGAGTCTGGCCCTGAAGGCCGGAAACCACAGCCTCTTTCTTCAGATCCCTGTCCACCCAGAGGCCAATCCGGGGACCGGCGAACCATATTGCAAGTACCAGTGGGATACTGACCCACAATGCTATTTTCGTTCCTTTTTTCATCTATAATTATAAAGCTCTGTTCAGACCCGCAAAATTAGGAGGTTTATTCAAGCCATTATGTTAAAGTATATTAAAACAAAAAGGCGGGCTAAAACTATTTCAGCCAGCTTATTGAAAGCAGGCTTTCAGTATCTGAGGATGATCTCCTTCACGATCTTTTCCATGTTGTCCGTGATCCTCCCAGAAGGAACGGTAAAACCGTTTGCAAACATCGTGAATGCCAGCCTCCTCCCGCTGCTGGTGGTGACATAACCGGCAAACGATTTCGCACTGGTTATCGTTCCCGTTTTTGCCACCACCCTTCCTGTAAACATCTCATCAAGGAAATAGTTCTTCATGGTGCCGGAGACTGCTCCCATTGGGAGAGAGGCAATAAACTGTCCGGCAACGCTGCTGTTGTTCATGTGGACCAGCAGCCTGACGGTCATCAGTGAGCTGATATTGTTGTTTCTTGACAAGCCTGAACCGTCAAGGATTACAGCCTCATATGGCTCACACCCTATAGAATCAAGGAAGTTTCTTATAACCATTGATCCGGCCCGGAATGATCCCTCGCCTAGTATTTCATATCCGAGGTGCTTCCGCAACGCTTCGGCATACATGTTAACGCTTTCATGGTTGGTGACCTTAACTATTTCTGCCAGTGTGGGCGAAAGGGTTTCAATGACGGTGGTGATGCTGTCATCGCCAGGGAAAGCCCTTGCCGGTGAAGGGCTGCCGTCTATTTTTATTCCAGCCTTCCTTAAAGAAGCATCGAGCAGTCTAACGGTCGTTAACGGCGGATCGGGTATTGATGCCCTTAGGGCAAAGCTGCTGTCGGCAGGAATACTCCCTGCGATCCAGGCTGTTCCGGAGTAAGGGGCGTTAAACACTTCGCCCCTGTCCGTTGTGCCTGATGAAATGAGGTAACTGGTCATAATGATATCTCTTCCGTATACCTCAACCGAGTCTACCAACGCCGGCTCTCCTTCAGCAAAACCCCTGATGAATACCCGGTATTCGTTGTCATTGATGTTAATGTCATAAACACCTGCTCCGTAATATTGTCCGAGGTCGTCCCATGTCCATCCTCCGGGGGCGGGATAAAAATCATAGATTGAAGGGGCTGCGGCAACCCGGCCCCTGACACGCCTTAACCCTATGGCAACTAGCGCTTTGGTCCACCCTGAAATGACATTACCGTAATGCTCCCGGAAGTATTCCGAACCGAGCGAAGGATCGCCGGTTCCCCTGATTATAATATCCCCGTCGAGCACACCTCTGCGCCTGTTGAAGGTGCCCGACAGACCGACAACTGTTGAGTAGCGGTAGTCAGGGCCCAGAAACAACAGGGCCACAGAGGTGGGGTAGAGCTTCATCACTGATGCCGGCGCCAGGTTGCGATCGGCATCATAACCGAATATTATCTCTCCGGTGACGGCATCTGCGAAACAGAACGAGTATGAGGTTCCTGTGAGTGTTGTATCGGCCAGGATGGAGTCCATTACCTCCTGCTGGCTGCTGAGGCTGACCGGAATCATGAAGGCAAGAAACGAAAGGGCCAGAGATCTAAATATCATATGTTTTTGTTTTGTTCAAGTGTTGACAGTAATCCGCAGGCTGCGCTGATATCCTCTCCCCGGCTGGCACGGATTGTCGCTGTCATTCCCCTTGCATTGAGGCTGTCACGGAAAGCCTCCATCTCTTTCAGGCCCGGACTGCTGTATTCAGAGCCGGGTATGGAGTGAAAACGGATAAGATTGATGCGGCAGCGGATACCGCTCAGGATGCGTGCAAGCTCTTTCACATGGGCAGGTGTGTCATTCAGTCCTTTAAAGACAATATATTCAAATGAGACTCTCCTCTGCCTGCCAAAGTCAAATGCCCTGATTGCGTCAATTATCTCCCTGACGGGATGAGCTTTCTGCACCGGCATCATAGCCAGTCTCTCCTCGTCGAAAGGGGTATGGAGGCTTACGGCAAGGTGGCATTTGGTTCTCTCAAGGTACTCCCTGATCTTGCCGGTTATGCCAACAGTGCTGACTGTAATTCGGGTGGGACTCCATCCGTATCCCCATTCCGAGGTCAGTATGTCAAGGCTCCTTAGCACCTCATCGAGGTTGTCGAGCGGCTCCCCCATACCCATATATACTATGTTGGTGAGTGAGGTATGTTCGGGAAGGCTCCTGAACTGGTTCAGGATGTCGCCTGCTGTCAGGTTTCCCTGGAAACCCTGCCTTGCCGTCATGCAGAACCGGCATCCCATGCGGCACCCCGACTGCACCGAGAGGCAGACGGTGGCGCGGTCACGGTCAGGTATGTAAGCTGTCTCGATGAACCTGTTTTCGCCCAGGCGGAAGAGGTACTTCTTTGTGCCGTCTGCCGACAGGGCCTCCGATGACGGCGGAGTGAGGCCGGTCTCATAATGAGCCTCGAGCAGTGTACGAGCCTTAAGCGACAGGTCCGTCATGGCGCTGATCTCCACGGCTCCCCTCTTATACAGCCAGCCGGCTATCTGCCTGGCGGTGTACGGGGGAAGAGAGGCGGCTGACACTACTGCAGCCAGTTCATCAAACACTTTTCCGTAAAGTTTCTCTCTGGCCATCAGAAGCGGTAGGCAGCTTTCTCAAGTTCACGGATGGTCCGGAACGGCTTCGGCGGTTTCAGTTCGGCATTGAGGAAATTATAGATATCAAGTCTTATTCGCCTGGCCTCCCTGTAATCCATCCTGTCAAAGGAGTGCCCGCCGGGCATCGCTTCAAATACCTTGTAGTGGAAGTTCTGCTTGCCTGCAGCCTTGAGCGACTTGATAAGATGCTCAACCTCCAGCACGTTCACATCCTCGTCAATTGTATTGGTGTGGATGAGCAGCGGTGTATTGCGGTAACGGTCGACCTGCCAGGCCGGTGAACGTTTCCGGTATTCAGCCACATCCTCATCGGCTGTTTTACCGATGTGGTAGGGCGCTGAGAAGAGATCGCGGTACTCATCATCCTTGTATCCCATGCGGGCAACGACATCGCTCACGGGGACGCCTGCAAAACATGCTTTATATGCCTCGGGGTGGTCGAAGATGCAGAATAGTCCTATCAGTCCCCCGTGGCTCCATCCGGCCACACCAACCCTCTCACTGTCGACGATAGCGTAGTTATCAATCATATATTTCCGGCTTGCATCAACGTCATCGACCTCCAGGCCGCCATAGTCGATCCGGCGGTACATGCCGGCACCGTAACCCGTTGATCCGCGGTATTCAGCAGCTACAACTATGTAGCCCTGGGCAACCATTTCGCGGATGATGTGGGTGTAGTAGGTGGTGAAGTTTGCATGCACACCTCCGTGAGGGAAAACCAGGAGCGGGTACTTTTTGGTCAGGTCAGCATCACGGGGGATAAAGACATAGCTCCAGAATTTCAAAGGGTTGCCAGCTCCCTGGCCGGTGGGATTGCTCTCTTTTGCCGGAGGCGGACCGGTGATATAAATCTTGTCAATGTAAGCTATGTCGCCAGCACGCTCAAACCAGAGGAGGTCATCGATGTTCTTTTCTATTACATCGAGGCGATGATCCAGGGCTGTGAACCGGTTCTCCACCTGATTTATGGCCTTCATCAGTTCCGTGTTGCCCGGCTGTGCGGTGAGGGTTATGGTCAAAGTGGTCAAAGCCACCAATAAAAGAGTGATTTTCAGGTAATTGCTTTTCATGTCTTTTTAAAATATCAGATTTCTGTTTCTCCGTTGAATACAAATGTCGCCGGTCCGCTGAGGAAGATTGAAGATGCCCCTTTGTTATTCAGTTCGAACCTGACGGAGAGTGTGCCGCCAGGCACCTTCACCTCAGTCCGGGAGGTGACAATTTTTCCGGTAAGGGCTGCCGCAATGGCAGATGCTGTTACCCCGGTTCCGCATGACAGGGTTTCTTCCTCAACACCCCTTTCGTAGGTCCTTACATGAAGTATCCCGCTGATTATGCTTACCAGGTTCACATTGACGCCCCCGGGTGCATAACGATCCGAGTAGCGCAGGGGTCGGCCGAAGGAGACAATGTCAGCGGTTTGGTTATTGTCGGTGAAAACGACCAGGTGTGGAACTCCTGTATTAAGAAAGAAACCGTCAGGTGTCTCACGGAACCCCGTAACATCGTTAATTGAGACCTCGATAATGTTTCCTCCCATGTGCCTGGCAGTATGTGGTCCGTCGCCTGCCATGAATGTAAGGTCACGGAATCCGGCGAAATTATTCATTGCATAATGAGCTGCGCATCGTGCCCCGTTACCGCACATATTCCCTTCGGATCCGTCAGAATTGAAGAAGAACATTCTGAAATCATATCCCTGGTTCTCTTCAACAAGCATCAGCCCGTCGGCACCGATGCCGAACCGTCTGTCGCACAATTTTCTTATCAGCGAGCTGTCAGTGTGGGAAATGGCCCCCGGACTGTTTCTGATCAGGATGAAATCATTGCCGGTCCCTTCATATTTGTTAAAGAGTATTTTCATTCCGTTAAATTGAAGTTAATTATCTTAGAATGGCGGCCACAGTCTGTTAAAAAAACGAAAATTTGTAAAACAATTTAACCCGTACAGGGTTGTAAAGATATTAATCTTTTACGGAGGCACGTATTTTGATGATAGTGCACAGACAAAGAACTAAAATATAAACATACAATTATGAAAGGTAGAAGGCTGATAACAACATTGCTCATCGCTCTTTTCGGGGCCATGACCGGTCTTTTCATCTATACCAGGTTCCTTGACGGGGACAAAGTGGTCACGGGCACTGAAAAAGAGAGACAGATGATTGAGGAGAATGCAAGGTACACCTCCATGCTGCCGCAGTCGGGTGTCAATGATTTTACCTTTGCTGCCGAACAGACGGTCCATGCCGTTGTACATGTCAAGACCAAAGCCACAGTCAGCTCGTCCTATTCCAATCCTCTTTATGAGTTCTTCTACGGTCCGGGATCGAACCGCCAGAGGGAGGTACGGGGATTCGGATCCGGGGTTATTGTGTCCGCTGACGGTTACATTGTTACCAACAATCATGTCATTGAAGAGGCTGATGCAGTTGATGTCACGCTTAACGACAAGCGCACATTCCCGGCCGAGGTGGTGGGGCGCGATCCCAGTACGGACATTGCGCTGCTTAAGGTAAAGGCTACCGGACTTCCATACATCAAGTTCGGCGATTCTGATGCCATCAGGCTTGGAGAGTGGGTGCTTGCAGTCGGTAACCCGTTCAATCTCACCTCTACGGTGACTGCAGGAATTGTGAGTGCCCGCGGCAGGAGCCTGGGGCTTCTCGACAACCAGTACCGTATAGAATCATTCATACAGACCGATGCTGCCCTTAACCAGGGGAACAGCGGAGGCGCCCTTGTCAATACCAGGGGTGACCTGATTGGAATCACCACGGCAATAATTTCACCCAGCGGGGCATATGCAGGCAACTCTTTTGCCGTGCCTTCGTCTATTGTAAAAAAGGTCTTTGAAGACCTTAAACAATATGGCGAGGTTCAGCGCGGGCTGATGGGGGTGAATATAACTGATGTGACTTCAGAAATTGCAAAGGAGGAGAATCTCAGGGAGATAAAAGGCGTCTACCTTACGGGAGTTGTTGAAGACGGGGCAGCCAAGGCGGCAGGACTGGCAGAGAAGGATGTAATCATTGCCATAAACGGGCAGCCGGTCGAGACCACTGCCGATCTCCAGGAGAAAGTCAACCGCTACAGGCCTGGCGACAAGATTGAGGTGACATACATACGCAAGGGCAGGCAGGACAATAAAACAATTGTGCTCCGCAATTTTGAGGGCGGTACCGGCGTTGTAGCTCCGGGGGCACAGAATGCCGCGTTGTTTGGTGCAACGTTCGCACCTGTAACCACAACTGAAAAACAGCAGTACAGGATAACCAACGGGGTAAAAATAACATCTATTACCGAAGGCCGGTTCCGGGATCTTGGTCTTTCCAAGGGAACAATCATAATTGACGTGAACGGTCAGAAGGTTGACAGCACTGCAGATATTCGCAGGGCTACGAATGATGAGAAGAGCCTGACGTCGATCGAAGGATTTACGCCTGACGGCACCTACTTCAAATACCAGACCAGAAGGTAGCCTGGCATTTTGAAAAATCTGCAGATCAGTGAGTTATAACTTCTGAATTATTGCTGCAGATTTGAAGGTAATTATTTGTATTTTAACCTAAAAAGCAGTACATTTGCGGAACTTTTTTCGAAGGGGTATAGAGAATGAGACAACTTAAAATTACCAAATCCATAACCAACCGTGAAAGTGCATCGTTGGACAAATATCTGCAGGAGATTGGTAAGGAGGAGTTGATATCGGTTGAGGAAGAGGTGGAGCTGGCGCAGAGGATCAAGAAGGGTGACAGGGCGGCTTTGGAGAAGCTTACAAAAGCAAATCTTCGTTTTGTTGTCTCAGTGGCCAAGCAGTATCAGAACCAGGGGCTCAGCCTCCCGGACCTCATAAATGAGGGTAACCTCGGCCTTATCAAGGCTGCAGAAAAGTTTGACGAAACCCGCGGTTTCAAGTTCATATCCTATGCTGTATGGTGGATCAGGCAATCGATTCTCCAGGCTCTGGCAGAACAGTCGAGGATTGTGCGACTGCCTCTCAACCAGGTGGGTTCATTGAACAAGATCAACAAGGCATTTGCTCGTTTTGAGCAGGAGAATGAGCGTACACCTTCACCCGAGGAGCTTGCAGAAGTGCTTGACCTCCCCAAGGAGAAGGTGGCTGACACGCTAAAAGTATCAGGCCGGCATGTGTCTGTTGATGCTCCCTTTGTCGAGGGAGAGGATAACAGTCTGCTTGACGTGCTGACAAACCTCGACTCTCCCATTGCTGACAAGATGCTGATAGACGAGTCACTCTCCAAGGAGATTGACAGGGCACTTGCAACACTGACAGAGCGCGAGAGGGATATCATTCGTTATTTCTTCGGCATTGCATGCCAGGAGATGACGCTGGAAGAGATAGGAGAGAAGTTCGGCCTGACCCGCGAGAGGGTAAGGCAGATCAAGGAGAAAGCAATCAGACGGCTGCGTCACACTTCACGCAGTAAGCTGCTCAAGGGCTACCTGGGCTAGGATTGTTTTCCGGATAAAAACAGAAGGGTCCCCTACCAAAGGCGGGACCCTTTGTATTAACAGAGATGACCCGCCGGTTAGCGGATCATCTTGTTTCCGCTTTTAGTCGCGGATTGGGGGGAAGAACTGCTTCATACTGATACGGCATCTCAGTAAGACACCCGTATCACAATGTAAAAATAAGGTAAAGAATAGTCTGCTCAACCATGGAACGGGGTTCAACTTACCAACCGTGAAGCTGAGTCAACAGAACAGTCCAGCCACCCAACAAATACCTATTTTCCTGAGAATATTTTTACAAATTCACCCTTGTAGGAATCCCCGAGATAGGCTTTCAGACCCTCGGAAAGAAGTATTTCCCCCTGCCTTGTATAACCGGTGACGTGGTCAAGGTT
>JBAQCQ010000039.1:0-12670 GCA_049294275.1 Bacteroidales bacterium
GGCTATGGTTGCAACGCATGATCTGCGGCTTGCGGGGCTGGAGCAGGAGCTTCCGCAATCAATTGAGAACTACCATTTTGATGTAAAAGTAAACGACGAGGAGCTCTTCTTCGACTACCGGCTTACGCCGGGCATATGCTCAAGCTTCAACGCCTCGCTGCTGATGAAGAAGATGGGAATAAAAGTCTGAAAGTCCATAAAGTCTGTAAAGTCTGTAAAGTCGAAAGTCATATTAGGCAATAGGCAGTAGGCAGTAGGCAATAGTGATTGTTTGTTAAGTATTGATTATCTGTCAAATAAATCGACAATCCGTCAGTGGGCGGACTTTGTCAAAAATCAGAAATCGAAGATTCCTCTTTCGCCTGCTGCCTATTGCCTATTGCCTGATCATACTGATGATCAATTCCACCTTTTCCTCATCAGGCAGCTGGCCGTCTATCCAGTTTATGGCAATGCCGCGGCGCTCCATGCCGCGGAACCAGGTCATCTGACGCTTGGCAAAACGGTGAATTTCAACTTCCAGCTTCTGAACCATCTCATCATAGCCCATCCTGTTCAACAGGTAAAGTGTGATGTACTTATACTCCAGCCCGTAATAAAGAAGGTCATCAGGATGCACCCCTGAAGCCAGTAACCGCTGCACCTCCTCAATCATGCCGCAATCAAGCCTCGCCATCAACCGTGAGCTGATCCGCTGCCGGCGGGTCTCCCGGTCAAAGAAAACAGCTGTCACCAGGGGATTCTTAACAGGAAAAGGAGTATCGTCAACGGGGTGATCAGAATACCAGTCGGCTATCTCTATCGCCCTGACCGCTCTCTTTACCGTGTCTACATCAGTCTTGTTATGCAGACTCTTATACTGCGAGAGTATAGACGTCAGCTCCTCCAGCGACCGCCCGTCAAGCATCGCCCGCAACTGCCCGTTAACCGGCACCTGTATAAGCCTGTAACCGCTCACGATGCTGTCGACATACATCCCCGAGCCTCCGCAGACCACCGGGAAAGCGCCGCGCACAGTCATTTCATCAAAAACCTTCAGGAAATCGCGCTGGTACTCAAACACACTGTACCTGTACCCGGCGTCCACTATATCCACAAGGTGAACAGGCACCTCCCGTCCGTCCACGATATAGTCTGAAAGATCCTTCCCCGTGCCGATATCCATCCCCCTGTAGACCTGCCGTGAGTCAGCACTCATGACCTCACCGCCCAGCCGGTCTGCCACCAGGGCCGCCAGCCGTGTCTTGCCCGTAGCCGTAGGACCGGTGATCACTACGATATCATGCATCGGCTTGTCCATCAGAAATTAAAGATAGCCAATAAGGGTTCACGGTAATGCAATTTTGCTTAATTTTGCCGTTCTTAAATGAAAAGAGGTCATGGACTTCAGGTTTCTTTATCATCGCACAAAGTACTTCATAATCAATCCCGGTAAAGCCTGGGAAGTGGTTCACCGCGAGGAACGGCCGATGAGGCTCGTGAGGGACAGCTTCTTTCTGCCACTGATCATACTGGTCTCAATAAGCGCATTCCTGGGCTCGATGTTCTTCATCAACACCACCCTGAAACCGATGTATTCGGTGCTGGCAGCTGTCACCACCTTCCTGTTTCTCTACCTGGGCGTCTATGCATCGGCCTTCACAGTCAGGGAGATAATGAGGGCACTCGACCTAGGGCACGAGTTCCTCGTGGCTTTCAAGCTGGTGGCCTATTCCATGGCACCAATATTCCTGTCGCTCACCGTCAGCCGTCTGTTCGAATCACTGCTCTTCATCAACGTGCTGGGTCTCTATGGCCTCTACATCTTCTGGATTGGCATGGAGACAATGGTCACTCCTCCTGATCACAAGAAGCTTCCGATGATGATAGCAACGGTGGTTTCAATGCTGATCATTTTCCTCCTGCTGCAGGTAATATTATCCAAACTGACCCAGGCGGTTTACTTTACATTCTTTGCCTGAGGCGGCTGATGAGAAACGATACCAGCAATATCGTCATAAGGAACCGCAGGGCTTCGCATGATTATGAGTTCATTGAGAAACTTATTGCGGGAATCAAGCTCACCGGTACAGAGATCAAATCGATACGCGCAGGAAAGGCTACACTGACAGACTCATTCTGCGCCTTCCACAACGGCGAACTGTTCGTAACCGGGATGCATATCTCAGAGTACTACTGGGGCAACCTGAATAACCATGACCCGCTGGGAGAACGAAAGCTTCTGCTGACAAAAAAGGAGCTACGGAAATGGGAAAGAAAAGTGAATGAGACAGGACTGACAATCATCGTCACGAAAATGTTCATCAACAACCGGGGACTGGCCAAGGCGGAAATTGCCCTGGCAAAGGGCAGGAAGCAGTATGACAAGCGCGACAGCATCAGGAAGCGCGACCACGAGCGTGAGATGGACCACCACACTAAGGAGCACAACAGATAATTCCGGCTGGAATCAACTGCCTGGCCCGGGCATTCAGCCTATGACCAAACGGGCGGCACTGCTGCTGCAGAAAAACAAGGATCAAATCAGAAGTTCGGGCTGAGCAGGTATCTCGAGTAGAACTGATCAATATAGGCCACTGCCTCCTCTGCCGAATCAACCAACCTGAATATATTCAGGTCCTCAGGAGATATATTATGCTCTTCGGACAGCATTACATCAGTAACCCATTCGAAAAGCCCTGACCAGTAACGTTCGCCTACAAGGACGATCGGAAAACGGCCGATCTTCCTGGTCTGAATAAGTGTAATTGCCTCGAAGAGCTCATCGAAGGTGCCGAAACCGCCGGGCAGGACAATGAACCCCTGGGCGTACTTCATGAACATAACCTTGCGGACAAAGAAATAGTCGAAAGTAATGAGTTTGTCGCGGTCGATGAATGCATTGGGCTTCTGCTCAAAGGGGAGGTCAATATTTATACCTATCGATTTCCCGTTCCCTCTCTTTGCTCCCTTGTTGGCAGCCTCCATGATACCCGGGCCGCCGCCGGTGATGACACCGTAACCCTTCTGAACCAGCTGGAAAGCGATCTCATCGGCCATCTTATAATACTTGTTGTTGAAGTGGGTGCGGGCTGAACCGAAAACGGCCACGCTCGGACCGATACGGGAAAGTTTCTCGAAACCTTCAACCAGTTCTGCAATAATCTTAAAGACCCTCCATGAATCCATGGTGTGGATCTCATGCCATGTCTTCGGTTCAAATGCATCCTTTATGAGATCTTTGTTCTTAGCTTCGTCCATAAGTGAATATTTAGGCGTTAAATATAATCTTTTCTAATGTTCCAGCACGGGAGCAAGAAATATCCCGGTATAATTATCTTTCTGGCGGATTATCTCCTCCGGCGTACCGGAGAACATGATTTCACCACCGCCTCGTCCGCCCTCCCTGCCCAGATCTACAATGTAATCGGCCATCTTTATTACATCCATATTATGTTCTATCACTATTACGGTATTGCCTCTCTCAACAAGACGGTCGAGAACCTCGAGCAGGACCTTCACGTCGTCAAAGTGAAGCCCCGTGGTAGGTTCATCAAGGATATACAGTGTCCGCCCGGTATCCCTTCTTGAGAGCTCTGTGGCCAGTTTCACCCTCTGAGATTCACCGCCCGAGAGGGTCGTGGAGGGCTGCCCCAGTCTCACATACCCCAGGCCGACATCCTGCAGTGTCCTTATCTTATGGTATATCGAAGGGATGCCCTTGAAGAACTCCACTGAATCGTCAATTGTCATTTCAAGCACATCATTTACCGACCTTCCCTTGTATTTCACCTCCAGTGTCTCCCTGTTGTAACGTTTTCCCCCGCAGTCGGGGCACAACACGTAGACATCGGGCAGAAAATTCATCTCAATGGTCTTCACCCCCGCTCCCTCGCAGCCCTCACACCTGCCGCCCTTGATGTTGAAAGAAAATCGTCCTGCGCCAAAACCTCTGACCTTTGCATCTGGGGTGATTGCGAAGAGGTTGCGTATGTCAGTGAAGACTCCTGTGTACGTTGCCGGGTTTGAACGCGGGGTGCGGCCTATCGGGGCCTGGTCGACCTCAATCACCTTGTCGATGTTCTCCAGTCCTTCGATGGTGTCATACGGCAGCGGAATCCTCCCGGCACCATGTAACTTCTTTGCCAGGGCCGGGTGGAGAGTCTGGTTGATAAGCGACGATTTGCCGCTGCCTGATACGCCGGTAATGCAGATAAAGGTCCCGAGAGGGACTTTCATCGTGACACCCCTGAGGTTGTTGCCTGTTGCACCGCTGATGGTGAGGTACCTTCCGTTGCCTTTCCTCCTCTTATCAGGCACCTTAATCCGTTTTGTTCCGTTGAGATACTCCGCCGTAAGGGTGCCGGCCTTCAGGATTTCTTCAGGAGTACCTTCGGCCACTATCATGCCGCCGTGAACACCGGCTCCCGGGCCAATGTCAACTATATGGTCTGCGCTGAGTATCATGTCACGGTCATGTTCCACCACTATAACGGAGTTACCGGCATCACGCAGGTTGCGCAGTGCCTCGATAAGCCTCCTGTTGTCACGCTGGTGCAGCCCGATGCTTGGCTCATCCAGGATATAGAGTACGTTTACCAGCTTTGAACCGATCTGTGTGGCGAGCCTTATCCGCTGACTCTCTCCACCGGAAAGGGTCCTGGCGCCGCGGTTCAGCGACAAGTAGTCGAGACCGACGTCCAGCAGGAATCCCAGCCGTGACCGGATCTCCTTGAGGATCTCAGAAGCGATCTTCCGTTGTCTCTCCGACATGTCACCGGCGACACCGTCAAGGAAAAGCTTCAGCTCGGCAAGGTCCATCGCCGACAGTTCCCCAATGTTTTTCCCTCCTATGCGGAACCATAATGCCTCCCTGTTCAGCCTGCTGCCGCCGCATTCAGGGCAGACGTGGTACTGGACATACTGTTCGCGGCCTTTGGTGCTGGTTTTGCGGGCGCCGACAGCCTCCTGGTTGCCGACGTAGTTGACAACCCCCTCAAAGGTCATAAAATAATTAGATGTGACTCCAAGGGGTGTGTTCGAGAGTTTCAGAACCTCATCCGAGCCGAAAAAGATCTTGTTCAGAACATCTTCCGGGATATCCTTCACCGGGGTATCGACGGTGAAGCCGTACTTCTCGCCCAGGGCTTCGATCATCCAGAAGATCCAGATATTCCGGTACTTGCCCAGCGGCTCAATCCCCCCCCTGCGTATGCTCAGCTCAGGGTCAGGCATCATCCGAGTGATGTCAACCTCCGAAATCTCTCCCAACCCGTTGCACCTGGGGCACGCCCCCTGCGGCGAGTTGAAGGAAAAGGTAAATGGTGCAGGTTCATTGTAGGATATGCCCGTGACAGGGCACATCAGGTGGCGGCTGTAATACCTGAAGCTGTCGTCTCCGGCATCCAGAACCATCATGATGCCGTCGCCCTGATCAAGCGCCAGGAGCAGGGCATCATGGAGTCTCTTTTCAGTCACATGCCCTACTTGAAATTTATCAATGACCAGCTCGATGAAATGCGACTTGTACCTGTCAAGCTTCAGCCCCGGTGCGATCTCCTTCAACTCCCCGTCAATGCGTGCCCATAAAAATCCCTTGCGCCTCAGTTGTTCGAAGAGCTCCTTGTAATGACCCTTTCTCCCTTTTACCAGGGGGGCGAGAATGTAAATCCTTTTCTGATCATATCTGGAGGCAACCAACTCAAGTATCTGTTCATCAGTGTATTTCACCATTTTTTCACCTGACTCATAAGAGTAGGCATCGGAAGCACGGGCATAAAGCAGCCTCAGAAAGTCATAGATTTCGGTGATGGTTCCGACAGTAGATCGCGGGTTCTTGTTTGTGGTTTTCTGCTCTATTGAAATTACCGGGCTGAGACCGGTTATGCGGTCAACGTCAGGCCTTTCCATCCCCCCCAGGAACTGGCGGGCATATGCCGAAAGGGTTTCCATGTAACGACGCTGTCCCTCGGCATAGATCGTATCGAATGCCAGGGACGACTTCCCGCTGCCGCTTAGTCCGGTGATAACCACCAGCTTATTGCGCGGCAAGGTAAGGCTTATGTTTCGCAGATTGTGAACCCTCGCCCCGTATACCTTTATCTCATCCCTCTGTTCCGGCATAAAAGGATCCTATATACCCGCCGCTGTCCTTGCATCTTTCTCAGGAATCCTTATGGTGTACTCCCTGCCTTCAATGTTGGTGAGGAATGGTTTGCGAAGCCATGGGTTGAGCAACTTAAGCATTTTGTAGTTCGTCTCATGCTGCCTTGCAAACTGTTCAAAGCTCGTAACGGGGGTATTGATTTTAACCTCCCTGAACGGGACAGGTTTGTAAAGATCGCTCGCGATGACATTGAACCCGTATTCAGAGGGCTGAGACATAATAAGTTTCAGAGCCGTGATGCGGAAGAGATATCTTGCTGTCTCATCATTCAGCAGGAGATCATAATAGTTCGTCTCCTTCTGTATCTCCACCTGTTCGCTGAGGCCGCTGAAGCCGTTGTTATACGAGGCTGCGGCCATGGTCCAGTTTCCGTATTTTTCATACGCTCTCCTGAAGTACCGGCAGGCAAAGAGTGTGGATTTCTCAAGATTGTAGCGGTCATCAATCTCCTTGTTGATCGTCATGCCGTATTCCCTGCCCGTGCTTTCCATTATCTGCCAGAATCCTGTTGCGCCTGCAGGTGATATGGCATTGCTGAGATCACTCTCTGCACAGGCGAGGTACTTGAAGTCTTCAGGGATGCCGTTCTCCTTCAGTATTCTTTCAATCTCAGGAAAATATCTCCCCGATCTCTTGATTGTCAGGAGGGTTGAGCCATGCCGGTATGCAGTGGCATTAAGCTCCCTGTCAAGGCTCTCGCGTGTGTCAAAATTCTGCAACGGCAGGGATTCCCCCGCGAAGCTCACATTCTCAGGAAGAGCCCATGATGCCGCTGCAGGCATAAATTCCTCATTGTCAATTGGAACAGGCCGCGGGTCATCGGCTGACCCCAGGAGTGTAAATACAAATCCGGCGCTTAACAAAAGCATGAACGCCAACGTGGCCTTCCCAATGGTAATTTTCATCTGCGGCAGTTTGTTAGGAAAGCGCAAAAATAGTGAAAATATTGCGTTCCGGGAAGCAAAAGAATGAGCAGGAGGAGTGTTATCAGAATTTGAAGTAGAAGCCTGACCAGATACCAAGAGAGTAGGGTTTGTAGAAGGTTCCGGAGAGGTCGCTGATAGGTGTCACGTAGTATTTGAAGACAGGTTCAAGGTTGAAGGATATTTTGGAAGAGATGTTATACTCCATCCCCAGTCCGAGCTGACTGCTCAGGTTGTGAGTGTTGATTCCCTCCGTGTGACCTACCCGTACCATTTCTGATCCTTGGCCGGTATAGGCCGTATTATCGACCAGGAATCCGTAAGCCAGTCCTCCGGAGAGGTTCAGTCCTACCTTGCTGTCGATAACCTTATAGCGAAGCATCAGGGGAAGCTCAAGATAGCGGAAGACCTGCTGGATATCATCACCTACCTGTGTCAACTGGTACTTTGACGGGTCGGCCCCCTGGACACGTGTCCCAACCCTCTCCCCGTTATCGGACAGGTAGAGGTCCGTATTGCCTGCAAGGAGCATCCCTGAAGCAGTCTCAACACTGTAGAGGTAACTGCTCTTCACTGCATAGAAGTCAGACAGTCCTGCGAAAACATCGACACCTGTAATTGTCTGGCCAATGGAAGCGAGTCCTATACCTGACTGGATTGTCAGGCGGTCCGAGATCTTGTATCCGAATGTAAGCCCCGTTGTCAGTGAGGGGCGTGATTTTTCGCCGTTCATCAGCTCTGACAGCCGCATGTCCTGTGCTCCCGCCGAAAACCCCATGGTAGGTGACATCGAGGCGCCCACAAGGAAGCGCCGGGAAGTTGCTTCGCGTGTGACAGGTGTCAGAGTCAGTTCCTTATCTTCGGCAGCCCCCGTTAACTTGCCTGAGGCTATCACGGTAACATCTTCGGTGGAAACGGGTAATGATCTGTCACCGGGGCCGGCCTGAAGATTCATTTCAGCACCGGCAAGTAGTCTCATCGGTTCTTCAGCCGGCATGATCAGTGTCTTCTCGCTGGTTCGATTCCCGGTTGAAGGTGTGGTAGCGACCGCAGATGCAGGAAGGTTCTCATTTTCAGTGACAGGAGTTGATACTGTTCTGTCGGTTCTGACAGCCTGCGGCTCACTGATGGGCAGGGTCAGTTCAGCAAGCCGGTTTCCGGTGTTATTTCCGCGAAGGAGCCATCCGGCCAGGAGAGTAAGAGAAACCAGGGCAGCAATGCCGGCAGCAATGCCTGTGATCACGCGGAGACGCGTGCGCCTGACAGGCATCGGAGGGATATTATCCCACACATCAGCCGGTGGCAGGACCTCCATGTTTTTCAGTCCGTTCCGGAATACGATGTCAATATTTGGCTCCCTTTCAAACATTTACCATTCTTCTTGTGACACCAGTAAGTATCATTACTTTCTTCTGAAGAATCTCACGTGCCCTTGAGAGGTTCGATTTGCTTGTACCCTCAGAGATGCCAAGCATTTCCCCGATCTCCTTATGGGCATACCCTTCAATGGCGTAGAGGTTAAAGACCATCCTGTACTTGGGTGGCAGTTCCATAATCATATTCAGGAGATCGTAAGCCTCGAGCCCCGCAAAGTCATCTGTGTCGGGGTCGGCTTCCGGTTCGGTCACCTCATCAATGTCATCAACGCGGCTGAGGTAATACCTGCTGCGGTATTTCTCGAGAGCCGTGTTGACGATGATCCTTCTCATCCATCCTTCAAAAGAACCTTCATGGCTGAAGCGGGACAGATTTTCAAAAATCTTGATAAAGCCCTCCTGCAGTACATCCCTGGCCTCTTCCGTGTTGCCTGTATACTGGAGGCAAACGGCATAGAGCTTCGGTGCGTACCTGCGGTAGAGCAGTTCCTGGTCGCGCCTGCTGCCTGACAAACAGCCGTCAATTATCTCTCTCTCTTTATGCACACCCGGCATTTGGACGAGTTATAAAGATAAGAAAAAATATCTGAGTTTGTCAATAGATTGATGCTAAAAAGGGATTAAAGGTTGCGTTAATGACAGAATTTACCGTGGCCTTCAGCCGTGAATTGCCTCACCAAGAGCAGCTGCTGCGGCCTCCATGATACCCTCCGACATTGTCGGGTGAGGATGGATGCTGAGCATCAGGTCATGGGCAGTGGCACCCATCTTCCTGGCGACGACAAGGGATGAGATCATCTCGGTCACATTCATCCCGATCAGGTGGCCGCCGATCAGCCTGTCGTCAGCTGCGTTGAAAACCAGCTTCACGAATCCTTCGCGGGCTCCTGCCGCGGAAGCCTTCCCCGATGCCATGAACATGAACTTGCCTGTTCTGGTTTCGATGCCCGCCGCCTTCGCAGCCTCCTCCGTCATCCCGCAGGACGCCACCTCAGGGTTGGTGTAGGTGCATCCGGGGATGTTTGTGTAATCAACCGGTTCGGGATTTTTACCGGCTATCTTCTCAACGCAGATAATTGCTTCGGCTGATGCGACATGAGCCAGCGCCGGTCCGGGCACCACGTCTCCGATAGCATAGACGCCACGGACTGAGGTCCGGTAATATTCATCCACCACGATCTTTCCCCTGTCAGTCTTTACACCGCACTCCTCAAGGCCAATGCCTTCAATATTCGGAGTAATTCCTACTGCTGAAAGAACCACATCTGCTTCGGTCACCACCTCCCCTTTCGGGGTCTTGATGGTTACAGTGCATTTCTCCCCGGAAGTGTCGACTTTTTCAACCGACGAGTCTGTCATGATCTTTATCTTCGCCTTTTTGAATGAGCGTTCAAGGGTACGTGACACCTCCTCATCCTCCAGGGGGAGGATCCTTGGCATGAACTCCACCAGGGTCACCTCGGTCCCCATCGACCTGTAGAAACCTGCGAACTCGCTGCCTATGGCTCCTGAACCCACAACCACCATTGAGGCGGGGAGGGATGGGAGGCTCATAGCCTCACGGTAACCGATTATCTTTTTGCCGTCCTGCTTAAGACTGGGCAGTTCGCGCGACCGTGCGCCGGTGGCGATGATAATGTTCCCGGCCTTGTACAGTTTCCTGGTGCCATCATCGGATTCAACCTCAACAGTGTCAGCGCTTTTCAACCTTCCGAAACCGTTTATGACAGGAATGCTCTGTTTTTTAAAGAGGTATTGTACTCCCTTGCTCATGGCATCGGCCACTTCCCTGCTGCGGGCAATGACAGCGCTGAAATCAGGTGCCGGAGCCTCCCCTGCATTGATGCCGTAATCAGCGGCATGGCGGGCATAGTCAAGAACCTGGGCGCTCTTCAGGAGCGCTTTGGTGGGTATACATCCCCAGTTAAGACAGATACCCCCTGTCTCCGCCTTTTCTATAACTGCAACCTTCAGCCCGAGCTGCGATGCCCTGATTGCAGCCACATAACCTCCGGGGCCGCTTCCTATTATCAGAATGTCAAATTCATTCATATCTTTTCAGTTTTCATTCGTTTAATACTGCTGCTTCTCTTCAGGCTCCTTGCAGCACGTGCCACCAGCCAGAACAACACCAGTACTGTCACGATTGTTGCACCGGTGGGCAGATTGGTGAACCAGGAGATTGCAAACCCGGCGCTGATACTCAGGAAACTGACAATAGTGGATAGCACAATGATCCTCAGGTACTTCCTTGTGAAGAGCATGATAATGTTTGCCGGGATGGTGAGCAGAGCAATTATCATTATGACTCCTGCCATCCTGATGTTCAGCACAATTACAAGACCGGTCAGCCCCACCGAAATGTATTTGAAGAGATCTGCATGCCTCGTGAATGTACGTGCATAATTCTCATCAAATGAGATGTAAAGCAGTGTACGGTAAAACAGGGCAGTATAGACTATCAGTACGACAGAGATAATCCCCAGGGCTATGAGGTCGCCGTTTGTGATGGTGAGAATGCTTCCGAAGAGGTAACTCATCAGGTTGGGGGCATAGCCCGGTGTCAGGGAGATAAAGATTATCCCGATGGCCATTCCGAGTGCCCAGAGTATCCCTATGGCGCTGTCTTCCCGCATCCTGCCCCTGGCCGACATATACTCCATCCCAAGCGCTGATCCCAGGCCGAAAATCGCAGCGCCCACCACGGGGTTAATTCCCAGGTAATACCCCAGCCCTATCCCGCCAAAGGAGGCATGAGTAATGCCCCCGCTGAGGAAAACAAGTCTCCTCGATACGATGTAGGTCCCGGCCAATCCGGCCGTTATGCTGGCAAAAAGGGCACCCAGCAGCGACCTCAGGACAAACGAATATTCGAAGAGATTCTCCATCAGTCGTGTTTGTGGAGTACAACATGCGGCACATCACCGTGTGTAACGAGTTGTATGGGGCAGCCGTAAAGCCTGAGGTCCTCGTCTGTTATCTTGTTGTGGGGGTGATAGAACAGGGATCCGTTGACGCAGGCGAACGACTTCACCCATGCAGAGATGGTACCGACATCATGTGACACCATCATGATAGTCATCCGGCTGTTAAACAGTCTGAGCTTATCGTAGAAATCAGCCTCAAAGGAGGCGTCGACGAATGTCGCGGGCTCGTCAAGGAGGAGCAGTCGCGGAGAACCGGAGACAGCCCTGGCAAGGTATACTCGCTGTAGCTGACCACCGGAAAGTTCATTCAGCGCCTGATGGGCCAGCTTTGCGAGACCAAGTTCATCCATCACCTCCCTGGCACGCTGCCTCTCCTTTCTTCCCATGCGGCCTGTAGCTCCCATTCCGTGCATAAGCCCGGAGAGAACCACATCCTCAACTGTGACCGGAAACAGCGTATCACCCTCGGCTACCTGTGGCATGTATCCTATCTGGTTAAGTCTCAGATCACCGGGAGAATAATCCACTCTCCCCGACAATGGCTTAAGGAGTCCGAGAATCACCCTCAGGAGCGTTGTCTTACCCCCTCCGTTCGGACCAATGATGCCGATGAAGTCGTTCTCCTCAACGGCCATGGTGATATCCCTCAGGACTACCTTTTCTTCGTAGCCGGCGGTGACGGACTCTATATTGAAAAGTGTGCTCATGTCAGCCTTCAGTCTTCAACCTTCAGCATTCAGTCTTCAGTCTTCAGTCTTCGGTCTTCAGTATTGACTGCCGACTGTCGACTGACTAGTGCCTGCGCTACTCCTACAACAGCCTCCGGCCAGTTTCTGTTCATCGGGTTGATGACAACCAGTTCCGCACCGGTCTCCCGTGAGAGCGACTGTGCATTCCGCAGATCGTATTCTGCCTGTATGAAGATAATCTTTATTTCCTTACTCCGTGCCAGGTCGATCAGCTCTTTCATCCGTGCCGGGGAGGGGCTCTTGCCCTCATCCTCGAATGATACCTGCCTGAAACCGTAGTCGCGGCCCATGTATGCCAGAGCAGGGTGGTAGATCATCACCGTTTTATTTGATGCATTTGACACAGCAGCACGCAACAGTGAGTCAACCTCCGCAATCCTGCTATTTATCGCTGCAAGGTTTGCCTGGTACTTTTCATATGACCCCGGGTTCATCTCCACCAGGAATTCCATTATATCACGGGCCATGATCATGGCTGCTGCCGGAGACATCCAGTAGTGAGGGTCAGGGCCGCCCTGCAGATGATCATCGTGGTTCCCTGCCTCCATAT
>JBAQCQ010000040.1:0-40535 GCA_049294275.1 Bacteroidales bacterium
GTATGAAAAGGATTTTATCAGCATTGACGGTTTTGTTGATGGGCGTCGGTCTGGCTGCACAGCCAAAGCTGAACTTTGCCAGCACGCGTCACGATTACGGCACAATAAAGGAGGAAGCCGGGAAGAAGGAGGCTGTCTTTAATTTTACCAACACGGGCGATTCGGTGCTTGTAATAACAAGGGTACAGCCTGCCTGCGGATGCACAGCATCGGACTATACGAAATCACCTGTTCCTCCCGGAGGCAAGGGCTTTGTAACCGCTGTCTTTGACCCCCGCGGCTATAACAGTAAATTTACCAAGAGCATCTCGGTATACTCGAATGCCAGGCCGGCAGTTACGGTTCTCATCATTGAGGGTCAGGTAACACCTCGTGAGAAGACCGTTGATGAGCTATACACCTTCGCTGTCGGACCGGTGAGGTTTGAATCAAATCATCTTGCTTTCACAACAACCAGGAAGACAGAGAAGAAGATCAGGGTGATGCCTGTCATCAACACGTCGAAAGAGCCTGCCACCATTGAGTTTGAGGGTCTGCCGGCCCATCTCTCACTGAAGGTGAGTCCTGCTACAATCAAACCGGGTGAGAAAGCACTTGTGGAGGGCACCTATGATGCAAAGCTCAACGCTGGCGCATGGGGCAATGTGAATGACCTTGTCCGCATGAAGGTTAACGGGAAGCCGATGGAGAACATCTATCTCTATGTTTCGGCCAACCTGGTCGAGGATTTCTCAGGACTTTCCAGTCAGCAACTTGCTAACGCACCGGTCTTCAAGCTCCAGTCGAATACTGTTGATTTCGGAAAGATAAAGCAGAATTCAACAGCTGATGTGGAGTTCTTTTTCACGAATGATGGCAAGAGTGATCTTGAGATCAGGCATGTCAAGTCAGGTTGCGGGTGTACCGCTCTCATGCCAACGGAGACTGTAATCAAGCCGGGAGGCAAAAGTTCGATCAAGGCAAAATTCAGTTCAGGCGGATATAAAGGTCAGATTTACAAGAATATATTCGTTTACACAAATGACCCCAAGAATTCGGAGGTCATGCTGATGGTCAAAGGAGAGGTACTGGTTGAAGAGGGAGCATCGAAGTAAGGAGCAAACCCGGAGGCAGGAGCATAATGAGCAGGGATAAGCCGCCAACCGGAGCCCTTTCGGTTCAGAAGGGTGTTGTTCAGCCTCCGAGTATCAATCCCGACATGGTCAACCGCCTTAAGAAGAACAGGCGGAAGAAACTCTCTGCAGACGATTACGTGGACGGGATACTGCGTGGTGACCGGACTATCCTCAGCCAGGCAATCACTCTCATTGAGAGCTCCCTTCCGGAGCATTATGACCTTGCCCAGGCTGTTGTGGAGCGCTGTCTTCCCGCCAGTTCACGTTCGGTCAGGGTAGGTATCACCGGGGTTCCCGGTGCAGGCAAGAGCACATTCATAGATACATTCGGCACTTTACTGACTCGTCATTACGGAAGACGTCTTGCCGTTCTGGCAATAGATCCCAGCAGCCAGCAGAGCAGGGGCAGCATCATGGGCGACAAGACCCGCATGGAACAACTGAGCACGGACCCCGATGCGTTTATCCGTCCTTCGCCCTCTGCCGGTACCCTTGGAGGGGTTGCGCGAAAGACCCGTGAGTCAATAATACTCTGCGAGGCTGCGGGCTTTGATACAATCCTCGTCGAGACGGTGGGGGTGGGGCAGTCAGAGACTGCCGCTCATTCCATGGTCGATTTCTTCCTCGTGCTGATGCTTGCCGGGGCCGGTGATGAACTGCAGGGGATAAAACGGGGCATAATGGAGATGGCCGATACCATAGTTATCACAAAGGCTGACGGCAGCAATGTCCGGAAGGCTGTGACGGCAAGGGCGCAGTATAAGAATGCCCTGCATCTCTTTCCTCCTTCCCAGTCAAAATGGACCCCGCGGGTTATGACCTGCTCCTCTCTTGAGAGAACGGGCATTACAGACGTGTGGGAAACGATACGTGATTATGTGAGTCTGACAAAGGGCAACGGATGGTTCTGGGAAAGAAGGAGGGAGCAGGCAGTGACGCGTATGCATGAGACCATCATAGATACACTGAAGTTCTCTTTTTACAATCACCCGCAGGTACAGGCACTGTTGCCGGAGCTTGAGAAAAGCCTTCGCGAGGGAGAGACAACCTCCTATAAACCGGCGTCAATACTGCTCGACAAATATTTCAGCAGCAACTGCCGGTAACCAATTATTCCTATCTTTGAACCTTCGAAAATACCTAATGTTTACATATTAAATTATAATAAATGAAAAAGACAGTAATCCTTTTCTTAGTGCTGGCAGTTGCCGCATCGTGCGCCAGGGAGCCGAAATTCAGAATAGCAGGTACCATTGACGGTGCTGACAGTGCCCTGATGATTCTTCAGAAACGCATCCCCGGAGGCTATGAAGTTATTGATTCCGTTGCACTTGCAAACGGAGCGTTTGAAATGACCGGAGTTATTGATTACCCCCAGATGGTAAACCTTGCAATAAAGGGCAAGAGGGGTGGCCTGAACTTCTACCTTGAGAATTCGGAAATAACCATCCACGGGCATGCTGATTCACTTTACCAGGCATCAGTATCCGGCTCGAAGACACAGGCTGAGTTTGATACATACAAGGCCGCATTCGACGAGTCCAACAACGAGATGTCAAAAGTTTATGACCGTTACCGGGAAGCACGCATGGCAGGCAACGAAGCGCTGGCGTCTGAAATAGAGAAGGAGCTCGAAGCACTGGATGCAAAGCAGGCAGAGATAAAGAAGGAATTTATTGTAAACAATCCCGCATCATTTGTTGCCCCGGTTGTTCTGAACGAACTCTCCTACGGGCTTGAAGCAGACGAAATGGAGACGCTTATAGGCAAGCTCGACACCTCGCTCAACAAGGTGCAGATTGTTACTTCAATGAAGGAGAGACTTGTTCAGCTCAAGGCCGTTTCGTTAGGGCAGAAGGCTCCCGATTTCACACTCAATGACGCTGACGGTAACCCGGTATCACTCTACTCAAAGCTGGGAGGCAACACGAAGCTTCTGCTCGTCGATTTCTGGGCTGCATGGTGTCCGCCCTGCCGCCAGGAGAATCCGAACGTGGTCAAGGTTTGGAAAGAGTACAACCAAAAGGGATTTGACGTCTTCGGCGTGTCACTTGACCGCAGCAAGGAAGACTGGGTCAAGGCAATCAGCGATGACCAGCTCACCTGGACCCATGTGTCTGATCTCAAGTACTGGGATTGTGCACCGGCAAAACTTTATGCGGTCAATTCGATTCCTGCCAGTTTCCTGCTTGACGGAAACGGTGTTATCGTGGGCCACAACCTGCGTGGTGAAGCCCTCGCTGCCAAAGTAAAAGAGGTACTCGATACGAAATAATCAAAAAAATAGACTAATTTAGGAAGCCGTTGGGGTATGCATCCCAGCGGCTTTTACATATAAAAAAACTGGATATGAGCAGGAAAGATGATTTTTTCAATCACATTACCGATGGTTATACCTGCAAGGGCGATTTCATTGTCCTCGGCGGAGCGATGCTCGATGGCGAGGCTATTGCCGATGCCCACATTAAGATCCCGCTGAAGACGCTGAACCGTCACGGACTCATTGCCGGTGCAACCGGAACAGGAAAGACAAAGACCCTGCAGGTGCTCTCGGAGCAGCTCTCGCTGAAGGGAATCCCGTCACTCGTGATGGATATCAAGGGGGATCTCAGCGGGGTGGCCCGTCCGGGAACGGAGAATGCCTTCATCAAGGAGAGACACGCGAAAATCAACCTGCCCTATTCGACAATGGGTTTCCCGGTAGAGCTGCTTACAATATCCGACCAGGAGGGGGTCAGGCTGCGTGCAACGGTGTCCGAGTTCGGACCTGTTCTCTTCTCACGCATACTCGATCTGAACGATACCCAGGGAGGAATAATGTCGATTATCTTCAAGTACTGTGATGACAACAAGCTCGGACTGATCGACCTGAAGGACATCAGGAAGGTGATTCAGTACCTGCAGGGTGAAGGACAGGCCGAACTGGAAAAGGAGTACGGTGCAATGTCGCCTGCCTCAACCGGGGTCATTCTCAGGAAGATCATTGAACTGGAGCAGCAGGGAGCGGAGCGTTTCTTCGGAGAGGAGTCGTTTGACGTCAGGGACCTGATGCGCAGAGACAGCAACGGTAACGGGTACATAAACATCATCAGGCTGACTGACATACAGGACAAGCCCAAGCTATTCTCAACCTTCATGCTGTCACTTCTTGCCGAGGTCTACAACACCATGCCTGAAAGGGGTGACCAGCCGAAGCCGGAACTGGTTATCTTCATAGACGAGGCACATCTTATCTTCAACCAGGCCGGCAAGACCCTCCTTGAACAGATTGAAACAATCGTCAAGCTCATCCGTTCGAAAGGTGTGGGAGTATACTTCATCACGCAGAACCCTATGGATGTGCCTTCATCAGTTCTTGCCCAGCTGGGGCTCAAGGTGCAGCATGCTTTGCGTGCTTTCACCGCAGCTGACAGGAGGGACATCAAGCTCACTGCGGAAAACTTCCCGATTTCATCGTGGTATGATACTGAAACTGCTCTGACCACGCTGGGTACCGGTGAGGCCCTTGTCACTGCCCTGAATGAGAAAGGTATTCCAACCCCGCTGGCCGCCATGATGGTCCGGGCACCGATGAGCAGGATGGATATCCTCACGGCAGAGGAGCTTTCAGAAATCAACAGGTCTTCACAGCTGGTGAGCCGGTACTCCCGTGCAGTCGACCCGGAGAGTGCCGCAGAGATGCTGGAGAGGAAGATTCAGTCTGCAGAGGATCAGAGGAGAGAGACGGAGGAGCATAAGGCAAGAGACCGGGATTACGGGCGAGGTAATGCCGGACGCGGCACGCGAACAACCACTTCGCGGAGGAGGACTGCAACGAGCCCTGTTGTCAGGGTGCTTACATCAGCCACATTCATACGCGGCGTGATGGGAATCCTCACCAGGGCAATGAAGAAATGACCCGGAGATCAAAGTATTGATCGACCTGCTTCAACCATAGAGGTATTGAACAACCCCGCCATGTATGCGGTTAATTACAAATCAAATAGAATGATTATGAAAAAAATCAGGTTAGGAATTGTCTCATTTATCGCCGCATCGCTGATCTTCACGGGATGCTCATCAATGAACAGGGCTACGAAGGGTGCTGCGGTAGGCACAGCTGCAGGCGGTGCAATGGGTGCTGTCATAGGTAAGGCCACGGGAAACACTGCCCTCGGCGCAATCATCGGTGCGACGGTTGGAGGTGCCACCGGGGCCATTATAGGTCACCAGATGGACAAACAGGCGGAGGAGATAGAGAAAACTGTCCCTGATGCCAAGGTTGAGAGAGTCGGAGAAGGCATTGTCGTAGAGTTCAGCAGCGCTGTGCTCTTTGGCTTTGACCGGTCTGACCTGTCGGTTGATGCCCAGGCCAACCTTGACAAGCTCGTAAAGGTATTGAATGCTTATCCTGACACAAACATCGAGGTCCAGGGACACACTGACAGCAAGGGCAGTGAGAGTTACAACCAGGGTCTGTCCGAGAAGAGGGCAAAGGCAGTATCTGATTACCTGGCAGCCCGGGAGATTACATCAGCCAGGGTCACCACCAAAGGCTTCGGGGAAACCGTTCCGGAGTATGACAATGAGACCGAAGAGGGCCGCGCTCAGAACCGCAGGGTTGAGTTCCTGATCACCGCCAATGAAAAGATGATAGCTGATGCAAAAGCTGAAGCTGATAAGAAATAATTCGATAAGAAGGATAATTTGTATTAACCAAAAAGTTAAATTATGAAAGCCGGAATTTTATCTGCAATAGTAATTCTTGTGTTATCAGTCACTGCGCTGCAGGCACAGGTCACTTTTGGTGTTGTTGCCGGGCCGAACTTCCAGAACATGGTTGGAAAGGACAGTGACGACGATAAGCTCTCCAACGGGCTCCTGGTCGGATTTCATGCCGGTGTATCGGCAAGTATTCCGATTGCCCCGGACTTCTATTTTCAGACCGGTCTGCTCTTCTCGCAGAAGGGGTCAAAGAACAATATGGTGCTATTTCCTGTAAAGGCATCAGGTGATGATTACAATACCACAACACGCATTTCCTATATAGACCTGCCTCTGCGCCTGCTGTTCAGGCCTCAGTTCAGCAGCGGTCATATAATCGTAGGTTTCGGACCTTATGTGGCATTGGGCATTGGCGGCACTCAGAAGGTTGACTATGGCAGCCTGCCGACCATGGAGCAGAAAGTCAAATTCAAAAGTGAGATCTCCGACGAAGAACGATGGGACCCGGAAAACGCCTACTTCAAGCGTTTTGACGCAGGAGCGGACATCTTTGCTGGCTACGAGCTTGAAATGGGACTTTATCTGCTGCTGAAAACACAACTGGGGTTGCTGAATATGATTCCGGCCCTGGAAAGTGGAGGCGACCAGCCCAATCTGAAGAACACCGGTTTCGGTTTGTCAGTGGGCTATAACTTCTGATACAACCTGATCGTACAGAAAAACCGTTCGAATTACACGAACAGTTTTCGATTAGACAGCAGGCAGAAGGCAATAGTGAAAGTTTGATGGTAGGCCATTAAGTATTGTAGATCAAGGCCGTGAATGTAAAATTGGCCGTAGAGCCTGCCCGATAGCCCTTAGGCGTATCGGGGTCATTAAGTATTGCAAATAATCTTAAATCGCACAACTTTAATCTTCAATCCTATTAGAATCCTTTCAGTTCCATGAAAACCGTGGGTATCAGCAGCAGGAAACCCAGTACTATCAGGATGAGGATGAGAGGCAACACCCATTTGAACCACTTTTCGTAGGGGATCCTTGCCACACTCAATACCCCAAGCAGCACTCCCGAAGTGGGTGTGATCATATTCGTGAAGCCGTCACCCAGCTGAAATGCCACCACGGTAGCCTGGCGCGAGACCCCTATAAGGTCAGAGAACTGTGACATCATGGGCATTGTAAGCGCTGCCTTGGCCGACCCTGAGGGCATAAACAGGTTTATTATTGTCTGAGTTACATACATCATGCTGACAGAGGCCATCCTCCCTGCACCGGAAATAGACCCGGATAGTTTATATAGCAGGGTGTCAATGATGTTGCCATTCTGAAGGATTATTATTATACCGCCTGCAAGTCCTACTATCAGGGCTGCAGACTGGATATCCTTAACCCCCTCGAGAAAGAGCTTAGTGATCCTGTTGGCATCATAGCTCATTGCAATCCCGGTTGCCAGCCCCATGGCAAAGAAGAGAGTGGCGATCTCCATAATATACCACCCGTAACCCATCACTCCGGTAATGAGGTAAAGAATGGTGAAAAGAAGAATATTAATTATAAAGAAATGTACCGATTTTCTGATAGTTAACCATCCGGTTAAAACAAACAGTCCGGTCAGAAAAGGTATGACCGGCACCCTCAGGTTACTCTCCCCGAATGACAGGGATGAGATTGGATAATAGATGGAAAACAATATCATCACTGCTGTCAGGATTCCATAAATTATCCACGCTGACTGAGGCGTATGATATTCGATCTCCAGGTTGGTTTCAGAGTGTAACTTCCTCCAGTAATCGTCATCAGAATAGACACTTGACCGTTTCGGATCCTTCCTGATTCTGCGTACATATAGAAGGATGTATGCGAATCCCACACCGCTGATTATTACCCACATGATCAGCCTGTACTCCAGTCCTGAGAAGAGTGGCAGATCAGAGAGTCCCTGTGCGATACCTATAGTGAACGGATTGAGGAAGGCGCCGGCGAATCCCAGGGCGGCAGCCACGAAGCAGAGCGAGACGCCCACGATCGAGTCATAGCCCATGAAAACAGCCAGGGGCACAAAGATTATGGTGAAGGCGATAGTCTCCTCACTCATCCCGAAGACGGCCCCGAAGAAGCTGAACATCGTCATTATTACAATGAAAATGAGGTTATCTGCCCCTGTTGCCTTTATTAACCCTCTATTACCGATCTTTTTTGTGAAGCGGAGTACTGATCCTATGGCAACGTCGATGGCCTTGCTCTCGTTCATAATCCAGAATGCACCGCCTATGATGAGGATAAATATTATTATGTCGGCTTTGTCGACAAAGCCGTCGAAAAGAGCCGAAAAGACCTGCCAAGTCTGGGGATTCTTGTCAGTGTAGTGGAATGAACCTGGTATCACAACGCTGCGGTCGATGCCGTTGACGCTGACCGTCTCCCTTTCAAAGATTCCTGCGGGGATAATCCATGTCAGCACAGCGCAGAGTACAACAATGCTGAAAACGATTACGTATGTATGGGGAATTTTCTTAAACACCGGGCAGGATTTTGTCCTGCAAAATAATAATTACTGACGGATTTACAACCTCTCAATTAGGCTCCTGACGCGATCGCGGGTCTCCGCAGGAGTCGGGTTCAGTTCGGAGGTAGAGAAAGATCTACGGAACCTTACGCCAAGTCCGACAGCCTCTTCCATCAGTTTTTCGGCAACAGTGTACATTCCGCCGACGGGAAACATCGAGCCTTCCGTCAGTTCTGCAGCGGGTATCATTGAAAAGAGCGCCGGAGCGCTGAAAGGACTCTGCCCCACATATATATTCTGGAAGGTATATGCCATGCGCAGGTGCTCGGACCTGAAGAAGCGTGCGGTATAACTGTAGTGTTTCAGGTAGACATTCAGCTTAATGAGGAGCAGTGCATTACTGAGGTTGAAAAACCGGAAGAACCTGGTAAAATTGGGTCCGAGGAGTCTTTCGAAGGCCATCGTGTAAAGGCTGACTCCGGTCTTCACCTATCGCGAAGCCCTTGCATAGCTTCCGGGTTCGATCTTCTCGAGCTGCTCCTCCATCCGTTTCCTGTCGGTGGTGACGGCAAGGCTGGTTCCGTCGTCAAACCAGAGCGTATATATGTCATCCAGCGGCATCATCCGGAGGTCTTGCTCCAGTGTGAGCCCGCTGGAGTTGAAGACATCGCGGTATACTTCGGGCATCAGGACGATCGTGGCTCCCACGTCGAAGCGATGTCCGTCGCGTACTATATGCCCGCAGCGGCCGCCGGCGGAGATGTTCTTCTCGTATACATCCACCGTTAAACCACGCCTGGCCAGAAATATCGACGTTGCTATTCCGCCGATCCCGGCGCCGATGACCAGAACCGTTCCCTGATCAGTCATTTTGAAGTGCAGGTATATAATTGTTTAAAACACCGTTCATATTATCATCTCCGGAAACCTTAAAGCAAATATATTAATACCGGCATTCAGGCCGAACCGGCAGCAGGCCAACTGCGGTATATCCCCGGTGAGCGGCGGAAAAATTCCTCCGATCACGCGGGACTGTCAACTCAGGATCGGCTGCAACAGCGGGTTCAAATCCGCTACTTTCCTGAATGAGACTCACTTTCGGGTCCGGTTTACCTGATGATAGTATAGTATGTCACCCTCAGTCCGAAAGTCATATGCTTCAGACCGATGGTGTTGTCTGACATGATCCGGTTTCCCCTGGAATATGTCCACGGTTTCTGGTTAAGTTTGACCGCGTAACCGCCCTCAAGACCGAACGACCAGTAGTCACTGTTGCCGGGAGCCCCGGAGTACATGATGTATTCCATGTTCAGTCCTGCGACCGCAATGGTCTGGTTAAACCTCAGGTCGAGATCCCTCTCGTCAAGGTAGGTTTCAAGTGTGATCTTGCGTTCGGCCGGATAATTTTCCAGCCTGAACCTTAGCCATCTGAATGAGATGAGCGGGGTTATGCGCAGACGGGTGGAGCTGACCAGGTCATACCCGAGATTCAGTTTATACATTGTATTGTTAAGGTCAACGATCAATGTGTCATGGTCATCCCTGTAGCTGTAACCGAATCCAAATCCGAAACCGAAATAAAACCCTGACAGGCTTGCCCCAAGTTCCGGCCCGACGACGGCAAAATAGTCCATCACATCCGTGTTGTAGAGTCCCAGGTCAGGTGCGAACTCAGTAAAATCAGTAAAGACCGCATCAAGTCCGAGGGTTGAACGCAATATTGCCCGCCGGTCGCTGAAGTCAATGCCGCCATCCTGTGGCACGTATGCCGGTGTAAGCGTGACCCTGACCGGAGAAACAGTTGTTTCATCAATGACAACTTCCACGGGGTTGAAGCCGGGGCACTCTACCTTCAGGTTCCTTTCCTTTCCGGGTTCCAGGAGGAGGTGGAAGATGCCGTTCAGGTCAGCCGCAGCGCAGTTTGTCGTGTTGATCTGGCAAGCCAGCGCCCCTGTAACCGGGACCTCACGGTCATCCGTGATTATCCCTGTGACCACTGTTCCCTGGGCTGCTGCGGTAACCGAGATTGCAGCCATGAGCAGAACACCCGCTATCTGTCTTACTGTTTTCATCGATCGGATTAGAGATTTCGAAATGGGTAATTCAAATTTATGGAAAATTAACATGATAAAAGGCCCGAAGCCTTATTGCCCGCTGCAAAACATCTTTTCCGTAAAGATTAAATATTATTTTTATCCGTTGAAACCAACATTTTAATGAAATGAAGAGGGTAACAGCATTATATCTTGTCATTCTGATCTCACTGCAGGCAATGCCTCAGGGAAAGAAGGCGCTGACGATTGACGACCTTGTCACATGGAACCGCATTTCCGAGAGGGTTATCTCGGATGACGGTTCACTCATTGCGTTCAAAACTGAACCGTCGCAGGGTGACCCTGTTGTCACCCTGTATGACGGGAACGGGCAGCTTAAGGCGACATTCAACTTTACCACGGGTGTAACTGTTTCTTCAGACTCGCGCTTCCTGTTCTTTACCATAAAGTCACCTGAGGATACAGTCAGGGCGCTGAAACTTAAAAAGACAAAGAAGGAGGATATGCCCCCTGACAAGCTTGGGATTTATAACGCAGCCACCGGTCTGACTGACACCATAGCGAAGCTGAAATCATACAAGGTGCCCGCAAAATGGGCAGGCTGGATAGCATGGCAGACAGAGCCCCTGAAGGAGAAAAATGCAGCCCCGAAGGACACCGCGGGGAGCGGACAGGAGGCCGGCAAGGAAAAAGGCAGGGGGAATGGCAAGAAGCCTAAAACCGAATCAGCAGACAACGGCTATACACTGTACTACCGCAATCTTGGCACCGGCGTGACCGATTCGGTCAGGTTCGTGACTGAGTATCTCTTCGCCGAAGAGGCGGAAAGGCTGGTATATACAACCACAGGTGACGACAGCGGGTTGGAGCCAGGTGTTTTCATCGCGGATCTGAAAAAGAATACAAAAAGCACTCTCTACACCGGCAAGGCGAAGTATAAGCAGCTATCAACCGATAAGAAAGGTGAGAGGGCTGCATTCATCGTTTCATTTGATGAGAAGGACAAGGCGGGGAACACTTTTTCGCTCTGCTACTGGGATGGCAGGGGACTGGCTTCGGTGGTCGCATCCATGGGGTCACCCGGTCTTCCGGAAGGATGGATCATCAATGAGAATGCCAGGCTGACATTCGGTGAAAATACTCCGAGGCTCTACTTCGGCACTTCACCTGCATACCAGGTAAAGGATACCACTGTGCTTGACGAAGACCGCGCTGTGGTTGATATTTGGCATTGGGCGGAAGGTCGGCTGAAAACAGCGCAGTTGGTCAGCAAATCACGCGATATGAAAAAAAGCTACACAGCCGTGTATCATGCAGACCGCAAAAAGGTTGTTCAGCTGGCGACAGAAGACAAGCCTGATATTCAGATGCCGGATAAGGGCGACGGACCAAAGGTAGCCGCCTTTTCAACCCTTCCCTATGAGCTCGAGTCGATGTGGGAGGGAAACGCCGGAAACGATGTATGGATCGTTGATGTGCTGACCGGCGAATCCGCAAAGATCAAGGAGAAACTCAGGGCACGGGTGCGTTTTTCTCCGGCAGGCAGCTACCTGTTCTGGTACCAGGAGGCTGACAGCTCATGGTATGCATGGGACCTGGCTGCAGGCCGTGAGAACCGGCTGACAACCCCGGCTACTCTGAGAGTGTGGGATGAGGAGAACGATGTTCCTGACCTGCCGGGTTCATACCCTGTGGCAGGATGGCTGAAGGATGACAAAGCCTTTCTTGTATCCGACAGGTATGACATCTGGTCACTTGACCCTGCTGCCGGACGGGCGCCTCAGAACCTGACAGGTAACGGCCGCACTGATGGAATAAGGTACAGGTTGCTTGATCTCGATACAGAGTACGAGTATATTGACCCGTCGGAGAGGCAATACCTCATCGGCACCAGCGAGGCTGCAAGGAGCCAGGGCTTCTATTCGCTTGATCTGCGCAAAAAGGAGAAACCACTGTGGCTTACAGGAGGAGATTACAGTCTCGGCACCCCGGTGAAGGCAAGGAAGAGCAATGCTGTAATCTATACGAAGGAGAATTTCGGCCTTTTTCCTGACTACCTGCTGGCAGACCTCTCATTCAAAAACGAAAAACGTCTGACCGATGCAAACCCGCAGCAGAGAGATTTCCTCTGGGGAACGGCTGAGCTTGTAAGCTGGATCTCCCTGGACGGGAGGAAGATAGAGGGGCTGTTGTATAAACCGGAGGGCTTCGATCCATCACACAAGTATCCGATGATTGTGAACTTCTATGAAAAGAGCTCTACGGAGCTCTACAGGCACAGGATCCCAGAGCCGGGCAGGTCTACAATTGACTATCACTATTATACAGGCAACGGGTATCTGGTTTTCAATCCTGATGTTTATTACATCGACGGATACCCCGGTCAGAGTGCCTACAACTGTGTGATGCCCGGCATCATGTCGCTTATTGACAAGGGATTTGTTGATGAGAAGCGCATTGGTGCACAGGGTCACAGCTGGGGCGGTTACCAGGTAGCTTACCTGGCTACGCGCACCAACCTTTTTGCCGCTATTGAGTCGGGTGCACCGGTTGTGAATATGTACAGCGCATACGGTGGTATTCGCTGGGAGTCAGGAATGAACCGCTCGTTTCAGTATGAACATACCCAGAGCCGTATCGGGGCTTCCATATGGGAGGCACCTCACCTCTACTGGGAGAATTCACCGCTTTTTGGCATTGAAAAGGTAAAGACGCCGATACTGATCATGGCCAATGACCAGGACGGTGCAGTGCCATGGTACCAGGGCATCGAGTTCTTCGTGGCCATGCGGCGCCTCGGCAAACCGGCGTGGCTGCTCAACTACAACGGAGAACCCCACTGGGCACAGAAGCTTCCTAATCGCATAGACTTCCAGAAACGCATGGCGCAGTTCTTCAATCATTACCTGAAGGGAGAACCCATGCCTCAGTGGATGAAGGAGGGCATCCCTGCCACTAAGAAGGAGTTCACCCTGGGTTACTGATAACAAAGACAGCAGCAATTTCCGGAATGGGCAGAGACAGGCAGCCAGCCTGCCTCTGCCCATTTTATTCATGTGGGAATTATATAATAAATAATTTGAATTCTGTAAATCCCGGGTCTTCAGGATTAATCACCTTTGTAATGAGGTACATGAGAAGCAATACTGCCTCTTTGTGGGCTGTTACCGAAATCAATTTTCAAATGGTTGATAAACAATTATATATTTCACGTTGTTGTGGTAATATATAGGTTTTTATAATTTGAAATATTATACCTGAGAAATTCAAACGACGCCTTCGTTTGCGCAGTGCGTGGTTATTACTTCATAACTTGAAACAAATATTCGCCCACCATGAAAGAAATTCTCTCGATTCTGTTTCTGTCCCTGGTCTGCCTGGGGCCTCTCCGGGCCCAGGTCCCGATCAAAGGGACCGTAGTTGATGATCAGAACTTACCTCTCCCCGGTGCAACAGTTCTTGTCAAGAACACATTCAGGGGAACCATGACTGACTTCGACGGAACGTACACAATTAGCGCCCTGCCGTCCGACACACTTGTCTTTTCAATGGTCGGAACAGCTACACGGGAAATCGTTGTTGGCAACAGGACGGTGATAGACGTTATGCTTGCAACGCAGACCACACTGATGGATGAAGTGGTGGTTATCGGTTACGGCACAGTAAGGAAGAGCGACCTCACAGGTGCTGTCAGTTCAGTCAAGACCGATGACCTGCTGAAGATCACATCGCTCAACGCTGAACAGGGGCTGCAGGGAAAAGTCACCGGCGTGCAGGTGATAAGCACATCAGGAGCTCCCGGAGCGGGAGCTGCTGTGAGGGTCAGGGGGGTCGGCACCTTCAACAACTCCTCCCCGATATTTGTGGTTGACGGCGTCATCCTTGACGATATCTCCTTCCTCAACTCTTCCGATATAGCGTCAATGGAGGTGCTTAAGGATGCTTCCGCCACGGCCATCTACGGGTCAAGGGGTGCAAACGGCGTTATCATGATAACCACCAAGACCGGCACGCTTGGAGAAGAGAAGGCAAGCTTCAATGTCAATTCGGAATTTGGAATTCAGAACCTGGCAAAGAAGATAGACCTGCTTAACGGCAGCGAGTTTGCCATCATCTCGAATGAGATTATTGCCGGATCATATAACAACGTTGACCTTGTTCCCAACACCGACTGGCAGGACCTGGTATTTGGTCTTGCCCCTATCCAGAACCATCAGTTGTCTGTCACCGGGGCAACAAAACTCACACAGTATTATGTCGGAATCGGAGCCTTCATTCAGGATGGTATCATTGACAAATCAAACTACAGCAGGCTTACCCTGAAGCTGAATAACACCTACAACCTCACGCCGTTCCTGAAACTTGGCAACAATATTACGATAGCCCCTTACACCCAGCAGAACGCGCCGAATGTCACCTACTCGGTATACCGTGCACAGCCGCTGCTGGATCCTTACTACCCTGACGGTTCCTACGCAGTAGTGTATAATGTGGGGAATCCCCTGGCTCAGCTGGATTATTCAAATGACTTCAGGAAAGGGATACGGGCAGTTGGAAATATTTTTGCGGAGGCTACCTTTCTTGATGCCTTCACACTGAGAACAAGCTACGGGGTGGACGCCTCATACAACAAATCGACCAGTTTCACACCGGCATACACAATTTATAACCCTGATGGCACTGCCTCCCAGCAACAGAATATCCTGAGTGATCTCTACAAGGGAAGTTCCGATAACCTGAACTGGCTATGGGAAAACACCATCAGTTACAGGAATGTTTTCCGCGATATACATTCGCTGGATCTTGTCGCCGGGTATACCATGCAGGAGTCAACATCAGAGTTCATGGGCATGCCTGGAGAGAATGTCCTTCGTGACGGGCAGGATTTCTGGTATATAAGCCCATCATACATTTATGACCCCGCCAATAATGTAAACACCATACAGTCTATATCGAACGGTGTTGATGCAGGACTTTACTATTCAATGATCTCATATCTCTTCCGCGCTAATTATTCTCTGAACAACAAATACATTGCCACCGTCACATTCAGGCGTGACGGCTCCTCGAAATTCACAAAGGAGAACCGGTTCTCCAATTTCCCGTCATTTGCCCTTGGCTGGAATATCGGGAACGAAGATTTTATGAAATCGGTTGAAGCGGTGTCAAAGCTCAAGCTAAGGGCAAGCTGGGGTATAATCGGCAATGAGAAGATAAGCTATTATGACCGCTATGCGAGGGTCCAGTCTTCGATCATAGCCGTACTGGGCAATCCTGATGCCCCCATACCTGCCGCTACCTACGGTAAGAGCGGCAATCCCGACCTGAAATGGGAGAGTACCACCCAGCTGGATGTCGGTGCGGAGGTTGGTGTTTTCGCCAACAGGCTCACCGGCGAATTTGACTTTTACAACAGGGTGACCAATGACATCCTGGTAGAACTCTCAACTCCGGGTCATCTTGGCAACGGACAGGGTCAGAAGGTGCGATACAATGCCGCATCGGTACTGAACAGGGGATTTGAATTCAATGTGAACTGGAGGGAAAAGAAAGGCGATTTCACCTATTCTGTCGGAGTGCTTGGTTCAACAATTCACAATGAAGTGCTTGAGATCGGGGGTGCCAGTGGTATTGACTCCACGCTTATCGGCGGTTACCTGGGTGACGGAAGGCCGGTTACACTGAGTCGTGTGGGGCTCCCCATAGGAGCATTCTACGGGTACAAGACCGACGGCATTTTCCAGGATGAAGCGGAACTTGCCGCTTATCCCCACTCTGCCCAGGCCGGTCCAGGAGACCTCAGGTTTGTCGATGTGACGAATGACGAAATCATTGACGGTCGTGACAGGACTTTTATCGGGTCACCCATTCCGAAGCTCATTTTCGGTTTCAACGGTTCCCTGGTATACAAGGGAATTGACTTTGCACTTGACTTCCAGGGTCAGACTGGCAACAAGATATTCAACGGCAAGGAGGTGGTAAGGCCTGACCCTTACAACTTCGAGAAACATGTATTCAGCCGGTGGACCGGTCCGGGGACAAGCAACAGTGAACCAAGGCCATCCTTTGGCGGATATAATTTCACTCCTTCCGACCGGTTCATACAAGACGGTTCATTCATCAGACTGAGAAGTATTACGCTTGGGTACACACTGCCGGCCCGGATTTCACAGAAGGCTTATATTCAGCAGCTCAGGGTCTACCTGAAAGGTTCAAACCTTTTCACACTGACGAAGTTTACCGGTTACACACCGGAAATCGGGAGCTACGATGTTCTGTCGAACGGGATAGATTATGGCGCCTACCCGATCACGTCGACCTATTCAGTTGGTGTTAACCTGCAATTCTAAAAAAGATGAAAACCAAGATTAACATATCAATCGTCCTGATGGCATCCCTCTTCATCACCCCGGGATGCGAAGATTTTCTCCAGAAAGATCCGCAGGGAGAACTGACCCAGGAAGCTTTCCCGGAGTCTGCATCAGACGCAATACTTGCTACCAATGCCGTATATGTTACAGTTCGTAACTGGGCTTACCATTCCGGAGGATATCCGATAATGGACATAATGTCAGATGATGCACACAAGGGAAGTAACCCGAATGACCAGTTGCCAACTGTCGGTCCGTATGAGAAGTTCACCTTTACCACAACGCAGGACGGTCTTGACCGCTGGTGGAGCGCATTGTACGAAGGTATCAAGAGGGCTAATGTGGTCATTGAAAAGGTTCCTTCAATTGACATGAACCCTGATCTTCGCAACCGATGTGTTGCTGAGGCCAGTTTCCTCAGGGGACTTTATTATTTCGATCTTGTCAGGGCTTTCGGCGGAGTTCCCAAAGTCACCGTCACCGTTCCGCCGACCAAGGTGCCGCGTTCAACTGCCACGGAGATTTACGACCTTATCATATCTGACCTGGAATATGCAATACTGAACCTGCCTGAGAAGAGCGCATATGGTCCCGATGATGCTGGCAGGGCAACCAAAGGTGCTGCCAAATCACTCCTGGCAAAGGTTTACCTGTTTAAAAACGATTTTGTCAACGCCGAGAAATATGCATTGGAAGTCATTATCTCGGATGAGTATGACCTGGAGCCTGTTTTTGCCGATGCCAACGGCAAGCCCGGAGAGCACGGCATTGAATCGGTTTTTGAGGTAGGCGCCATGGAGGTTGACGGTGCCGGTGGAAACCAGTATGCCAATACGCAGGGAGTCAGAGGATCGCCAAACAGGGGATGGGGTTTTAACAGGCCCTCTCTTGATCTGCGCAACTCCTTTGAGACAGGTGACCCGCGTCTCAGCGCAACCATTATTGACCTGAACGAAACACTTGACGGGGTTCTTATCCTGGGCGACGGCACCACTCCCGATCAGACTCTTGTTGACGGAAATGTGGTCGAGGTGGAGTGTTACAACCAGAAAGTCTGGTACCCCGGGAACAATACTACCACCCAGTGGGGCCACAACAGGAGGCTGATCCGTTATGCCGACGTTTTGCTTATTGCGGCGGAAGCCCTGAACGAAAACAATAAACCCGATGACGCCCTGCTCTACCTCAACGAGGTGAGAAGGCGCGCGCGCGAGGGTAACGCAGCCATCCTTCCTGACATTACGGTAACAGCGAAAGGTGCTTTAAGAGATCTTATCCTTGCAGAGCGCAGGCATGAGCTTGCAATGGAAGGACACCGGTTCTGGGACCTTGTCAGGACAGACAAGGCTGCCGCGGTGCTTGGTCCGCTTGGATTTGTTGCTGGTAAGCACGAGTTATTCCCGATTCCCCAGAATGAGATTGATATTTCCCAGGGATCCCTTGAACAGAATCCAAACTGGTAGGTTAAAAGATAGTTCTTATGTATGTTAAATTTAAAATGACAAAGTGTATGAAAACAAAAAATGCAATTTCAGGTTTGCTATTTATTGCTGTGGCATTCTCACTGATGCTCACCAGCTGCAAAAAGGATCCGGAGCCACTGGCCCTGGTGAGCCTTGTGGCCGGAACCATTGATCTCAATGGAGCCACCTCGCCGAGCAACGTTCCGGTGAGTCCTACGATCGTTGCAACATTTAATGTCGAAGTGGATCCGGCTACGGCTACCACTACCAACATCACAATGGTCCAGGATTATGATGATGCACCTGTTACCCTGACGGTTACCACAACAGGCAAGACCATTACAATAGTTCCCCAGGCCAGCCTCGGAACCGGAGCTCTTTACCAGCTCAGTTTCGGAGCCGGGCTGAAGTCACTTGACGCTCTTGCAATCACCCCGTTCAGCAGGACATTCACCACAGAAGGCACTTTTGCTCCTGCAGGTGCTGTTGCTCATTTCACCTTCGAGGATAATGCCAATGATGTGATCGGGCCGTGGGATCCACCTGCCAGCGGCATTGTTGCCATAACTTATACTGCATCAAGAAACACAGCAGCAGGCAAGGCAGCTACATTTGACGGAGCAACCAGCATCATCGAAATCCCTAATGGTGACCAGTTGATAACGGGATCCAACTTTACGCTCAGTTTCTGGGTCAAGACCAACTCAGCCGAGAAAACCTCAGGTCATTTTGTCATGGGATTGGGTGCTTTCTACGGTCTTCAGTATGAGATTTTCGGAGGCTATGACGGCTCGAAATTCGCTATCCAGTACCAGCATGCAACAGCAACTGCAGCTGAGGATATGTGGTTTCCTGCCCTCGCAACTGACAATACCAACGGAGGATGGCAGGGATGGGATTTTGCCAAGAGTCTGACAGCTGACCAGATGGTTGCCAAGCTGAAAGATACATGGCTGCATGTCGTTTATACCTACAAGGGTTCTGACAAGAAAGCCACACTCTACTTTAACGGTGAAAAGATGAAAAGCTTTGACTTTGACCTCTGGCCTGACGGAGATGCCAAACGTGGTGTCACAGGTCTTAAGTATGCAGGAGTGGCCCCCGAAGTTGTTAATAAGCTTGCTCTGGGTTTTGTGCAGTCGAGGGACGGCACTCTTTGGGATTCGGAACCATGGGGTGGTTATGACTTTCCCACGGCCAACCATTTCAAAGGTCAGCTGGATGACATCTGGGTATGGCATAAAACACTTACTGACAGTGAAATTCTCCTCATGTACAACTCGGAGAAACCGTAACAGTTTATTGGTTTGAGTTTGCGGAGGGTCCAGGCATGCGCCCGGACCCTCCTTTTTTCCTTAAGAAATTTCAACATGCGGAAGAGGTTATTGGGTGCATGGCTGGTGGCTCTTGCGGTGCTGGCAACGTCTTGTGAGAATAAGGATCCGGGTGGCGGCAATGCCGGTACTGTCCAGCTAGTGAGGGCAAAAGTGGGTACCGTTTATCTCGATCTTCAGAGCACTGTCGGGGAGATACCGGTGGATAAGAATATTGTTATCGAATTCAGCAATGTGCTCGATACTGCATCGGCCAGGAAAAGCATTCTTCTGAAAAAGAATAGCATCACCACGATTACCGGCTCATATTCCTTCCTCGACGAAAGGAGGACAGTGGCTTTCACACCTTCCCTGAACCTGGAGCACTACGCAGATTACACACTGGAGGTAGCCTCCTCGCTTAAGGGCGTCAATGGCGAAATCTTTCCGGGTGTCAGCTATAACTTCAAAACCGTTAACGGCAGGATGGTTATCAGTTCCATTACTATTAACGGCCAGCTATTCATGCCTCCTGCCCTGCCGAAAAATGTCAGCCGTACGGCGACCGAAATCGTCGTAACTTTTTCCGAAGCCCTTAATCCTGCTGATTATCAGTCATATTTCAGTTTCCAGGTACCGGCGGGATATGCTATCTCCGACGGTAACAAAAAGGTGACGGTTACAACTACCGGAACTCTTGACTATTATAAGAAGTACTCATTTGTCATAACCAGCAGCCTGAAGGGACTGAATGGATTCACTTTCGACGGTTTCTCCAACACTTTTTTTACGGAGCTTGACCCCACACCGAAGTTTCCGTTGATTTCGGATGACGAGTTGCTTGACCTTGTGCAGCGGCAGACGTTCAAATATTTTTATGACTTTGCGCATCCGGCCAGCGGCCTGGCACGCGAACGCAACAGCTCCGGTGACGTTGTCACCACGGGGGGATCAGGTTTCGGTGTCATGGCCATGATCGTTGCAATGGAGAGGGGTTTCATCACCCGGGCTCAGGGTCTTGCCCATATAGGTAAGATTCTGACATTTCTCGAAACCTGTGACCGTTATCACGGAGTGTGGCCGCACTGGCTCAACGGAGCAACAGGCAGAACGGTTCCATTCAGTGATAAGGACGACGGCGGAGACCTGGTGGAAACTTCTTTTCTCATCCAGGGACTTATCGCGTTTCGTCAGTACCTCGATCCGGGGGTTCCGTCTGAGCAGACTCTTATAAACCGGATAAACATCCTCTGGCAAGCTGTGGAATTTGATTTCTTCACACAGGGTCAGAACGCATTATACTGGCACTGGTCGCCCAACTTCGGCTTCAACATGAACATGATCCTTCGGGGCTACAATGAGACACTGATCTGTTATGTGCTTGGCGCCGCATCACCCACACATACAATCAGCAGGGATACCTACAGGTACGGCTACATGAATAACGGAGCCATTCTGAACGGCAGCTCCTATTACGGTATAACACTTCCCATGGGCTGGCCCTACGGTGGACCGCTCTTCTTCACTCACTATTCATTCCTGGGGCTTGATCCGCGCGATCTTGAAGATACTTATGTCAATTACTGGCAGCAGAACGTTGCCCACTCCCGGATTAACTGGAAGCACTGCGAAACAAACCCGTCGGGTTACGTCAGTTACAGCGCCGATTGCTGGGGACTTACCGCCAGCGACAACCAGTCGGGCTACAGCGCACACTCGCCCACCAACGACCTGGGGGTGATAACGCCTACGGCTGCTCTGTCATCGCTTCCCTATACTCCGGAGCAGTCGATGAATACCATCAGGCATTTCTACTATATTCTTGGCGACAGGCTCTGGGGACAGTACGGCTTCTATGACGCCTTCAATGCTACTGCAGGATGGTGGGGAACGTCATACCTGGCCATTGACCAGGGACCCATAGTCTGTATGATTGAGAATCACCGGACCGGACTTTTATGGAACCTGTTCATGTCTGCCCCCGAGGTTAGAGCCGGTCTTGATAAACTTGGATTTACATACTGAAAAGATATGAGAAAGATATTCCTTTTCCTTCTGCCGGCTTTTGTGCTGGCCTCATGCAGCCAGCAGGCGCAGATCAGCTTCACATCAAAAGGCCGGGTCAGCTATAACCTGACAGCCGGCGAAGAGGCTATGCTGGACTCGATCCAGGAGAAGACTTTTCAGTTCTTTCTGGCGGAGCATCATCCCGAATGGGGGATAGTCAAGGATCGAACTGCTGCATGGGCCCCGGCCAGCATCGCGTCAACGGGCTTTGGCCTGCCCTCATTTGCGATTGGAGCAGAGAGGCATTGGATAACACGCGAAGAGGCAGCACAGAATACTCTGAACACGCTTGACTTCTTCGTAAATTCAGTACAGAGTGCTGATACTGCCGTGACAGGCTACAAGGGCTTCTACTATCATTTTCTGCGAATGAGCACCGGAACCAGGGAGTGGCGATGCGAGCTCTCATCGGTTGATACCGGACTTCTTCTTATGGGAATTATCTTTGCCCGTAACTTTTACAGCCTTGACAATGATATTGAACGCCGGATCCGTTCCCAGGCTGATCTGATCCTGAGCCGGGTGGAGTGGAATTTCATGATGATGCCTGATACAGGCAGGTTCGCCAGTCAGATCTCCATGGGCTGGCATCCGGAATCGGGTCTGCATAATATGGGCTGGAGCGGATACAACGAAGCGCTCTTCCTCTATATTCTCGCTGCCGGAAGCGGGATGGAGAATGCTGAGGATAGTTATAAGTCATGGTTGAGCTCCTATAAATGGCAGACCCCGTACGAGGGCCTCTCACATGTTGCGTTCCCTCCGCTCTTCGGGCACCAGTTCTCACAGGCATTCATTGACTTCCGCGGCATTGCTGACTCATACATGAAAGAGAAGGGTATCGATTATTTCGAAAACTCACGCCGGGCAACATATGTTCAGCGCCAGTATGCCATTGATAATCCTCACGGATGGGTAGGGTATGACTCCCTTTGCTGGGGGATAACGGCAAGCGACGGCCCCACGGCCAGGTACAACTTTGACGGCCGGGAGTTCTTTGGCTATGCCGGGAGGGGGACCAGCGGTCCCGACTACAACTATTTTGATGATGGTACCATCGCTCCCTACGGGCCTCTCTCATCACTGCCCTTTGCGCCTGAGATTGTATTGCCTACCATAAAATCAGTCAACGAGATGTACGGACAACGATTGTGGGGCAGGTACGGTTATTATGATTCCTTTAATCCCACTGCCGATTGGGTCAATGATGATTTCATAGGCATTGACCAGGGCCCCATGCTGATAATGATTGAGAACTTCAGAACCGGCCTGGTGTGGGATTACGTGATGAAGGACCCGGTCATTCAAAAAGGTCTCAACATGCTTGGATTCACATACCTGTAATCTTCCCGACGGCATTAAAACTGATTAAAAACCGGTGTTCCGATGAAATACCACATCAGCAGAATAATCACCGTCTTCCTTTTGCTGTTTGTCGTCGTTGCTGGCGGAACTGCCCAGGTAAGGACCCTCGACGATTTTGAAAATTCAGACGGATGGTCCTATAACGTGTCTGACGGGGTTACAATGAAACACTCTCTTGAAAAGGGTGTGACCGGCAATGCCATTCGCATCGACTATGATTTCACCAAAGGGACGGGTTACGGAGGGATACAGAAGTTCTTTCTGCAGGAACTTCCTGAAAACTACGAGTTTACCTTTTGGATAAAGGCTGAATCGCCTTCAAACAATTTTGAGATAAAATTCATTGACAGCACCGGCAATAACGTATGGTGGGTGAATAACCGCAACTATACCTTTCCCGGTGAGTGGAAAAAGATCCGCATAAAGAAGCGTCATATTGAATTTGCATGGGGCCCGACTGAGGACCGGGACCCTGACCGATTTGACCGCATCGAGTTTACCGTCGCATCGTTTGTGGGCGGAAGCGGTACACTGTGGATAGATGACCTCAGGTTCGAACCTCTTCCTCCTGAAAAGAATTCATGGCCGGTGCCGGTTATAGCAGCTTCGCCATCGGCCAGGAAGCGTTCCCCGGGATTGATGTCTGACGGATCCGATAAGACGTTCTGGGAGAGCCGCAAAGCGAAGAGTGGTAATCTGACAGTCGATTTCAGGGAGAGAAGGGAATTCGGCGGTCTGCAGATCAGGTGGCTGAAAGATCATCAGCCCGGGAGGTTTGAAATCTTTCTCTCGGATGACGGTGCGGGATGGGATAAGGCTTACACGGTTTCATCCTTTTACGGTGATGTCAGCTTTATAAGGCTTCCCGAGGCGGAGGCCAGGTATCTCAGGATGGAACTGGAAGGGCCAGCAGATGCCGGCACATTTGGTATAAGAGAAATACAATTTCCTGATGTGGCGAGCACCAAAACGCCCAATGACTTCCTGATCTGGAGTGCGAAGAATTCACCTGCCGGGAATTTTCCGGAGTACTTCCTGGAAAGGGCATCCTACTGGACCATTACGGGTGTGAACAATGACACAAAGGAGGGACTGATCAATGAAGCCGGGATGGTTGAAGCTGACAAGTCGCTCTTTTCAATCGAGCCGATGCTCCGGGCAGGCGATTCCCTGGTAAACTGGAGCAACATTGATCCTGTGCAGTCGATGGTCTACTCCGGCGTCGCAGGCAAGGCTGAGTTTGTTCCATCGGTCACATGGCAGAAGGATGGGTTGAAGTTTGTCACGGGTGTCTCATCAGGTGGCACTGCCAATGAGAACTCCATGCTCTATATTGGTTACTCATTTGAGAATCTTACGGATAAGCCTTCGGAGTTTGAGTTTTACCTTCTGGTACGCCCGTTCCAGGTGAACCCCTGTTACCAGTTCCTGAATACAACCGGGGGAAGCGGGAAGATCAGCTTAATCAGGGAAGAATCCGTGGGCCGGATTGCCGTTGATGACAAGGTCATTCTGATGACCAGACCGTATGATTCTTTTGGTGCGGCATCGTTTGATGAGGGTAATGTTGTCGACATGCTTCGTGAAGGAAGAATGCCGCACGGCAGGGAAGCCAGGGACAATGCGGGAATGTCAAACGGGGTCATGAAGTATTCAATAAGCCTTGATGCCGGTGAAAAAACTGAATTCTTTGCCGCGGTCCCTTATCATGGCACGAAGTCGGTTGCAGGCAGCATGGATTTAAAAGATGTTCCCGGAGCATTCTACCGGGCAGCTGATTTCTGGAAGACCAAAACGGATCACATCCGCCTGAACCTGCCTGCTTCAGCTGACAGGATCAAAGATACATGGAGATCCAACCTTGCCTATATCCTTATCAACAGGGACAATGTGGGGATTCAGCCCGGATCCCGCTCCTATGAACGAAGCTGGATACGTGACGGCGCCCTCACCTCATCGGCGCTGCTCAAATCCGGCATAGCCGATGAGGTGCGCGACTTTATTGACTGGTATGCATCGCATCAGTATGAGAATGGCAAGGTGCCGTGTGTGGTTGACTCCAGGGGTCCTGACCCTGTACCTGAGCACGACAGCCACGGTGAAATGATTTATCTGATACGCGAATATTTCAATTTCACCGGTGACACAGCCTTCCTGAGATCAAAGAATGAGAGCGTTCTTAAGGCTGTTGACTATATTGAGTCGATTGTTGCAGAGAGATCAACGGATTACTTCCGCAACGGGAACGACAGTGTCCGCGCCTTTTACGGGCTGGTGCCTGAGTCAATCAGTCATGAAGGATATTCGGCCAAACCAATGCACTCATACTGGGATAATTTCTTTACGATGAAAGGGCTGAAGGACGCAGCTGAAATACAGAATATTCTGGGCGAAGGCGGGAATTACCGGAGAATAGCTGCCATAAGGGATACATTCCGTGTAAACCTGTACAACTCCATTAACCTGTCGATGAAAATCAGGGGTATAGATTACATTCCCGGTTGCGTGGAGCTTGGCGACTTCGATGCAACATCCACTACAATCGCGCTCACCCCATGCAATGAACTGAAGAACCTCCCTGTGCCGCAGGTTTACACCACCTTTGAGAAGTATTACTCTTTTTTCCGCGACCGGAGGGATGGCAGGAGAGAATGGGTCAATTACACTCCCTATGAAAACCGGCTGATAGGTTCGTTCATTATGCTTGACCAGCCTGAGAGGGCTCATGAACTGATTGAATACTTCCTGAATGACCAGCGTCCGCCAGCCGGTGGATGGAATCACTGGGCCGAGGTGGTCTGGCATGATTACCGGTATCCGGGTTTCATCGGAGACATGCCTCATACCTGGTGCGGGAGTGACTTTATCAATGCCGTCAGGTCGATGTTCGTGTATGAAAACGAATATGACCGTACCCTGGTCCTTGCCGCTGCCCTGTACCAGGATTGGATTGACGCAACTGAAGGTATGTCAGTTGAAAACCTGCCTACCTATTACGGGGAAATTTCCTATTCCGTAAAGAAGGAGGGCAACAGCTACAGTTTTAAAATTTCCGGCGATATTGGTCTTCCGGAAGGGGGTATCAGGATAAGGAATTTCAACGGAGGCAAGAAGCCATCCGCAATCACCGTGAACGGTAAGGCCATAACTGATTTCAATGAAGGGGAGATCGCGGTCAGGGAGGTGCCCGCTGACCTTGTCATTTATTATTAACTGCTGAAAAACAAATACCTGGATGAGTATAAGTGGGAAGAGCACTGTTAAAGGAAAGTCTGACCGGATAACTTTCGGGCAGCTTGCAGCCTACTCGGCCGGAGGCATTATCCCCATCGCCCTTTTTAACATTGCCGGTCAGCTTGTTGGCATCATGGGCAACATAAGCCTTGGGCTGAGCGCCTTCTGGCTTGGGTTGATCATGATCGTCCCGAGGTTATGGGATGCCTTCTCCGATCCTATCGTGGGACATCTCTCTGACAACACACGTAGCCGGATGGGAAGAAGAAGGCCCTATCTCCTCATCGGCGGTATTGCCGTTGCAGTGTTCTTCGTTGTAATGTGGTGGATTCCAAAGGGAGAGGCGGTGCATGCAATGTTCCCCAGTGATGCCGGTTTTCAGCGGTTCCAGCTTGTATATATACTGTTTGGTCTGCTTCTGTTCTTCACTGCCACCACCATCTTCGAGATACCTCACGGTGCGCTGGGCATGGAGATGACAACCGACCCACACGAACGGACCCGTCTTTTCAGCGGCAAAAGCTTTGTGGGAAACCTCTTCGCCATGAGCACACCGTGGCTCTTTGCGCTCGCAAACACGGAAGCCTTCAGGGGCCCCGGGGGCAATGAGGCAGACGGCATGAGGTACGTATCACTGCTCATTGCAGCGGTGCTGATTCCTCTCTCATTCTGGTGGACCGCCAAACTGCGGGAACCCAGGTTTGTGAAGGTCGTAAAGCAGGAGAAGACCCATTTCTGGAATGATATGAAGATAGTGGGCACCAATAAGAATTTCATCTACCTGGTGATGACCATCTTTACACTGGCCATGGGCTTTAACTTCGTCAACCTGCTCGGTTCGTACATACCCATATTTTATGTATTCGGTGGCGATAAAATCGCAGGCGCCAGGTTGCTGGGCATCAACGGTACGGTCTGGGCGATCACCGGCGTGCTGGCCGTTTTCCCTCTTAACTGGATCAGCCCGAAGTTCGGGAAGCGGAATACGCTCATAATTGCCATGGTTCTGATGTGCCTTGCGCAGCTTTCAAAGATAGTCTGCTACAATCCGCAGCATCCTTACCTGGTAATTATACCGACGATCCTGCTGTCAACCGGGATGCTTTTCTTTTTTACCCTCGGCTCATCGATGGTGGGAGATATTTGTGATGAGGATGAACTTAATACCGGGCACAGGTCGGAGGGAAGCTATTACTCAATCTTCTGGTGGTTCATCAAGCTGGGTACCGCCTTTGCAAGCCTTGTCGCAGGAATACTGATAACGCTGACTCTCTTTGACCAGACACAGGTAACGAAGGTCGACAGCCTCCAGGGAAGCGTGCGCGAGATGCAGAGCAAGATACGGTACTGGAAAGGGTATGACGGTAAGGATAACGCTGCGGAATGGGTCGGGAATGCACTGTCTCAGACAGCAGAAGCCCTGAAGGAATCAAAAGACTACCTGCTTTATCTTGAAAATGAGGTGGCAAAGAAGCCGGAAAAGAAGCGCACCGGTTATGCCGAGAATGATGCCCGCAGAAAAAATGCATTTATGAATGCCTCTGCAGCCTCAAAGTCGCTGATCGGAGAACTTGAATCCATGAATACTGAACTGGCCCGGGCATCAACGGAAAAAGCCGACTCACTCATAAGGAAGCTGATTCCTCTTATAATGCAATCAAAACTGACCAGGGCCAGGATCTATTCGTTCGATCTCCTGGCGCACCTCCAGGCACGCACGAAGCAGCATGAGAAAAGCAGGGCACACACTGCACTCCTGACTCAGAACATATCGGCAATCAATAACAGGATCAATTCCCTGGATCCGGGGTCTAATCCGGATCTGCTTTACAATGAGCTCTCAGCGATCGAAAAGGACATAGAACCGCTGAAAAAGCAGTCTCCCTATACCCTCCTTATGATGAGGATTGTGGAGATTGGCCTTCCGCTCCTGTTAAGCCTCCTGGCGTTCTTCTTCGCGGTCAGGTACTCACTTACCGAAAAGAGGACATTCGAGATCAAAGAACTGCTCATTCGGAGAAACCGGGGAAACAATGATAGCACAGCGCAGGCTTGATATTAACCGGCAGTATAATCCGTAATCTGAAAGGAATGACATTCAGCACAGAGGGACGAAATTTCATCCGTGACGGGAAAAAGGTTTTTCTCAATTCCGGAGAGATTCATTATTTCAGGATAAAGCGCGAACTGTGGAACAGGCACCTGGATGAAGCTGTTAAGGCCGGGCTGTCCACTGTAAGCACTTATATACCGTGGGCCTGGCATGAAGCCGAAGAAGGTGTGTTCGATTTCAACGGATCAACATGTCCTGAGAAGGACCTTGAAGGCTGGCTCAAAAGGTGTCACGAACACGGGCTGACCTGCATCGTTAGACCCGGACCGTTTATCCTGGCTGAGTTCAGGGGTGCGGGATTACCCGACTGGTTCCTTGAGAAGCACGGGGAGGAGGTTCGCATGCGTGACCGCATGGGCCTCAGGGTGATGAGTGACGGCGTCAGCCTGTTCAATGCACATTACCTTGAAAAGGTGGGGTTGTGGTATGACAGAATCATGCCACTCGTCAGCAGGAATGAGGAAAAATCAGGCGGTCCCGTAATTATGATGCAGATATGCAATGAGATAGGAGTGTTCTCATGGCTTGCCAGGCAGGCAGACTATGGTAATAAAGTAAAGGAGAGGTTCATCTCTTACCTGGAGGAGAGGTTTGCGAACATTGAGGAGGTAAATGAGCTCTGGGGAACCGATTACCGCAGCTTTGAGATGATTGAGCTGCCCCCTGACGGAATTACACCTTATGCATCAGCGGCGGACCGCGGACGTGACAACGAGTGGCACCGTTTCTGGAGGAAGTATTACGGAGACTATCTCAGGATGCTGACCTCGATGGCCAGGGAGAGAGGAGTGACGGTACCGCTGTATCACAATCTTCCCGGATGGATATACGGCTCCGGTTACGAGTTTCCCGTGAATATAACGATGTATGAGGATCTCTACAATGATAAGAGTGAAATAATCTTCGGAGTAGATCATATTCCTGAATTCCTGTCATACCGCAACATGCATGATGACCGGATTGTAAATGACATAACTGCCGCGATGCAGGGAAACGGGCCGCTCTTTGCCGCCGAATTCCAGAGCGGATCACGGGAATATCACGTGGTGACGAACCCCCGTGAGATGGAACTTTTCTATAAGGCCAGCATTGCCAATGGACTGAAAGGATGGAACTATTACATGTTTTCACAGGGACGCAACCCGGATCGCAGGGGATATTCAGGAGAGACCTTTTACTGGTTCACCCCCATGACAGCCGGAGGTGATCGGACAAGTGCATTCGGGCCGATTGAAAGAATAAGCAGGATCCTTAAGGTGTCAGGCCCGGTCATCCTGGAAGCAGAACGAAGGGCAGAGGTGTGTGTTCTATTCTATCCCCCTCACTATGCTACTGAACTGGAGCGACAGGGAGGTGCGTCCGCGGGACTCACGTTTGTTCCCTCATCCATAAGGAGGCCTGCGTACTTTGACGGACTTCTGAGGGTGCTTCAGATACTTAACGTAGATTATGACATGGCTGACCTCAGCACGACTTCGGCCGGTTCTTTAAGCAGATACAAACAGGTGTGGGCATTCACCACCGATGAGATGGATGCACCGGCGCAGCAGACGATAGTTGATTATGTCACCGGTGGAGGGAATGCCGTTTTATACCCGTACTTGCCTGATCGCGGGTTGTCTCAGAAACCATGCACCCTGATCCGTGATGCATTCTCAGTTTCACCATCCGGGACGGAGGTAATTGATTCCTCATTGATCGATATACTGGGCTTCAGGGATGTAAAATGCAGCAACCCGCAGATAACCTTTTCAGAGGAGTCTCTTACCGGTTCAGAGGTAATTGCCCGGACCCTGAGCGGAACTCCTTGCGGAATCTCCAGGTCCGTCGGAAGTGGGTCTGTCATATATCTCGGAACGTGGATCGGGTTCGATACGGAAGGACACAAACCAGTTTATGAAGCCATCCTCGGAAGATCAGGAGCCAAACTGAGACATGCATTGTCCGGCAATGAATATTTAACTGTGAGGGAGCGATTCACAGGCGACGGGAGAGGGCTGCTGTTTGTTGCAAATTACTATAACGAGGAACGGCTGGGAAGAGTGATCTACACCCACCCTGAAACTGGAGAATATATCAGCCTTCCTCTTGCAGGAGAGGCGATAAACTGGCCACCGCTGTACGGCGTTTTAACTCCTCTGTGCATTGAAATATCCGAAGGGTTGAAGATACTCCATTCGACTTCCGACATTTTAGGTTACCGGGTTAACCGGGGTGAGGTGGAGGTCACTCTGTACGGTGACCGTGACCTTGCCGGGGAAACTGTTCTTGAAGGGCTACACACAGAAGGCATTCTTTCAGCAGAGATCGAGGGTGCAAAAGTTGAATTTTCACGTACGAACGGACGTATCATACTCAGCTACAGTCACAGGCATAAGAGTGAAGTAATATTGAAAATCAAGACCGGATTATGACACTGAAAAACTCTGCAGGACTTTCCGTCACGGTTCTTGATAACGGTTCCGTAAGCAAAATTGACGCCGGCAAGATAAGGATAAGCCTGAGGGTAGCTTCGCCCTTTTCAGGGGCAGCTGCAAATATATGGCTTCGCAGGAGAGGAAGTCCGATTTTGTACAAGCCACTGACGGGACCTGCCAGCGGAAGCCGTTTCAGGACGGGGAGGAGATATTATACCGCCACCGGCAACTGGGAGGGACTTGATTACGAGTGTACCCTGAGGCTTTCTGAAAGCTCACTCAGCTGGGAGTGGAGCGTTGTCATAAAGAATAATTCAGACTCTGGCTGTGAGCTGGATCTTATTTATGTTCAGGACGTTGGCCTGAAGACTATTGCAGCAGGAATGGTAAATGAGTATTATGTGAGCCAGTACCTTGAGAGAAGGATTCTTGAAGACACGGTGCTCGGTGCCGTATTGTGCTGCAGGCAGAACATGAAGGAGTCGGGTGGGCACCCATGGCTCATGATGGCAAGTATGAATCGCGCCGCGGGTGCAGGCACTGATGGCATGCAGTTTTACGGCAGGACATTCCGTGAGACCGGCGTTCCGGAAGGACTGATTTCGGAAAGTACCGGAGGGGAGTATGCAGGAGAATCAGCCGTGGTTTCACTTCAGGAAGCCCCGTTCGGACTGCCAAAAGGAGCAAGCCACAGGAGTGCTTTCGCAGCCTCTTTCATGCATGATCATCCTGACGCTACCTCTGCAACAGACCTTGAAAGGCTGCCCGGGCTGTTTGGCGAATTTTCCGGCTCAGCGGCAGTGCCGAAGTCCGGTGACCTGAAAAAGACGGAAGGCAACCTGTTCAGCGACCCTGAATTCATGCCTGCCGATGACCTTTTTGAAACAGATCTCGATATTTTATTTGGCAGTGAAAGGCGTCACTGTGAATACCATAATTACAGGCTTATTTCATTTTTCTGCGGAGAAAACAATTATGTAATGCTTCGTGCCAAGGAGCGGCTGGCAGACCGTCCGCACGGCCATATAATGCAGGCAGCAACAGGGTTCAAACCCGATGAGAGGGTTATGTCAACAACAGCTTTTGCATTTGGTGTGTTCAATTCGCACATAACCCAGGGCAATACAAATTTCAATACCTTGCTTTCCGTCTGCAACAGCCAGTTTTGTCTTTCTCCGGAGTGCGGGCAACGCATCTTTGTTGAAGTCGACGGCCGTTTTCTGCTGCTGGGGGTTCCGTCAGCATTTGAGATCGGGCTGAACAGCTGTCGCTGGATTTACAGCAGCGGAACCCGATGCTTCCAGGTGCGGACCTGGACATCTGTCAGGACTCCGCAGATAAACACTGAGTTCAGGGTCATAAGCGGCCCTGCAACAAGGATTCTGATAACCCACCATTTTGATGACCTCAACGGATGGAGAGTCGCTCGCGGACCGACAGACGGTGAATATATTGCCGTTCCCCGGTCTGACAGTATGATAGCCACTAAATTTCCGGATGCGCGCTTCAGGATAACCGTTCAGACACCCGGTATTCGGTGCACAGCCGGAGGCGATGAGTTACTGAGCAAAGGAGGGAGAAGCCCCGGAAGCAACCTGTTTGTACTTGATATAAGCGCGACAAAATCATTTTGCCTGAGTTTCACGGGAGAGGTCTGCGGCAGGGGAAATACCGCTGTCATTGAAAATCCCGGGGAGCAATGGACTGCCGACAGCCAGGAAGCACAATCGGAATGGAACAAACTTAGCCTGGGACTCTCCATAAAGGGAGACCAGCCGGACGTTGCTGCAATCAGGGAGATCATTCCTTGGTACGGCATGGATGCCCTTATCCATTTTCTTACACCCTACGGCCTCGAACAGTTTAGCGGGGCGGCCTGGGGTACTCGTGATGTGGCCCAGGGGCCCATGGAATTGCTGCTCAGCATGCAGAAATACAAAGAGGCCAAACAGGTATTGCGCATAATCTTCTCAAGCCAGGATCCGGACGGGGGATGGCCGCAGTGGTGGATGTTTGACAGTTATAATGAGGTCAGGGCAGACAGTGCTCACGGAGATGTCATATACTGGTGTCTCATTGCCCTGAGCAATTATATCAGGGTTACGGGCGACTTTGCTTTTATGGATGAAAAACTTCCTTTTCACAATAGTCGCAAAACCTCGCGAAGGTCAGAAAAATCACTTGCAGATCATGTTAACCGGCTGGTCAAAAAAATGACCGGTTCATTTGTTCCGGGTACTTCGCTTGTGCAGTTTGACGGAGGTGACTGGAATGACTCAATGCAGCCGGTGAGCCGGGATCTGGCACGGAGGATGGTATCAGCATGGACGGTGGAGATGAGTTACCAGGCAGTTAACGAGTACGCTGAGGTGTGCCGGATGAGGGGAGAACATGTGAAGGCCGGTAAGTTTAATAAGCTGTGTGAGCAGATCAGATCAGATTTCAATACTTACCTTGTAAAGGATGGAATTGTGGCAGGCTACGGACTGGCGGAGGATGACGGAACAATCACTCTGCTGCTTCATCCCGGAGATACGAGAACCGGGATAAAATACAGCATACTGCCCATGAACCGTGGCATAATCAGCCGGATCTTCACCGCCGGTCAGGCTGAAAAGCACCAGGAGCTTATAGAGATGCATCTCAAGGGACCTGACGGAGCCCGTCTGATGGACAGGCCACTAAGGTACAGCGGAGGCATAGAGAAGCTGTTCCGGAGAGCCGAGAGCAGCACGTTTTTCGGTCGTGAAATCGGGCTTATGTATGTTCATGAGCATATCCGCTATGCTGAGGCCCTGGCCATTACGGGGAAGGCTGACGCATTTCTCCGTGCCCTGCGGCAGGCAATCCCGGTGGCCTACCGTGAAATAGTGCCGTCCGGTGATATCAGGCAGGCAAATTGCTATTTCAGCAGCTCAGATGTCATATTCATGAACCGTTATGAGGCAGACCGTCTCTACTCTGAAATAATGAGAGGTACCCTGACCCTCCGTATGGGATGGCGGATCTATTCAAGCGGGCCGGGCATTTTTATCGGCATTGTGGTGTCACGCCTGCTGGGCCTCAGGGTCAAAGGGGGAAAGGTCATAATTGATCCTGTTATGCCACGGTCACTTGACGGTATTCAGACCTCCATGAAATTCATGGACCGGAGCCTGAGACTGATCTACAGCGTAAGGGAGGGTAATTTCGGACCTAAGAGGATTTGCATTAACGGAACCGATGTACAATTTACTGAAGAAGAAAGCATTTACCGGCGCGGCGGGGCTGTAATTCCGGCCGGCATTTTTTCGGCTCTGCCTCAGGAACAGGAAAGCAGAATCGAAATCTGCATGTAATCGACGGACTGGCAGTACGCTGATCCAGGTTCAGTGTCAATTTTTTACTTATATTTACTGCAGGTATCAGGAAGTGCCGAATTATTCCGGTCTTATGTCAGTAAAATCAAGATGGATTAGCGCCAGGTCACAGGTCTGGTTGGTTTGTCTGATGGCGTTCGCATCTGCTTCCTCCGGACAACAGGGGGCGACTCAGAATGAGATCCGTAAGTTCATACCGGGAGTTATTCCCGTTGTAAGCCAGAACTGGGAAATTTGTCGCGATCCGCTCAGCGGGTATATTTATTTTGCCAACTCGGCAGGATTGGTTGAATATAACGGTATCACTGCCAGGACATATGCTGTTCCAAGCAGGCAGGGAGTACGGTCAGTGTATGTCAACAGTGACGGGATGATTTTTACCGGTTCCTTTGAGGATTTTGGCTTATGGGAAAGGGACGGGTCAGGAAGGCTCAACTACTCATCCCTTGGAGGAGGTGCCGACATTTCAAAAAATGATGAGATCTGGAACATTTATGAGTTTGAACACACTGTTTATTTCCAGTCTTTTACAGCTGTCTATTTGTATGATTACAATGTGGTCCGGAAGGTTGGAGCCCCCTCATCCATGCTCTTCTTTTTCAGGGTGGGAGAGAGGTTTATGGCACAGGCACTCGGTCAGGGACTTTACTGGTTTGACGGCGCCCGGTTCGCCTTTATTGAGGGCAGCGAACCATTCGGGTCACTCAAGGTTCATGCCCTGATTGAATTCGGCCCGGATGATCAGTGGATCTGCACCGCCAACGACGGGATCTTTGCTTTTGACGGGGAAAAGTTCACCCCTCTGAATACCGGGATATCACTCTGGCTGAAAGAGGCTACATGCAATGCAGGCCTGGCCGTGAATGACAGCCTGATAGTGTTCGGTACAATTCTGAAGGGCGTTGCCTTCTGTGACAGGTCAGGCAGCATCCTGGAGATCATTGATTACTCCAACGGATTGAACAACAACACCGTCCTTTCACTCTACCCTGACGATTCCGGAGGCGTCTGGGCGGGCCTCGATGACGGGGCCAATTACCTTCTTACATCATCTCCTGTCACATACTATGCAAATACAAGCGGCGCCCTTGGGACAATATACACTGTGATCAGGGATCAGAACCACCTGTACCTTGGAACCAACCACGGTCTGTTCGCTGCAGATATCTCCCCGGGCGACGGCAACTATCGTTTCTCTGACCTGAGGATACTGCCAAATACACAGGGTCAGGTATGGAAGCTTGTCCAGTTTGACGGACAGATTCTATGCGGACATAACGACGGAACATTTATCATCAAAGGCGGTAAGGCGGAGAAAATCTCTGAAGTGACCGGCGGATGGTCATTCAAACCTTATGGCGACCTTCTGCTTGAAGGCACCTACACCGGCATCGTCTCATTCAGAAAAGATCCCTCCGGCAAATGGGTTTACCGGAACCGGATCCGGGGATACATGGAACCAACCAGGTTCCTGGAGGCAGATTACCTGGGTTATCTCTGGGCGGTCCATCCGCAGAAAGGGATTTACCGGCTAGAACTCAATGAGCAGGCGGACTCAGTTGTCAGCTCACTATACTTCAGTACAACGGCTGACAGCTCCAAGATCCTTTCAATGTCAAGCCTGAATAACCAGGTTGTATTCATGGCCTCTGATCATATCTTTGCCTTCGACTACGAGAAAAAGGACTTTTTCCCTGTCACCTCACTTGAGCCTGGTCTCGGCGAGTTTGTCGGTGCATCACAGGTAATACATTACCGCGCCAACAGCTACTGGTTCGTTCTTGACAACAGGATTGCCCTCTTCAACGTCACGCGCGACCTGAAGGCAGAGAAGGTTCTGGAGTTCGTTCACGAGTATGCTGATCTGCCCTGGCGGGAACAGCAGATCATGTCACTCGACTCCTCAAGACTGCTTATTCCGACCAGGCAGGCCTTCAGCATATACGACCTTGACAGGCTCAGGGATAAAGGTTCCGGGTCTGCTCTCAGGGTCAGCCGGCTTGTATTCAGCAGCGGCAGCAGGAGCACAACACTCATTCCGGGTACGGCAGAGGCCCTTTCAGTCTCAAGCAGGGAGAACAATCTTACGGTGTACATAGCCAATCCTTCCGGTTTTGACCGTGAAGTGCGTGAGTATCTGTACAGGATTGCCGAGCTGAACGGAGAGTGGTACCGGACGGCAACGGACAATTTTGCGCTGCTCAGCCTGCATCACGGGGAATATCACCTACAGGTCAGGGAGGTGGGAGGAAGCGGCCTCGCCGAAGCCAGCTTTGTAATCAGGAGGCCATTCCTGCTGACCGGATGGGCATGGTTGCTCTATGTGCTGATCTTTACCGGTATCGTTACCCTGGTAGTCAGGATTTTCAGGGCCTCACTCGGGAGACACCGTCGCATGATAGAATATGAAGTGGGGAAGACCAGGCTTGAGAACGAGCTCGACTACAAGAGCTATGAACTGATGCTGACAATGCGGTATCTGATACGGAAGACTGACACCCTGAGGGAACTGCGTGACAAACTGGAGTCGGTGAAGGAGTCATCATCAAAGCTGCCGGCTCGGTTCGTGAAGGAGATGGAGCAGATCATTGAGCACGGACTTGATACCCAGACCGAGGAGTGGCAGAACGTGATGAAGAACCTGAAATATTCGCAGGAAGGATTCTTCAGAAAGATGAAGAAGAAATATCCCTCTCTGACGCCCAATGACCTGAGGCTATGTTCATATTTGAGAATGAATTTTACCACCAAAGAGATAGCCAACCTCTCCAATATCTCGACAAGGGCAGTGGAGATCGGCCGCTACAGGCTCCGCACAAAGCTTAAACTCAGTCACGATGTCAATCTGACGGATTTTCTTATCCGGGAGGCTGAGACTTCCGGGTAGAGAACCTCTTTTGGTTACGATTGACTGAACCGGTCGGTCAGTGCACCTCTTCAAGGACGAATCCCATTCCCCTGAGAGTCCTCAGTGCAATTCCGGTATCAGCTGACAGGTATTTGCGCAGCCTGCTGATGAAGACATCCATGCTCCTCCCGAGGAAATAATCATCCTGTCCCCATATCTCGGTGAGAATCTGCTCGCGTGTCTGAGCCTTATTGCGGTACATCATCATGTGTCTCAGCAGCTGGGCTTCACGGAGCGTCAGTTTCTCCTTACCGGCCGGTGTGATCAGCTCCAGGGAGTCGTACTTAAGGGTGGTTCCGGAGATTGTGTATTCATCCTCAACGGTCGCGTAGACCCTTCGCAGGATGTTGTTGATCCGGAGCATCAACATCTCCGGGTCGAACGGCTTTGTTATGTAATCGTCTGCGCCGAGCTTAAGCCCCTTGATGATGTCCTCCCTGAGGCTCTTTGCAGTCAGGAAGATAAAGGGTATTCCAGGTTCCTCGGCGCGCATTTTCTCAGCAAGTGTAAATCCGTCCATCTCGGGCATCATTACATCGAGCACGCATATGTCGGGCCTGGATGCGTGGAACATGTCCCATGCTTCCCGGCCGTTGCGGGCCAGCGTAACCTCAAACCCGCTCAGGGTAACGTACTGCGAGAGTATGTTCCCGAAATCGATATCGTCTTCAGCAAGCAGGAGTTTCATGGTCATATTTATATTGGTATTCTGATTCTGAATGTTGTTCCCTTGCCGGGTTTGCTGTTTACAGAGACATCACCTCCATGAGCCATTGCAATTCGTCTCACGTAGTAGAGCCCCAGTCCCAGCCCCTTGGTTTTGTGAATGTTGCCATGCGGCACCCTGTAGAACTTTTCGAAGATGTGGTCGATGTGATCCCGCGAAATGCCAACCCCGTTGTCGGCGACAGTGATCTCAAGGTGATTGCAGTCAATGGTTGTTGCAATATCTATCTCAGGCTCCCGGTTACAGTATTTTACAGCGTTGGTCAGCAGGTTGTTGATCAGGGTGGTGAAATAGACAATATCAAGGGATACAGGCTTGCCATTGACCCCGTAATTCTCTCTGATCACTGCACAACCGTCGCATGAGGTGAGGAACGATGTCACGATCTGGTGCATCAGTTCATCAACTGCCACCGTATGCCTGTCAAGTTCAAATTCCGTTCTTTCCAGGAAGCTCACCTCAAGGATGGTGTTTATGAGCTGGTTAAGGTGAACGCTCTGCTTTCCGATCATCCTGGATGTCTCAAGCACCTTCTCCCTGTCAGAGAGGATCTGCTCCTTCTCAAGTGCTCTGCCTGCGACCGTGATGGTTGACAGGGGCGTCTTGAGCTCATGGGTCATGTTGTTGATGAAATCGCTCTTCAGCTCAGACAGCCGTCTCTCCTCCATCAGATTCCTCCAGGTGACACCAAAGACCAGGAAGACAATGAGAGTACTGACAATGATGAGGATAAATGAGAAGAGGGCTTCCTTGAGTACCATCTTATTCTTATTGGTGAGATCTATCAGGTAATGGTACTGGATTACGAAATTGTTATGCTCTTCCTTAAAGGTGTTGACGATGACCAGGTTTTTTTTGGGGGTTTTAAACAAAGTGTCAGCCAGGACAAAGCGTTTGTCGCCCGAGAGAAGTTCAAGGTGTGCGATTGCCAGCAGTGGTTTGAAATCATTGTCAAAACCCGTCTGACCGATGTATTTTTTGAGAAAGGAGGTAAGCACCTCGTTTTTATACAGGATTGAATAAGTCTCCTTCAGTGCCAGCCTGCGGAGAGATGAGGTGTCCCCAGCGAACTCAGCCTTGTTCAGCTCCTCCGTAATAAGGTAAAAGGCCAGCTTGTCAGTGACATCCATGGCCTTCTCGAATCCATTGCTTTTATTTTTGGAGAGCAGCAACGACAAACCTTCGCGTGACAGGCTCGTGTACCTCATATTAAGGATCTCCTCCTTCTGTCTCCATATACTGTGTATGAGAAAGAACTGTACGGCAACAAACAGAAGCATTGCTGTAAGTGATACAACGAGAAGGAGTTGACGCTTCATCCTGTTGATTTTTATTCAAAAATATACAATGATCCTGAATAAAAACAGTATTAACCTTGCATTAACCTCCCATTAACCTGCGGCTAATGATTCACAATGTAATTTTAGATCGTAAACAATTAACAGGGCAGTCATGAAAAGGACAGTTTATTCAATCGCAATCGGTGCAATGGCACTGATACTGACAGCAACACCGGCAACCGGACAGGGCACACCGCCGAACCCTGACCAGCAGAAGCAGAAGGAAGCTGAGATACAGAAGAAACTCAAGACTTTGAGCGATGAGGAACAGCAGAAACTTAAACAGGCAGATATGGATGCCAAAAAGAGGGAGTATGAGCTCCGGATGAAAATTGCCGAGCTTGAGCGTGAGGCAGAAAAAATGGAGAAGGAGTTTGAATGGCAGCACATGAATTCAGAGGATAACCTGAAGGATATTAATGGTGACCTTCCCATGATGTTTGTGCCTGACGGCAAGATCCTCAGATACGGACTTCCCAACCCGGGCGATTACAATGTGTTCAGCGGGTTCGGGCACGCGAGCAAACCTGGCTCATCATGGAATTACTCGCGCCAGGTCATGGAAGCGACATTCACAAATGAGTTTTCAATGAGTGCCTCTGATGAGAACAGCGTCAATCTGTCTGTCTCAGGCGACTGCGCAGAGGGGTCCATCACCGTTGCCATCATCATGCCTGACGGGAAACAGCTCTCAGAGGTTTTGCTCGATGAGAACGGCAGCCTGAACTGGAGGAAGAGTTTTGAGGCAGGTGAGAACAACGGATGGAAGAACGGCAAGTGGGTATTTAAAATCAGGGCACAGGAAGCCACCGGCAACGTCCGGATATCAATGAATTCAAACTGATTTGGTTTTCAGCTTTATAATTGGTTCAATCAATTGATTACAAATCATTTGTAATCTTTTACGGAGACAGGTCACGGACCTGTCTCTGCTTTTTTGATCACGTCCGGAATTAATTTTTTTTTCGTTTTTTGCCCTCAACCGGCATTATGTTAATTTTGCAGGGCAAACATGATCGTTATGATACGAAAGACAGTATGGCTGGTAATACTGGCGATGGCCGTCACTTCATGCGGCCGGCGGTCCGGCGCAGGCAGCAGTGAGAGGATAATTACAGTTACGATACCTCCCTTTGCCTGGTTCGTTGAGGGAATTGCGGGAGATGATTTCGAAGTAAACGTACTTCTTCCACCGGGCGCTGACCACCACATCTGGGAGCCGCTGCCGGCGCAGATAAACTCGCTGTCAGGCTCGGAGGCCCTGATAATAAACGGAAAACTGGGATTCGAGGAAGCATGGATGGAACGGTTCATGCAGGTCAATCAAAGGATGAAGGTCCTTGACCTGTCGCGAAATATCAATCTGATCGGGTCCAGTGAGACTGCCGATGAAGAGATACACTCGCCTGATGCCATTGCTCCGGAGGGAGACGATCATGCCGGTGCTGCTCCGGAAGGCGAAATTAATGAGCAGGATGA
>JBAQCQ010000041.1:0-44690 GCA_049294275.1 Bacteroidales bacterium
TGAATGAAGCTCCTGACAACAGCGGTGAGCCGCCCGGAGGCAGAAGCGCAGGCGAGGTAAGGTTGATGAGGTTAGCCCCGATAATGTCAGCTACCGTGAGATTATAAACATTGTTCCTTGCAGCCGCTTCAAAGTATGCCATATGCTGGGCAACGGTGTAAGGCACTGCCACGGTCCCGGTCTTTTCCACATAGTTGACGGTCATGCCGGCAAGTATAGTATTTTCAATCTGCAGTTCATTGGCATCAGCACGTGTGGGCGAATTCCCCTTCTGGCCGTCAATGGACAGTCCCTGCGGGAAGCCGACGAATACCGAGTTGTAGATCGAGGTCATGGTACCCCTTCTCAGATGCAGCGCCTTCTCATGCTTCGTCTCAGCAGGGAGGGTCGCCATCACAGTAAGCGGACCATAAGCGTTGATATTCGAGAATACGGGTGATGTAACAGGTGTCAGAAGCGATCCGTCAGCATCATTGTCGCTCTCAAAGGCATTGGATCCGGACTGGTCCGATTTGAGCGGATCCTGCAATATCAGTCCGAACTGGATCTTTCCGCTGAAACCGTTGTCCGTATCAAAACCGTCATCAAGACCTCCCAGGGCAACCAGATACTTTGCGTTGACATTCCCGCCAAACCATTCAAATGAATCATCACCAGAATAAGATACCTGGATATGGTCAATGACAGTTGCCTTGCCTACCGAGTAGAGCGTAAGACCGTTAATCTCACTGTTTGCAGTTGATGTAAGGGGAATACCTGGAAACTCGATCCTTACGAACTGCATGACACCTGAATTGTCATTGTCATCAGTTCCGCCATATTTTGACCCGATTCCGCCTTCTGCAACCCCGACTCCTTCTCCATCATCATGCTTGTTGGTCCTGGCCTTGCCGCAGATGACAATGCCGCCCCAGTCACCAGTAGCCCTCTGGCCTGCCGGCTTGTCTGAAGTGAAGATGATGGGTTTGTCAAGTGTGCCGGCTGCCATGATTTTGGAGCCTCTTTCGATGATAAGGGCTGCCTTGGTGTTGGAGACACCCTTTATTACCGTTCCGGACTCTATGGTCAGTATTGCGTTGTTCTTTACATAAACAAAACCTGAAAGCATGTATTTGGCCTGTGCATACCACCTTGTGTCAGATGTGATATCACCAGACACCGTGATCACCTGACCTGTAGACGGTTCTACTGTTATCTCGCATGAAGCGTTAAATAGTATGTTCTCTACTGAAGTGGCCGTTATGGTTGCAACGCCAGGTGCCACCCCGGTTACCACACCGTCAGCAACGGTGGCAACAGCTGCATTGCTGGTGGTCCATGTAATACTCCTGTTTGTGGCATCTATGGGATCAATTACCGGCAGAAGTGCGACTGTGGCACCCACCTCAACGGTTGCCGTCTGCTTGTCAAGGGCTAGGCCCGTAACCGGTACATCCTTCTCACATGATGCCGCGACGAACAATGCTGCCACCAGCATCATCACCCTTACAGTTCCTGAAAAAAAGCTTGTTTTCATAATTTAAAATTTAGTTAAATTGATTATTTACTGTTATCAGAATTTTACCGAAAGGCCGAGTGAATACTGCCTCCCGGGATAATATGATTTGGTATCCTGGGTCCTGTCAAATGCTTTTGTCCCGTCACCTCCGTAGTAAGACATATCCACAATGCTTTTAACATTTTGCTGGTAAACCACTTTTTCTCCAAAGAGATCCTTAATGCCGGCTTTTAACTCCAGCCTTTCTCCTATCATTTTGCTGACGGCAAGGTCAGCTTCATTGCGTGACATTTCATAGATGTCAGGTATACTCTCCCATGCATTGGGTGAGGGTCTTCCCACGGCAATGATACGCTTACCAATCCGGTTATATACCAGGCTGGCCATGAAGCCTTCCTCAGCTTTCTGATAGAATAGCCCGAAATTCACGATATAGGGCGACTGTCCCTGCAGTGGTCTGTCAAAGGCGACAGAGCTTTTAATCAGCGAGAGGTTTACAACTGCGGTGAAGTCATCCAGCCTTTCGCTTATGAAGCCCAGGGTCTTCCGCGCCTCTGTCTCAAGACCGAAACTGTAGGCAGAACTGATATTGTCGAATGAAAACTGGGTGGGATTATTCCCCCTTATGGTGACCTCAATGGGGTTGATGAAATTCTTGTAGAAGATCCCAACGTTGAAGGTCTCATTGTTTCCGGGATAGAGCTCATACCGGATATCAAAATTGTGAATGTAAGCCTGCCGGATGTTTTCGTTTCCATATATCCCGGCATTCTTATCAAAATCAACGAAGTAGAATGGAGCCATCTCCCTGAATTCAGGCCTGTTTACACTCATACCGTAGGTGAAGCGCACGAGGCTCTTTTCAGTCAGGTTCCAGGCAATATTTGCAGAAGGAAAGAGATTGACAGTGTCTCGGGTCACATACACTGGTATGGTGGTGCCCTGACGGTAACTTGACAGTTCCTGATGTTCCTTCTCCACCCTCAGGCCCATGGAGAGGTCAAAACGCACACTTACCCGGAACCGGAAGTTCAAGTAGCCCGCCAGAATATTGGCTGAGGCATCATATGAGTCGGAAAGCGCGGTTATCTCTTTAAGCTTGATTCCGTCAGTGAGGTTGATGTTCTCAGGACTGAATATTTCGCTTACCGGCAGTGTTGTTGAGGCAAATTCAGAGGCGTCATCCGAGATGGTATATCCGAAATTTCGTGCAGTGAAGCTTCTTTCCCTGTTTTCCGTAAAAACCCCGGCTTTGACTTCAGTATCAATATTGCCCATCCTGAATTTCCGGGTGAAGTTCAGTAATCCCGAAAGGTTGTCTTCATACAGGTCAAGCCACATTCTTGAAACAGAAGAGAGATCGGGATTGTTTCCGAATAAAATGATGTAAGGTGAGGTTTCTCCGTCATTGCTGATATACCTGTATCTCCTGATGTCAGGTTCGTTTTTGGATGACAAGGAGTATCCTGCGGTGAAGTCGATGATGGTTTTCCCTTCATTGAATATCTTTTCTCCGCCCAGCTGCCCCGAATAAATGAGCCTGTGGCTGAACATCGTCTCGCCTGATCTGACGAACCTGCCGTTATTGTACCAGTCCTGCCCTTCCCTGAGGGTGACCCTCGAGCCTGAAGTACTGGTGAAAAAGTTCCTGAATTCGATCTTCAGTCCTTCAAGCGGATAAACGGTCCAGTTATGCATCAACCCCACCCTTGAACTGGTCTGGTACTGCCTGTCGGTGAATTGATCCAGAATACCGGGGGTGTCATACGCATAATTATATATTGAGTAGCTGTTATTCTGAACCCGCGTGAAATCGTCAGCATAGCTGTATGTCAGGGAGGTGACATTTCCTGCAATGAAATTTCCCTTCTGGAACCTTGTATTCAGTCCGATTGCGGCTTTCTGGTCAGGTAAGGCTGTTGCAGTAACACCGGTCCAGTCATTGTTCAGGCTTCGGCCTATTTCCGTCACCCTGTTCCGTATTTCCGGATTGGTGGCGCTCTCGTAAATATCGAGGTGTGCCGGCATATCGGCCGGGAGGCTTCTGTGTGATGCTCCAAGCGTCAGCCAGTCGTTACTGCTGCCTTTCTCCCGTGAAAAATTGCCCAGGGTGGAATATTGCCTGAAGGCTGTCCCGTATGAGACGAAAAACTTATTTTCAGAGGGTATGCCTGTGGTTGTTATCTTAATGAATCCTCCCGAATAGTCGGACGGCAACTCTGCAGTCGGCGATTTCAGAATGAAAATATTTTCGATCATGGAGGAAGGGATAAGGTCGAAGGAGAATGACCTTGCATCAGCCTCAAGACTGGGTGCCGAGGAGTTGTTTAGCCATACGTTGTTGTACCTCGAAGAGAGCCCTCTGACCACGATGAACTTATCATCAACAATTGATACCCCCGGCAGACGCCTGACCACTTCGGAGGCGTCTTTATCCTGTGTTCGGCTGATAAGCTGCGCCGAGATCCCCGAAACCACCACCGGACTGCTCCTGATGCTGGTCATGACTGTAACCTCACTGTCAGTACGCTTAGTTGCAACCACCACGATGTCATCAAGCTCAACTGACTGATCGGCCATGGAGGCAGTGACTTCGGTTACATTCCCGGCCACGACCTCAACACCCTCTATTATCAGGGGCTTATAGGAGATAAACGTGAGAGCCAGGTTGTATCTCCCGGGTGCTACTGAAGCAATTGTGAAGATACCTTCGGAATCTGTTGATGCCCCCCTGATCGTGCCTTCAATAACTACATTGACGCCTGGCATGGTTTCCCCGGTTGCACCGTCGCGAACCACTCCCGTGATGGTTCCGGTGGCGTTTTGTGCTATGGCGCTGAGGGAGGTGGCTGTGAACAAGATAATCAGGATTTTAACTGTTAAATTTTTCATTTTGATGGTTTGACTTTTTTACGGTACAAAACTCCCCCTGATATGTTACAGCATGGTAACAAACCTGTTACGAAACGATGACATTATTATTACAGTAATATTACGTCGTCAGGGAAACCGCCGACAGGTTGTTGTTTATGCTGGACGATATGGCAAAAAAAAAGAGGCCGTTAAGCCTCTTTCGATGATTTTTGCTGGGTTTTGATATTATTTCAGCAGGCCGTCAGCCTTTGCCTTTGCCTCTTCAAGCAGCTTGTCTGCTCTCGTATTCGCCTCTGTCACCAGCTGGGTGGCTCTTTTATCAGCCTCTTTACTGAGTGCCTCTGCTGCCTTCTTTGCTGCAATGGCAGCAATTGAGCCTCTTCCCTCTGCATCCTTAATCAGCTTCTTTCCCTGCAGTTCAGCTTCTTCACGTATTACCTCAGCTGAAGCTTCGGCCTCTTTTCTGAGAATGTCAGCCTTCTCCGTAGCTTCCTTCAATATCCTGTCGGCCTGCTCCCTGGCAGCCTCATTCACCTTCCCGGTAACCTCTTCAGTCACTGCGGCAGCGGTGGCAGTGACTGTATTGACTGCTCCCTGTCCGCCCGCGCCTCCGGCAAATACTGGGGTAATGACAGGATCCGTGAAGGTCCCTCCTATCTTCAGGTTAACCTTGATAATCTCCGGAGGGGCAAGATTCAGGCCAAGTGCCGCAAGCTGTGAGGAGAAGACTCCCATCAAAGCAGTTGCAGACTCTCCCATGTCGGCACTTGGTATCTCTGTCTTAATAAGGTAGTTGATAGTTCGGTCAAGCCCCTGATCGCCTGAGACATTCATTTTTATGTTGCCAAGCTTCGTATCGAAAGGCTTGACGAAAAGCCTGCCGTCATTTATGATGAAGGTTGCTCTGATGTCCTTTACAATGTTTGTATAAGCCTGATTCATCTTCAGCACACTCTTAATACGGTCAAAGGATTTTGATTCCAGAATCTGAACCGACTCAGACGTGAGTTCCCCGCTCCCTGACATTGTGTTTAACAGAGGCATCATACTTCCGTTCAGCCTGCTCCTGAAATCCATCTTCACTGTCACATTGCCTCCAAGTCCTGCCGCTGCCGGAATAAGTTGCCGCACCGTGTTAAAGGCATCGAACGTCTCCCTGATATTGACGGCACTTATCAGCATGTCAGCATCAATCAGGGGCTTAAGAGTGTCACGGGTGTCATAGGATGCATTCATAAGCATTGTGCCACCGAGCGCCTTCATACCAGTCTCGCTGACTGTCACAACACCGTCACGCACAAGTATATTACCGGTAACGTTATTTACAGCCAGTCTGCCGTAGGTCAGATTGTCAACATTGGCGTCAAATGCGAAATCTATATTTTCCGGAATCTGAATGACCTCCATCACGGTCGTGTCTGCATCAAGGGTGTCTGACGGTATGAAATCGAGGATCTCATTCAGGTCAACCGCCTTTGATTTCAATGACATATTGCCTTTCAGGATACCATCAGAGAAGAGGTAAGGTATATAGTTTTCCAGCCTGCCTGAAAGGGCGAAATCGCTCTTCTCTCCCATCATGGCAGTCAGGCCGGTCAGCTCGGCAAATGCAGGACTGAATACAAATCCTGCGTTGTTTATTTTAATGGCTGGCATATCTGTCATCGTCATAGCCATGTCCGATATCCTGAGATTGCCGGCAGCCTTGAACTGATCGTACATTTTGTTCTCCAGCATTGACATCCGGCCTGCCATCTCAAGCGAGACGTCAATCAGACCGTTGAGGGTGATGCTGTCAATCGGGATGGCCTGCTGCAGCTTTGCCAGGTCGATCTTTCCCCTGGCGGCGACGGCAACGGAGGGATCACTCACCGGGGTTGCCAGCTTCATTGTCATATCAAACGGATTACCGGCAAGTTCGAAATGAAAACGGCTGACATCAACTGTGGTATTATCCATCACCCTGCCATCGGTCTGAACTTTCCCGTCAATACTTATCGCCGTAATCTTTTGCGGAAGTTCCGGATAGCTTATTACGCCATCGCTGACCAGCATCCGGGCAAACAGATCAGGAAGGGTGCTGTCTGCGGAGCTGTATACGCCCTTCAGGTAGCCGTCAAGTGAAAAAGTGCCTGCCGCCCTCAGGTCTTCATATCCTTTCATATAGAAAGCCGGAACAAGAGAGAGAAGGCTTTTGAAGGAGGTCTCAGGAGTGTTAAAAGCTAAATCAAGGCCTATGTCTTCCCCCGGTTTGTCAACGGTGCCGGAAAAATTAAGGGCAACATCATTTATCTTCAGAAGGTTATCCTTCAGGGTGAACTTCATCGAGTCGGTCAGGGCATCGATCTCTGCCTCAAAATCAATAGCGGCGTATGTCAGGTAAGGTATCTTATCCATTACGAAATCAACGCCTGCCGCGGTAAGGTCCATCACAAGATCAGTCCTGGAGGCGTTCATGTTGCCTGAAAGGTTGAAATCCAGATCCCCGATGGCGGCTGTCATGTCCGACTGCCTGTCGGAATAAAAAATCCGTCCGTCAGTGATACTGAATTTCTTCAGGGCAACCTGCAGGGCTTTTGACTGGAGTGTGTCAGTCGTCACTTCCCCGTCTTCTTCCGGAGTGTATTTCATTATATCCCAGTTCGTCTTACCGTCCTTCGAAACCATGGCATTTATCAGCGGCCGGTCGACGGTTACTGACCTTATCTCGTATCCGCCTTCACCGAAAAGGCTTCTCAGGTTGAAGACCAGTCCGAAGGATTTCACAGCGGCAAGCGTATCGCCCTCGAACTCACCGATGCCGGTGAAGTTCAGATCGTTAAGAGCAAACTTCGCATTGGGAAATGCTTTAAAAAGGCTCAATTTGTATCCACTGAAGGCGAATTTTGCATTGACCTTTGAGTTGATTCCAACCTCAATCCTTTCCTTTATCTTATCCTTGAATAAAACCGGCACCAGTAGTCCTGCTGCTATGATCATTATCAGCAGTGATGCAATTGTTATGGCGATAATTCTGAGTCCCTTTTTCATGTTTTGTTCCTTTCCCGTTTTATGGCTGCACTTTCACCCCGCACCACCAAAATGAGAGTTACAGGGTATAAAATTACGCAATTAAAATAAAAAAATATTTTATCTTTGGCGGCGCAAAAGGTCCCGTAGCTTAACTGAATAGAGCATCTGACTACGGATCAGAAGGTTGTGGGTTTGAATCCCGCCGGGATCACCAGAAATCATCCTGCGAAAGCAGGATTTTTTATTTGAAAAAGCTGAAGAGGCTCGCTTATGAAAGCGTTGCCCCCTACCCGTTTATCTCCAGGTCATGGACATACTTATTGTTGTCCGAGAGAAAAAGTTCAAGGGTGATGGAGAATGGCTTCTTTATTACAACGATTTTCTGATAAGGACTTAGCTGTTCTTTATTCTGCACCGTACAGTAATAATACTTGCACAGGCCGTCAAACTTATCATCCCTCTCTTCAATGAGGTAGACATTCAAAACCAATGGCTTCGTATTACCGTTCAGGTAATTCGAAATGAAGATTTCCCTGTCGCTGATTACTATTGACCTGACGGTCCTGTCAATTTCAAAACCACCTTTCCGGATTGTGGCAGAGTTGCTCCGGAACGTCTGCGAAAAGGTGTTTATGCCAATCAGCAAGATGACAAGAAGCATAAATGACTTTTTCATGATTGACACCATTCAGATTAGGACGAATGCATTTTCTGTTTAAAAGCAGTTATTGTGATCCTTTATACGCAGAAACTGACTTTTTGTTCGATCCTTGACTTACAGACCGATACTGATAAAGGCGACTGAAAAAGAATTATCACTGTTTTGTAAATCAGGGGCTTTTAATGACTATCTTTGCACCATGCAGAACGAAATAACTTTTAATGACACTTTTCCTGAATTGAAGGAGGAGAACGTAAGGGCTTTGGCCAAACGCAGGGAAGAATATTCACTTCACAGGGATATTCGTGCCAGGGAAGAGAACGAAGCTATCGCTAAAAGGCTGGAGCGGGAAAAAGCAAAAGAGGTGTAAGTCAACACCCTTTTCACTGTTTATTCACAACGACATTCAGACGGGGTTCTCCAATCCTGACAAATGAACCATGATCACACTTGCCATAATTATATCAGCCGTAATTGTTTACCTTGTCAGACAGGTAAAGAAGTTGTAGTCACGACTGACTCCGGCGACTAGCCATACTGTTGTATTAAAGTACAATACCCCCGAAAATAGGCTTTCTGTCACCGCGCATGGGATAGAGGTCAAAAATCACTTGTCCGTAACATCCGGTTTGTATACATTCATTTTCTTTTTTAATACAAGCCTGATGAAAACATTCGTCTCTGTGGCATCATTTGCCATCCTGTTATTGTTTTGCCCTCTTACTTCAAAGGCACAGACCAAAATCCCTCCCAAGAAGATTTTCGAAGCTCTCGCCGCAAATGACCTGAAAGGGGCACTGAAAATGGTGCCGGCCGTAAGCGACGTCAATTACTGCGACAAATTCGGAGCTACCCTGCTCATGTGTTCAGCTGAGATCGGAGCCACGGAAGTGTGCAGGGCTCTGCTTGACAATGGGGCTGACCCTGACAAACAATCGGCTAACGGCACCACAGCCTTGTATATTGCCGCTCAGAATGGTCACACTGATGTAGTCAGGCTTTTGCTTGACCATGGTGCAGGCACAGACCTTCGTCCTGATAACGGAGCCACTCCCCTCATTGTAGTATCACAGTTCGGTTTTTCCGAAACAGTAAAGCTCCTGGCAGAAAGGGGATCCGCCGTTGACCTGAGTGACAACAATGGTTCCACAGCGCTTCTTCTGGCTTCCCAGAACGGATTCAGCGATGCCGTAATGGTTCTGCTTGACAGGGAGGCAAACACGGACATGCAGGACAGGAATGGCGCCACCGCTCTGATACTGGCTTCACAGGAGGGTCACGCCGATATCGTCCGGCTCCTGCTTGATAAAGGAGCAAAGGTTGATCTGCAGACCCGAAACGGTAATTCAGCCCTGATCCTTGCCTCAGTGAAAGGTGACGAAGAGGCGGTCCGAATGCTGCTTGACAAGGGTGCACAGGTTAACCTTAAAACAGGGACAGGGGCCACCGCCCTCTTCGGTGCGACATCCCGCGGTCACACCAAAGTAGTCAACCTGCTTCTGGAAAGGGGTGCTGACCCCGGGGCCAAAGACTCTCAGGGCAGGACGGCATTTTACTATGCAAAGGACTTCAATGTCAAGGCACTCCTGACCTCCTACTCCAACAAATAGTCTGATTATCCTCCGGGCACAACAATTATTGACTTAATTTGTATGTAGTAATAACATACAATAACCCGGAAGATGAAAACAACCGCAATACTTTTACTGACAGCATCGGTCAGCCTCCTCTCCTTCAGTTCAGACAAACCTGCGTACAGGTTATTTGACGCTGAAGGCAAAAGCATAAAATACCAGAAGATGATCGAAACTGTCAGCGCTGCCGACGTAGTCTTCTTCGGCGAGCTGCATGACAATCCCATCTCCCACTGGCTGGAATACGAGGTCACATCAGACTTATATATGGCAGTCAGTGACAGGCTGGTACTTGGCGCCGAGATGTTTGAGACTGATGATCAGCTGGTTCTCAATGAATATCTCTCGAAGAAATACGAATCTGACAAGTTCGAGGCAGAGGTCAAGCTCTGGAAAAACTACAAAACAGACTACAAGCCTCTGATCGAGTTTGCCAGAAACAACGGCCTGCCTTTCGTAGCAACCAACATTCCCAGGAGATATGCCGCCATGGTGTCGAGAAGGGGGTTTGAGGTTCTCGACAGCCTTACAACGGAAGCAAAGGCACTGATAGCCCCTCTGCCAGTATCCTACGACCCGGAACTCAAGTGCTACAAGGATATGATGTCAATGCACGGCATGCCGGGCATGGGAGGCAAACCCAACGAAAATATGCCCAAGGCCCAGGCGATCAAGGATGCCACCATGGCACACTTCATTGTCAGTAACATGAGGCAGGGTCAGTTATTCATTCACTACAACGGGGCCTATCACTCGGAGAACTACCTCGGGATAATCCATTACCTGAAACTCTACAGGCCCAGTATCAGGGTAGCGACTATAACAACCGTACTTCAGGATGACATTGAGGCGCTGGAGCCTGACAATGCAGGACTGGCAGACTTCATTGTTGTCACTCCGGAGACCATGACCAGAACCTATTAAGAAGACAGCCCGGGGCAGAGAAACCGGGCAGTCTTCAGATTAAACCCTTTTAGAATCCATGTCAAGGTTTGGAGAACCAGAGTTTGGTATCCATCATGTCAGCTCCCTGTCGTGCAATGGCAGCATTCAGATTTGTCCCGTTCTTACTGTAAGCCCGGGTGCCGTACTGCATCCTTTCAGGATAGAGGCCGTTGACAGACCCCAATCCGTAAATATCCCCATCAGTCACATCGTTGGCCGGTTCAGCCGGGTATTCCATCTTCCTGACCATTGCCCATCTTTCAAATCATTCAGTGCAGAAGTTTGCCCGCCAGACTGATCTGTAGATTTGTAAAAGTCATATCTTTGGATATTTATCCGGAAAACCATGCAGAACAGAGTCAGGCAGATCCTGGCACAGGAAGCCGAAGCCGTACAGAATATCCCTGTAACGGGCAATTATGAAAAAGTCATTGATTTGATTTACAAACACGTGCATCAGCTCAGGGGTAAGCTCGTCACCAGCGGAATGGGCAAGGCCGGACAGATAGCTCATGATATTGCAACAACATTCAGCTCTACCGGTACCCCGGCGGTATTCCTTCATCCCAGCGAGGCACAGCATGGCGATCTCGGGGTGCTCCAGGAGAATGACCTCATGCTTGTGATTTCCAACTCGGGAAAAACGCGTGAGATAATTGAGCTGCTGGACCTCAAGGATAACCTCTTCCCGGAAATCCCCGTCGTGGTCATAACCGGAAACACCTCATGCCCGCTATTGGAAAAGGCAACCGTCGGCCTCTTTACAGGAGGCCCCTCGGAAGTATGCCCCCTCGGCCTCACTCCTACCACTTCAACCACCGTAATGACCGTCATCGGGGATGTCCTGGTGGCGCTGATGATTGAAAAGATAGGATTCACTGCCGCTGAATATGCCAAAAGACACCACGGAGGTTATCTCGGTTATAAATCAAGGGCGAGCTCGGGCAACCCGGGAGCTGTAATCTACTGAATCAGGTCTGCCACACCTTCAAGTATGTATGAAGGCCTGTAGGGAAATTTGTCAACCGTCCTGAGAGTCGATATTCCCGTCAGAACAAGCAGTGTGTCAATCTCCGACTCTATGCCGGCAATAATGTCAGTGTCCATCCGGTCACCTATGATGATGGTCTCTTCATTTGAGCATCCGATCTTCTTCAGGGCGATCCTCATCATCAGCGGATTGGGCTTGCCGACAAAGTAGGCCTGCCGTCCGGTGGCAAGCTCGATGGGTGCTATCAGGGCTTTTGTTGCAGGGATGATGCCGTTCTCAACAGGGCCTGTCAGGTCGGGATTAGTCCCAATGAGCTTGGCCCCCCTGATAACGAGATTGACAGCCTGTTCAAGCTTTTCAAAGCTGTAGCCGCGGGTATCGCCTACCACCACATAGTCAGGATTAAAGTTGTTCATCGTATAGCCGGCGTTGTACATCGCATTGATCAGTCCCGCCTCACCTATGATGTAGGCAGTGCCTCCGGGTTTCTGAGCAGCCAGAAACTGTGCCGTTGCCAGTGCACTGGTGTAAAAAACGTTCTCCTCAAGATCAATGCCCAGGCGTGACATCTTCTCCTGTAGCTCCTTCGGTGTGCGCTCACTCGAATTGGTAAGGAACAGAAACTTCTTGCCTTCCTTCTTTAGCCATGCAACAAACTCAGGAACTCCCGGCAGAAGCTTGTTTCCATGATAAATAACGCCGTCCATATCACTTATAAAGGCTCTTTTGCTCTTTATCCTTTCAATAATTTCCCTGTTCTTCATCATTCTGTTTTATGGCGCAAAATTAACATTAAGTAGCCAAACGGCGAAATCGGGGTAAAAATGGTATCCGCCTCCCGGACCCTGAAAACAATGATTATGCTTATTGCAGTTTATTTGTAAAAAGAGTAGTTTTGAGCCTTAACCGCCGTAGTATATGAGGTACGGCTGAATTGACCTGGACCAGATTCATAACGAAATAAACGATGACAACAGCTTCTGCAGCGGCTCCGATCAGCCGGAGGAATTATATCGTCGGAATGACGGTAATAGCCATTTTCTTTTTCATTTTCGGATTTGTCACATGGCTCAACGGAATATTGATTCCGTTCCTGCGTACTGCCTGTGAGCTGACGGATTTTCAGGCCTATTTTGTTACGACTGCTTTTTACATCTCATATTTTGTGATGTCTCTTCCCGCTTCGGCTGTTCTGAAGAAGACGGGATTCAAGAACGGAATGTCGATAGGTCTCTGGGTAATGGCAGTAGGGGCTATGATATTTATCCCGGCCGCTCTCTGGCGCAGTTATCCTGTCTTCCTGTTCGGGCTGTTTGTTCAGGGTACCGGAATGGCTCTCCTGCAGACGGCATCAAACCCGTATGTGACCATCATTGGTCCGCGTGAGAGCGCCGCCAAACGCATAAGCATGATGGGTATCGCCAATAAGTTTGCCGGCGCCATCGCCCCCATCATCCTGGGTGCACATATCCTGAAGGACTCTCATCTCCTTGATGCGCAAATTGCCGCTGCAGCTGACTCCGTGGCACGCGGTGCGATACTTGACCAGCTCGCAACCAGAGTGATCAACCCCTATATCATCATGGCCGTAATACTTGTGGTCCTTGGACTGCTCCTGCGCCTTGCCCATCTTCCTGACGTTGATACCGATGCCGAGGAACCTTCAGTCGGTGAAACAAACATCAACAAGACCAGCATCTGGCACTTCCCTCATATGATCTTTGGAGCAGTTGCACTCTTCTTTTATGTTGGAGTGGAGGTGATTGCAGGTGATACCATAATACGATACGGACAATCGCTCAGCATAGACATGTCATCGGCCAAATACTACACCTCCCTGACCATGCTGGGCATGATCATAGGGTACATCTGTGGCATAATCTTTATCCCCAAAGCCCTCTCGCAGGTAAATGCACTGAGGATATCAGCCCTCCTGGGAATAGTCTTCACCTTCGGTGCAGTCCTTTCCCCTGCCTCGGCACAGATCACTATGCCATTCAGGGACCTTGTCACCTTCGAGTCGGTCACCCTCACTATACCTGTTACCGTTCTTTTTGTTGCACTTATGGGATTGGCCAACGCGCTTATCTGGCCTTCAATGTGGCCGCTGGCGCTGAACGGTGTGGGAAGGTTCACCAAGACAGCTTCGGCCCTGCTGGTGATGGCTGTCGTGGGCGGCGCCCTCATCCCCCTGGCATACGGCAAGATGGCGGACCTGTTCAGTACGCAGGCCGCATACTGGGTATGTCTCCCCTGCTACCTGATCCTTCTGTACTATTCGCTTCACGGATACAAGCTTAAGGGAAGATAACATCCTGGCCATGACCCCCGATCTCGAAAAGATCTTCGGCTGTTTCAGGGCGGAAGGAACATTCCTTTCCGGATATTCATTCGGACCAGGTCACATCCATGACACCTACCGCATTATGACTGCGGAGAAAGGATGTGACGATTATATACTGCAGCGGCTTAACTCCAATGTATTCAAAGACATACCCAGTCTCCAGGAGAACATGGAGAGGGTCACGGCCCATCTCAGGCAGAAGATTGCCGCCATTCAGGGCAGTGATGTAAAGAGAGAATGTATTACCCTGATGCATACCAGGGGTACGGGCAAGTCCTTTTATGTCGATGAGGCTGGCAATTTCTGGAGGATGCTCATATTCATCCCCGATCACCGCTCCTATGAAAGGGTTGATTCCTTCAGCAGGGCTTTCGAGGGAGGAAGGATAACCGGACAGTTCCAGTCGATGCTCGCCGATATGCCCGGAGAGCCACTGCATGAGACGATACCGGACTTCCACAATGTCGTACGAAGGCTGGAAACTTTTCACCGTGTGATTGATAAGGACGCGTCACGCAGAGTGGCCTCGGTTAGGCGGGAAATTGAAGAAATTGAAAGTCGTGAGGAGGAGATGAAGGCTATCATACAGCTGGGCGAAGCGGGAAGGATTCCGCAGAGGATAACGCACAACGACACAAAGTTCAACAATATCCTCTTCGACGCCAGCGACAGGGCGTTGCTGATAATTGACCTCGATACGGTCATGCCGGGTTACGTCCATTACGACTTCGGCGACGCAATACGCACGGCCACAAACAGGGCTGACGAGGACAGCGGGGATCTCTCGTCAGTCTCGATGGACATTGAAATCTACAGGGCATACGCTGAAGGATATCTCAGCGCCGCCGGAGAGACACTCAACGCCACAGAGATCGAGTACCTCGCCTTCGCCCCCAAACTGCTGACATATATTATGGCTACAAGGTTTCTCACTGACTACATTGACGGCGACAACTATTACAAGATCAGGTATCCTCATCATAATCTCCAGAGAAACAGGGTCCAGATAACCCTCTTGAAAGATATGGAAGCCCAGTACGAAGAAATGGTTCAGATAATAAAAAACATCGTGAAATGAAAAGGTCATTACAGATTATTGTGGTTTTATTCTTTACTGCCTTAACCGCTTATTCCCAGAAACCTGCCGCTGCCATAGACAGCTCGAGGTACTCCGCCTACTGGTGGCACAGCAAGGACATGTACGATCATCTTCCCGATACCAGGAATGAGATAGTCTTCCTGGGCAACAGCATCACCGACGGAGCAGAATGGTACGAGCTTCTGGGCAACAAAAGGATCCGCAACAGGGGCATCAGCGCGGACGTGACCGAGGGTATCCTTCTGAGGCTTGATGCAATAACAAAACTGAAACCTGCCAAAATTTTCATAATGATCGGCGTCAACGACCTGTCCCGGAACATTACCGTCAGTGATATCACCGCCAACTACCGCACCATCCTCGAACAAATAAGAACGGAATCCCCGAAAACAAAGGTCTATATCGAGAGTATTCTGCCGGTCAATCCTGCAACCGGCATGGCCCTCAACCACACCAATAAGACCGATCTGATCATGGAGCTGAATGGAAAACTGAAGGAGCTGGCCGCAGAGTTCGGCCATACCTACATCGACCTTTTCAGTCTGATGGCTGACGCAAATAATCATCTCCCGGGGAAATACAGCATTGACGGCCTTCATCTCTCATATGAAGGTTACAGGGTCTGGGCGGAAGCCATAAGGCAATACGTCAGGTAAGATTTGTTCCACGGATAAATCCCTGTCTCTTAAACATTAAGAGCCATTAACATGTTGTCGTTCGAAAATAGGTTTGCATAATACCTGCAAATTAATGACTTTTGTCATGCCGTTTCAGGCGGCATGTATCATTTAAATAACGAACTGCACCGGTATGGACATTAACGGAAAGTACTTCAGGTCTTACCTGGAGAGAGAGGAAGCCTTCAAAAAGCAATACAGTGCCGAGCGCATTAAAAAGCAGCACTCCAAGGGCAAGCTCACTGCGCATGAGAGGATAGCGCTTCTGTTCGATGCCGGATCCTTTGAGGAGATTGACACATACGTTACCCCTTCTGACCAGGGCGTGGAGTTCGGCAAGGTTGATCTCGCCTATGGTGACGGGGTGGTCACAGGTCATGGCAAAATCGACGGCAGACTGGTTTTTGCAATGGCCCAGGACTTCACCATCATGGGAGGCTCCCTCGGTGTCGTGCATGCCCGGAAGATCGCCAAGGTACAGGAGATGGCCCTGAAAATGGGGGCTCCCTTCATAGGCATCAATGACTCCGGCGGGGCAAGGATTCAGGAGGGCATTGCCAGCCTCAACGGCTACGCGGTAATCTTCAATAATATCATTCAGTCTTCAGGCATCATCCCGCAGATTTCCGTGATCATGGGCCCTGCCGCCGGCGGTGCTGTTTACGCCCCGGCCCTGACTGACTGGGTTTTCATGACCAGCGGAACCAGCTACATGTTTGTGACCGGTCCCAACGTGGTGAGGGAGGTCCTTAATGAGGAGATCAGCAGTGAGGACCTTGGCGGAGCCGAGGTGCATGCCCGCAAAAGCGGCGTGGCCAACATGATATACGATGACGAGGAGAACACAATAATTGCCCTGAAGAAATTACTCTCCTACCTGCCCTCGAACAACCTTGAGAACCCGCCGGTAGTAGTATTCGCAAAAGACACCCCAGACTTCAACCCTAAGCTGCGCGATATTGTTCCCGATGATCCCAATAAGGCCTATGACGTTCGTGACATAATCAACCTGATTGTTGACCGGAACAGCTTCTTCGAGACCTCTGAACTGTTCGCCCCGAACATTATTACCGGTTTTGGCCGTCTGGATGGACATACCATAGGTATAGTGGCTAACCAGCCAAAAGTGCTTGCCGGGGTGCTCGACATCGACTCCTCGACCAAGGGAGCCCGTTTCATCCGCTTCTGTGATGCCTTCAACATACCGATACTGACCCTCGAGGATGTACCGGGGTTCCTTCCGGGAAAGGACCAGGAGCATTCGGGCATCATCAGGCACGGGGCGAAGCTGCTCTTTGCCTATTCGGAGGCAACGGTGCCACGGATCACGGTCATCCTTCGAAAGGCCTACGGCGGGGCATATATCGTAATGAACAGCAAGGGTATGGGAGGCGACTTCAATTATGCATGGCCCTCGGCGGAGATAGCCGTAATGGGGCCTGACGGCGCAGTGGCGATCCTCTACCGGAGAGAGCTTGCTGAAGCAAAGGATCCTGTAGCATTGAAAAAGGAACTGGTGAAGAAGTACCGCGAGAAGGTGGCCAACCCCTTCATCGCCGATGAAAAGGGCTATATTGACGAGGTCATTGATCCGGCGATGACGAGGGGCAAGCTCCTCTCCGCATTCTCGGCTCTCAGCAACAAGAGCGTCAAGGTGCCGTCGAGGAAGCATGGGAATATGCCGCTTTAGAGGGGCGAGCGTTAAAAAATGACCCGGTGGGTCATTTTAGCGATGCAGCCAGATTGCAGGGGAGGCAGTAGGCAATAGGCAGCAGTGGACAAAAGATTTAAAATATAAGAATCAAAATCCTGGCATATAGACTTTTATAAAGCATGACCGCAAGACTAAGGACTGTCTTGCGGACTGAAAACCAAAGACCGATGAAATCACTATTGCCTACTGCCTATTGCCTGGCTGTGGACTGTGGACTGTAGACAATAAGGTCAAAAAGTAAGATCGAATGAAGAAAATAAAGCGAATACTGATTGCCAACCGCGGTGAGATCGCGGTGAGGATAATGAAAACGGCTCATGCCATGGGCATTAAGTGCGTAGCCATACGAACTTCTGCCGAACCTGACGCGATGTATCTCTCCTCGGCCGACTTTATCCACAATGATGGTGATGAGACAGCAGAGATTCCTGTTTTCCTCGATGTGGAAAAACTAATTGCCGTGGCACTTGAGACAAAGTGCGACGCACTCCATCCCGGATACGGGTTCCTTGCCGAAAATGCATACTTTGCCGATAAGTGCAAGGACAATAAGATCATATTCATAGGACCGTCGCCTGATGCCATTTACAGGATGGGCAATAAACCCGTTGCCCGCCAGATAGCGCTGAAACACAATATTCCAATGGCAATGGGCACACCGGGCAGCGTGGCCGATGAGGACGAGGCTGTCAGGCACGCTGCCCGGATCGGATACCCGGTTATCATCAAGGCAGCATCCGGCGGCGGAGGAAGGGGAATGCGCATCGTCAGGCAGGAGTCAGAGATGGAGAAGATGTTCATCCTCGCCAGCCGTGAAGCTGAGAAAGCATTCAACGACCCCAGCGTTTTCATCGAGAAATATATTGAGAATCCCAAACACATTGAGTTCCAGATCCTGGGTGACATGCACGGCAACATCATCCACCTGGGAGAAAGGGAATGCTCAATTCAGCGCAAGCACCAGAAACTCCTGGAAGAGGCACCTTCTCCCGCCCTTGATGAGGAGCTGAGGAAAACCATGGGTGATACTGCCGTCAGGATAGCCCGGGCAGTAGGCTATTATTCGGCGGGCACAGTGGAGTTCCTTCTCGACTCTGACCGGAACTTCTACTTCATGGAGATGAACACCCGCATACAGGTGGAGCATCCCGTCACGGAGATGATTACGGGGATAGACCTCATTGAGCAGCAGATACGTATCGCCGGCGGTGAGGAACTGGCAATCAGGCAGGAAGATGTCAGACTGAACGGATGGGCCATTGAATGCCGCATAAATGCCGAGGACGTGCAGTCGGGATTTGCACCGTCACCAGGGAGGATTGAGAAGATCAGTTTCCCTGAGGGACCGGGAATAAGGGTTGATACCGGCGTCAGGGCAGGATCGTCAATCGTTGCCTCCTTTGATTCGATGATCGCCAAGCTGATAGTTACCGGCACAGACCGGAAACATGCCATAACAAACACCAAACTTGCGCTTGACAAGATATGGATCAAGGGCACCAAGACAACACTGCCTTTCTTCCGGATGCTCATGCGCAACCATCTTTTCCAGAAAGGCACCTTCACTACCGCCTTCATCGAGAAAGACCTTGAGCAATACCACCACACCAGCGAATATGAGGAGACCATAGCCGCCTGGCTGGCAACGAAGCTCTTCGTTGAGGAGAATCTCAATGAAAACAGAACGAACATCAGCTTTGACAAGGGCAGGGAGCTTACCCCATGGTTGCTGAGAAAGAGACTGACACAATTTTAACAATCCCCCATGAAGCCTGATAAACCCGCTATAAAGAAACTGTATGCCATCTCGACCGAGGGCAGGAAATTCCAGTTCACCCTGCCCCTGAAAAACGTCATCAGGGTGAACGGGAGGGATTACAGCGTTGAACTGCGTGAAGATGAGAAGTACGGTATTCATGTTTTGTGGAAGAACAGGCGGTACCCGGTTGAGATAGTTCGCACAAAACAGAACAGGTATGAGATACTGTTCAACGATATAGGGCATACATTCACGGTAGAGACCCCGATATCGATGCAGCGCAAAAAGGTGCTCGGTGCCGGTAAAGGTAAGAGTGCATCCCTTGTTATCAGAGCCCCGATGCCAGGCAAGATCATCGATGTCCTTGTTAGGGAGAATGCAGAAGTGCTCAAAGGAGAAGCCCTGGTGATACTCGAGGCAATGAAGATGCAGAATGAAATTCAGTCGATTGCCAGCGGAACTGTCACCAGGATTGGTGTAAGGGCCGGTCAGAACGTGATGAAAGATGACATCCTGGCGGAGATTTCCGTAAAATAATCTCCTGAGAACATGATATGACAGGGGCAGGCTTTCGGCCTGCCCCTGCTCCATTTCTTCCTGCGAATGGAACCATGAGTACCCATCCGCCGGACTGATTTCACTTACTGTTTTGGTGCGTTCTTAAGCGTCGCCGTAAGGTAATTCCAGAACTTTCCTACTGATTCTATCTCCACCTTCTCATCCGGACTGTGCGGATAGCGGATTGTTGGCCCGAAGCTGATTGCATCCAGCTTGGGATAGGGGCCCATTATTATCCCGCACTCGAGACCGGCATGAATAGCTTTGATCTCGGGAATTTTCCCGTATAGTTTCTTGTATGTCTCCTGCATCGTCTTGAGGATGTCACTCTCCATATTCGGTTTCCATCCGGGATAATCTCCCGTAAGAGATACATCGCAACCTGCTAGCTGGAATCCTGCGGCAATCTTCCAGGCAGTAGCCTCCTTGGCGGTCTCGACAGAGCTGCGGGTGAGATTGTGTGCAAGGAACTTACCCTCCTCGATTTTTACAACAGAAAGGTTGTTTGATGTCTCCACAACACCCGGCATGCTTGCGCTCATCCTCTGAACACCGCACGGACAGACAAATACAGCCCTTATTATCCGGTACTGGTCAGCCTCATTCATCACCTTTTCAGGGGCTTCACAGGCTTTTACGAACATTTTGATGTCCGGGTCCACCTCTTTAAATTCAGCCCTGTACATTTTCTCATAGCCCTTGACAAACTTTTCAAACTGGGTTTTCTTGATTGACGGGACCACTATGGTTGCAAATGCCTCGCGCGGGATGGCATTGCGGAGATCGCCTCCGGTATAGTCGGCGATACGCATACCGAAGTCATGTTCTGCCTGCTGGAAGAACCGGAACATCAGCTTGTTGGAGTTTGCCTTCCCGAGATGGATGTCAAGGCCCGAGTGCCCGCCGCGCAGTCCCCTGACGGTAAGTTTATATGCGGTCATTCCCGAAGGAGTTTTCTCCTGTTTGTAGTTTCGCGTGGCGCTTACGTCAATACCCCCTGCACAACCGACATACAGTTCGCCTTCATCTTCGGAATCCACGTTAATCAGTATCTCACCTTTGAGCAGCCCCTTCTTCAGATTCTTGGCACCTGTCATTCCTGTCTCCTCATCGATGGTGAAGAGAGCCTCCAGCGGACCGTGCATCACCTTCGGGTCTGTCAGGGCGGCCATGGCAGCTGCAACACCTATTCCGTTGTCAGCGCCAAGTGTAGTTCCGTTAGCCTTGACCCAGCCCTGGTCAATGCGGGTTTCAATGGCATCCTTTTCAAAATCGAACTTCTTGTCTGAGTTCTTCTGGGGCACCATGTCAAGGTGGCCCTGAAGGATGATGCCCTTGCAGTTCTCCATCCCTTTCGTGGCCGGCTTGCGTATTATGACATTGCCGATTTTATCCACAATGGTCTCAAGACCGTGGTCTTTTCCAAACTTCCTCATGTATTCCGTCATCCTGTGCTCCTTCTTGGAGGGACGCGGTATCTGTGTTATTTCATAGAAATACTTCCACAGAAGCTTCGGTTCAAGATTTTTAATGTCACTCATAATTTATCTGATTTGATTATTCTTTAACAATATTGGGCATTTCAAGACCGTACCCCTTCTTTTTGTCCTCTGCCTTCAGCAGGAAGCCAAAGAGCAGTGCTATGACCCCGAGGGCTGTGAAAATCATCATCGGATACTTGTAATCATAACTTGGCACTGCTACCCCGTCAAGCATGTAAGTGCCGGTGACGCAGTACTTGTCGAGAACGTAGCCGATAAGGTAGGGAACCCCCATCAGGCCCCAGTTCTGCACCCAGAAGATAAGCGCATAGGCTGTCCCGAGCTGCTTGTCAGGTATGATTTTGGGGACGGATGGCCACATGGCCGATGGTACCAGGGAAAATCCAATTCCAAGGATGATTGTAAGGAAGAATGCCATCCAGGGTTTGTCGAGAGCCGGGATTGAGAACATGGTATGGACAAAAATCAGGAGCAGGGCACCGATTATCATTATGGTCGCCCCCTTCCCTTTCCTGTCGTAGAGGTTTCCGAAAAGCGGGGTAAGCAGGATGGTACCGAAAGGCAGTACAGAGGGGATTAGTCCCGCAGTACCGGGATCAATCCCGAACTTATTGACCATGAGGTCAGATGCATATTTAAGGAACGGGAAGACCGCCGAATAGAAGAGCACGCAAAGGATCGCTATGTACCACCAGCCCCTGTTTTTGATTATAAAGAGTATATCCTTAAGCCTGAAACTCTCCTCGGCCTCCTGGGGAAGGCCCTCTTTTGACAGGGCGATGGAGGCATCAAGTTTCTTATCCATACCGCAGTAGATAAAGAAGGCCACCAGTCCGACGCAGAGCAATATAAGGGCAACAAGGATGGGCATGGAGACGTGGCCAAGTGCTTTGGCCAGCGGAGCCGATCCGGCAAGAGCCAGGGTGGTGCCGAGCCGTGCAGTAGCCATCTCAAGTCCCATGGCCAGGGCCAGCTCCTTGCCCCTGAACCACTTGACAATGATCTTGGAGACGGTGATTCCGGCAGTTTCGACTCCGACTCCGAACACCGCATAACCGAGTCCGGCAATAAAGACCTGCGGGTTTGCATCCCAGAACAGGAAGTGCCACGATTGTCCTGCAAACATATCGGTTGAAAGTGCCCAGAACTTGATTGCGGTACCGGCCACCATGAGCATGGTTGCCATTTTCCCGGTGAACCGGACTCCCATCTTGTCAAGGATGATCCCTCCGATTATCAGCATGATGAGGAATACGTTGAACCAGCCATAAGCGCTGGTGAACAGGCCATAGTCTTCACTGCTCCATGACAACTGTTGCTCAAGCATGGGTTTCAAAGGGGCCATGGCATCGGTCAGAAAATAACCGCACAGCATGGTAAATGCTACAACTGCCAGGGCAGTCCATCTTGCAGTCTTGGAGTCAGCAAGGGTCTTTCTTAATTTTTCCATCGTCAGTGAATGAGTTTGTTATTAACAGGGTGTGTAAATGTATAAAAAAAACATTCCAATAATTGCGGCCAAAAACATGAGTTCTGAACTTTGTGGCACAATTTTGGTTATCAGAGTGAAATGCTAATTTTGTGCAATTAATATTAAACCGCCGAGTAAATATATAATTATCTATAGATCATGAAGAAGCTAATTCTGATACTTCTGCTGGCAGCACCTGCGCTCCTCCTGTCTGCCCAGACCGCCGAGGTGAAATGGTATTCGATAGAGGAGGCCGTGTCGCTGGCAAAATCAAATCCCAGGCCGATTTTTGTTGACGCTTACACCGACTGGTGCGGCTGGTGCAAGAAGCTTGACAAGGAGACCTTCTCACATCCGGTCATTGCAGAAATACTTAACAATAAATATTACGCTGTTAAGTTCGATGCCGAAGGCAAGGAGCCCGTCACCTTCCAGGGAAGGAAGTTCATCAACGACGGCAGTCTTGGCAAGACCCACCAACTTGCATATGCACTGCTGCAGGGGAAGTTAGGCTACCCGACAGTTGTCTTTCTCACCGCAAACAGCGAACTGATCACCCCGGTTTCCGGTTTCAAAACACCGGCCCAGATCGAGCCGATGCTTATGTATTTCGCAGGCACCAGCTGGCAGAAACAGAACTACGAGGAGTTCATGAAGACATTCAAGGGGCAGGCACAATAGATCAGTCTTCAGTCTTCTGTTTATCATATATTTAGCAGCCACTGACTGCAGATTGCCGACTGAAGACTGCCGACTTCCGCACTTCTGCCTTCTGCCTTCTGCCTTCTGCCTACTGCCTGATAAAAAATATCTACATTTGCTGAAGATAGGCTCTGACAGGCCCTTTCAGCTATATAGGCTCCCAAATGGAGACACGCGAACAGATAGGCAAATGGTATGACGGCTTTGCCGGAAGGCAGGTGAAGACCAGCGTAAACCTGAGACACTATAAAATAATGGAGTTCCTGGCATCCGCAGGACTCTCGCAAAGCGACAGGGTACTTGAGGTCGGATGCGGAATAGGGACCCTTACCGGGTTGCTCGCCTGTTATCTCAGAAAGGGAGAAATAGTGGCTGTCGATATCAGCCCGGAGTCCGTTGAAATTGCACGGCAAAGACTCTCCCGCACCTCCAACGTGCGTTTCATGGTGTCTGATATGACCGACTTCGACCACACCGGGGTTTTCGACTTCATCATACTTCCCGATGTACTGGAGCATATACCGGTGGATCAGCACAGGAGACTGTTCCGTACACTGGCAGACCATATGCATGACGAATCGGTGATCCTGATCCATATTCCCCATCCGAGGGCACTCGATTATATCAGGACCACTGATCCCGGACAGATGCAGATCGTAGACCAGTCGATCGAAGCCGATACTATGCTTGCAGATGCCTATGCCAACGGACTGACCCTTATAAACTATAATTCATATTCTCTCTTCGTCAGGGAGCATGATTATTCTGTAATCAGCCTCAGGAAGAAAAATCCGGTGACCCTCTCCCCTCTTCCGAAACGGGCTATAATTGCCAGGAAGCTCTTTTCAAGAACCAGGTTTCTTCTCAGCAGGCTCAGACCTTTCTGAAATGAAGGAAAAGATCCTCTATATTTACCCCGAATCCTCGACATTTATTCAGAGAGACATCAACTTCCTTTCACGGAAATTCGAGGTTATTGTTCCGGGCCATGACTGGAAATCGAAACCTGCAACTCCGCTGAACTTCCTGAGGCAGTTTGTATTTCTCAGCAGGCACCTGCAGGGATCAATGGCAGTATTTGTAATGTTCGGGGGATACTGGTCGTTCCTGCCTGCACTTGCGGGAAGGATCACCGGCAGGCCGGTCTACATAATTCCCGGCGGAACAGACTGTGTATCATTTCCTTCTCTGAAATATGGCAGCCTGAGGAAGCCGGTAATGAGAGCCTTTATCAGGTGGTCATTCAGGCTCTGCAAGGGATTGCTCCCGGTTGACGCGTCGCTGGTTAGAAGCGATAACATATATCACCGCGGGAGCGGTAATTCTTTGCAGGGATACAGACATTTCTTCCCGGAGATAAAGACCCCCTTCAGGGTGATCCACAACGGTTTTGACCCGGACTTTTTTGCCTCGGACCCGGATGCCAAGATTAAAGACACTTTTATTGCAATTGCACCGGTAACCAGCATGATGAGGGTACGGGTCAAGGGAATCGATCTGCTGATGTTCCTTGCAGGTCAGTTCAGCCAATGCTCATTCAGGGTCATCGGGATGTCGGATAAGATCATGAGGCAGCTTGGACCGATTCCCGCTAATGTAACAGTGCACCCATTTCTTCCTCAGTCAGAATTCAGGACTTTTCTTGCTGAAAGCCAGTTCGTGCTGCAGCTGTCAGTATCGGAGGGGTTTCCCAATGCACTCAGCGAGGCGATGCTTTGCCACTGCATCCCGGTCGGATCTGCAGTCGGGGCCATCCCTGAGATTATCGGAGAAACCGGATTCCTTGTAAAAAGCGCGGAAAAGGATTACCTGATTAAAATGTTCAGTGAGATCCTCGCCACAGACAGCGGGGAACGCCGCAAACTGGGCCTGAAGGCGCGGCAGCGGATAGTGGAAAACTTCCACATTTCAAAGCGGGAAAAGGCCTTTTTTGAGGTTCTTGCTAATGGCATTTGAATCAGTCGGCAGTCAGCAGTCCACAGTCAGCAGTCGGTAAATGGCTGATTCACTGACGACTGAAGACTGTGCGCTTTAAATTATTTCCCAATAATGAAATTCGACGGCAATGCAACGGTATTGCCGAACTGGTAAACCAGCTTGCGGGCGGTGAAGAGTAGTTCATCTCCCATGATGACATTGAACCCGACAACATCAGGCACCCTGTAATATAGCCGGTCGCGGGATGCAAGCTCCTTTTGCGAGCTGACAGGCATTACCACCAGCTTCAGGTCGCGTGTCTTGCCCGAGGGTGTCATCTCAACCTGCACGGGATTGCCTCCGGCATCACCGGCAGGTAAGACTCCCCTGGCTTCTGAAAAGCTGAAGACAGTTGTCTTTTTTCCTGACATTGAAGGATCGGGAATGAGCCAGAAACGGAAGTGCTGCGCCTCTGTCCAGGTCTTGCCTGCAAAGAGGGCGGTGTATTCGCGTTCCAGCCTGTTTATCTCATCGAGTGCTGCACCGTCCTGCGGAAAGATATTGGTCTCTCCTGTTAGAATCATATGCCTTCCCTCCCGCAGCTCCAGCAGCCTGTCAGCAGCCTCTCTTGCCTCCTCGGCCACTGTCATCACCTTCTTGTTCTGAACCAGGTAGGGTACGCGTATGAATGCCGTATCGGCCTTCACCAGCCTGTAAGCGGTGTCGGTCCTGGTTGCTCCATACTCATAAGCTCCCCTGTCAGGGAACAACGGTCCATGGAACTCTTGTACCTGTTGCATGTGAGAGTATCCTGCCGTAGTGTAAATATCAGGATTTATATCAAGTATCAGCCCGTTCTTTTTCAGTGCAAGCAGGTTGGTCTGCATCAGGGTGGTGCCCTGTATGAGATAAAACTGTGCAGGATCAAGCTCCTCGACGGTTTTCATCCTCACATCAACCAGTGTCCATATCTCATTCCAGGCATTGATAACCTTATCGAGCCCTATCATCTCCCTTGCGTATCCGGCAAACGGACCAGGTATCTCGGTTGTCTTTTCGGCAATTACCTCAAATTCCAGGACCGTCTGAGGCAGTGCATATACAATGCTTCCCTCGGTCACTCTCACCTCACCGCCAGGTGGCAGAACCGTGATATCCCCGGAGCTCTGTTTCATTAAGGTCGAGCATCCCCCTGTGATGATCATCAGAGTTGCTGCTGTTATGTATGCATTTTTTTTCATCTCAGTAGTTAAAGGTACATGCTGAAGCTGCTGAACTGGGTTTCACGGAAAGCCCTTCCGATATTCATAAGGATATCCCCTGCTATAACCGACTCCTCCGAGTGTATCCTCAATGCCACATCGCCTGCCAGCCCGTGAAGGTATACTCCAGTAATGGCTGCGTCGGAAGGTTCATAGCCCTGTGCCAGCAGTGAGGCGATCATTCCTGTCAGGACGTCGCCGCTGCCACCGGTGGCCATCCCCGGATTGCCTGTGCTGTTGAAATAGACCTCTCCTCCGGGCAGGGCAATAGAGGTGTGGGCACCTTTCAGCACAACAATGCACTTATGCCTGGCTGCAAAGGTCCTCTGTTCTTCCATAAGCCTGTAGTCACTGCTTTCGGTACCGGCAAGACGGCGGAACTCTCCGGGATGAGGAGTCAGTACGGTGCGTGGCGGGATTATCTCAAGGAGATCGCGGTGCTGCGCCATGATGTTGAGTGCATCGGCATCAAGCACCAGCGGAATGGTTGCGGTCTCAAGCAATGCCTTCAGTACCGCTGCGGTGTCAGGGTCAGTTCCCAGTCCCGGACCCACGCCGGCCGCATCGAACGGGGAAAGGTCAGGGAGCACTGTCACATTGCCACTTCCCGGATCAGGTGAAACCATTGCCTCGGGAAGAGCTGCCTGCAGGGCAAGGACGGCGGAGGCGGGAGTGTGTACAGTCACCAGCCCGGTGCCGCTGCGCAGGGCTGCGCCTGCTGCCAGGGTTGCAGCTCCGGCCTTACCGTAACTGCCGGCCATGATGAGCGTATGACCGAAAATACCCTTGTGGTCAAATTTCTTCCGTCTCTGAAGCAGAGGCCTGACATTCTCCCTTAATATATAATGGTATGGCGTTGGCATAGATGCAATGGTATCATGATGCAATCCGATGTCAATCACCTCCCACCTGCCTGCCTGATCGTCGTTCCCGGCAAACATAAAGGCAAGTTTGGGAAACTGGAAGGTGAGCGTCTGTGAGGCTTTTACCATCCTGTCGCGGTCAGCACCCTCATTCTCTTCACAGAAGAGCCCTGACGGTATATCGACGGAGACAACATAAGCACCCGTCTGATTTATCTTTCTGATGACTTCTGCAGCCACACCCGCCGGAGGCTTACTGAGCCCCGTTCCGAAAATGGCATCAATGATAACCTCATCACGTCCGATAGCAGGAAAGAGTCCGGGGTCGGCCAGAGTCAGCGGCGAAATGCCAGCCCTCTCAAGACGGTCGGCATTAAGCCTGAACTCGCTGCTGTGGGCTGAACCTGTCTCCACGATAAACACTCGCACGGGATGGCCTTCCCCGTAAAGCAGCCTGGCAATCACCAGTCCGTCACCACCGTTGTTTCCCGGACCGGCAAACACATTTACCTTCTTCTCCGGCGGAAGAGTGTCCTTCAGTCGCTGAAAAAGTGTCGTGGCAGCGCGCTCCATCAGCCCTGCCGGAGTTACAGGCTCCAGACGCGTTGTCGCGGCATCAATCTCCCTTATCTCCGCAGATGTAAAAATCTTCATATATGACAATTAAATACAGTGGATACAAAAGTAAAAATATAACTATGCAAAATTATTGCGCGGATAATATAATGCAATGGCTGCAAATTAAAAAGATTAATATATTTGTCACCTACAGAACCAAAAAACCAACTAAACAGATAAAATTATGCTCAAGAATCATCCAAAAGGACTAATTGTTGCCTTCTTTGCCAATATGGGTGAAAGATTCGGCTTTTACACCATGATGGCCATCCTGGTTCTTTTTCTACAGGCGAGATACGGCCTGTCTGCCGAGGATGCCTCCGGGATTTACAGCTGGTTCTATTTTGCCATCTATGCCCTTGCGCTGTTCGGGGGAATCCTGGCAGATGCAACAAGCAAATACAAGGCCGTTATACTTACCGGCATTATAATTATGTTCGGTGGTTACATCTTCATGGCAATCCCAGGAATGTCACAGACTCTGACTGTGGTTGCCCTTTTCACCATTGCATTCGGGAATGGTCTTTTTAAGGGGAACCTTCAGGCTGTTGTCGGTCAAATGTATGATGATCCGAAGTACTCGAAGCTAAGGGATTCTGCCTTTATGATTTTCTACATGGGGATAAACATAGGTGCAGTTTTTGCTCCCTATGCAGCAACCGGCATCAGAAACTGGTGGCTGAAAACAAATGGGTTCCTGCATGACGGAAGCCTCCCGGCACTCTGTCACCAGTACATCAACAAGACAATGATAGACACATCTACATTCCAGCAGCTGGCTGACAAGGCGAATATTTCAGGGCCTGTTACTGATCTTGGCACATTTGCAAACAGCTACCTTGAAGTTTTCTCCAGGGGTTACAACTATGCCTTTGCAATAGCTGCCGGTGCAATGGTACTATCACTGTTGGTTTTTGTTATCTTCAAACACCTCCTCCCAAACAAGGAAAAAGCTGCCAAGGAAGCTGCCGGTCCGAAAATGGAATTCAAACCCTGGGCACTCATTGGTGCTGCTCTGGCCATGGGCCTTACCGCATTTGCTCTTTCATTCCTCGTTAATTACAAAGATGCTCTCGCATACGGTCTCTTCGCCGGTTTTGTAGTATGGATCCTTGTCAGTGCAAAGAGAGAGGAAATGAGCAAGGTATCTGCACTTATCATGGTGTTCTTTGTGGTTATTTTCTTCTGGATGTCATTCCATCAGAACGGTCTTACACTAACCTGGTTTGCACGTGACTATACTGTGAAAGAAGTGGGACGTATTACCTACTTGTTCTTCACCTTGCCCTCATTGCTGGCTGTGGTATTTTCAGTGCTGGGCCTTGTGCTGCTGGTCAAAAAAACGAGCCCTGCAAGGACGAGGCTGATCGGAGGGGCTTTGTTTGCTGCTGCACTTATCTTTGGGTATTTCTGGCTTATAAGGAGGAACAACATGAATCCCATATCTCCGGAAGTCTTCCAAAGCTTCAACCCACTCTTTGTAGTTTCACTGACTTTTCCTGTAATGGGATTCTTCGCATGGCTTAATAAGAAAAACATCGAACCTTCCACACCGAAAAAGATTGGTTTCGGGATGATTATTGCATCTCTTGGTTTCATTGTCATGCTTTTATCTTCGGTGTCTCTCCCGTCACAGCCTGAACTTGCAGGTTCACCTGTAGCTGACACGCTGAGAGTCACACCCTACTGGCTAATCGGGTCATACCTTGTCCTTACGGTTGCCGAGCTTTTCCTCAGCCCCATGGGATTATCATTTGTCTCGAAAGTGGCTCCTTCAAGATTCCAGGGCTTAATGCAGGGCGGATGGCTCCTCGCCACAGCGATTGGCAACAAACTCCTCAGTGTACCTGGGAAACTCTATGACAAAATAGAACTGTGGCAGTTGTGGCTGGTATTCATTGTATGTTGCCTTGTCGCTGCAACATTTATTTTCACCATCATGAAGAGACTCGAGAATGCAACCAGGTAATAAAGTAGTGCAATGATGAGAGAGCCGCCTGATGCGGCTCTCTTTTTTTATATTCTGAAGGTTGCCCGGTCAGAAAAAAAAGAATAAATCATATATTTGTCAATTCAGATAGAAATGCGATGAGCAGCACAGGTAAAATGTACGACAAAGTATTCGCCATTTTCGGCACCTTTATGGTATTTTTCTATTTCGGTCTGGCAGTTTTGATACTGGTCTATGATCAGTTCGGGATCGACAAAGCCCTCAGGATAATTATTTCCGTTCCGCTCTTTCTATATGCAATTTACAGGGCATTTGTTTCTTACGAGAAGATCAGAGACAGTTTTTTCATTAGGGACGATGATGAAAAATAATCCGTTTATTTACAGGGGTCAGCATATCATTTTCCGGTCATATATTATAATAATGGCATGTGCTTTGTATCTGACCATTTGATGAAACGGTGAAAATAAACACTCCTCCGGAAGGCGAGATTAACAGATAATTACTAATATTGTGGCTCATAGCAAGGAAAAAACGGGAAGAAAATGAGAAGATCAGTATTCATCAGGTCAGTCGTACCGTTGTTGATTATTGCAGCAGCCATTGCTGTCTTGTCTTCATGCAAGTCCAAGGGTACCCCGGCTCTGAAGGAGACTCCGACCTCCGGTAATATCACGATCGCTTCGGACGAATCGTTTCAGCCCATTATTGATGCGGAGATTGATACCTTCACGGCATTGTACAATTACGCCACCATACAACCCCTGTACAAGCCGGAGAATGAGCTTGTCGCATTTTTTCTGAATGATTCAGTCAAGGTTATCGTCTCATCCTGGGCCCCGTCGGAGGAACAGAGAAAGATCCTCCTTGATGTTCAGACCGTGGTACGCACCACTGTGGTGGCCTATGACGCACTGGCTCTCGTTCTCAACAGGAGCAATCCGGATTCACTCCTGACGTACAGGAACGTTGAGAAAATATTCAAAGGCGAGATCACCGACTGGAAACAGATCAATCCAAAATCCCGACTGGGCCCGATCAACATTGTTTTCGACAATATACGGTCGGGAAACATTAGATACTTCAGGGAGAAATTCGATCTTCCTGAAAACCTGGATCCCTACTTCTTTGCCGTCAAAAGCAATCCCGAGGTGATAGAGTATGTCTCCGGCAGTCCCGGTGCACTTGGCATCGTCAGCGTAAACTGGATCAGCGACGAGGATGATCCGAACAGCTTCAGCCTCCTCAACAAGATCAAGGTGGTTGCCGTCTCACAGCCCTATCTTGACGAATCAACCTTTTATCTTCCGGTGCAGGGGTCAATTTATGACAAAACGTATCCCTTTGTAAGAGAAGTAAATATGAATTCCCGCGAGTCATTTTCAGGACTTGGCTCGGGATTTGTAAGTTTTGTTGCAGGAGAAAAGGGACAAAGAATAATTCTGAAGTCGGGTCTTGTACCTGCAACGATGCCGGTCAGAATGGTTAGAGTAAAGAATGAGTAACTAAACATGATAACGATGATTAAGAGAAGTTTCAAACTCGCGTTGCTGCCCGCAGCGGTTTTCTGCATGGTTTTTGGCACCGGGCTCAAGGCTCAGACGCTTGATGAGGCCAGAACATTCACAAAAAATGAACAGTATGATAAAGCTGAGGCACTGTTCCAGCAACTTGTCAAGAATGAGCCTGCCAACAGCGTCATTTATTTTCATTATGGCGAGAATACACTGTTGAACTATTTTGCTGACACGATATCCAACTCACTGACAGTAGCAACCAAGGAAGCTGCCGATATCTTCAACAAGGGTGTAACAGCCAATCCTGCCGAGCCGCTGAACTATGTCGGACTTGCCAAGGTGGCTTTCTACAACGGCGACAATGCAAAGGCTGAAGAGCTAAGGTTGAAGGCTAACAGTCTCCTCCCTGCCTACAAGAAGGTGACAAAGATCCCGGATCCGAAAGGCTACGCTTATACCCTGGCAAAAATTGCAGAATCATATATCCGTTTTGAGGAGGTCGATACAAGCAAGGCACTGCCTTTCATAAGGAAGGCGGTCTCAATTGACCCTAGAAACAGCGAGATGTATATCATCGCAGGTGATATCTATATCCTGGTCAATGACGGTTCAAGGGCGATCAAAAACTACAACCTGGCACAGGACTGGGACCTTAAGTCACCGGCGGCCAATATGAAAATAGGAAACATCTATGTCAAGGGGCGCAATCTCATGGCAGCAATACCCTACTTTGAGCAGGCAATTGCCCTTGATCAGAACTATGCCCCTGCCTACAGGGAACTGGGGCAGCTCTATTCAATGGCCGGCAGGTACAACGACTCCAAGAAGTATTTCGAAAAATACCTTGAACTGACACAGGGTAACATACCCGCCAAGATCAGGTACGTCAACGCCCTGTTCTATGCAAAAGAATATGAAGAGGTTATTAAGAACGTAGAGGAGATATTTGCAATTGACGATTCAAGGACATACATGAACCGTATTGCAGGTTATTCAGCATATGAAGAAGGAAACTTTAGCCTTGCAGCGCAGTACATGGACAAACTTTTTGCCAACCTGAGCGCCGACCGCCTGATAAAGAAGGACTGGATCTATTATGCAAGGATACTGGCAAGAAAGAACCAGGACTACAGCAAACTGGTGATTGAGGCAGACAATGAGACCGATGAACTCAGCAAGCTACAGGCCAGGTATCCAACTCTCAAGAGCCCTGCAAAGGAGAAGGCAAAGACTGATATTGATGCCCTTGCAGCAAAGGTCGAAGCCCATAAGACAGCCATAGCACTTGCCGAGAAAGAGTTTTCCAAAGCATTCGATGCATACGAAAAGGCAATTTACTTCAATAATGAGGAGGACCTTAACCTTATTTATGAAAAAGGGACCGTTCAATACAGTGCGCGCCGGTATGCAGATGCCGCAGCCACATGGTCACGTCTTCTTGAAAAAGGAAGAGACACCGAAAATGACTACATCCAGGTTGGAAGGGCTTATTACCAGGACAGGCAGTTTGATAAAGCCTACGAAATCTTCGGGAAGATGACAGCCAAATACCCGGACAATCTCCAGGGTTATCTCTGGATGGCCAACACAGCATCAGCCAAGGACCCGGATTCGGAACTCGGCCTTGCCAAGCCCAGATTCCAGGAGCTTTTACAGAAGGCAGCAGCAGACTCCGTGAAGAACGTTAAAGAGATCTATGACGCGCTGAGGTACCTCGGTTATGAAGCCCTGCAGGCAAAGAGATATGATGAGGCCAAAGGTTATTACAACAGGATGATGAATCTCTCTCCGGACTACAGGATAAAAGCGCACAGCTCACTCAGTACACTGTTTATGACCATGGGTGACTATCCCAAAGCCATTGAGGAGAACAACCGGATACTGGCTATAGAACCCGGAAACGAAGCTGCCAAGTCAACCCTGCAGTATATTGCACAGCTTCAGAAGAGCGCTATTCCAAAGGCTCATCCCAATGAAATCACCGGATTGATTACAGACGCTTCAGGCGAACCCATTCCCGGTGCATCGGTGAGAGTCAAGGATACTGCTGCAGAGGCCTGGACCAACGCAAGGGGCGAATACAAATTCGTCATGCCCGAGGCATCAGAGGCCCTTGTAATCAGTGCCAAAGGCTATAAATCCATTGAGGTCCCGGTCTCCAAAAGGAGAATCTACAATGCCTCCCTCGAAAAGTAGGAGCCAGTGTAGCGCGGAATGAAAAGTAATTCTAATCAGCTGAACCTATTGTAAAAGAGTAGAAGAATATTTATTTTTGCCAACTGTTCACTTAAACCAACTTAAAGAATACTAAAATGAGTAAACAAACCAAGTCGTCCAGCGGTGTCTGGCAGTCGCTATTTGCACCTCTCGCAATTATTCTGGCATTTGTTGCAGCTTATCTGATTTTCACCCAGTGGCTGGGTGCTCCGGAGAACTTTGAGGGAGGCAACCCAAAAGGCCATCCCCTGCAGGGTAACCTTTTGGGCCTGATGTATAAGGGAGGGATTATTGTTCCTGTTCTTATCACCATCGTTATCACCCTCCTGATCTACGTTGTCGAGAGGCTGATTACCCTTTCAAAGGTTAAGGGGAAAGCCAGACTCAACGTTTTCGTTTCGAATGTTCAGCAGATGCTTGCAGAAGACAGGATCGAAGATGCAATTGTTGCATGCGATAAGCAGAAGGGTTCACTTGCAAATGTTCTGAAGGCCGGTCTTTCACGCTACCGCGCCCTTGAAAATGACAAGGAACTGGAGAAGGATCAGAAGATCACATCCATGAAACAGGCCATTGAAGAGGCAACCGCCCTTGAACTTCCGGTTCTTTCAAGGAACATGGTCATACTTTCAACCATCGCTTCGATCTCGGTGCTTATCGGTCTTATCGGAACGGTTATCGGGATGATCCGCGCATTTGCTGCCCTCGCTCAGTCAGGCGCTCCTGATGCACTTGCTCTCTCAACCGGTATATCCGAAGCACTCGTCAACACCGCTTTCGGTATCACGGGATCAACACTGGCAATCATTTTCTTCAACTGGTTCTCTACAATGATTGACAGCTACGTCTTTAAAATGGACGAAGCCGGTTTCAGTCTGACACAGACCTTCGCTGCATCAATCAGAAAGTAACCTGCCGAATTTATTCTTTTGGTCAAAAAAAGAAAGGATTTAAAAGATGCCAAAGATTAAATTAGGAGCCAAATCGCCACGAATCGACATGACGCCGATGGTGGACCTGTTCACACTGCTGCTCACCTTTTTCATTCTGACAGCTACGTTCAGGCCCCAGGAGTCGGCTGCCGTTGATACACCTTTTTCTGTTTCTGAGAAGCCAATGATGGATGCCAATGTCATGACGGTGCTCATCTCAAAAGACAACAAGATATACTTCAATGTTGACAACGGACCGGATACAATACTGAAATTCCGCCCGAAAGTCCTTGCCGAAATGGGAAAGAGATACAACATTGAGTTTACCGAGGATGAACTCCGCCTCTTTGAGAAAACCGGCACATCCATTGGCGTTCCGATACAGGATATGAAGCAGTACCTTGCTACCAAAGACTCGGATGAAAAGAAAGCCCTTGAAAAGGGAATTCCAATTGACTCTGCAGACAATCAGCTTGCGTTATGGATTCTCTTTGCACGCCAGGTGAACCCGGCAGTGCTGACCATGATCAAGGGTGATGCAGACGTTCCTTTTCCTCTGGTAAGGGAAGTACTTGATATTTTGCAGGATAAGAATGTGAACAGGTTCAGCCTGATCACAAGCCTTAGAGCAGTGGAAGTTACAGAAGAAATAACCGAGTAAGATGTCAGATATTCAAGTCGAGGAAAAAAGCAAGGGCGGGAAAAAGAAACCAAAAAAAGGTGATGCCCGCGTGGATATGACGCCGATGGTGGACCTCATGAGTCTGCTCATCACGTTTTTCATGCTCACAGCAGCTTTCAGCAAACCGAAGGTTATGGACATCGTTCTGCCTGAGAAAATCAGGAAGGATGAGAAAGTCGAACCTCCGAAGATCGCCGAAAGCCGTACTCTAAATATTATCCTTGGTCCTGAAGACAAGGTCTACTGGTACCCCGGCAAAGCCGACCCCGATGTGACCATTCTGCAGGAAACAGATTTCAGTGCAACCGGCATCCGACAGGTATTGCTTGAAAGGAACAGGGCACTGTTCCGTAAGATAGACCAGTTTGAGAAAGACGTTATCTCAGGCAAGATCGACATCAAGCAGGACTCCGTGCGAAGCGCCATAAGCCAGCTGAAGAAGGATGATGATACAGGGCCGATCGTTCTAATTAAAGCCTACAAGACATCAAAGTATAAAAACTTCGTCGATATCATGGACGAGATGTCAATCGTAGGCATTGCCCGCTACACATTTACTGACATAGACTGGATTGAAGAGAAACTGGTTGTCGACGCCATTAACAGGACGGCAGCCACGGCTTCAGGATCAGTACAATAGAAGGAAACCGCTATGGCAAACGAAAAGAAACGATACCCAAGCTTTGATGACATAGTTTTTGAAGGCCGGAACCAGGAATACGGCGCCTATGACATCAGGAAGAAATATACACGGACCATGAGTATTTCTATACTCATTGGAATTATCGTGGTACTTACGGCAGCATTTGTTCCTTATATGAGGGCGAAGAGTATTGCCCAGATAAAGGCCAGGGACGCCAATGAAGTCATTGCCCAGATGGCCAATGACATCAACCAGGAAGAAGCTGCACCGCCCCCACCGCCGCCACCGCCACCTCCAACTGAACAACAGACGGTAGTCAAATATGTGGCTCCGGTGGTTGTCGACTCAGTCAAACCGGAGGAAGCAACTAGGTTCATGACCGCTGACGACGTGGCCGAGACTGTTGTGGACGCAGAGGTTGTGGAGGTCATTGAACAGGTGCAGGTGGAGGTACAGGAAGAGGCTCCTCGGGAGGTGTTCGTTGTTGTGGAGGAGATGCCCTCATTCCCGGGCGGGGATGCTGAGCTTTTCAAGTTTATCTATGACAATATCAAGTATCCCGAGCTCGCCAAGGAAAACAACATCCAGGGCAAGGTGACACTCCGCTTCTGCGTGACCTACAAGGGAACTGTTGACCAGGTCTCCATAGTGAGGGGTGTTGATCCGTCCCTCGATGAGGAGGCTATCAGGGTCATCAAGATGCTCCCGCTGTGGAAACCGGGCAAACAGGGTGGAAAACCCGTCAACGTCTGGTACAGTGTTCCGATAAGCTTCCAGCTGAAGTAAACTCATTTTACAGATATTAAAAAAGGTGCCTCACACAAGGCACCTTTTTTTTCGATATTATGAAGCTCAGCGCCCTAGCATCCGTGTTATGTACCGCTCGGCAAGAGCTGTGTTTTCAAACCCCAGTCCGCTGACAACAATCAGCCTGGCCCCCTGCCTGGCCATGTGCAGCACACCGTTGAACCCGTCCTCAAAAGCATACTTGAAGACCTCATCTCCAGGCATGAAAGAATCACCTGCCAGCTTTGAAGCAATTGCCGCTGCCTCATCACTGTCACTGCAGCGGAAAAGATAGATGTCAAATCCCTCTTCACCGACCTTATAGGATGCCCTGAAGGCGTTCCTGAGATACTCATGCCCCAGGACGGCCTCAAGCAGGTATGTCTCCTCGTTCACGAGGCGCCCCTCGGGAGGAAAAAGGTCAAGCAGCGCGGGAAACTTCCCGGTTCCTTCCAGACGGTCATCAATCAGTTTCGCCAGTTCTTCCATCCGTGCACCAGCCTTGCGTGACTTTGAGTGAGTCATTATCTTGACGTAGTAGAATCCCTTGTAAAAGTGCAAAAATCCCTCATCGCGATATCCCTGGACTCCCACAGGTATGAAGCTGTATGACGGTGAGCGCTCCATGGAGTATATCCCGAACGCTTCGGCGTCATCACCAAACCTGTAGATCTCGGCTTTGATTAACTCCCTTCCCTTTGTATATTCAGCGATGTTGAGATCAATGAAACCGAGAGCCAGGTAGGCATCCGCTGCTCCGTTGATATAGTTCCACAGGTCATCCGGAGTATAAACGGGGTAGTCACTCACAGTCTTGTATCCCTTAAGGTCAGGGAAGAGATGCTGGCCATTAAGTGCCATTGAAGAGACTATGATAATTGCAGTTGAAAGAATCAGTTCTCTGATGGTCATATTGATTGGTATTATGCCAGCAAATCAAGGGGAACACTTGCCAGCCTTGAAATGTCGGATATCTTTTCCTTCAGGTTGAACCCCTTTACACAGACTGTCTTGCATTCATCACAGCCTGCACACGGATCACTCTTAACATCGTTTTCCGAGATAAGCTCCGATGCCATACGGAGATTTCCGTAGCCGTAGGCGTACATATATGCCCTCATCAGCTCGGGTACCGGCAGGTTATTTCTGCAGCCCGGCAGGCAGCTGCTGCAAGCGTTGCAGTAGAGCCCCTGACACGCAACACCTGCAATCAGCTCATCTTTTTCAGCAGAAGTGAGGGTAATGTCAGTCATCACCCGCAGGTCTGCAGTCAGATGGTCGAATGCCGTGATACCTGGTACCGTGGTATTTACATTCCGGTTAGACAGTACCCACTTCAGGGCGGCACCAGGGTTCACGGCGCGGGTCTTCTCCTTATCCAGCCAGCCCCCTGCCATCGTCTTCATGGCAACAACTCCAATGCCGGCATTTCCCGCCGCCTCCAGGGCACTGTTCATCTCACTGAGGTAGGTTTGCTTGAAATTGTATGAGGTGAGCACGACATCCCAGATACCGTCTTCAGCCATCGTGTTGATCACAAGTGGTTCGTTTTTATGAGTGGATATACCTATGAATCTGACCCTGCCACTCTTTTTGAGATCAAGCATGGTATTTACGATCTCCTTATGCCTTACCATCTCCACGCTGTCAGCAGAATGCATGTAGAGGATGTCAACATATTCCATTTTCAGTCTTTGAAGACTCAGGTCAAACCTGGCAAGGAAATCTGCGGCAGTGGTCTCCTTTGAGGGGAGCCCGGTACGCGAATCGACACCAGCCGGCTTTACCTTTGTGGCAAGGATAAAAGAGTCCCGGGGCACTGATGTAAAAAAGTTTCCAAGCATCTCCTCATTCCTTCCGTTCATGTAGCCGTGTGCCGTGTCAAACATTGTTATTCCTCCGTCATAACCTGCCTTGACAAGTGCACTGTTGTCCGATCTCATCACACCGAAACTGACAACAGGTATTTTCAGTCCTGTCCTGCCAAGTGTCCTGTATATTATTGCATCATTGCCCCTGTTTATTTCGCCTGCAAGTGTCTTACGGTCTAGAACTGCCAGGCCGGCTGCTCCGGCAAGGCCTGACCTCAGGAAATTTCTTCGTTTCATCAGAGTAGGTTTTAAGAATTAAAAGTGACTGAGCCAATATACAAATATTTTGTCTTATTTTGGTGGGGCTTCCGGGCAGTTAAATAATCAAGATCAGTATGGCACGCTACATTCATAACCTTATTGCAAAGGGTGAAGGGATGAATCTTGACTTCAAATACTGCATCTCTGACCCGCGCAAAATTGCCAGAACGCTGTCTGCCTTCTCCAACAGCGAAGGGGGCAAACTGCTCATAGGTGTCAGGGACAACGGCTCCCTGGCAGGTGTGAGCTCCGACGAGGAAATCTATATGATCGATGCGGCGGCCAGGCTCTACTGCGATCCTGAAGTATCTCTGGCAACAAGAAATCATACGATTAACGGCAAGAACATCCTGGAGGTTGATGTGCCGAAAAGCAGCAGGATACCCGTGAAGGCAAAGGATGAAGATGGCCGGTGGAAAGCTTATTTCAGGCAGCATGACCAGAACTTCATGGCTGACAGGGTCATACTCCAGGTCTGGCGCCGCAGCGGAAATGCCAGGGGACTACTTCTTAGGTTTGAGGCAAAAGAGAACTTGCTGCTGAACCACCTGAGAGGAGGCGAAAAGATCACGGTGAGTGAATTCAGGGACCTTGCCGGCATAAATGCAAAAACAGCGGAAAAGATACTCAGCGACTTTATCCTGTGCGGAATAATCGTTTACGACGCAAGCGAAAAGGGGATCTTTTACCGTCTCACTGATGAATTCAGTACATCCGGTTAATACTATTCAATTTTGAATCCGATGACAAGGATATCGTCCGTTTGAGGAGCCGAACCGATCCAGCTGCCGAGCCGTTCCACGAGTATCTCTTTCTGCTTGCTCATCGGGTAATTCTGCATGTCAAGTATCAGTTTCCTGAAGTTCTTCTTCATGAATTTCTTCCCTGTGACACCGTTAAACTGGTCAGCATAGCCGTCTGTAAAGAGATAGTATGACGTATCCTTCTCCAGGTTCCACTCATATTGCAGGTATGCCTGGCCGGCCTTTGGCTGCACCCCGTCAGGTATCCTGTCACCGTATATAGTCTCAAGCATGTACTTGCCGTCGGCCAGGATGACTGTGCTATCATCCATTTCAATGCTCTTCCACTTTACTGCCTCTTCATCACTCATCTCCCTCACTCTGTAGCACTGGGAGCCGGCGCCTGAAAACTCAACTGAACCGTTAATGCGGTCTATGGCAAGAAGGGCAATTCTGATTGATACACCCATCTCTTCAGGGTCACCGGCTTTCTTCTGGGCATTGATCATTTTCCTCTGGAATTCGCTGATGATAAAAGAGGTTTTAAGCGAAACCGGCCTGCTGCCTATCTCATCCAGGAAGGAGAGTGCCATCAGTGTGGTCAGGGCCGAATTCACCCCATGCCCGGTACAGTCGCCCACTGCAATGAAAAACTTATCCTCCTTTCGAGTCATCCAGTAGAAATCGCCGCTTACCAGGTTTTTCGGCTTATTGAGAATGAAACTGTTGCGAAGGGCAGATACAAGGATCTTTTCGGAAGGCAATAGCGCCTGCTGCACCTGACCTGCATACTTCTCAAGAGATGCTATCTCTTCCCTTGCCTTGCCGGTAGCCTCAGTACGCTGCTTCATAAGACCTTCCAGCCTCCGGTGTCTGGCCTTTATCCTGCCGAGATAGTATTTCAATGAATAGAAGATTACACCGGCTGCCACAATGAAGTAAAGCACCATAGCGATAAGCGATGTGTACCACGGTCTTCTTACTGAGAAGTTGTAGGTAATTTCCTCGCTCTCCAGCCCTGTAATTGTCTTTGCCTTCAGCCTGAAAACATACCTGCCTGAAGGGAGGTTCGTATAGTCCCTGTAAGTTCTTCTCTCCCACCGTGACCAGTCTGTGTCGAAACCATCAAGTCTGTGACGGTATTCAGTCTTGTTTTCAGCAACATATGAGGTAGTGGTCCACCTGAAGGAAATATTGTTCTTCCGGTGGCTCAGTGACACTTCTGTCCCGGAGGGCTGAACAGATGCAGGTATCCTGGTACCCCCAGGTGAAAGGCTATAAAATGAGCCATCCATAAGTACGTTTCCATCTCCCGAGACAATGCGGGTAAAGAATGTGCTGAAGGTTCCGTAGCTGAATCCCAGTTTCGATTTGTCAATAATAAAAATATTCTGGCCCTTGGTAATCCAGATATTCCCGTCGATGAATGAAATACCTGTTGTGGGATTGTCAGGAAGAAAATCGAACTGTCTCCTGAACACAACGTGGCCCAGCCGGGTTGTGGTCACAAGAGCGTCAAAATTCCGGTTATCATTTCCTGTGATGAAAATATCACCCTCAGGAGTCTTGAAGAGACTGCTTACAGATATCTCGTCAAAGGTAGTTCCAATCAGGTCATGGTCCCTTTCGAAATTGTCGCTGGCACTGTTATATCGCCATAGACCTCTTCCGGAACAGACATACAGCCTGCCATCGACTGTGTAAATGTTGTTAAGGGTGTCGCAGTCAAATCCGCGTTCTTTATCATATTTGATAAACGCCGTGTCGGATGCATCGCATTGCATCCTGACCAGTGATGATGGCAAAGTCGTGAGTATCCACCAGTTGTTCCCGTCAGAACTCTCTATTGCCTTAACCTTTCCTTTCAGTTCTCCCCTGCCGCTTGTATTGATCACTCTCCATTCCTCATCAGCATACTTTAAGGTTCTCAACAATCCGTCATCGGAGCCGGCCAGCAGAATTGACGGCACATTTCCTGCTGATCCTATGGCTGTAAGGTGCATATTGTCCAGAAGATGCGTGATATTTCCGTCATTATCTGCCTGCCACAGTCCGTCAGAAGCAGCTGCGAGCAGAACGTTTCCTTCAGGGAGATGTGCGCCAAGGATGCCATTAATAATTGCTGTGGGCTCTTCCATCTTTCTGAACCGGATAACGCCGGACTTGCCAACTCCCCTTTTATACAGGCCGTCATCAGTACTGACGAAGACCGAGTCTTCAAAAGATGTAATGCCTGAAATGATGGAGGCAATACCTGATGCGCTTCCGTACTCGTATGCCGGCAGAGAAATGTAAGCCCTGTTTATGTAGCCCCCGGTGCAGAACCAGAGCTGGGAATTTGATGCATAATCACAATAAACGGACGTCACCGATGACTCCCTTATATCGGTCGTCTCGTCAGAAATGTACTGAAGGAGTCTGCCTTCATGACTGAAGATATAGAGTCCTCCCTTGTCGGATAATCCGACCGCAATCAACCCTCCCGGCAAAATTGAAACAGAAGTCAGGCGGCCTTTTCTGAGCCTGTTGTTGTCAGACCTTGACAGGTACTGCGTGTTGAGAACTCCGGTTCGGTGGTTTAAAAGCACAAGTCCTCCCTGTTCAATGGCCACCAGGATGTTATCATTATCGTGACGCAGCAGCCCGGTAAACTTTACCCTCATTATCTTTTCACCTCCCGGCAGACGGGTTATTTTCCCATCCCTGTATTCAAATAGTCCCTCCCTGTCATCTGCAAGTACGATCATGGTGCTGAGATTCAGCATCCTGCTGACGTTATTCAGACCGTACTCCCGTTCCATGTCCGTCACTGAAACGGAATCCCTGTCGGTGTAGAGCAGGTAAAGCCTCCTGCCATCGGAGAACAGAACCCTGTTGCTGTCTGCAACGATGGACAGAACCGGTCCGATTTCCCTTTCTTCTGTTGAATCCGCCACCCTGCCGGCAAGGGAAAAGTATGCCAGCCTGCCTGTCTGGTCAGGCTGGAGGAAGCCAAAGTCTGTCTCGCCTCCTGCGAAAACCACTCCTCTTGGATCTGTTGCCAGGGCGTGCACTTTCTGTGGAGTTAGCATCGGGATCAATCCCCAGGCGGTTCCGTCATAGGTGACAATTCCTGATGACTCGTTTCCGAAATACATCACTCCGCGTTTATCCATTGTGATACTCAGGTTGCGGAGATTACCGGGGGTCTCGGCGGCGTCAAACCAGCTGATAATGGGCGTGCCCCGTCTGTTGATCTGCGAATTCGCTGTTAAATAATTAATTAACAGTAATATAATTAGCAGAAAACACTTCTTCATTCCCTGAACAATTTCCCTGAATTAAAGGTTAAAGATACAAATTCAAATTGAATTGAACCGGCACCCCGGTTTGGCATCCGGTTTGAGACATATTTTAATTATCTTGGCTACGACTTTAGAGGTTATGAGGGTAACTCACAAAGCGATTGTACTGCTGGCAGGTTTTTTATTACTGTCTGGCGGGCATGCTGCAAATGCGCAGGTCCATGATGGGAGAGCTTCCGGCGACAGAACCGGAGCAAAGCCGGCGCGTCCGGTCCCGGACCTCTCCTACCGTAGCGGTGACCCACGGTTCAGACAAATCACGGATCCGTCAGGCAGATACCTGCGGATGATCATTCCCGGGCACCATCAAACCTCAGTGACAGGGATGCCGGAACTGCCGGTTTACAGTCGGCTGGTCGAAGTGCCTGAAGGCATGGACATCGCGGTATCTCTCTCCGGCATCTCATCCAGGAGGATAAGATTATCCGAGCAGGGAGCAGGTGATGCCGAGCTCTTTCCTGCCCAGCCTGCCAGGACCAAGAACGAACCCCAGGATGAGAAGGTAGTCTTCAAGGATAAAAAGACCTATGCGAGCAGGGGTATAATCAGCCATGATACAGTGGTGATCAGTTATGAGGGTATTCACAGAGGAAGAAGGCTCGCAAATATTGCGGTTTATCCCGCCTTCTACGATCCCAGGGGCGGTTATATCGATCTTATTACCGCGATGGAGATGGATATCAGGTTTGATCCGTCGATGTCAAAAGGGGATGAGGAAGATCCGACAAAGAACGAAAAGGGAGGATATGCCTCCGACGCATATGTCCCGGGTTATTCCGAAAATCCGATCCAGATGATAATTGTGACAGATTCTGCGTTTACCGGCCACCTGGCTCCCCTGTTAAAGTGGAAAATGCTGAAGGGAATCCGGACCACACTGATCTGCAGGAAACCCGGACCGGCCGATACGGTTTATCATGACCTGAAAAAGAGGATCACTGCAGTATATCTGAACTCTGTCGCTGCAGGCAACCCGGTCCAGTATCTGCTCATTGCCGGAGATCCGGCAATTATTCCTACAGCGAGAGTGACTACCAATGTTTCAGATATGTATTACGGAGAGTTTGACGGCGAGGGCGACTATATCCCGGAGCTGTTCATTGGTCGGCTTCCCGTATCTGACACAACCCAGCTGAAGGGTATGGTAAAGAAGATTATTGACTATGAGAAATGGAATTACCTGCCGGCCGATGATTTCTGGTCAGGAGCAGTTGCCACGGCAGGAAATGCACCGGGATTTGAAATCTACATGAATAGCCAGGTGAACTACGTTTACAGTAACTACCTGTCAGGGGACACGTCACTGAAAGCGTTCAGATGGCTCTACCCGGAAGCTCAACTGAAGGATGACTCGCTGAAGCTGCTCTTCAACAAGGGACTGGCCATTCTCAACTACACCGGGCACGGTGAGGCAGCGGGATTCAGTGACCCTCAGTTCAGGGCATCTATGGTCACTGACCTCACCAACACTGATGAATACCCCCTGATCATTGCCAATGCCTGCCGTACAGCGCAGATCAATGTCACGCCCTGTTTCGGAACATCAATGGTTAACGCAGCCGGCAAGGGGGCCATCGGTTACATTGGTTGCACAAATGACTCCTATTGGGTTGATGACTTCTTCTGGGCCGTCGGTCCGGGC